>NZ_JBBHZL010000009.1:0-296082 GCF_049843575.1 Cupriavidus sp. Met-2
TTAGATGACCACACCGCGGAACGCAAGAGGTTTCGTAAAAGAATTTACCTATCTATTAGAATCGCCGCATGACCCTCCAAGAACCGCCCACCTACCTTCCAGAGAAGTTGACCAGCCGCGAGCCCGGCATGCTCGATGCACAGGCGCTTGCTGCCGCGCTTGCCCGGCCTATTGTATTTGTCGATCTGGAAACAACCGGGGCGGACGCGCAGCGAGACCGCATCACCGAAATCGGTGTGGTCGAAGTCGGCCCCGACGGCATTCAGGAATGGGACACGCTGGTCGATCCCCTGACCAGCATCCCACCGTTCGTACAGGGACTGACCGGCATCACCGACGAAATGGTCCGCGGCCAGCCCACCTTTGCATTGATTGCCGAAGCCCTGGCCGAGAAGCTGCAAGGCCGCCTGTTCGTCGCCCACAATGCGCGCTTCGACTATGGGTTTCTGAAGAACGAGTTCCGCCGCGCTGGCGTGACCTTCCGTGCGGACGTACTTTGCACGCTTCGTCTGTCCCGGTCGCTCTTTCCGTCCGTCGAGCGCCATGGCCTGGATGCCCTGATCGCCCGCTTCGGCCTGACGCCGAAGGGTCGGCACCGCGCGCTAGCCGATGCCGAGCTGCTCTGGCAGTTCTGGCAGAAGATTCACGAGATCTATTCGGTCGACCTGGTCGAATCCGCCGTGACGTCGCTGGTCAAGCACGCCAGCCTGCCAGCGGGTCTGGAAGAAACTGCATTGGACGATGTACCGGATCGCCCGGGCGTCTATCTCTTCTATGGCGACGACGACGTGCCGCTCTACGTTGGCAAGAGCATCCATCTGCGCCAGCGCATTCGCGCCCACTTCGCCGGGGATCACAGCAACGCCAGGGAGATGCGGCTGTCCCGCTCCGTGCGTCGCGTCGAGTGGCACGAGACCGGAGGAGAAATCGGCGCACTGCTGAGCGAGGCGCATCTGGTCAAGACACTGCGCCCGCTGCACAACCACCTGCTGCGCCAGAACACCGAGCTGTTCTCCTGGGAAATGCTCGACGGGCTGCCTGCGCCGCGCCTGCGTTCGGATCGTCACGTCGATTTCAGTCGACACGCCGCACTATATGGTGCATTTCCGAGCCGGGCCTCCGCGCAAGCGCGCCTGCGATCGCTGGCGGATGAACACCGGCTTTGCCTGGCGACGCTGATGCTCGAAGGCACCACCCGCCGGGGCAGCCCTTGTTTCGCGCGGCAGTTGCACCGATGCGCGGGCGCCTGCACCGGGGAGGAATCCCAGACGGCCCATCGGGAACGCACCGTGGAAGCAATGGCTTCCATGGCCATCCAGCGCTGGCCGTTTGCAGGAGCAATTGCCTGGCGTGAAGCTTCCGGCGATCGTTTCCCCTGGCACATCATCGAAGACTGGTGCTACCTGGGCTCGGCCCCCACGCTTGAGGACGCCGCCCGGCAATTGGTCGCGCCGGCCCGCTTCGACATCGATACCTACCAGATCCTGGCCCCGCGGATCGAGGAGTTGAAGGCCAGCGCCGTACCCCTGTTATCTACACGCGAGTTCGTGCTGACGCCGCCGGTCCTCCCGGAGCCCAGAGCGGCCCGCGTGCCTCGCACGGCGGGAAAGCATACGGCAAACGCCTCGGAGCACAGTCAGACGCCGGGGCTCTTCAGCTAAAACAGCCGAACGGGCTGGCGAACGGTGCGGCAGCACGCATAAATGCACTGGCAGCCGGCGCCTGGCTCGCCTAGTCTCCGAGGGGAGGACTGCCGCCCCTGATGGAGTCTCCATGCCTGCACCACCCCGACGCTCCCCTGGCCGCACCGGCATGATCGCCGCTGCCGCGATCGCGCTGACCACCGCCTGCGCCAATCTGGAGGCGGGCACCATGCAACGGATCTTCGAATCCTGGAAAGGGGCGCCGGTCGAGCAAGCCAAGGCGCAGTGGGGGCCGCCACAGACCGTACAGGCCGCTCCGGACGGCACGGCCTATGTCTGGACCGATGAAATGCCCACCGCCCACCCACCGGGCAGCGGTCCACGCGACGCGCAACTCGAGCCGCCTCCCACGGTCGCGTATTGCCAGCGCAAGCTCATCGCCGGCGCGGACGGCAAGATCAGCCGTGGCGAGTGGAGCGGGAGTGCCTGTTGTGCCCAGACTCTGATAGGTCAGTGCGCAGGACTGGCAAGGAAACCCTCCGCTACCAGCAACAGTTGACCCGCCGTCGGCGCATCAGCGCACGCTCTGGGCGCCAACAGGCACCACCCGCCTCACTCGAGCACGAGTCCCCGCGTGCGCACCAGCGTGCCCCACTTCTTCACCTCGCTATCGATAAATGCGGCGAAATCGGCGCTGCTACCAGGCTCGGGTTGCAGGCCGAGCGCGAGAAGCTTTTGCCGAACCTGCGCATCACTCAATGCCTGACTGGCATCCTGATTGAGTTGTCGCACGATGGGCGCAGGCGTACCTGCCGGCGCGACGATGCCGAACCAGCCATAGCCGACCACGCCCGGCACACCTTGTTCCGCGAAGGTGGGCGCATCCTGATAGACCGGCGTGCGCTGTTCCGCCGCCACGGCGATCACGCGCAGCTTGCCCGCCTGAATAAAAGGCAGCGCCGTGGTGATGGCGGTCAGCGTTGCGTCGACGCGCCCGGCCAGCAGTTCCGTGTAGGCCGTCGCATCGCCCCGGTAGTGCACGTTCACCACCTTGAACCCGGCCTGCGATGCGAACAGTTCCGCCGTCAGGTGCGGCCCCGAGCCGATACCCGGCGACGCGAAGTTCACCCCGTCTGGCTTCTGCTTCGCCAGCTTGACGAAATCCGCCACGGTCTTCACCGAAGAGTTCGCGTTGACGATCAGGAAAAGCGGCCCCAGCACGCGAGGGCCCACGGCGACGAAATCCTTGTGGATATCGAAACGTTGTGACAAGCCTGCGCCGGTATTGATTGCGAACGGTGCGGCCGCCCACAGCAGCGTGTAGCCATCCGCCGCCGCGTGGGCCACGGATTCGCTCGCCACGCGCGTGCCGGCGCCCGGCTTGTTCTCGACCACCACCTGCTGGCCATACTTGCGGCTCAACACCTCGGCCAGAATTCGCGCCGACGTATCGTTCGACCCGCCCGGCCCGTAGGGCGACACAAAGCGCACCGCCTTGCTCGGATACGCGTTCCCGAAGGCTGGCGGCACCAGGCCAGCCAGCGCCATCGCGCCGAGCAGGCGGCGGCGTGTCAATTGCGAAGGGTTCATGCTGGCACCTCCAACAGCTGGATGGCGGGGTAGCGATAGGTTCGGTTCAGGTGCGAGGGCTGCGGCACGTACAACCGCAGCGCGACGTAGAACGGTCCGGGCGGCGCGGGCAGCCAGTTGCCCCGCAGCGCTTCGTCACGCGGTGGCGTTGCGGAAAGGTAGAGGCTCAGGCTGCCGTCCGCGCCACGGGTCAGTGATGGCGAGCGATCGCCCAGTGAGTACCGCGAGATATCGTTCGGCACCAGCATGCAATCGCCTTTGTCGTACATCGTCAGTGACCAGAATGCGCCGACATCGGGCAGGTTGTCGGCGGCGAAATCGAGCCGGTACGCGTGCCGGCCGTCGAGCGGTTCGCCGTCGCCACCACGGTCGGCCATGACATACATGGCCTCCTGCACGCCCAACGCGCCGATGTAGTTCCTGGCCACCAGTGCCCGCTGCAGGTAATTGCTACCGAAGGACTCACGCACATCCACCGACATTGCCCAACCGCCGCCCATGTCCGACGGCTGCGGCTCGGCAAGATCCGCCAGCACGCCACGCAGGGCGGCGTCGAGCAGGTCGATCTGCTGTGGCGTCGGCACGATGCCATGGCCAATGCCAACCTCTGCAAAGGCTGCGATCTCGGCGGCCTCCGCACCCAGCGGCGGGTTTTCTCCCACCACGCGATTCACCACCTCGGCAAAGCGTCGCGCGTCGCCCAGATGCTCCTCGGGTTGCATCGCAACGTCGAATGCGAACGCCGCCAGCGAGCCGTCCAGTTGCCGCAGCGCGATGGCATCCTGCAGCGCGTGCACCACGGGCAGGTCGGCTTCGCCGTCTACGAGCAGACGGCCGATCATCCATACCGCATTCGTCGGACATGCCACAGCCCGCATCCCCGCAGGTACCGTGCCGTGCCAGTCCGGCCCGTGCAACAGGAAACGACCCGCACTCGTGCCGGTCGTGCGGCTGCCGATGTAGCCAAACGGATTTGTATAGAAATCGAGCAGCCCCAGCACGTAATAGCGCCCGTTGAAATCCGGCACTTCCAGCACCACCGGGCCGCGCGACAAATCGATCCATGCATTGGTGTAGAGCGTGTCGTTGTTCGGCGTCACCACTTGTCGGTGCTGCGGGCCAAGCAACTGGCGAGGGCGAATCACGTGGTTGACCCAGCGTAGCGTCGATTCGGGCCCGTCTCCGGCGAACCTTCCAGTGTGATCGCGTCGCGGGCAGGTGGCGGCGCGCATGCGTGCCATCTCGTAAAGCGGCAGCGTGTGGATCACGGCATCGCGCGCGCGTTGCTGTGCGGTGTTCTCTTGTTGCGTCATGTCTCGTTGTCTCCTGTCGTTCTCTAATGATGTGCTTGCTCAGCCGACGCGGCGCACGGCAGGAATCGTGTACTGCCCGGCCCGGAACGCTTCGGAAGGATGGTAGAGGCGCAGGATCAGATAGAAGTGGCTCGACGGCGCGGGCAGCCAGTTGGCGTCTTCCGCCGGTCGGGCATGGCCGATGGGGATCACCAGCGTGCCGTCCGGCTCCTTGCGCAGTCCGGGCGTGCGATCGCCCACGGCGTAGCGCCCCAGTTCGTTGGCCGTGAAAAAGCGGTCCTCGCCATAGAGCGAGACGGACCAGAATGCATCGGCCGGCGGCAGCATGGCAGGCGGAAAGCGCAGTTCGTATGCCTGGTTGCCGTGGAGCCGTTCGCCATCGGCATCGAAATCGGCCATGGCGTACACCGCTTCATCGGCGCGCAAGGCACCCAGCCCCTTCATCGCCGTGCAGGCGCGCAGCAGCCAGTCATCGCCATAGGTGCCCAGTCGCAGGCTGTAGCCCCACGCCTTGTGTCCCTGGCTGCGGGTATGCGCTTCGATCAGCACCATGGCTTGCGCGTAGGCGCTGCGCAGGCCGTTGACGATCGACGGGCGCATCGAGCCGATGTCCAGATCATCCTCGAGGCGCAGCCCGACCTTGCGCAGCAAGGTGAACAGCCCCAGTTCCTGCTGCGTGGGCGGGAAATCGCGCATGGCGCGATAGAGATTCTGGAAGAAGTCGACGGCTTCGTCGTCGCTTTCCTGCCACTGGGCCACGCTCGGCGGCTGCGCCGGGCCTGCGCTCTTCACCATCTGGAAGCCCTGTTCGAACGCATAGGCACGCGCGAGGTCATCGGCGCCGGTCACGAGGACCCGCCCGATGATCCAGACGAGCGATGTCGGCGACTCCACGGTCTGTCCGCCGCTGCCGCGCTGGCCGGGGCCGACGATCTCGATATCGGCGCCCTCCTTTGGTACGTTGCGCGGCCCTAGGTTGGCGAAGTTGTTCGTGTGCGCGTCCAGCAGTTCTATCACGTAGTAGCGGTCCGCATCCGGCAATGCGGGCACGCGAATCGTTGCCGGACCATCTGCCAGGTTCAGCCAGCCGCAGAAGTACAGAAGGTCATTGGCCGGTGTGACGATGTCCCTGTCTTCGTGGGTCCATTGCCGTGCGCTGGCGGACAGCATGTTCATCGGGGCGCGGCCATAGCGCGTGGGCGCATCGACAGAAGTCTGCAGGCGGCAGGTGCGCAGCGTTTCGATCAGCGGATAGCCATAAATCACCAGTGGAAGCGCCGCGGCGGCAACCATTGCCTCCTGCGGGCTGGTGTGGACGGGCGCGGGGAACATTGGGGAAGCAGGATGGTTCATGGGATTCTCACGGTTGAACGTTCTGGATCATTCGAGCGCGGCGCCACTCGACTTCACAAGTGCTGCCCAGGTGCGGGTGTCTTCACGCATCTGGTTGGTGAACTGCGCGCGGGAAACCGGCGCGTAGCGCATGCCCAGGCTGGCGATCTGCGCCTGCAGCCCGCTGTCCTGCATGGCTTCCTGCATTGCGCGGGCGAGCTGTTCGACGATCGGCGCCGGTGTGCGGGACGGCGCGAACAACGCGAACCAGCTGTCGAGCCGGAACCCGACGCCGCTCTCGGCAAACGTCGGCACATCGGGCAATGCCACCGAGCGCTCCGATCCAGACACGGCCAGCGCCCGCACCTTACCGCTGCGGATCAGCGGCAAGGTGCCCGCCAGGTCCGACATCGCCACGGGTAGCGTCCCGCCCATGACATCGGTCAGCATCGGCGCCACGCCCTTGTACGGGATATGACGCAGATGGATGCCAGTGGAGACGTTCAGGCTTTCACCAGCCAGATGGCCACCGGAACCCTGCCCCCAGGACCCGTAGGTCAGATCGGCATTAGGTTGCTTCGCCATGGCGATCAGCGCGCGCAGGTCATGGGCAGGGAAGCTCGGATTCGCCACCAGCACGTTGCCGCCAATGGCGATACGGCCGATCGGCACGAAATCGCGCAACGGGTCGTACGGCAGCTTGGGAAAGATAGACGGCGCAATGGCGTGCGTGGCGGAGATCCCGAGCACGAGCGTGTAACCATCCGGTGCGGCACGTGCCACTTGAGCCGTGCCGATCGTGCCCGTGGCGCCCACCACGTTGTCCACCACGACCGTGGTCTTGAGCGTGTTGGACAATCTCGCCGCCAGCATCCGACCGATCACATCAGTACCGCCACCCGCGGGGAATGGCACCACGAGCCGGATTGGCCTGTCTGGATAGACTCGCGCAGCATTGACGGCGCCCGTCGTCATGCACACGCCCGCCAGCACCAGCGTCATGCCGAGCAGCGCCCTGCGAAGCTTCGATCGCATAACCTGTCTCCTGTCTTTGTTATGAGTGGTTGTTCGTGTCGATCAGCGCAGCGTGATCACCGCATCGGCTGCAACCAGCCCGTCCGCGCTCACGATGAACGGGTTGATTTCCAGTGTGTCCAGCCGCTCGCCGATGGCATCCGCGGCACGCGACACGTTCACGATGACATCGGCCACCGCATCGAGATCGAGCGGGGGATGTCCCCGATGGCCGGCGCACAACGCGGCGGCGCGACTCTGCGTCAGCATGGCCCGCGCGCGTTCGCGTGAAACGGGTGCCAGTCCGAAGGACATCTGGCGGAAGATCTCGACGGCCGTGCCGCCGATACCGGCCAGCGCAACCAGCCCGAACACCGGGTCGCGCCGCACGCCAACCATGATTTCGCCCCAGCCGCGCACCATGCGAGCAACCAGCGCGCCATCGAACCTTGCGGTGCCGGCAGCACGACGCACACGCTCGAACGCGGCGCGCACCGCGTCGGCGTCAGACAGGTTGAGCACCACCCCACCCACATCGCTCTTGTGCAAGATGTCGGGCGAGCAAAGCTTCACGACTACCGGATAACCGATCGACTCCGCCACGCGTACCGCTTCGTCGGCATCGCGAGCCAGACCGTGCGGTGCCACGGGAACGCCAGCCTGCAACAGCAGTGCCATCGCGTCGGCTTCAGACAGCGCCTTTGCGTCGGCTGGCAGTTCGGGCACGGACAGCAGCTGCGCCGGGGCGACCGGGGATTGCGCGGATTCGGTCATCGCGGCAGCCTTGGCAAGCGCGGCCACCGCCTCGATGGTGTGCGCCGGCTCGCGGAACACCAGGCAGCCGCGCGCCTCGAGCCATGCGCGCTTTTCGTCGGAGATCACGCCGGCAATCGTCAGCGGCGCGGCTTGCGGATCGCTCGCCAGATCATCAACGGTTTGCTCCAGCAAGCTCCACACCCTCGGCGCGTTCCCGCCACCGGCCAGAAACGCCGCCACACTGCCATATGCGCCGCTGCGTGCCACACCTGCCAGCGCGTCAGCAAGCACTTTTGGCTGCGCGACGACCTGTCCGGTCACGTCGATCGGATTCGAGGTGCTGGCAAACGGCACAGCCTCGCGCAGCGCCGCGGCCGCGGCATCGGGCATCGGTGGCAGGGGCAGCCCTTGCGACTCGGCGCTATCGGCCATCATGATGCCAACGCCACCAGAAACGGTCACGATCGCCACCGGCGCCACGGCGTCCGCCGCCATGCCCGTGGGCGAATGCCAGCGTGCCGGTCGCCTGCCTCGCGCCAGCGTGTAGCCAAGACGGAAGAATGCTTCCAGGGTATGCGCGCGATGCACGCCGTATTCGTCAAACACGGCCTGGTACACGGCGTCCTCGCCGGCCAGGCTGGCCGTATGCGATTGCGCGGCGCTGGCGCCGGCGGCCGTGGTACCGACCTTGGCGATTACCACCGGCTTACCTGCCGCGCGGGCCGCCGCCAGCGCCTGGCGCAGGCGCATCCCGTCGCGCGCACCCTCGATATAGGCCAGGATCACCTGCGTCTGCGGGTCATGCGCGAGCCATTCGATGACATCGGCCACCTGCAGACCCGCCTCGTTGCCCGTGGTGACCCAGTGGCTCAAACCCAAACCCGCCTCGCGCGCCAACGCGAATGCGTAGGCACCGAATGCACCGCTCTGGCTGACAAGCCCCACGCCGCCAACTGGCGGCACGCCTGTCAGCGGAATCGGCGAGAACGTGGCGAACATGCGCTCGCCGAGGTTCATCGCGCCCAAGCAGTTCGGCCCGAGGAGCTGCACCCCATGCGTCTTTGCCTGCGTGGCCAGCGCGTGCTGCAACCCGCTGCCGTGGGCGACCTCGGCAAAGCCCGAGGTAAAGACTACCGCGGCACGCGTTCCCGCGCGGCCGAGCTGCGCCATCACGTCGGGCGCGGCCGGCGCCGGGACGGCGACGATCGCCAGGTCCACGGGCTCGCCAATGGCTTCGACCGTCGGAAACGCGCGCAGGCCCTGCACGGTGTCGGCCCCGGGGTTCACCGGGAACACGCGGCCGGCGTAGCCGAGTTCGCCCAACAGGCGAATCGGCATGCCGCCGACTTTCTCTGGTTGCGTCGACGCGCCGATCACCGCGATCGAACGCGGGCGCAGCAAGGGTTGCAGATCCTGCATGTTGTCTCCGTTGATGACGCGCGCGATACGTGCCGCGACGCGTTCAGCCTGGCGGGAAGGTCCGGTCCCGCCTACCGGCGGCCTAGCGCCCCACGCCAGCCATGTTTTCTATTGATCGCACCATCTCGCGCAGCAGCGGTGCCACACGCTTCTCCATCGAGCCCCGCTTGACGCGCATCCCGGGGATGGCGCAGTTGAACAGCAGCGGCCGATTCATGTACACCACGCGCGAATACACCCCCACGCCATGTACATCCGCTCCCGCATCACCTTCGTTGAGCGTGAATCCGCGCTTCGGATAGTGGGCAATGCAGTGGCACAAGGTGTCGTAACAGGCGGCGTACTCCTCGGGCCGCTCTGCGCGCGCCGTGGTCATCAGTTTCTCGAATTCGGTCTTCGACAGCGTGCACAGGTACGCGCGCCCCATCGCGGTCGTCAGCACCGACCGCACCGCGCCAATCGCCGGCCGCGCCGGCGTGCCTTCCATGTGCGTGCACGATTCCAGGTAAGTCACGTCGAGCTGGTAGGCCACGCCCATCGACACCGCGCCTTCGACCTGATTGGCCAGCGCCTGCATCAGCGGTCGCGCCAGGTGGCGGACCTGCAGGCCAGCCATGTAGGGATAGCCCAGCGCCAGCACCTGGGCGCTGACGAAGTACTTGTCCAGCTTCGGTTCCCAGTCGAGGTAGCCGAGTTCGAACAACGTGCGGCAGATGCGCGATACCGTGGCCCGCGGCAACTGCAGCCGCTGCGCCAGTTCTCCGTTGCCCAATGGGCGAGGGTCGTCGATGAAGCAGCGAAGCAGCGCGAAACCCTTGGCCAACAGCCCGCCGAACGAAGGATCTTCGCGGCGGCGCTCGGCAATGAATTGTTCGACTGGCGTGTTCATTTGCATCTTGTCTCCTGTTGTCCAGTGTGGTCGGCGACGTCGTCGTATGTCAAAAGGCGGAATGAATTTCCAAATATTGGAAATCGTAATCCCTATCTTGACGGTGCACGTTGGCGGCACATAAGGTTCAAAACCGAATGCGAATTCGAATACGGAAATCTGCCATGCAAAGCCCCATTACGAGTGCGCCATCCACCTCTTCCCCCTTCCCAAGGGTAGACACGACGTCGATCCTGCAACCGCCGCGACAGCGCCGCGCACGCGAGACCGAGCAGGCCTTGCTTGCCGCCGGCCGCAAGCTGCTGGCCGAACGTGACTTCGCAGCGGTATCGGTCGCGCAGATCTCGGCGGCCTGCCAGGTTTCCGTCGGGGCGTTCTACGGGCGCTTTCGCGACAAGATGGCGTTCTTCGACGCGCTGCGCACGCTGGTGATGGAAGAGTCAGACGCCTCGGTGGCCCGCTACATGGCCGAACATCGCTGGGGCGAAGTACCGGCGCGGCAGATCGTCGAGAAGACCATGCGCTTCCTGGTCAATGGCTGCCACAACAATCGCGGCGTGATTCGCGCGTCGCTCAAGCATTCGTCCACGCGCCCGGAGGAATGGCTGCCGCACCAGAAGAACGGCGAGGAAATCGTCGAACGGCTGGTGGCGCTGCTTACCCCCCGGCTGCCGGGCCCGGCCGAAGCCAACGAAGTCCGCGTGCGTTTCGCCATGCAGATGGTGTTCGGCCTGCTGGTCAATGCCGTGCTCAACAATCCGGGCCCGCTCCGGCTCGACGACGAGCGCCTGTCCGGCGAGATGACGCGCATGGTCGCCTGCTATCTCGGGCTGGAAAACTGACACGCCAGCCTCCAAAGGTTTTTCCCTCGCTTCACCCAATCCACCGCCCGCAGCAGCCGCAACCATAGCGGTATGTCCCGACAGGGACCGGGCATCAAAACGAGGAGACACACCATGAAGCAAACCATTCCGCCACGACGACGATGGGTCATGCGCGCCGCATGCGCCGCTGTGGCGCTGCTGCCGCTGGCTACGTTCGCGCAAGGGGACTATCCGTCCAAGCCGATCCGGATGATCGTGCCGTATCCGGCCGGCGGATTGACTGACACAGTGGCCCGGCAACTGGCCGAAGGCCTTGGCAAGCGCCTTGGGCAGCCGGTGGTGGTCGAAAACCGGGGTGGCGCGGGCGGCATCATCGGCACGGACTTTGTCGCCAAGTCGCCGGCTGACGGCTACACACTGCTGATGACGATTCCGGGTCCGATCACGGCCAATATCGCGCTGTACAAGAAGCTCCCATACGACCCCCGTACCGAACTGCGGCCCATCTCCGACGTGGCCATGGCCCGCACGGTGCTGACCGTCAATTCGGCCGTGCCGGTGAAGACCGTGACCGAGCTGATTGCCTACGCGAAGAAGGAACCGGGCAAGCTGCGCATGGGCTCCTGGGGTCCGGGCACGCAACCGCACACGATCCAGGCGTACATGGACAAGACCTACGGGGTCGATATCCTGCACGTTCCCTATCGCGGCGAAGGGCCGATGGTGACCGACTTGCTCGCCGGACAGGTCAACCTGACGATCGGATCCGTGACCACGCTGCGCCAGTACATTGCGGTCGGCAAGCTCCGACCGCTGGCCGTGGCGGGCACCACCCGCGCGAAGGCATTGCCGGATGTGCCGACGTTCACGGAGGCCGGCTACAGCGATGCCGCCTACAAGATCGTTGGCCCGACCACGCTGCTGGCGCCGGCAAAGACACCGGATGCGATCATCGAACGGCTGGGCCGCGAGGTCAGCGCGCTGGTGAAGTCACCAGAACTGAGCGCGAAGATCGACGAATTGGGCGCAGAACCGATCGGCAACACGCCGGCTGAAGCCGAGCGCGCGTACAAGGCCTATCTGCCAGTGGTGCTCAAACTGACGGCGGATACTGGTGTGACGCTCGACTGACCTGTTCTGACCTGAACGGGTCGGGTCGGGTCGGACCTGACTGCCGGCCCCGTTCTGGCAGCGCAGCGAAATCTGGCGAAATGCAGCAAAAAGATGGCCGACATGAATTTCGGCGAGGCTTGCTAGGCTCGCCAGTCGGCCCCATCTAGAATCGCTGCAACGCAGACTCTTTCGGGCGCGTCGCCGCCCGCACTTCATGGCAACGCTATTTCTGGTCCGCCACGGACAAGCCTCGTTCGGGGCCGCCAACTACGACTGCCTGTCCGATACGGGCCGCCAGCAGTCACGCTGGCTGGGCGAGTATTTTCGCGACCGCGGTGTGCAGTTTCGCCGCGTGGTGGCTGGCACACTCGTGCGCCAGCAGGACACGGCCAGCGAGATCCTGGCCGGCATGGGCATCAGTGACTTGCCTGTGGCATCGCACCCAGGCCTGAATGAATACGACGGCGAGTCGCTGTACCGCAGCTTCACCAACGGCGCGGATCATCGCGCCCATCAGAATGGGGACTACCAGGATTACTGGCGCACGTTCCGCGCCGCATTCGCGGCCTGGACGCAGGATCAGCTGACCGGCATGCCGGAAACCTGGGGCGAGTTTGGACAGCGAATGCAGGCCGCTCTCGCCCATGCGACCGAAGGCGCCTCGCGGGAGGACGCATTGCTGGTGGTCAGCTCGGGCGGCGCCATTGGCCGCGCGGTGGCCGACCTGCTCGGCGCGCCGACGCAGACCGCGATCGAACTGAACCTGCAGTTCCGCAACACCGGCTTCTGCGAGTTGATCGTCGGACGCGGCACGCAGCGCCTGCTGAGCTTCAACAACGTGCCGCACCTGGAACTGCCGGAGCGGCGTCCCGCGATCACCTTCGCGTGAACACCGGCCCCGGACGGGGCCGATCCCTTACCGCTGAGACAGCGCCAGCCTGCCGGCGAGCGCCAGGAACACACTTCCGGCGAACCAGTTCACCGCGCGTTGCATCCGCGCGGAGCGCATCAGCACGCGGCCGAACGCGCCCGAAAACCAGGCGATCGAGCCGAATACCAGCAGCGTGGCAAGGATGAACACGAAGCCAAGCACCATGATCTGAGGGGCCACCGGGCCCCGATCCGGGCTGACGAACTGCGGCAGGAATGCCAGGAAGAAGATCACGACCTTGGGGTTGGTCAGGTTCATGATCACCCCGCGCAGGTACATGTGCTTGCCGGTCTTCACCTGCATCTGGGAAGACGACAGCTCGCCCACGGGAGCGCGGAACGCCTGCCACGCCAGATAGACGAGATACAGCGCGCCAGCGATCTTCAACACGGTGAACGCCACCGTCGATGCCGCCAGCAACGCAGCCAGGCCCACGGCCACCACCGCCGTGTGAACCAGCAGTCCCGTGCAAAGCCCCAACACCACGGTCAGGCCGGCGCGCGTGCCATGCATCGCTGACAGCAACAACACGAAAATATTGTCAGGTCCCGGCGCGAGGCTGAGCAGGACTGCGATGCCGAGAAACGGCAGCAGCGTATCGAAGGGCGGCATGAACGGCTCCGAAGGATGGAGCGGTCATGGTAACGATGTTCAGACCAGCTCTGCAATTGCCGCCGCGCGGATCGCCTCGGCCTTGGTCTTCAGGCGCAGGGCGATGTCGGCGCCGCGCTCGCTGGCCACGCGGTTGATGAACGCCATGCGAAGCGGCTCGCAGAGCGTGGCGACATGCGACGCTTCGCAGAACACCTTCCATGCCATCGGCTGGCCCGCGTACTCGTCGCGGCGGCGCAGCATGGCAGCGTCGATGGCCTCGGCAATGGCGGCATCGTGCACGATCACGGCATCGGCTTGAGCAAAGGTGTTCTGGAACATGGCGATCTCCTGTTTGACGTCGGGACGCTGTGTTTGAAGCGCGTCTGCGCTCTCCTTTCCGCAAACCACGTGCCAATCTCCGGCCCGACCGGGTAGATGCGAACCCGCGTTTCAATCGCCCCGCCTGGACGCCGCGCGAAATGGACGTTCCGGGTTTCGCCACCCTACTTCAGTCGGGCGGTCGATGCCCCTCCCGTGATCCCCGTCTGGCCGCTGTTCCAACGAAAAAGGCGTTACGGGTTACGTAACGCCTTGTTCGGAACGCGTGACACCGGTCATGCGCGGGCGCCGTCCAGGTACGGGTCGAATGACCGGGCCGGCTCTGCCGACACACCGGCCTTATCCAGCCCTGCCACCTTGCGGGCGCCATCGGTGAATGCGTCGAACTTCCCAGCGCGGGCGCCATCGGTGAACGTGTCGTGCGTGCGGAATTCGTAGCCATACTTGTCTGCCGGCACCCGGGTCCCCGCGGACTCGCCGGTGCGGAATTCATAGCCATACTTGTCGGCAGGTACCGTGCCTGCCTGGGCCGCGCCAAGGGCTGCAAGCGAAAGCACGAGGGAGGAAGCGAGCTTGAGGGCGATGGTCCGGGTCATGATTCTCTCCAAATATGTGAATTTGTTTAGCTGTTTTGAATCCTGCCGAACGCTCGCTTTCTTGTTTGTCGCGCCGTCCATGTGCAGAACTATAGAATTCGACGCCAAGACGGATGCAGCCAGTTTCCGGACAAATTGATCAAATATTTTGAATAAAAAGCGGGCGCCACGCGATGCGCCCGACACCCCACTCGCACACGTGCATCGCGTGCCGATGCGCTACAGTGACGCGCATACAGGTGCTCCTATCGCGGCAATCCCCCTGCCACATCCCAACCGTCCATGCAGCGTTCACGACTACGCGTTCCAGTTTTCACCTGGCTTGTCGGCATCCTGATGGCGATGTTCCTGGCCGGCGCCGCGCAGAGCGCCGGACTGTCGCTCGCCGCGATGACCCAAAAGGCCAACGCCCAACCCGCTTCGGCACCCCCCGCCAGCGCGCCTCTGGCGCAATCGCTCGATCAGGTCATCAATACCTTGCAGAACGACGGCGAACGACAGGCTTTGGTGAAGCAACTGCAGGCGGTGCGTACTGGCCTCGACGCATCGGCGGCGGGCGCGGCAGGGGCGGCATCGGCCGCTGGCGCCAGCGCACCCTCCCCGGGCCTGATTGGCGCCGTTGCGCAGGCCATCCAGGAAATGGACAACGCGCCGCACAAAAATAGCGGCGCAATGCATTACTGGAAGTGGCGGATGGAGTTCGCCCGCGAAGAACTGCACGATGCCCTGACGATCAAGAACACCCGCAAGGCCATCGTCTCCTGGACCGAATTCGGCACCGTGTTTGCCGGGTGGGCCATTACCGGCTGGCTGTTGCGGGAACTGGCTCGGCGATTGCGCCAGAATCGGTTGCGGCGGCCCAGAGACCACCAACTCCCGAAAATACCTTCGTGGATCGATGTCAGCCTGTACTTCGTGCGTGGCATTGGACCGTGGATCGTCGCATTCGGCCTGACGGTACTGCTCGCCTATCAAGTGTTCGGTCGCACGCCGGCCAGTGTGGGCGCCGTTCTGGTGGCCTACGCGATCTTGGCCGGCGCCGTGATGTCGGCGGTCTGCCAGGTCATCTTCACGCTGTTCCAGTCCGCGCATCGCGCACACGCCGTGCGTGACCTGATTACCCATTCCCCGATCCTGCTGTTCATCACCGGCTCACTGGCCGCGCTGGGAGAGGTCAACAGCGATCCGCGCGTGATCGCCGCGCTTGGCCTCAACCTGACGGCGTTGATCAGCACGCTGTCCAATATCCTCGCGGCGATCCTGATTGGCGTGTTTGCCGTGCGATTCCGCCGCGCCATCGGCCAGTTGATCTCGTTCCGACCGTTTGCGATTCGGCAGGAATATCCCGCGATGATGGATCTGCTGCGCCTGGCGGGTGATGCGTGGTATCTGCCCGTGCTCGCCGTAGTCGTGGCATCGGTCATCGGCACGATCATGGCCACCGGCCATGCCGACGAGTTCCTGCGGCGCGCGGTCATCACGGTGGCATTGTTCGTGACCGCCACGCTGTTGACGCTCGTGGTGGGCCGATCGCCCAAGGCAACGGTGCGCGCCCCGCGCCTGCGCGATCGGCGGCGCTCCGCGTACGTGCAGCGCTTTGGCCGCTTTGGCGCGGCGCTGATCCGCGTGGTGATCTGGATCACATTCCTGGAACTCAACGCGCGTATCTGGCAGACCTCGCTGATACGAATTGCCCAATCGACCGCCGCCGGCCGTCACATCACCGAGTCGCTGCTCGGCGTGGTCGGCGTGGTGCTGCTGGCATGGCTGGCCTGGCTGCTGATCGACACGGCCATCACCCAGACGCTTTCCCCCACGCACGGCCGCGCCGCGCAGCCCAGCCTGCGTGCCAAGACCATCCTGCCCCTCGTGCGCAATGCGTCATTCGTGAGCGTGCTCGTGGTAGCGATGATCGCGGTGCTGGCCAACCTTGGCGTCAACGTCACGCCGCTGCTCGCCGGCGCAGGTGTGGTCGGGCTGGCCATCGGCTTCGGTGCGCAAACGCTGGTGCAGGATTTGATCACCGGTTTGTTCATCGTCGTCGAAGATACGATCGCCATCGGCGATTCGATCGAGTTGCCGGACCATGTTGGCGTAGTCGAGGCCATGACGATCCGGACCGTGCGACTGCGCGACGGCAAGGGCGCCGTGCACACGCTGCCATACAGCCAGATCAAGGCGGTCAAGAACCTGTCGCGCGGCTATGCCTTCGCCGTCTTCAACATCTCGATTGCCTATCAGAGCGACTTCGAGCGAGCATTGGAGCTGGTGCGCGAAACCGGCGCCGAGGTGGCGCGCGATCATCGCTACAGCCGCAACCTGCTGTCCGGTCTGGACATCCTGGGGCTCGACCGTTTCGATCCCACCGGTCAGGTCGTGCTGGCCCAGTTCAAGACACGGCCACTCACGCAGTACGAAATCACGCGGGCCTTCAACATCCGGCTCAAGCGCAACTTCGACGCCAATGGCATTCGACTGGCCGTACCGTTCGTGACGGTGCAGGTGGATGGCAGCGGCACTGAAGAAGAGATCGCGACAGCCGCCGCGGCTGGAGCAGGCGCCGATCTCGTCACCCGAAAAGCTGGCAAGCCGGCCTGACGACGCTGCCATTGTGAGCATAGGGGCGCGCCCGCATAGGGGTGTCTCATTTATGCAATGGCGCTCCAATACATTGGACCGGAAAATTTTGAAATACAGTGGTCACGGCATTACTATCTCGCGAGCTTCCATGATGCCTGCGTGAAGACTCGTGCACCTTGTGCAGACACCCTGAAACGCAGGCGCAGCGCGGGACTCCCCCCTCCCAAGGCGGGATGTTCCAGCCTCGCGGTTTTGCACGATCATGGTGAAATGGCAGTACGGCGATATGCATCAGGGTCATCGCCGGAAGTTGCATACAAAGACATAAAAGGACCGCGCCTCGACGCAGCGGACTTGAGGAAACAGGCGTTTGCCACCGGGGGAAAATCAATATGGGCGAACACCCGTCTACCGACGACGTATTCCATCGTCTGGTCGATTGCATCTATGAGTCCGCCATGGACGTGGCGGCCATGCCTGCCGCCCTGGATCTCTTTTCCCGCTACACCGGCACCGGCAGCCCAAGCTACCTGATATGGGACAAGCTCGCGGCGCGCGCGCGCCTCGGCGTGACCCCGCACGGCTGCTTCACGAGCGCAGGCAGCATGCCTGACAACATGCGTGCCCTGCCCCCGCACCTGACAACCACAGGCGCGACACGGGCATGTGCCACGATGTCCGTCGATGGCGCCACCGCCATGCTGGCCGAGCCAGAAGCAGCGGCAGCCACCTCCATTTATGACTGCAGCGGCCTCGCGCAAGGCATCCGACTGTTCGACACCAGCGACGTGTGCGTGCTGATGAGCGCCACTCCGGCATCGTGCGACGCATTCGCGCATTGCCAGCAACGCGTGGCCCAGGTCATGCCCCACTGGGCGCGGGCAGCCCGCATGCAGCACCGCAACTTCGAACTGAGTGGCCTGGCATCGCTGGGCCTGGCCAGCCTCGACACACTCGACTTCGGCGTCATGGTTCTGCAAGCCGACATGCGGGTGCGCTACGCCAATAGCTGGGCCGAAGCACTGGTCCAGGCCGACACCAATCTCGCCCTCGACAACGGCGTGCTGCGCGCCCGCGCGGAATCGATGCAATCAGTGCTGGCGGGGCTGCTTGAGTCCGCGGTGCATGGCGGGCGCAATGGCACCGTCGCTGGCTCGTGGATGCACATCACCTCGGGCGGGCAACCGGTGCCCATCATCGTCATGCCGCTGGTATCGCGCCAACCGGTGGAAGGCCCATGGCAACTGCCGATGGCGATGATGCTGCTGGGCAACTCTGAGTCCCGATCCGTGCTCGACGCGGGCGTGCTGACCTCGTTGTTCGGTCTGTCGCGCAAGGAAAGCATCATCGCCATTCGCCTGGCCGCGGGCGAAACGCTTACGGAGATCGCCGAACGCGAGTTCCTTTCGCCGCACACCGTGCGGGTGCATATTCGGGATACGCTGCGCAAGACCGGCACGCATCGCCAGTCGGAACTGGTGCGATTGCTGCACCTGCTGCCGGGTGTGGATCTGGAACGCGCAGGGGTGTCCTCGACGGCCCGGCCCCGCGATACGCGCCGGAGGCACTAAGCCTCCGGGCGCTTTCGTCTTTCAGGCAGCGCGACGCTGGGGTTGATGGCGGCGTTCAGGCTTGCACTCGTACTTGAGTTCACGCCGCCCATCCTCGTAGGCCACTTCGAGCCTCACCGTGAAGCCCCATAGCCGCGTCACGTGTCGCACCACCTCGTCGAAATTCTGCGCCAGCGGCCTGCGGTCGTTCTGCAGGTGACGCAGCGTGAGCGAGCGGTCTCCACCGATATCCACATTCGTCACCTGGATGTTCGGCTCCATGTTCGACAGATCGTACTGATTGGCCAGCAGATGGCGAATCTCGCGATAGCCTTCGTCGTCATGGATGGCCGTCACGCGCAACTTCCCTTCGCGGTCGTCATCAAGCACCGAGAACAGCTTGAGTTCGCGGATCACGCGCGGCGACAGGAACTGCAGCAGGAAGCTCTCGTCCTTGAAGTTACGCATGGCGAAGTCAAGCGTCTGGCGCCAGTCGCTGCCCGCGATCTCGGGCGCCCAGCGCCGGTCTTCCTCGGTCGGGTTCTCGCACATCCGACGAATATCCTGGAACATCAGGAAACCGAGGGTGTACGGGTTCAGGCCGCTGTAATACTGGCTGTGGTACGGCGGCTGATAGATGACGTTGGTATGCGCCTGCAACAGCTCGAGCATGAACGCGTCATTGACGAGCTTTTCCTCATAGAGCTGATGGATGATGGTGTAGTGCCAGAACGTGGCCCAGCCTTCGTTCATGACCTTGGTCTGGCGCTGAGGATAGAAATACTGCGCGATCTTGCGCACGATGCGCACAATTTCACGCTGCCACGGCTGCAGCTTTGGCGCGTTCTTCTCGATGAAGTAAAGCAGGTTCTCCTGCGGCTCCGGCGGGAAGATCGCTTCCAGCTCGAGTGCCTCTTCTTCCTGCCGCAGCGCGTGCGGCCTATGCTTGGGCAGCGTGCGCCACAAGTCATTGACCTGCATCTGCAGATAGCTCTCGCGTTCGGCCTGACGGGCCTGCTCCTCGGTGATCGACAGCTTTTTGGGCCGCTTGTAGCGGTCCACGCCGTAGTTCTGCAGCGCGTGGCAGGAATCCAGCAGCAACTCCACTTCCTGCTCGCCATAACGCTGCTCGCATTCCGCCACGTAGTTCTTGGCGAACAGCAGGTAGTCAATGATGGCGTCCGCGTTGGTCCAGGTGCGGAACAGGTAGTTGCCCTTGAAGAACGAATTATGGCCATAGCAGGCGTGCGCGATGGTCAGCGCCTGCATCGGCATCGTGTTCTCCTCCATCAAGTACGCGATGCATGGATTGGAGTTGATCACGATTTCGTAGGCCAGCCCCATGTACCCGCGCTGATATCCGCGTTCCGAGGCCAGGAAGTGCTTGCCGTACGACCAATGGTTGTAGCCGACCGGCAGACCCGACGATGCATAGGCATCCAGCATCTGCTCGGCGGTGATGATTTCGATCTGGTTCGGGTAAGTGTCGAGGCCGAAATCTCCGGCAATGCGGGCGATCTCGCGGTCGTAGCGCTGGATGAGCTCGAAAGTCCACTCCGAGCCCGTCGATAGATAGGCCATAGGCTTCCCCAGTATTCCCGGCGACGTTACCGGGCAGCTACCTGCCGGGCCACGCGGCCCGCTTCTGAAAGAGGTCGTGCAACACGGGATAGATCTCGTCAGCACCGATGATGCGCTGCATCGCGAAGTGCTCGAACTCGCCCTTCACCGTGAGGTACTCCTCCCAGAGATTCTGCGGTTCTTCCGAAGCCACCTCCACGTAGGCGTAATACTGCACAAGCGGCAGGATCGACTCGCGCAACAGGCGCCCGCAAAGCTCCGAATCGCCGGCCCAGTTGTCACCATCGGACGCCTGGGCGCAGTAGATGTTCCATTGGCTCGGCGGATACCGATCGTGAATCACCTCGACCATCAGCTTGAGCGCGCTCGAGACCACGGTACCACCGGACTCGCGCGAATGGAAGAAGTCCTCCTCGTCGACTTCCTTGGCCACCGTGTGATGGCGGATGAACACCACGTCGATGCGCTCGTAGTTCCGCTTCAGGAACAGGTAGAGCAGCATGAAGAAGCGCTTGGCCAGATCCTTGCGGCTTTCATCCATCGAGCCCGACACGTCCATCAGACAGAACATCACCGCCTGCGCCTGCGGACGCTTCTTGAGCACGCGATTGTTGTAGCGCAGATCCAGCTTCTCGATGAACGGCACCCGATCCACCTGGGCGCGCAGATGGCGCATCCTCTCCATCAGCGCCTCCGCCTTCTCGGAGTACGGATCCTTCTCGACTTCGTCGTTGTATTCGAGCTCGAGCTCGCGCAGGCGCTTGAGATAGGGGCTCGACAAGGCAATGCGCCGCCCGAGCGAACTGCGCATCGTGCGCAGGATCGAGAGATTCGATGGCGTGCCGTCGATCGAGAAGCCAGCGCGCACCTTGCGCACTTCGGCGATCTTGGCGAGGTGACGCTTGGCCAGGTCTGGCAGCGCCATGTCCTCGAAGAAGAAGTTCAGGAAATCCTCGCGCGACAGCGTGAAGACGAAGTCGTCCTCGCCCTCGCCACTATCGCTGGCGCGAGACCCGCCGCCGCCGCCACCCTGTTGCTGGCGGTCGAAGCTGTCGCCCCTGACGAACTTCTTGTTGCCCGGGTGAATCCACTCGCGCCGGCCACCCTGGCCGTGATGAAAAATCGGCTCGGAGATGTCCTTGACCGGAATGGACACCTGCCCGCTCTGCTCGATGTCCATGATCTTCCGACCGGACACCGCCTTCGCCACCGCTTGCCTGATCTGCTCGCGGTAGCGTTTGATGAAGCGTTGCTGATTGACGGCGCTCTTGTTGCCGCCGTTCTCCCGCCGATCGATGACCGTAGCCATAAGCCGCTCGCCCGTCTTGTTGAGACGCCAAACCAGAGCGTCAGGATCGGGAGCCGCCCAGGTGTCTCGGCGGCTCCGGGGACCGCGTCCGGTGGACTACGACGACTTCCTGACGCGCAGATACCACTCCACCAAAAGTCGAACCTGCTTGGGTGTGTATCCTTTCTCGACCATGCGGTTGATGAAGTTTTCGTGCTTGTCCTGATCTTCCCGCGACGATTTCGCATTGAACGAGATCACCGGCAGCAGATCCTCTGTCGTGGAGAACATGCGCTTTTCGATCACCATCCGCAGCTTTTCGTAGCTGGTCCAGACTGGGTTCTTGCCACCATTGTTGGCACGCGCCCGCAGCACGAAGTTGACGATCTCGTTACGGAAGTCCTTCGGGTTCGAGATACCCGCCGGTTTTTCCACCTTCTCAAGTTCGTCGTTCAGCGCGTTGCGGTCCAGGATCTCGCCGGTATTGGGGTCGCGATACTCCTGGTCCTGTATCCACAGATCGGCGAACACCACGTAGCGATCGAAGATGTTCTGCCCGTACTCGGAATACGACTCCAGGTAAGCGGTCTGGATCTCCTTGCCGATGAACTCCACGTACGGCGTGGTCAGATACTCCTTGATATACGACATCAACTTGGCTTCCTGCTCCGGCGGGAACTGCTCGCGCTCGATCTGCTGTTCGAGCACATAGAGCAGATGCACCGGATTGGCAGCCACTTCGGTGTTGTCGAAGTTGAACACCTTGGAAAGCACCTTGAACGCGAAACGCGTGGATAACCCGTTCATGCCTTCGTCGATGCCGGCATAGTCGCGATACTCCTGGTACGACTTGGCCTTTGGATCCACGTCCTTCAAGCTTTCGCCATCGTAGACGCGCATCTTCGAGAAGATGTTCGAATTCTCCGGCTCCTTGATCCGCGTGAGCACCGCGAACTGCGCCATCATCTTCAGCGTGTTCGGCGAGCACGGCGCGGCCGAGAGTGAACTGCTGCGCAGCAGCTTGTCGTAGATCTTTACCTCGTCGGAGACACGCAGGCAGTATGGCACCTTGACGATATAGATCCGGTCCAGGAAGGCCTCGTTGTTCTTGTCGGCCTTGAAGGTGGTCCATTCCGCTTCGTTCGAGTGCGCGAGGATGACGCCATCGAACGGAATCGCGCCGAAGCCCTCGGTACCCTTGTAGTTGCCTTCCTGCGTGGCGGTCAGCAACGGGTGCAGCACCTTGATCGGCGCCTTGAACATTTCCACGAACTCGAGCAGACCGCGGTTGGCCAGGCAAAGGCCACCGGAATACGAGTAGGCATCCGGGTCATCCTGCGGAAAATCCTCGAGCTTGCGGATATCGACCTTGCCCACCAGCGACGAGATGTCCTGGTTGTTTTCATCGCCCGGCTCGGTCTTGGAAATCGCGATCTGCGCCAGCACCGACGGGCGCAGCTTCACCACCCGGAACTTGGTGATGTCGCCATTGAATTCGTTTAGTCGTTTGACGGCCCACGGCGACGGAATGGTATTCAGGTAGCGGACCGGAATGCCATAGTCTTCCTCCATGATCTTGCCGTCCTCATCGGCCGAAAACAGCCCGAGTGGCGATTCATGGATCGGTGAGCCCTTGAGCGCGTAGATGGGGATCTCTTCCATCAGCGCCTTGAGTTTCTCGGCGAGAGACGACTTGCCGCCTCCGGGTGGCCCGAGCAGATACAGGATCTGCTTGCGCTCTTCCAGCCCCTGCGCTGCGTGCTTGAAGAACGAGACGATCTGTTCGATCGTGTCCTCCATGCCATAGAAGTCGCGGAACGCCGGGTAGACCCGTATGACCTTGTTGAAGAAAAGCCGGGACAGGCGCGGATCGTGGTGGGTGTCCACCAGCTCGGGCTGTCCGATTGCGGAGAGCATTCGCTCGGCAGCGGTCGCGTAGGCAGTAGGATCCTTCTTGCAGATCTCCAGGTACTCCTGGATGCTGTATTCCTCTTCCTTGCGTGCTTCGAAGCGTGTGGCGTAGTGGCCAAAAATGTCCATACCTCACTCCCGTCTGAGAAACACTCCGAGGCGAAGGCAGTGCTGCTCCCCCCGAAAGACTTCGCGGCAATCTTGCCTTCCACCACCCCGGCATGGCGGAGCTGCCATGTTGCGAAATCTTTACTTCATCATAGTCAAATAACGGCGAACGTGGACCGTGAGTTGACGATAGATATCGTCTGTCCGGTGATGGCGTTGCACGTCATCGTCATGCTCACTATTACCGGACACCTCGTCGTCCTATTCCGCAGCGACGGGCCATTGACCATGCTTGTGACACACCTTACACCTTTCCCGCACTATGTGCACGACGCGGTGTGTAACTCGCCCACCCAATATCGTTACGACAAATACCGTTGCGCAACGCGTTCGGCATCGACACAACAACGCCTTCACACGCCTTCGCGCAACGCGCCCATCGCGCGCGTCAGACACATCGCGAGCAATGATTGCGCGCACAGCAAGATCATGTCCACGCGGCCAGCAGGGTCACGATCATCGCCGCCTCACAACGCGTTGACGACTATCGCTGCGACATACCGTCGCGTCTTTCGTTCAACGTTTTCCGCATTAGCACTTTCGAATGACGAGTGCTAACCGGCGCCGGCAAGAGTCGTGTCGACATATCGACGTATCGCGCGTATGCACCTGTTCAGTGTTTTCGCTATCACCAGCAGCAATCGTCACGCACTTCCCAAGTGCGCGCGCCCTGACGCCGGTACTAACGATAAAGGAGTGAGCAGAATGCGTGCCACATCGGGCACGCATGTATGGACGCGTCGCGCTGCAATGCAGCATCAACGGAAAACGGAAGGCGGGCCGGCCTCTGGATCAGCCTGAATTCGATCCAGGCCGGCCTCGGGACTCGGTCAGATCGGGTCCCAGTTGATGACGTCGGGCGAGCGGTCGAGCTTGAAGAAGCTGCCACGCATTGCGGGCATGGCGATCTCCGCGACGGTTTCCGGCGTCCAGCCTTCGCCGATATGGACCGAGCGCACCGGGCGCGACTGGCTCATCAGCATGATCTCGTTGGCACGCACCGCGAAGATCTGGGCATTCACGTCCTTGGCCGCGTCGCTGGCCAGGAACACGGCCACCGGAGCGATCTTGCCGGCTTCCATCTTCTGCAGACGGGCCACGCGCTCCTTCTCCGCAGGCGTCTCGGCCGGGATCGAGCTGGTCATGCGGCTCCAGGCGAACGGCGCGATGCAGTTCGAGCGCACATTGAAACGGGCCATGTCCAGCGCGATCGATTTGGACAGCGCGGCGATGCCCAGCTTGGCCGCGGAGTAGTTAGCCTGACCCAGGTTGCCGATCAGCCCCGACGTCGACGTCATGTTGACGTAGGCGCCGCTCTCCTGATCCTTGAAATAGTTGGCTGCCGCACGGCTGACGAAGAAGGTGCCGTGCAGGTGCACGTCGATCACCGAGCGCCATTCTTCCTCGTTCATCTTGAAGAACATGCGATCGCGCAGGTTGCCGGCGTTGTTGACCACGGCGTCGATGCGACCGAAGGTGTCGAGCGCGCATTGCACGATGGCGTTGCCGCCAGCCCAGGTCGAAACGGAATCGGTATTGGCCACGGCCTGGCCGCCGGCCGCGCGGATTTCCTCGACCACGCGCTGCGCGGGGCCGGCATCGCCGCCTTCGCCGCTCATCGACACGCCCAGGTCATTGACCACCACACGAGCGCCAGCCGCCGCCATGCCCAGGGCAATGCCTCGTCCGATACCGCCACCGGCGCCCGTTACCACCACTACCTTGCCTTCCATCATTCCGCTCATCGTATCCTCCATTGGCTTGCTGTCTGCACGGACAGGGAAGCCTGCCCGTTTTATTGCAGAGCTGGATACGATAAATTGGCGGCCGAAACTTTGGAATTCATGAATCACAAAAGTGGGCTTCGTGCCCGCCGAAGCCATGCACTACGACCTGACCGACCTGCGGCTGTTTCTGAACGTGGGAGAAACAGAGAACATCACACGCGCGGCCGAGCGCAGCTTTCTCTCGCTGCCCGCGGCCAGCGCCCGCATCAAGCAGCTTGAAGAGGCGTTCCAGACCCAGTTGCTGATCCGCCAGGTGAAAGGCGTGCGCCTCACTCCGGCTGGCGACGCCCTGCTGCGCCACGCGCGCGAGGTGTTCCGGGAGCTCGAATGCCTGCACTCGGACCTGCGCCCCTATGCCAAGGGCGTCAAGGGCCGCGTGCGCCTCCTGGCCAACACCACGGCCACCAACTCGTTCCTGGCCCACGCGCTGTCGCGCTTCCTGTCGGAGAACCCGGACGTCGACATCGAGCTGGAGGAACACCTTTCGGCCGACATCGTCTCGGCCATCGGCACGGGGGCGGCGGACCTTGGCATCGTGGCGGGAGAAGTCGCCACCGCCGACCTGGACACAATGCAGCTTTGCAGCGACGAACTGATCGTGATCGCCCCTGTCAACCATCCGCTGCCCGCCTTCAAGACACTGCGGTTCGCCGAACTGCTCGATAGTTGCCGCTTTGTGGGGCTGAATCAGTCGTCGGCGATCCAGTCCTTCCTGGACCGCATCGCCAGCGGTATGGGCAAACGGATCAGCCTGCGCATCCAGGTGGGCAGCTTCGACGCGGTGTGCCGCATGGTGGAAGCCGGCGCCGGCATCGCCATCGTGCCGAACAGTTGCGCGCGGCGCTACGCCAGCCGCAAGGTACTGCGTTTCATCCGGCTGGAAGACGACTGGGCGCGACGCGAGTTGCAACTCGTGCGCCGGCCGGGACGGGAACTGCCCCAGTTCGCGGAAACGCTGATTCAGTATCTGGTGGATGCGGCCCGGGAGCCGGTGTAGGTGTTTCCCCCCTCAATCCGCCTTAGTCCGCCTTCACGCCAGCCGCCTTGATAATCGGCGACCACTTGTCGATCTCCGAGGCCAGCCACGTGCGCAGCCCTTCCGGCGTCTGCTTGTCCTCGGGCACGATCACCGCGCCCAGATCCTGCATACGCGCCGCAACGGCCGGGTCCTTCAGCGCCGCGCGCAACGCGCCGTTGAGCTTGTTGATCACGGCAGGCGGCGTGCCCTTGGGCGCGTAGATCCCGTGCCAGACCTTGACTTCGAAGCCCTTCAGGCCGCCTTCGCGCAGCGTCGGCGCGTTCGGTAGCGCGGGAATGCGCTCAGCCGTGGTCACGCCGTACAGCTTGACCTTATCAGCCTTGATATGGGTAAGCGTCTGCGTGGTCTGGTCGCACAGCACATCCACCTGACCACCCAGCAGCGCAGTCATCGCCGGCGCGGTGCCCTGGTATGGGATCGTCTGCACATCCACGCCGATCGCCTTCTGGAACAGCATCCCGCACAACTGCGACACCGCGCCCAGCCCCGCGTTGGCCAGGTTCACCTTGTTCTGGTTCTTCTGGATGTAGGTCACCAGCTCGGGCAGGTTGTTGGGCGGCAGATCGTGGCGTCCCAGCAGCGTCATCGGCACATCCGCCACCTGGCCCACGAAGCTGAAGTCGGTCAGCGGCTTGTACGGCAGCTTCGAGTAGAGCGCCGGCGCGGTGGCCATGCCGTTATGGTGAATCAGGATCGTGTAGCCGTCCGGCGCGGCCTTGGCCACGTACGCAGCGGACACCGTGCCGCCGGCACCCAGACGGTTCTCCACCACCACGCTCTGGCCCAGCGTCTTGGACATCGCCGCCGCCACCGAGCGCGCCACGACGTCCGTCGGGCCACCCGCCGCGAATGGCACGACCATCACGATGGGCTTGGAGGGGTAGGCATCATTCGCTCGGCCCTGGCCGGGAACAGCCACCGCCACGGCTGCTAGCGCGAGTGCCGCCCACGTCATGCCTCGCCACTTGCTGGTACCGATGGCTGGCAACTGCGGGAATGTGGTCATACGCTGTCTCCTGAATGCGCGCGTCATACGCGTCTGGTTTCTGGGATTCGAGTAGCGCGCAGCGTGAATCCACTGACCCGGCGGCACAATTCGGCTTTGCCGAAGGGGGGGCGAGGGCATGAAAAAGTCGCGGGATAACCCGCATCCACGCCAGTCCGCGCCCCCCGTCACACCCCTGGGACATCCCTAAGCCGGAACCGAAGTCGCGCTTCCGCAAATGCGAATGTCACTGCTCCGACCGGTCGGGAATAATGCGCCTACTCGATACTGACGGACATTGCCATGCATGCTGCACAGGACCAAGACCTGATTTACCCGGAAATCCGCGAGGCCGTACGTGACCTCTGCAAGCAATTCGATTCGGCCTATTGGCAACGCATCGAGGAACACAGCGCATTTCCGGAGGAGTTCGTCCAGGCGCTGACCCACGCCGGCTGGCTGTCCGCGCTGATTCCCGAGGCATACGGTGGCTCCGGCCTGCCGCTGACCGCAGCCTCCGTGATCATGGAAGAGATCAACCGCAACGGCGGCAACTCGGGGGCGTGCCACGGTCAGATGTACGTGATGGGCTGCCTGCTGCGCCACGGCTCAGAGGCGCAGAAGCAGCGCTGGCTGCCCGGCATCGCTTCGGGCGAGTTGCGCATGCAGTCGATGGCCGTGACCGAACCGACCACCGGTACCGATACCACCAAGCTCAAGACCACGGCAGTGCGGCGCGGCGACAAGTACGTGATCAACGGCCAGAAGGTCTGGATCTCGCGCGTCCAGCATTCCGACCTGATGCTGCTGCTGGCACGCACCACGCCGCTGGACCAGGTGAAGAAGAAGTCCGAAGGTCTGTCGGTGTTCGTCGTCGACTTGCGCGAAGCGATTGGCAACGGCCTGACGGTCCAGCCGATCCGCAACATGGTCAACCACGAAACCAATGAGCTGTTCTTCGATAACCTCGAAATCCCGGCCGAAAACCTGATTGGCGAGGAAGGCAAGGGACTCAAGTACATCCTCGACGGCCTGAATGCCGAACGTATCCTGATTGCCGCCGAGTGCATCGGCGATGGCTACTGGTTCGTCGAACGCGCCAGCAGCTACGCCCGCGAGCGGATCGTGTTCGATCGCCCGATCGGCCAGAACCAGGGCGTGCAGTTCCCGATCGCGCGTTCGTTCGTCAATGTGGAAGCCGCCAGTCTGATGCGTTACAAGGCCGCCCAGCTGTTCGACGCAGGCAAGCCCTGCGGCAAGGAAGCCAACATGGCGAAGCTGCTGGCCGCCGATGCTTCATGGGAAGCGGCCAACGTCTGCCTGCAGACGCACGGTGGATTCGGCTTTGCCGCCGAGTACGACATCGAACGCAAGTTCCGTGAAACGCGCCTGTACCAGGTGGCGCCGATCTCGACCAACCTGATCCTGTCGTTCGTCGCCGAACACGTTCTCGAACTGCCCCGCTCGTTCTGATACCTGCCATGTCCGACATCGATACCCGCTATCCGACCCGCCAGCTCTGCGAGTTTCTCGCGCGGTTCACGCTCGCCGATGTGCCGTCGCCCGTCGTCGAGCGCACCAAGGATCTGTTCCTCGACTGGATCGCATCAGCCATCGCCGGCAAGGACGCGCCCGCCGTGCGGCGCATCCAGGAGTTCGCCGCCGCGATGGGCCCGGCCACAGGCCAGGCCGAGGTCTTCGTCGACCGCCGTCGCACATCGCCCTATTTCGCTGCGCTGATCAACGGCGCCTCGTCACACGTGGTCGAGCAGGATGACGTCCACAACGGCTCGGTGCTTCACCCCGCCGCAGTCGTGTTCCCGGCCGTTGTTGCCGCCGCGCAGGCGGAAGGCAAAACTGGCGCGGAAGTGCTGCTAGCCTCGATCGCCGGCTACGAAGCAGGCATCCGCATCGGCGAGTTCATGGGCCGCTCGCACTACCGCGTGTTCCACACCACCGGCACCGTCGGCACGCTGGCCGCTGCTGCGGCAGTCGCCAAGCTGTACGGACTCGATGCCGAAGGTATCAACCAGGCACTGGGTTCCGCCGGCACGCAGGCCGCCGGCCTGTGGGAATTCCTGCGCGACGCCGCGGATTCGAAGCAACTGCACACGGCCAAGGCCGCCGCCGATGGCCTGCAGTCTGCCTGGCTGGCACGCGCGGGTTTCACCGGCGCGCGCCAGATCCTGGAAGGCGCGCAGGGCATGGCAGCGGGGATGTCCAGCGACGCCAATCCGGCGGCGCTGACCGATGGCCTCGGCACGCGCTGGGCCACGGCGGAAACCTCGTTCAAGTTCTTCGCGTCGTGCCGCCACACGCATCCGGCCGCGGACGCGCTGAAGGCGCTGATGCTGCGCGAAGGACTGCAAGCCGACCAGATCGCCGCCGTCACGGCGCACGTCCATCAGGGCGCAATCGACGTGCTTGGCCCGGTGGTCAACCCGGCAACGATCCATCAGGCCAAGTTCTCGATGGGCACGGTGCTCGGCCTGGTCGCCGTGCACGCCCATGCGGGCCTGGGCGAGTTCGAGCAGCATTCGTTGAAGGATGCGCAGGTCTCGGCGTTCCGCGACAAAGTTACGATGGAGCTCGACGAGGAGATCAACGCGGCCTATCCGCGCCAGTGGATCGGCCGCGTGACGGTGCGCACCACCGACGGCCGTACGCTCCAGGCGCGTGTCGACGTGCCCAAGGGTGACCCCGACAACACGCTGTCGCGTCCCGAACTCGAGGCAAAGGCCATCCAGCTTGGCGCGTTCCGCCACGGCGCGACCGAAGCCGAGATGCGCGCGATCATCGCGCGCGTCTGGCAGCTCGACCGCGAAGCCAACGTCAACGACTGGCTGCCCGCCGCCCGCTGATTACCACGAGAGCCTGCGAGATCGACATGACCACCCCTACCCTCGAACAACTGCGCGAGTGGATCGGCCGCACCGAATCCCGCACCGAAACGCTCGCCGCGGAACCGGTGCAAGGGCTGGCGGCCACCTTCGACCTGGATGGTGACGCGCTCGTCAGCCAGCCGCTGCCACCGCTGTGGCACTGGCTCTATTTCCTGCCGCGCGCGCCGCAGCACGAAATCGGCGTGGACGGACATCCCGCGCTTGGCGGCTTCCTCCCGCCGGTACCGTTGCCGCGCCGCATGTGGGCCGGTAGCGAAGTGACGTTCAAACGCGGCCTGCGCGTGGGCGAAACCGTGACGAAGACATCGACCATCACCGATGTCCAGCACAAGTCTGGCCGCACCGGCGAACTCTGGTTCGTGACCGTCGATCACGAGCTCAGCGTCAACGGCGAAACCGCGCTGAACGAGCGTCATGACATCGTCTATCGCGCCATGCCCGAGCGCGGCCAGCCGCAACCGCCGCGTCCGCGACTGGCGCACACCGCGCAGTTCGGCCGGTCACTCAAGGCCGATCCGGTGCTGCTGTTCCGCTATTCGGCGCTCACGTTCAACGGCCACCGCATTCACTACGATCTCGACTACGTGCGCGACGTGGAGGGCTACCCGGGCCTGATCGTGCATGGACCGATGCAGGCGATGCTGATGCTTGAACTGCTGCGGCACGAGCGCCCCGACGCGCGCGTGAAGCGCTTCGGCTTCCGCGGGCTTGCGCCGCTGTTCCATCTGGATACGGTCACCGTCGGTGGCATGGACGATGCGGAGACCCCCGGGAAGGTGATTCTGTGGACCGGCGACGATGCCGGCGGCCAGGCAATGGCGGGCTGGGCGGAAGTGGAAGGTTGACGGAAGGTTCGCTCCCCTCTCCCGCCAAGCGGGAGAGGGGCGCCGTCAATCTGCGAGGAATTCCCCTCAGATCACCAGCTCGATCAGGAACGGGCCCTTGCGCTGGTTGGCCATGCGGAACAGGTCGGCGAACGTCTCCATGTTCTCCGCACGCGCAGCTTCCACGCCCATACCGTTGGCCATCTTGACCCAGTCCAGATCCGGGTTGCCGAGGTCGAGCATATCCAGCGCGGTCTTGCCGGGATTGGCACCCACACCCGCCAGCTCGCCCAGCAGGATCGCGTACTTGCGATTGGCCAGCAGCACGATGGTCACATCAAGCTTTTCACGCGCCATGGTCCACAGCGACTGCAGCGTGTACATGCCCGATCCATCGGCCTGCAACGCCACCACGCGGCGGTCCGGTGCCGCGATTGCAGCGCCCGTGGCAAGCGGCAGGCCAGCGCCAATCGCGCCGCCGGTCAGTTGCAGCCAGTCGTGTGGCGCGGCATGGACCGTGCCGGGATAGAACGCGCGGCCGAAGCTCACACTCTCTTCCACCACTACGGCCTGATCGGGCAACAGCGCGGTCAGCGTCTGCGCCACCGCCTCGGATGTCACCGCACCCTTTGCCGGCTCCGCCGTGATGTGGGCCGAGGCCGGCAGCGGAGCATTACGCGCACCCAATTCGTCCGACAGGCGGGCCAATGCCTCGCCCAGATCTTCTTCGGGCCGGGCCAGCACGTGGATGACGGCATCCTCGGGGTACGGACGCGGCGACTTGCCCGGATAGGCGAAGAACGTCACCGGTGCGGCCGCGCCGACCAGGATCACATTGCGGATACCCGCCAGCTTCTGGCGTGCCACGTCACCGGAGTACGGAATACGGTCGACGGCCAGATGGCCGCGTCCACGCGTCACGCGCGAATTCGACATCGGCGTGATCAGCCGCGCATCGGTGGCGGCGGCAATCCGGTGCGCATCGGCCAGGGCGCCAGCGCGCAAGGCGTTGCCCGCCAGCACGATCAGCGTGGGCTGGCCGCTGCGCAGCACGCGCGCGGCGTTCTGCACGGCATCGGGCGACACCTTCGGCACGGCCAGCGCCGGCAGCGGCGCGGCCACCTTGCCACCCGCATCCCAGCAAACATCCGATGGCAAGATCAGGCTTGCCACGCCACCCGGCGCGGAAGTCGCGGCCTGCACCGCCGCGGCGGCATCGGCACCAACCGACGCCGCATGGGTAGCGGTACGCGTCCAGACCGAAACGGGGCGCGCCCAACCTTCGGTATCCGCGGTCAGCGGCGCGTCGAGCGGACGATGATAGGTGGCCTGATCACCGATGATGTTGATGATCGGTGTCTGCGCGCGGCGCGCGTTGTGCAGGTTGGCCAGGCCGTTGGCCAGTCCCGGGCCGCAGTGGAGCAGCGTGGCGGCCGGCTTGTCGGCCATGCGCGCGTAGCCATCGGCCGCGCCAGTGACCACGCCTTCGAACAAGCCCAGCACGCATTTCATGCCGGGAATCCGGTCCAGCGCCGCCACGAAATGCATTTCGCTGGTGCCGGGGTTGGCAAAGCAGGTATCGACGCCGCAAGCCAGCAGCGTCTTCACCAGGCTTTCCGCGCCGTTCATCGTGTCTTGAGTCTCCATTGCAGGTTCCGTATTTGGTGGGTGTTGTCAGGAATGGGGGGCGAGCAGATCGAAATCCAGGCAGACATACTCGGTCGGGAACTCGATCCGTGCGTAATAGACGATCACGTCGTCGACGCAGGCAAAACGCCGCAGTTCAGCCACGGGGGCGCCCACGGCCAGTTCGAGCGCGCTGGCGGATTCGGCACCGGCCGGAACGATCGATAGCCGCTGCCGCGCGGCATTGACCTTGAGGCCGGGAAATCGGTCGAGCACCGGCACCGACGCGCCGTGGCGGAAAGCCTCGGGGTCGCGCGCGAAGACATCGGCTGCGATATAGACCTCGCCCACGGCAAACGGTCTTCCATCGGTGCGATGAGCGCGGTGCAGGAAATGGTAGGCATCGGCGCGACGGCCGTCGCAGGGCATGCCCAGGTCATCAGGCAGCGGCACATCGGCGGTGGATTCGACGATGGCCTCCGTGGACAGCTTGTCGCCGACGGCCACGGCCTGGTTCCAGTTGATCGGCAACGCCATTCGCCGGCATTCACGGCCGCCCGCCTTGACGAACGTCCCCCGGCCGCGCGAGCGCTCGACCAGCCCTTCCTCGTCCAGACGGGAAAGGGCGTTGTGCATGGTCATGCGCGCCACGCCGTACTGACGGCAGAGCGCTTCGAGGGAAGGAATCTGTTCACCCGGCCGCCACGCGCCGCTTTCGATCTGTCGTCGAAAGATCGTGGCCAGCTGTAGATAGACGGGTTCGCGGCTGCGAGAGAGGAGGTCGTTGGCGTCCGGCATACGAAACGCGCCGGCATTCAGCCGGCGCGCCAAGTCAATATCGGACTCTATTAAAAGTCTAGCTAGCTAGACTACTAGGGTTTACCACGACCACGCTTTTCAATACGCGATCAGGCAGCGACGGCTGCGGCAACAGGAAGTTGGGGATCGTTGCCGGCGGGGACCGCGTCGGCACGGAGCCAGTCCGCCACCGTCGCGCGCACCGCTTCGGCAAATGCCTGCTTGCGGCGCCAGGCCGACCGCTTCTTGGAAGGAATCTCCGCAATATCGCGTTGTGGCTGGCAGATCGGCACATCGACGTTGCCATCCGCAAGCGACGCGCCGTGGTACTCCGCCCAGAAGCCTTCGTAGTCAGCCAGGATTTCACGCGGCGTGTTGCGCTGCCTGCTAACGTGATTGGCGCGGGACACCCCCACCACACGCCGGGCGCCAACGTGTGCGGCGAACGCCAGCAACGCCTCCATCACGACATCCTTGGGCCGCAGGCCTTCGCTGGCCTTGGTGGCAAGGCGAATCCATTCACGGCTCTGCTCGCCCATCGGCCCCTGCAGGCCGCCGACATAGATTTCCGGGCCGTGGTCGCCACGCCTGAGATAGAAGCTCAGCTGCGTCAGGCAAACCCCGGTCTCGATATCGGTCCAGTAGAAAGCCAGCTCGCCTTCCTTGGGATTCGGGCCGGAATCGGCCAGGCGAAGCTCGTAGCGCCCATCCTCGGACATCCACCGGAGTCCGCCGGACAGATAGATTCGATCGCAGACGCAAACGGGCAGTGCGGATTCGGCCAGCACGTAGTGGTCCACCACCAACCTCGCCCGGTCACCAAAGCCCAGACCCAGCGCGCCAAGCGGCCGGAATGGCTTCTCCAGCATCAACGGCCGCGCCACCACCACCCGCTGCAGCAGCGGCGAGGAAGCTGCGGCGCGCAGCCACGACCGCGCCGAACCGGCCCGCACGGCCGACAGCGCAATCAGCTTGGCACGCCGCGTCAACCACTTGCGGCTGCCCGCCGGATAACAGAAAGCGGATATCGACGCTACGGAAGCGAGATATCGCAGGTAGTACGCCGGATAAAGGTCAACAAGCCCCCCCGCACGGGCGTGGACGAGCCCCTGCAAGTACGACACTGGTTCATGCACGACTGACTGCTCCCCTTGTATGGCACACACCGCCCTGGCTCGGGCTTGGCGCGCGCGGATTCAACCCTGGCCCCATGCGATACGCGCGCTGAGGCTTGCGAGCCGGCCCGTCTCATTAAAATGTGATGTGGGGAACGCAGGCCTGATCTCGTAATATTTCGTAACGCCTTGAAATATTATCGGTTGACGCCGTTACAAGATAGAGACGATTTCCCTAAGAAAGGAGGGTGACAAGGTTCGGCCGACGCCTTTTTTCACGGCCACTTGCGCAACAGCCGCCGCCCGGCCATTCGCTCATTCGCTAGCCCCGGGCAGGCTCCCCCGCCCCCCGCGCGCTTGCCAGGGCCGCGGCCTGCTCCATCAGAAAATCCACGAACACCCGGACCCTCGACGGCAGCAGGCGCCCGTGCGGGTACATCAGACTGACTGGCCGTGACCGGCCAGCAAATGGCTGCAGGACCTCGACCAGCGTGCCGTCGGCCAAGTCCCGTTCGACGATAAATCGGTAGGTTTGGAACAGACCGGCACCAGACCTGGCCAGGGTGACGCCGGCAAGCACGTCCTCGGCGCACAGATAATGGCTTTCCGTGGCCAGCACCTCCCGTTCACGGCCGCCATCCATAAACAGCCACGCGATCGGCCGGCCACTGCTGGGCAGATCGAACTGAATGCACTCGTGCTGCTGCAAATCCTCCAGGGCCTGCGGCCGTCCGGCCCGCTTCAGATACCCAGGGCTTGCCACCACCACCAGTTCCGCATCCTCCAGATGGCGCGAGACCATCGTCGAATCCGGCTGCGCGCGGAACCGGATCGCCACATCGAAGTTCTCCTCGTGGAAATCGATATTGCGGTTGCCGATCTGGACCTCGAACCTGAGGAGAGGAAACCGCTCGCGCAAGGCGGGCAGCAAGGGCAGCAGCCGGTAGTGCCCGTAGGTCGTCGGCGCGCTGATACGCAGGGTGCCCGAAGGCTGGACCTGCTCGCCCGTGACCTTGCGCTCGGCCTCGATCAACTGGTTGAGCGCGCCACGGCATTGCTCGAAGTAGCTCCTGCCGCCCTCGGTCAGCCGGATGCTGCGCGTGGACCGCACAAAGAGGCGCACGCCCAGGCGCTTCTCCAGCCGTGAGATCGAGCGGCTTACGGCCGCCGGCGTGACCCCGGCGGTGTTGGCAGCGGCGGTGAAGCTACCGGCTTCGGCCGCGAGGCAAAACAGCTCGATGCTGCCGAGCAGGACGTCGTCGAAGTGCCTGTGCATATTTATTACTCCATGTAACAGGACAAGTGTACATAACCCCGTTTTTTGCTTTTTGATGCCGGAATAGAGTGTGTTCAACCGGAGGCGGCACTGCAAACGCTACGCCGGCCCCGTCACCCATCTCTCTGGAGAACATCATGAGCAACACGCATCCCACCGTCATCATCACTGGCGCCACCAGCGGCATCGGCCTGGGTCTGGCCAAGGCCTTTCTGAAGGAGGGGTACAACGTGGTCGGCACCGGCCGCTCGCAGGAACGCCTGCAAGCCACGGCCGCGCAGTTGGACGCCGGCGAACGCTTCGTTGGCGTGGCTGGCGACGTCGCGCTCCCGGACACCGCGCGCGAAGTCTTCGCGCAGGCCATTGCGCGCTTCGGTCATGTCGACGTGCTGGTCAACAACGCCGGCATCTTCTCCGCCAAGCCTTTCGTGCAGTTCACGCCCGAGGAAATCGAGCTACAGATCGCGACAAACCTGAAGGGCACGCTGTATCCCTCCCAGGAAGCCGCGCGGCATATGAGCGAGCGCCGGCAAGGCAAGATCATCAACATCACCGCATCGATCGCGCTGCAGCCGCACGCCGGCGTGCCGGCTCTGCTGGCCGTGGCACTCAAGGGCGGCCTCAATCAGGCCACCCGAGCCCTGGCGCTGGAACTGGCGCCGTTCGGCGTCACCGTGAATGCAGTCGCGCCCGGCGTGACGGACACCCCGATGCACGCAGCGGAAACTCACGACGCCCTGGGTCGCCTGCATCCACTGGGCCGCATTGCCCGCATCGACGAGATCAACGCCGCCGTGCTCTACCTCGCCAAGGCGGACTTCGTATCCGGCACCGTGCTGGCAGTAGACGGCGGCTACAGCGCCGGCCGCTGAATGGTCTTGTGCCGCCGTCGCCGCGCCCCTTGCGAGCCACGGCGGCCCCTGCCCCAACCGTCACCGTCCCGTGATCATCACCGGAGCCACCTCGTGATCCATGCCAACTCGTTCGATACCTTCGTGCTGCAACGGCTCGCGGCGCGCGGCCTGATGCTGCCCGATCCGCCCCGGCCCTTGGGCAACTACACCGCCGTCAGCCAGGCAGGCGACCTGCTCTTTGTTTCCGGACAATTGCCGCTGGCCAACGGCAAGGTCGTCTGGCAGGGGCAGGTCGGCAGGGACCTGACCCTGGAAGAAGGCCAGCGCGCCGCCGTGCTGGCCGCGCTCAACGTACTGGCCCAGATCCACGCGTACCTGGGTGGCTTCGACCGACTGGATCACATCGTGCGGGTGGAAGGCCATATCGCCAGCGCGGAAGGATGGCTGCAGCAGCCGGCGGTCATCGATGGCGCCTCCGATCTGCTCGTGGATGTGCTGGGCGCAAGGGCTGGCCATGCGCGGACCATCTCCTCGCATTTCCAGCAGCCCGGCAATGCGGCGGTCATCCTCGTGGTGATCGCCCAGATCGGCGCCCAATGAAAAAGGGCCGGCAAACGCCGGCCCCGGGGTAGTACTGCAGTCTCCGAAAAACCTAGTGGGGGACGGAATCGAGGCCCGTCTCCTTCACAACCGTCTGGGCGGCCGGCGCAGCCATGTAGTCGAGCAACGCCTTTGCCAGCGCGGGGTGTGCAGCGTTGACAGGAATCCCGCCGGCGAAACGCGTGATCGACTGCACGTCCTCGGGGATGCGTCCGGCGAAACTCACACCAGGCACCGGCAACAGCTCGCTCACCTGCTGGAAACCGATCTCGTACTCGCCATTGGCGACGACCGAGGCCACCGGGGTCTTCTCGATCTTCTTCGCCTTGGCGCCCAGTACCTCCGGCTCACCAAGCCGCTTGAACAGTTCACGCTGAACGTAAACGCCGCTGGCGCTATCGGAATAGGCAATCGACTTCGCCTGCATCAGCGCGCGACGCAGCGCGTCCACGGTACGGATATCGGGCACCACCTCGCCCTGCCGCACCACCATGCCGATGCGCGAATCAGCCAGTTCGACGCGCGACTTCGGATCGACTACACCCTTCTTGATCAGATCGTCTAGCGCGTAGCCGACCATGATCACCACGTCGGCCTGCTCGCCGCGCGCCAGCCGGTTCGGAATGGCTTCCGGTGATTGCCCCATCGACGGCCCAAGCGTCGTCTCCAGCGTGTTGCCGCTCTCCCCGGCGAATTGCGGACCCAGGATCTTGTAGGCGGCCGTGAATCCGCCCGATGTCATCACGCGAATGTCCTCGGCCTGGGCGGTCGAGGCGAATAGCGTCGCAACCGCGGCGCACGCGCCGACCCATGTCCTGATCATGTTTTATGTCTCCATTGTCGTCGCGGTAGGGGAAAGTCGCGCTGGCGTGGACTATAGGTATCGTCAGGCGGCGCAGCCAGCCACAATTAGTGAAGCCGTCTTCAGTATTCCTGAAGAGCGATGCTGATCCATCGGAAAAACGGCAGGACGCTCAGTTTGGAGAGAAATCATCAGCGCCTGTCAGCGCCTGTCAGCGCCGCGGGCTCGGCCAGCGTCTGCTCGACCACGCGCAACACCTCCTTCGCCGTGTTCTCCGAATGCCGTCGCAGCACGTCGGCCAGGCGCGGACGCCCCGGCTCGCGCAGCGCCGCGATGATCTCCTCGTGCTCGGTATGCGATTCCTGCCAGCGCAGCATGTCCGCGTTGGCCGCGCCACGGGCGCGGTGGACCTTGCTCATCAGCATTGCATAGATGCCGGCCAGCACGGCGTTGCCGGCACCGTCGATGATGAGCTGGTGGATTTCCTGGTTGATGCGGAAGTAGTCAGTGCGGCGTCCGGCGTCGTGCGCGTCGATCATGGCCTGATGGCGACGTTCGATCTTGGTCACGGCTGCATCGCTGAGCCGCCGCGCCGCCAGTTCCCCGGCATGTGCCTCCAGCCCGTGCAACGTCTCGAATGTGGCGCGCAGTTCGTCGAGATCGAGCGGCGCCACGCGATAGCCGATGTACTGGCGATGCAGGACCAGCCCCTCGGCCACCAGCACCTTCAGCGCTTCGCGCAACGGCGTCTTCGACACATCGAAGGCCTCGCAGAAGGCCTTCTCGTCGATCCGCACGCCCGGCGGCAGCTCGCCTTCCTGAATCATCGTGCGCAACCGCGCCGCGATCTCGGCGGACATGCCCAGCGTGCGGAGCCGGGCGGTTTTGGGAAGCGCTTGTGTCACAGACATCACCAGGTTGGGGAATTTGCACCATCAGGAGGCTACCACACACCTAATATGTTCATTCGTCATTTATATAAATCAATGACTTACAGATGTTGTAATTACAGATTACGTATCCTATACTGCGTCCAGTTGCGCGACACGCTAAACCAAACGCCTCACCGAAGGCATCAAGGACAAGGAGACACCCGTCATGCAATCCACAAGCCCCGCCGCGGCCTCGCTCGCGGTTCCCCGCAGCAGCGTGCGATGGAAGATCTTCCTGATGATGCTGCTCCTCGTGGCGATCAACTACATCGACCGCGCATCGCTCTCGGTGGCCATGCCCCTGATCGCGAAGGAATTCGACCTGAGTCCCGCCATGCAGGGGCTGATCCTGAGTTCGTTCTTCTGGACCTATGCCGTCATGCAGGTGCCGGGCGGCATGCTGGCCGACAAGTACAAGCCGCGCATCGTGATCGCTACGGCTACCGTGTTCTGGGGTGCATTCCAGGCGCTGGCGGCGGTCTGCACCAATGCCACCTCGCTGCTGCTGACGCGGCTGGGGCTCGGCGCTGCGGAAGCGCCGATCTACCCGGCCGGCGGCAAGCTCAATGCCATCTGGATGACGAAGAACGAACGTGGCCGTGGCGCCACGCTGCTCGACGGCGGCGCGCCGCTGGGCGCGGCACTTGGCTCGCTCATCATTGCCGGGCTGATCAGCGAACTGGGCTCGTGGCGCCTGTCGTTCGTGGTGGCCGGCGTTGGCACGGTGCTGGCCGGCTTCGTGGCATGGTGGTACATCCGCAACTCGCCGCGCGAACACCTGGGCGTGAATGAACAGGAAGCCCGTCATATCGAGGACGCGCTTGCCCTGGAGCACAGCGAGGAGCCGACCAACCTGAGCGGCCGTTCACTGGACTTCTTCAAGTACCGCTCGGTATGGTGCATGGCCATCAGCTGGATGTGCTTCAACGCCGTGTTCTACGGCTTGCTAACCTGGATGCCCACCTACCTGAGCAAGGCCCGCGGCTTCGACCTGAAGCAGATGGGCGGCGCGAGCTTCATCATCTTCTTCGCCGGATTCGTCGGCGAGTTGATCGGCGGCTGGATCGCCGACAAGTGGAAGGAAGCCGGCGGACGACCGAACGTGGTGATGCGCACACTGTTCGGCATCGCCGCGGTGGTGGCTACGGTGTCGATCTTCTCGGTCGCCTACGTCACCGACCCCGTAGCGGTCGTGGTACTGCTGTCCTCCACCCTGTTCTTCCTGCGCTGGTGCGGCCTGTTCTGGTCCGTGCCGTCGATGCTGGGCACCCGCAACAAGGTGGGCTTCCTCGGCGGCGTGATGAACCTGGGCGGCAACATCGCCGGCATCAGCGTGCCGATCATCGTCGGCCTGATCGTCCAGGCCACTGGCTCGTACTTCCTGGCGCTGATGTTCTTTGCCGCCTGCGGCATCGGCCTGCTGCTGGCGTCGACCAACATCGACTACGAAAAGAAGATTCCGGTCTGACGGTACCGCCGCAGCGCTGGAACCCCGCATTCCCACACACACAGAGGCGCCGCCCTGCGGACGGCGCCCGTTTGAACTCCTGAGTAATACCCATCATGACCAGACAGATTCGCCTCGGCATGCTCACGCCGTCCTCCAACACCGCGCTCGAACCCATCACCAGCGCGATGGTCAGCGGCCTGCCCAAAGTCAGCGCGCATTTCTCGCGCTTCACCGTGACCGAGATTTCGCTGCGCGATCAGGCGCTCGGCCAGTTCGATCTGGAGAAGATCCTTGCTGCCGCTCGCCTGCTGGCCGATGCCCGTGTGGACGTCATCGCGTGGAACGGCACGTCGTCGGGCTGGCTCGGCTTTGACAAGGATGAAGCGCTGTGCCGCCAGATCACCGAGGCCACGGGCATCCCCGCCACCACATCCGTACTGGCCCTGAACGAAATCCTGGAAAAGACCGGCGCACGCCGCTTCGGCCTGGCCACGCCGTACCTGCACGATGTGCAGGAGCGCATCGTCGCCAACTACCAGCGCAGCGGTTTCGACTGCTCCGCGGAGCGCCACCTGGGATTGCATGTGAACTACAGCTTCGCCGAAGTGGACGAGGACACCGTCCGCAAGATGGTGCGCGAGCTGGCCGCCGAAAAGCCTCAGGCCATCACCACGTTCTGCACCAACCTGCATGCCGCGCATCTGGTGGAAGCGCTCGAGGCCGAGACCGGCATCCCGGTCTACGACACGATCGCCACCGTGGTGTGGAAGTCGCTGCGTCTGGCCGGTGTCGATACCCGCGCGCTGCAGGGTTGGGGCCGCCTGTTCCGCGAAGTCGAATGACCGGCAATCCATCGGAGTGACGACCATGCCCGCAGACAACAATCTCGACCTGGTAATCCGCAACGCCGACGTGGTCACCGCCTCCGACCGCTTCCGTTGCGACATTGGCGTGCGCGGCGGCCGCATCGTGGCACTTGGCCACGACCTGCCGCCGGCTGCCAGCGAAATCGACGCCACCGGCCTGCTGGCCTTGCCCGGCGGCGTGGACGGCCACTGCCATCTGGACCAGCCGATGCCCGACGGCATGCGCATGGCCGATGACTTCTTCACCGGCACGCGCGCGGCTGCGTGCGGCGGCACGACCACCGTGATCCCGTTCGCCGCGCAGGAGAAAGGCGCGTCGCTCAAGGCAGCCGTGGACGACTATCACCGCCGCGCCGATGGCCGCGCCGTGATCGACTACGCGTTCCACCTGATCGTGGCGGACCCCACCCCCGCCGTGCTGCAGGACGAACTGCCGTCACTGATTCGCCAGGGCTATAGCTCCTTCAAGGTCTACATGACCTATGACGACCTCAAGCTGTCGGACCGCGAAATGCTGTCCGTGCTCGACGTGGCGCGGCAGAACAATGCGCTGGTCATGGTGCACGCCGAGAATGCCGACTGCATCTCGTGGCTGACCGACAAGCTCGTGGGGCAAGGCCGCATCGCGCCGCGCTTCCACGCGCTGGCGCGCCCCGATGCCGTCGAACGCGAGGCCACGCATCGCGCCATCACGTTCGCGGAACTGGTGGACGTGCCGATCCTGATCGTGCACGTCTCCGGCAAGGAAGCCATCGAGCAAATCCGCTGGGCGCAGGGTCGTGGCATGAAGATACTGGCGGAGACCTGCCCGCAGTACCTGTACCTGACCGCCGAGGACATGGGCATGGGCGGCGACGACGGCTACGAAGGCGCGAAGTGCGTTTGCAGCCCGCCGCCACGCGACCCGGAGAACCAGGCCGCCGTCTGGCGTGCGCTGACCAATGGCGTATTCAGCGTATTCTCGTCGGACCATGCGCCGTTCAACTACGACGATCCGGAAGGCAAGAAGCTGGGCGGCACGGCGCAGCCGTTCGACCACATCCCCAATGGCGTGCCGGGCATCGAAACCCGCCTGCCGCTGCTGTTCGACGGCGTGGCGCGCGGCAAGCTCTCGCTGCACCAGTTCGTGGAACTCACGTCGTACCGCCCCGCCAAGATCTACGGACTCTACCCGCGCAAGGGCACGATTGCTGTCGGCGCCGATGCGGACATCGTGCTCTGGGACCCCACGCGCAAGGTGCGCATCGCCAACGCCAACCTGCACCACGCGGTGGACTACACGCCGTATGAAGGTATCGAGGTCACCGGCTGGCCGATGACCACCTTCTCGCGCGGCGAACTGATCGTGCGCAATGGCGAGTACCTGGAGCCTGCGGCCGGCCGTGGCAAGTTCCTCGAAGCTGGACAACCCGAGATCTGATTCGCCATGAACCTGCTCATCGTCAATCCGAATATCAGTGAGTCGGTCACCGACCTGATTCACGCCGAGGCCCAGCGCACTGTGTCGCCGGACACCCGCATCACGATGGCAACCGCCCCGTTCGGCGTGGCCTATATCGAAACGCGCTTCGAAGCACTGGTGGGTGGCTATGCCACCGCCTGCGCCGCCGCCGAGCACGCGGGCCAGTTCGACGGCCTGATCGTCGCCGCGTTTGGCGACCCCGGCCTGGCCGGTCTGAAGGAGTTGTTCGACGTACCCGTGGTAGGCATGACGGAAGCCGCGCTGGCCAGCGCCTGCCTGTTGGGGCAGCGTTTCTCCATCATCGCGATTTCACACCGCATTCAGGCGTGGTATCGCGAATGCGTGGCGGCCAATGGCTTGGGCGACCGGCTGGCCAGCATCCGCTCATTGCAGGAACCGCTGCGCGATATTGGCAGCGTGCAGGAAGACCACTCGGCACGTCTGGAAGAACTCGCGCTGCAAGCTGTGCGCGAGGACGGCGCCGACGTGATCATCGTGGCCGGCGCGCCGCTGGCCGGACTGGCCCGCTCGCTCAAGGGCCGTATTCCGGTACCGGTGGTGGACGGCGTCAGCAGCGCCGTGCGGCATTGCGAATCGCTGGTGGCGCTGCAAGCCGGCAGCGCGCGAGAGGGCAGCTTTGCGCGCCCACCGCGCAAGCCCAACGCGGGGCTGCCGCCTGCGTTGTCGCGCCTGCTCGATTAAGCCGCCGCTCGCGGGAAGGGGGAAGCGGCATCCGCCGCGCACCCCAGCGATTCGCGGGTCCGGCCTAGTCGGAATCGGTGAATTTGCGCAGCAGCCGCAGGAACTCGCAGAATTCCTCCGTGGAGAAATCGCGCAGCCGATGGTTGAGCACTTCGGGCGCGATCTCGGGAATGCGGGTCGCCACTTCCCTGCCCTTGTCCGTCAGGAGCAGATGAATCACCCGCCGGTCCTCGATGCTACGCTGGCGCTGTAGCAATCCGCGGCTCTCGAGCTTGTCGAGCATCCGCGTCATCAGGCCGGTATCGATCCCAAGCACCTTGCTGATCTCGAACGGCGTGGTGGCCACGCCGCGCGTCAGCGACAGCAGGATGCCCATCTGCTGGCCCGTGATGTCGAGTGGCCGCAGTGCGGCATCCATCTCCATCAACAGGATGTTGCGTGCCCGGTTGAGATGGAATCCGATGCTTTGCGTGAGGTGGAAGTTTTCGGAGGAGTAGTGTTTCACGGCTTCGCGGCACCCTGACCCGTTCGTGAAACGCCAATGTATCTGATGCGCCAGGTCGAGAAAAGCCTTTTGGCGGGTACCGGCCTCATCCATTGCGTGAAAGCAGAAATCGGGCAGAGCTGGCGGGATTGCCCTGGCAGCCCTGTCTCCCCCTGTCTCCCCTCCTGCTTCCCAAGAGTCACCGCACTATCCGGCGAGCCTGCGCCCGGCAGGCCCACCGACGCTCAAACCGTCTTCGACAGCTTCTCCACCACGCCCGCCACTTGCTTCGCGACAGCATCGCCCACGCGCCTGGCTTCCGCCGAGATGCTGTCACGCTTCATCTCCGTCACCCCATGCACGCCCGCACCAGCCGCAGCGGCGGTCGTCAGCGCGCCAGCGGCGGCTCCGATCCCTGCGGTCTCCGCGATTCCCGGCATATGCCCACTGTTGGCGCTGGTCTGGAACAGTTCGACCGGGACCGGCGTGCCGTGCGCGGGTTGATAGAACACCTGCACCGACGTCGACACATCGCTCTTGCCCGCGCCAAGGCCAATCAGCATCCGGCGGCGGGACTTGCCTTCGTCGATCTTGTCAAAGCGGCCCTCGACAATCAGCGCGTTGACATCGGTCGGCACCGGGCCGTCGATGCGCTCGGCATGCAAACCCTTGGCCCGCAGATCGCCCACGATTTCGTCGGCTACCGCATTGCGTGCATCGACCGCGGTCTGGTCCTCCGAGAGCGCGCCGGCATCGCCAGTCGCCATGGCCTTGACACGGTGCATCACGTTGTCATCAACACGCACCTGGCTCGCGCTCACGTCGAAGCCGCGCACGTAGATCACGTCGGCCGACACGTGGGCCAGCGTGGCCGGCACGGATGCGTCGGAAATCATCGTGGTCGCGGAAGCGCAACCGGCCATCAGCATCGACGTGGCCGCGAAGGCGGCGAGGGTCAGGCGGCTGGCGTTACGCTGAATGGATTGAAATACGGTCTGCATGTCGAAGTCCTGCTAGTGGGTCTGCTAATGGATCTATTTGGGGGCGGCGTGGTTTCGGCGCCAGCAGACCCAGTATCGGATGCGGCCATGCAACAGGCCAGGCAAGAACTATTTCATTCAATGTCATACGGGCAACGACACCACCACTTCCAGTCCACCGCCCTCGCGCGGACGGAACGCGAGTGATCCGCCGTGCAGTCGCGCGATCCGCTCGACGATGGCCAGCCCGAGCCCCGTGCCGCCCGAGTGCCCGCGCGCATTGTCGCCGCGGCTGAACGGGGCGCGCAGCTGTTCGAGCTCGGCCACGCTGATACCGATGCCACGATCGCAAACGGCAACATGCGCGGCGCCGCCTTCCTTCCATGTGCGCACCATCAGTCCCGTACGACCATAGTTAATGGCGTTCTGCATCAGGTTCATCAACAGGCGCAACATGCTCGTCGGGCGATACGAAACCGGCGGCAGATCGCCGAGATCGAGTTCGAATTCATGGCCGAGCCCGGCGAAGTCGGACGCAAGCTGGCGCACCAGCGCATTGAGGTCACCCGGCTGCGGGGCCTCGCGTTCGCCACTGCCCGCGTAGTCCATGAACTGCTGGAGGATCGTGTCGATGCGATCGAGGTAGCCTTCCACCGAGCCCACGAACGCATCGTCCGTCCCGCGCGGCAACGCCATCGCCATCGCCAGACGCAACTTGGTCAGCGGCGTGCGGATATCGTGCGAAATACCGGCCAGCATCAGCGCGCGCGTCTTCTCGGTCTGCTGCAGGGCTTCAGTCATGCGATTGAACGCACTGCTGACCTGCGATATCTCGGTCGGCCCATCGGTGGGCAGCGGCGCGGGCGTCTCTCCGGCGCTGACGTGCAACGCCGCGCGCGCCAGGTCCTGCAACGGCCGATTGATATGGCGCTGGATCAGGTATCCGGTCAGCGCTGCCAGCAGCCCGAGCGCCGCGGAAAGCGCAATGGCAGCCGTGATGCCGCTGGCCTGCGCATCGGCGGTCATCGGCAAGGCCACCCACGTTGGCACCCCGGCTGCGCGAATGCGGATCCAGAGCCGCTCGTTGTCGCCCGCATCCTGCCACTGCACCGGCATATCGGGTGGCAGGGCCTTGTGCAGCTCGTCCATGAACACGTCGCGCTGCCAGGTGCGGAACGGATGCAGCGCCCGCGCTTCCATCACATCGTCCACTGCCGGCGCGTCCGTCTGACCACCCAGGCGCGCCACGGCCACTCTGGCTTCTTCGGCCGGCATGGCCGCCATCACGCCATCGAGCATTGACACGTAGTGCGCGAACACCGTCGCGGCGCGCTCCACGCGCGGGCGTTGCGCGAAGTGCAGCAGCACCATCAGCGAACACACCTGCGTGAACGCCACCAGCGCCACCAGCAGCGCGATGTTGCGAGCCAGCAGCGAGCGCGGCAGTCCGATTCGCATCACGCCTCCACGCCGGCCACCAGCATGTATCCCACCCCCCAAACCGTCTTGATGAAGCGTGGTTTGGACGGATCTTCCTCGACGATCTGGCGCAGCCTCAGAATCTGCACGTCGATACTGCGATCGAGCGCGTCATGATCGCGGCCGCGCGCGCGGGCCAGCAGGTTCTCACGGCTGACCGGCCGGTTTGGCGAAGCGCCCAGCGCCTGGAGCAGCAGCATCTGGGCAGAGTGCACTTCCACCGGCACGCCCGCGCGCGTCAGCGTCTGCTTGCCGACATCGAAGCGGAACTCGCCAAAGCTCAGCGTCTGGGAAGCCACGGTGGGATCGCCGGCGGCGATCTTCTGGCGGCGCAGCAACGCACGGATGCGGGCCACCAGTTCGTCGGGCAGGAACGGCTTGGCCAGATAGTCGTCCGCGCCGGTATCGAGCCCGATCACGCGATCGGCCGGATCGCCCTTGGCGGTCAGCATCAGGATGGGCAGCGTCTGGCCCTCGGCACGAAGCCTGCGGCAGACCGAGAGGCCATCCTCTGGCTCCATCATCAGATCGAGCACGAGCAGGTCGTACGGTTCGCGCTGCAGGTAGCGATTGAGTTGCTTGCCGTCCGCCACCGCACGCACGTGAAAGCCATGCCCGGTCAGGAAGCGCTGCAGCATATTGCGCAGCTCCGCCTCGTCATCGAGCACGATTATCCGGTTCACCTGCTCCATGCCGCGTCTCCCATGCGTTCAGCGAGCCGACATCCGTTGGGCCATGAAAATCTCGATCTGCCGCAGCGTCACATAGCCGCTGCGCTGCGTGTCGATCTCGTCGAAATGCTTCGCCACCATCGGCATACCGGCAGCCGCCTGGGCGCGGGTCAGTTTGCCGTCATGCGTGGTGTTCGCGTTCGCGAAGCGGGCCTGCAATTGCTGTGCCGCCGCTTCGGCATGCTCGATACGGTCGCCGCCCGCGGCACCGCCCATCGCCCCCATCGCCCCCATTGCCATCAACCGGCTCTGTGCATGCGCGCCTGCCGAAACAATACACAAGATAAGTACTGCCATCATCTTCTTCACGATCTACTCCGTGGATGCAAAAGTTGGGAAATCAATCTGGACTGGCGCGCACCGGTGCGCACCGGTGCAAGTCAGGCCCAGTGCGCGGGCACGTAGACGCGGCCGACCCAATGCGCCGGCACCCAGACAGCCACACGCGGCGGCGCCACATAGACCGGCGGCGGTGCCTTGGCCGTGACCACGACGGCCGGAAGCGGCGGCGCGACATAAACGGGCCCGGCCAGCGGCGGGGGAGGCGGCGCCACCGGCACCGTTGCCACGACTGCCACCGGAGGCGGCGGCACATACGCCACTGGCGCGGCACCGACCACGACCGTGCCCCCGGTCGACACCGCGCTGCCATGCACGACCGTCGCGCCACCGCCGGTGGTCACCACGCCGGACGACACGCGCGTGGCGCTGCCGGCGTGGGTGACGGTGCCGCCATAGCTGCCACTTACCGCTCCGGAGCGATCGCAGGTGCCGCCTGCGCAGGCCGTCGATGCCGCGTGGTTGTACGTGTTGCCGTTGCCGGCCGTCACGGTGCCGGACGAGCTGTATTGGCCCGGCGCCTCGCGGGTGACGCTGCCGCTGGTGGTAGCGCTACGGCCGTTGGCGCCAGTCATGTCACCGCTGTGCGAGCAGGTACCGCTCGCGCAACTAGTGCTGCCATCGTGCTGCACCGAACGGCCGTTCGGTCCCACCGCCGTGCCGGCGTTCGAGAACTGGCCGGGCGCGGTGCGGGTAACCGTTCCGGTGTTGGTGGCCAGGCCACCGTAGGGGCCAACCACGCCGCCGGCGTGCGAGCAGCTTCCACCGCCGCACGATCCGAAGTGAGCGCCGTTGTAGGTGCCGCGTGGCGTATAGGTCGTGCCGTGGCCGGTCCAGGCGGATGCGGACGTGCTGGCCAGCAGGAGCAGTACGCCGGTGGCGGCGATCCGGGTGCGTGAAATCATCTTGAAGTCCTTTCGATTCGGTGCGCTGCAACACGACCTGGCGTGTCGACGGGCCGAACTATAGGACGACGATCCACGGGCGTCGCCCCGGAAATCATGTCGGGAAATGTCAAGGCCAGCCGCGTGACATTGGGCGAAATAATTCCCTAGTGGATTCCCGGATCGCCCGCCGCTAGAGTTGCCTCACCGACGCGGCACAACCGCGCCCCGCACCGAATCCACCGAATACACAGATTTCACCGAGGTTCACCATGGTCATCACTGGCAAGTTTGCGATGTACGTCACCGCGTTCGTCGTCACCGTCTCGCTGATCGAGGCATTCGTCCTGTGGCGCAAGCGTCGCGACGGCGTCAAACCGTTCTCGTGGAACGAGGTCTGGCTGTCCTTGGCCGACCTGGCCGGACGCAAGCTGTCGGTGCTGCTGCCGCTCTCGCTGGCCGCGCCGGTTTTCTCGTTCGCCTGGGATCACCGCCTGTTCACGATCACGCTGAACAGCGCGCTGGCTGTCTTCCTGCTCTTCGTCGGCCAGGAGTTCTGCTACTACTGGTACCACCGTGCCGCGCACCGCATCCGCTTCTTCTGGGCCACGCACGCCGTGCATCACTCCCCCAACCAGCTCACGCTCACGTCCGCGTACCGGCTGGGCTGGACCGGCAAGCTCACCGGCAGCGCCGTGTTCTTCGCGCCGCTGGTCCTGCTCGGCGTGCGCCCCGAAGTGGTGCTGGCCACGCTTTCGCTCAACCTGCTCTACCAGTTCTGGCTGCATAACGACTGGATGCCCAAGCTCGGCTGGTTTGAGTACGTGTTCAACACGCCGTCGGCCCACCGCGTCCATCACGCGTCGAACATCGACTACCTCGACGCCAACTACGGTGGCGTGCTGATCATCTTCGACCGCCTGTTCGGCACCTATGTGGAAGAGCGCGCCGATGAGCCATGCCGCTACGGACTGGTCCATCCGACCACCACGCAGAACCCGATCGTCAACCAGTTCGAGCACTGGGTCAGCCTGGGTCGGGACATGGCCTCCGCCTCGAAGCTCTGGCACGCCGCCGCGTACCTGATCATGCCGCCGGGCTGGGCGCCCAATGGCAAGGGCACCACCACCGAGATCCTGCGCCGCCAGCAAGAGGAACTGCGGCAGGCCGGATGGCAGCGGCCGGGCGTTGTCTAGATGCTGAAAACGCCGGGCCAGAGCGCCAAACCCCTCGGAGGGCTCACGGCCCGGTGGGCAGTGATCGTATGATTAGTGTTTTCGCCATACCCTGCCTCTACGACCATGCCGATCGGGTTCCTGCGCAGTCTGACCGCCCGTCACCGTAACCCGGTCTCCAATCGCCGCCTGGCGCGCGTGTTGTGTTTCGTGGCAGGCGCGGCCAACGCGGGCGGCTTTCTTGCGGTGCAGCAATACACATCCCACATGTCCGGCGTCGTCTCCGCCATCGCGGACGACCTGGTGCTGCAGCGATACGGGCTGGTGGTACACGGCATCGGCGCACTGGCGTCGTTCCTGGCCGGGGCGGGCACCACGGCGATCCTGGTCAACTGGGCGAGAAGAGCCCGCCTGCGCAGCGAATACGCGATTCCGTTACTGGTCGAAGCCACCCTGCTGCTCTGCTTCGGGCTGCTGGGCAGCCATCTCAACGATATGGACTGGCTGTTCGTGCCGGCCACCGTGATGCTGCTGTGCTTCATGATGGGCCTGCAGAACGCCCTGATCACCAAACTCTCCAACGCCGAGATCCGTACCACGCACGTGACAGGCATGGTGACCGACATCGGCATCGAACTGGGCAAGCTGTTCTACTGGAACGCCGCGGTGCGCCCCAATAGCCGGCCGGTCATGGCCGACCGCCACAAGCTGCGTCTGCTCACGGTGCTGGTCGGCATGTTCCTGGTGGGTGGCATCGTCGGCGCGCAGGCGTTCAGCACGCTCGGCTATGCCGCCACGCTGCCGCTGGCCGCACTGCTGCTCATCGTGGCCATCATCCCGGTTGCCGACGATCTGCTGACACGATTGCTGCTGCGCGTCCACCGCGCCGATTCCGCGCGCCGCGCGCGGCGCTGGGGCGCGCGGGGCAGGTAACGCCATGGGCTGGCGGTGCCCCGTTCAGGCGGCATCGACGTAGTCTTCGGTATCCACCTCGTCGATCTGCGCGGGGTCCAGATAGCGCTGCGCGTACTCGCGATAGACGCCGGACGTCAGAAACAGGTCAAACAACTCGCCGTCGATGTGCTGCTGCGCTTTGAGCCGGGCCATGATGCCGATCGACTCCGAGAGCGTCTTGGCCTTCTTGTAGGGCCGATCCGCGGCGGTCAGCGCCTCGAAGATATCGGCAATCGCCATCATCCTGGCCAGCGGGCTCATCTGATTGCGCGTCAGCCCGCGCGGATAGCCGGTACCGTCCATCTTTTCGTGATGCCCGCCGGCAATCTCCGGCACATTGCGTAGATGCTTCGGGAACGGCAGGCGTGACAGCATGATCTGCGTCTGCACGATGTGGTCTTCCACCTTGTAGCGTTCTTCCTCGCTCAGCGTGCCGCGCCCGATCGTCAGATTGTGTATTTCGCCGTGGTCGTAGAGATAGCGCGGCACATTGCGCTTGAAGCCCCACGGATTGTCCGGCGGCATGACATCGCGCGCCCCGCGCTCGATGCGATGATCGTCGCGATCGGCCAGCAGTCGCTCTTGCGTTGGCAATGCGTGGGCGGGCGAACGGCACTTGCGCGCGAACTCCTCGTGCGAGACGCCGAGCCGATCGTCTAGCGTCCGCGTCCAGGTGCGGGCGGCGATCTGCCGCAGTCGGTCCTTGTCTTCCTGCGACATGGACTCGCCGCCCTGATTGCATGCGGCAACGAAAGCAAAGTCGTTGTCGAGCCGCACGATCTCTGCATCGCGCCGCGCCTGCGCGATCGGCAACGGCTCGCCCGCGGCAATGGATTGCAGGCACTGAATCTCGGCATCGCGTTTGAGTACCTCGAAGCGCATGCGCACTTCGTGAATCCGGTCGTACAGTGTTTCCAGCTTGGTCGCCTTGTCGATCACGAATTCTGGCGTCGTCACCTTGCCGCAGTCATGCAGCCACGCGGCCACGTGCAGTTCCTCCCACTGCTGTTCGCTGAGCTGGAAGGACTGATAGGGGCCCTGGGTGACCTCGCACGCCGCCCGCGCCAGCATCTTGGTCAGTTCCGGCACGCGCGCGCAGTGACCACCCGTATGCGGGCTCTTGGCGTCGATCGCATCCGCCAGCAGCCGAATGAATGCATCGAACAGGTCGCGCTGGGCAGCGCTCAGTTCACGGACTTCCAGCGCGCCAGCGGACAGGCCGGCGATCGTATCGACGAAGGCAAGTTGCGCGGTCTGAAGCGGGGTGTCGCGCATCACCAGCACGACGCCCGGGCATTCGTGTCGATGATTGATCAGCGGAATCGCGGCCACGAAACAAGGCATGACCGATGCCAGCGGGCCAAGCTTTGCCTGAGCAGCCTCGGCAGCCGTCACATAGCCCGTGCGAGACACACCGTCACGCACCGCCGCCCCGATCAACGACAGTGCCTCCGGCAATGGCGTGGCCCCGATCTCCTGAACGATGTCACGCCCCTGCGCATCGAACGCGGCGGCGGGACGAGTGGTGTCGCCATCGATCAGGTACAGCACGCCCGCCTGCCCCGCTGCGGCGTCCTGCATCTTGTGCAACAGCAGGGGCAGCAACTTCTCGAGCTGTGATTCGGCGGTGACGGCCCGCATGATGATGAGCAACTGCTGGATGGTGTTGCGCATCTTGTCCATCGTTTCGCCCAGCCGATGGACCTCGCGCACCGGCGACCAGAAACGGAACGGCTGGTCGAAATCGAAGCGGCGGATGGCCTCGGCCTCATCGGTCAACTGACACAGCGGGCGGGCCACCGCGCGCGCGACCAGCCACATCAGCGGCAAGGACAGCAGGACGACCAGTGCGGTGGCAAATATTCCGACGCTCGCCTGCCGGGTCGCGTCCCTCAGCAATTCATCCTGCGGCGTGGCCATCACCAGGTAAAGCGTGCCGACGCCGCCGCTCATACGGCCGATACTGGTGTACCAGCCCTTGCCGCCCAGCGTCGTCAGTTCGTTGCGGACGGCGGCCTCGCTGCCGCTCCCCACCTGTGCCGCAAGGCTGGACAGCACCGGCAGTCCGTAATCTTCCGGCTTGCCCAGCAGGCCCGTGCGCATGGCGTCTGGCGCCGACATCCATTCCGGGGGACTCCGGTCGATGGCGACCAGTTGTCCCTGCGCATTCAGGACGGCCAGTACCGATCCGGGTGTGGTTCTGTCTCGCGCGAGCGCCTGCCCCAGCGTGTCGAGCCGGAAGTCGCCACCGGCAACGGCACTACCGGCGCGCGTTGGCACGGCAATCGTCTCCCCGGCCTGGTAGTCGGAAAAGAACATGTACGGTTCGGTCCGAACCAGCTTGCCCGCCGCGATGGCCTCCATATACCAGGGACGTTTCCTTGGGTCGTATCGCTTCACGAAATCTGGCGTCGGGCGCCTGGCAAGCTCGTTCAGGTCCGTGTCGAGGAAAATCAATTGGCCAAATGCTGCCCCTGCGTCATGGTCGATGCTCTGGATCACGTAGGCCGAGCCTGCGGGTGCCTGGTATGGCCCGCGCTCGGCGTCATCGCGCACGCGGCGTACGTAGAAGAAACTGCCATCGGCATAACCCAGGAACAGGGACTGCAGAACCGGCGATGTGCCGAGCGCATCGCGGACCAGCGCAACACGTGCCATGCGCTGCGCGAGGGTGGTGGCGTCGCCCAGTGAGCTGTGGCTGACGAGGGTGACCGCGGCCTGGGTAGGCAGCACCATGTCCTCGACTTTCTCCAGCATCTCGCGACTGATGCGCTCGTTGGCGTCGGCCATCGCATGTTCCAGCGCCGACTTCGTCATCAGGTAGTTGACGCCGCAAGCCACCGCGCCAACCAGCAGCACCAGAACGGCGAACGGCGCCCAGATGTAAGCGTGGAGCGGAAAACCTCTTCGTGTTGCCGGTGGCATACAGCCCTCCGAGGGTGAGGTGCTACACGTGGTTTCGCTCAGCGCCCGTCGAATCGGTGCGCGAGCGCATTCTTCTGGAACGATTCCGCAATGAAGTCGATGAATACGCGCGTTTTCGGCGGCAGTAGCTTGCGGTTCGGATAGTAGAGCACGATCGGCCCATTGTCGGCATACCACCCTGGCAGGAGGCGCACCAGCGCACCGCTCTCGAGCCAGGGCGCGGCATGTGGCATCGGCAGCAGCGCAATGCCGAGGCCGCTCATGGCGGCATGGGCCATGGCCTCGGGGTCGTCGAGAATCACGCGCGTGCGCATCTCCGCCAGCGCCTGCTCGCCTATCTGATTGCGCAGATTCCAATGCCGCAGACGTCCCGTCGAAGCCGACCGGCGCACGATGCCGTCGAAGCCGGCCAGATCCGACGGGTGGCGGGGCATCGCCCGGTCTTTCATATACGCCGGCGACGCTGCCACCACCACGTAGGTCCGCGCCAGTTCCCGCGCCACCACCCCTTCTGTCAGTTCGATACCGCCGCCGATGGCCGCATCGAAACCACCGGCGATCAGATCGACGGTGCGGTTCTCGAAATGCCAGTCCGGCACGATGCCCGGATAACGCGCCAGGAATTCGCCAAGCAACGGCACCAGGTACTCGCGGCCGAACGCCACGCCCATGCTCACGCGCAGCACCCCGGCGGGCTTGCCGTCCTCCTGCGCGGCGCTGGCAAACGCGTCGCGCAGCGTTGAGAACGGATCGGATACCTGCTGCAGGAACTGCTCGCCGCCCATCGTCAGCGTCAGCCGGCGCGTGCTGCGCTGAAACAGCCGAAGCCCGAGATGGTTCTCCAGCCGCGCCACGTTCTTGCTGATTGCGGCCGGCGTCAGCCCGAGGCGACGCGCGGCAGCCGAAAAGCTGCCGGTTTCGGCACTCTGGATAAATGACTCGAGCAGGTTCAGCGCTTCCATGCGTCGAAGCTTATATCAACGGTTGAAAAAGTTGATACGGAATCATGACTACCGGTTGCAGATCGCCAAAACCATACTGCTTTCACCGTCCCAACCACACAGGAACACGATCATGAACTCCACCCCCACCCTCACCTCTACCTCTGCCACCCTCTCGGACAAGGTAGCTTTCGTCACCGGCGGATCACGCGGCATCGGCGCTGCGATAGTGCGCCGCCTGGCGCGCGAAGGCGCCGCCGTGGCCTTCACCTACCAGAGCTCCGGCGCGGTTGCGCAAGCGCTGGCTGAATCGATCCAGGCCGCAGGCGGCCGTGCCCGTGCCTATCACGCCGACGCGGCCGATGCCGCGGCCGTCACACGTGCGATCGACGCGGCCGCCGCTGACTTCGGCAAGATCGACATCCTCGTGAACAACGCCGGCGTGCTATTCCTCGGTCCGGTCGACACGTTCCCGCTGGAAGACTTCGACAAGACGCTGGCCGTGAATGTACGCGCGGTATTTGTCGCCGCGAAGGCAGCGCTGGCGCACATGGGCCAGGGCGGCCGCATCATCAACATCGGCAGCACCAATGCGGACCGGATGCCGTTCCCGGGCGGCGCCGCCTACGCGATGAGCAAGTCCGCCCTGAAAGGGCTTGTGCAAGGCATGGCACGCGACCTGGGACCGAAGGGCATCACGGTCAATAACGTGCAGCCTGGCCCGGTCAACACCGACATGAACCCCGAGGACAGCGAATTCGCCGCATCGCTGCACGGCCTGATGGCGCTGCAACGTCATGCCCACCCCGACGAGATCGCCAGCATGGTGGCGTATCTGGCCGGCCCTGAGGCTGGATTCGTGACGGGTGCCAGCCTCAACGTGGATGGCGGATTCGCGGCTTGATTCCGCACGGAAACGCCGCGTCTTGATGCGCGGCGGCCGGATGACACAACTTGCGCGCGCCGGTGACGCGCCCCGATGTCGGGCGCGTGGCCGGCGCGCGTAACGTTTGTGAGGCGGGCGTCCAACGCGCAAACCCGCGAAGTTGCCGGCAACCCTGCATGTGAGACAATCGCGATCGGCTTCCAGCCGCGCTTTGCGGCGATTTTCCAGCACGTCTCCACAGCTCCCCCTTCATGTCCAGCACAACCCGTTCCGCCTCCGTCGACACCGGAACTACCGACCCGTGGTCGAACCTCGACGAAGCCGGCACCGATCTCAACGTCAACGACTTCCTGACGACGATGCTGAGCCAGCTCGTCACGGCGCTGCGCAGCAACGTGACGGAGCCGTACGCGTCCCGCTTCGAGCTGACCGTGCCGGAGTGGCGCATTCTGGCGCTGCTGGCGCACGGCGAGACGATGTCATTCGCGGAACTGGTCAGGCAGTCCACCTCTGACAAGGCGCTGGTCAGCCGGACGCTGCGGCTGCTGGAGGATCGTGGGCTGGTGACGCTGGAGTCAGAAGGCGGAACGCGCCGGCGCCTGACATGCCGGATTACGCCCGAAGGAGCCGCGCTCCATGCGCAGGTCATTCCGTTGGCGCGTCGCGGGCAGGCATCGGTCATCCGGATGCTGAGTCCAGAGGAAAGGCGCGGGCTTTACTCAGGGTTGCGCAAGCTGCATGGGCTCTGCACCACCCCGAACAAGCCGCAGGAAGATCGCGGCCACGCCAGACAGGCCCGAGCCGATAGAACGAGCCGATAAAACCAAACCGCCGCCGCGAGCACATCGTCGCGGCGGTTTGCTTTTGTGGGGGATCTCGGTTGCCGCGGCAGGCCCGATAGCCGTCCTTATCGACATTTTCGATAGATACAACCCGAAAATACCGTTGGCGCCCATATGCGCTGAGGAAATATCGTTATGCAAAATTCATCTAAGAAGGTGTTCGCAGCATGGCGTCCCGACTCCTCTCCGCAAGGTCCACACTCCCCGGGCTACTCCTCGTTCTCGCCCTGACCGTGCCCGCCACGCTGCTTGGCAAGGCTGTGCCGCTGCTGGGAGGTGCCGTATTCGGCATGTTGCTTGGCCTGCTCTGCCGAGCCTTCCTCAAGCCATCCGAGTCGTGCAAGCCCGGCATCCAGTTCGCTTCCAAGCAGCTACTGCAGTATTCGATCGTCGGCCTGGGGTTCAGCCTGCCACTGCATGAGGTCGTCCATACCGGATTGACGTCCCTGCCTATCTCGCTCGTCACACTGACGGTTGCCTTCACCGTGGCCCTCGTGGCCGGGCACCTGCTGCGCATCCCTGAGAAGCTCAAGGTCCTGATCGGTGCCGGCACGGCCATTTGCGGCGGCTCGGCAATCGCCGCGATCACGCCCGTGCTGCAACCGGACGATCACGACATGACCTATGCGTTGTCCACGATCTTCATGTTCAACGTCGTGGCCGTGGTGATCTTCCCGATCCTGGGCAAGATGCTCGGCATGTCCGATGCGGGCTTCGGCCTGTGGGCCGGCACGGCGATCAACGACACCTCGTCGGTGGTGGCAGCCGGCTATGCCTGGAGTTCGGCCGCCGGCGAGTACGCGACGATCGTCAAGCTGACACGCGCGATGATGATCGTGCCCGTCACGCTGGTCATCGCCATGCTCTTCCAGCGCAGCCAGCCCGGCGGCTCGATGCGTCGCGTGATCCCCTGGTTCATCGTGCTCTTCGTGCTGGCTTCGGCAATCAACGAATTCCTCCCGGCTGGCGTGACGCACGTCATCCAGCAACTGGCCCCGTTCCTCGTCATCGGCGCACTGACCGGCGTTGGCCTGAGCACCGACTTCGACCGCCTGAAGCGCGCTGGCGCCCGCCCGCTGCTGCTGGGCCTGATCGTGTGGGTCAGCGTGGCGCTGAGCAGCCTGGTCATGCAGCACATGACCGGGATGCTGTGAGCCCAAGGCCACAGCGGCCGGCGTCGTTGTAATCCGCCGATACACCCGCAATACGCTGAAACGGGAAAGAACTAACAGATTGCGTGCTCATGTGGGGAAATGCTCCCCACAATCATCAACCGGAGCCGAGACACGCAACATGAATCATCCCGCCCCCAACAAGCCGCGCCACACCTTCCGCCGCCAGCCGCGTATTGCCACCTGGCTGGCAGCTGCCGCCGTGCTGGCCCTGCCAGGCGTCGCCTTCAGCCAGCAGACGGCCTCGCCCCCGGATGGCGGTGATAACGACGCGGCCATGCGCAATATCCAGAGTAACTTCGCGCGCATGACGCCGGCGCCACGCACGATCGACACCATCAATCAGGAATTGAAGCAGACCGCGACAAAATCCCATGGCGGCGGTGGTGGAGGCTTAGGTCAGCGCGGTGGCGGCAGGCATGGGCGGCAGGCGCAGCAGCAGGACAAATCTGACTCGGGGAACGGAAACACGTCAGGCACGGCGGGTACGCCGGGTGGTGGCACGGCGCCCTCTGAGTCGACCGGTTTGTCCAGCGGGCCGTCGGCCCAGTAACAGTCTCGCTCCCCGGAACGCCACCCGGTCAACTGGCTTGCGTCAGGCGCGCCTTCGTCGGCGTGGGCACAAGACGTGGGATAAGACGTGGCATTAGAAGCTCTCTCGATTGTTGGCTTTTCAAATCGTTGAGCGCGCGGCTACGCGCCTGTTACTCGAATCGTTCACGCAGGAATTCTATGAATCGCTGCGTCTTGGCCGGAAGCAGGCGCGTCTCGGTCATGGCGTAGACCGGTACCGGCGTTCCCTGCCATTCGGGCATCAGCCGGCGTAGCTGTCCCGTGGCGAGATCATCCGCCACGATCGCTTCGGCCATCAGCACGATGCCCATGTCGAGCGCGGCCAAGCGGCGCGCCATCCCGACGCTGTTCAACGTAAAGCGGCTGCCCACCGGGATCGTGGTGGTGTCTTCGCCGCGATGCAGTGTCCACGCACCGCCCCGCTGTATGCCCAGACATTCGTGATGATTCAGATCGGCGGGAGCGCGCGGTTCTCCCGCGCGTTTGATATATCCGGGCGAGGCATAGAGATAGGTCCGGAACGACGCCAGCTGACGCGCGATCAGTTGCGAGACTTCGGGCTCCCCCGCGCGGATGGCGACATCGAACGGCTCGCTCACCAGATCCACACGCCGGGGCGTGAGATCGAAGTCGAAGCTCAGTCCCGGGTAGCGGCCAGCAAACTCGGCAATCAGTGGCGCCAGATAGGTCACCGCGAAATCAACTGGAAATGACGCGCGGAGCACGCCCACTGGCTCCGCCAGCATGGTACCGAGCTGTTCGTGAGCCAGCCTGGCATCGCCCACGATGCGCTTGCATCGCTCGAAGTAGATCCGGCCGGCCTCGGTCAGCTCGATCTTGCGCGTCGTGCGGTGCAGCAGGCGCAACCCGATCGCCTTTTCCAGAGCGCTGATCCGCCGGGACAGCGTCGAACTCGGCATATCCAGAACATCCGCAGCACTGCGAAACCCCTTCGCCTTGACGACCTCCACGAACAAGGCCATGTCATTCAGTAGTTCCACGCCGATTGCTCCATCAGTGGATCAATGCATTGCAAATTAGCAGATTTATCTCGAACAGGAAGCCACCGATGATGGCGCCATGGAAGCCTGATCCGCGCGATGGCGCGCGTCAGCGCCTGACCGGCATCACGAACTGATGCCGGCAACCTGCACTTTCGAAAGAGGTCATGCACATGAGCGCACTGTTCACCCCGGTCCGCGTCGGCCGATACACCCTGAAGAATCATCTGGTCATGGCGCCGATGACCCGTAGCCGCGCCAGCCTTGATGGCACGCCGGGCGAACTGGCAGCCGAGTACTACGCGCAGCGCGCGAGAGTCGGCCTGATCGTGACCGAAGGGACCCAGCCTTCGGACGACGGGCAGGGGTACCTCGCCACGCCCGGTATCTACACCGAAGCCCATGTCGATGGATGGAAGAACGTCACCGCCGCAGTGCACGAGCGAGGCGGTCGGATCTTCATCCAGCTCATGCACGCGGGACGCATGTCCCACCCGGACAACACGCCGCATCACCGGCAAGGTGTGGCGCCGTCGGCCATTGCCCCCGGTGTGCCGATGTTCACGCTGAAGGGTATGCAGGACATTCCGGCACCGCGCGCGCTGACCACTGCCGAGGTACGCCAGACCGTGGACGACTTCCGCTTCGCCGCCCGGCAAGCGATCGCCGCAGGCGCGGACGGCGTCGAGATCCACGGGGCCAATGGTTATCTGGTCCAGCAGTTCTTCGCGCCCAACGCCAATACCCGCACCGACAAATACGGCGGCTCGATCGACAACCGCGCCCGCTTCGCCATCGAGGTGGCCACCGCAATCGCCGGGGAAATCGGCGCGGACCGGACGGCCATCAGACTATCGCCAGGCACGCCGCTGTGGGGCATCGACGAAGGCGCCGAAGGTCCGGCGCTCTATCGCCACCTGGTAACGGAACTGGACAAGCTCGGCCTGGCGTACCTGCACGTCAGCCTCCAGGGCAACGAGCCACAGCTGGCCGACATCCGCGAACGCTGGCGCAGCACGCTGATCCTGAACCGGCCGGGCCGCACCCGTGAAGCTGTGGGTGCCGACGTGGCATCCGGGCTTGCCGATCTGGAAGCCTATGGACAAATGGTGCTGGCCAACCCGGACTTCGTCACCCGCCTGAAGCTCGGCGCGCCGATGAACGATGCCATTCCCAATGCGTTCTTTGGTGGCGACGGGCGTGGGTATATCGACTACCCGGCCCTGGCCCTGACCGATACCGTGACGTCCTGAGGCGCTGGCACTTGCCGCCGCGCCGTCGCTGAGACTGGCGAGGCGGCAATCCCGGCCAATTCGCTATCAACTCGCCCTCAAATCGGCGTCACGGCAAGCCAAAGCGGCTGATCCGGCCGTAACGTCACGTTCAACAGCGGCCGCGGATGTGCCGCGCCTTCCGGCACCGACAGCTTGTACCGCTGCAGCAGCATCGCCGCGATGACCGTCATCTCAGCCGTTGCCAGATGCTGCCCCAGACAAACCCGCGGGCCGGTGCCAAATGGCATGTAGGCGCCGCGCGGGGCCTGCGGCGAACCTGTCGAGAAGCGATCGGGCTGAAAGCGCTCCGGCTCCGGGAACAAGCGCGGATCGTGGTGCATCAACTGCAAGGGCAGCATGAACAGCGTGCGCGCCGGTAGCCGCCACGGGCCCAAGGTGATGGGGCGGACCGCGCGACGGCTGATGAGCACCGGGGCCACCGGGTAGAGGCGCATCGACTCCGTGATCGTCTGCACCACCTGACGCAGCGCCTGGCGACTATCCGCCGTCGGCGCCTGGCCGCGCAGTACATGCGTGACCTCGGCGCGTGCGGCGTCCTGCGCGGACGGATTCGATGCCATGCACCAGGCCCACCAAGTCAGCGTCGCCGCGGTGGTCTCGTGTCCGGCCAAAAACGTCGTCATGCATTCGTCGCGCACCGCCTGTAGCGGCCATGCCGTCGCGTCATCCCGATGCAGGCACAGCAGGCGCGAAAGCAGGTCGTCCGGCCAGGTATCCGTGCGCATCCGCAGACGCGCCTGCAGATGTCGCTCGATCAGGTCCCGCAACGTGTGGAGTGCCCGCCGTCTTGCGCGCTTCCATGGCACCCAGTCGGGCAGGCTCGCCGGCCAGTAGAAATCGGCGTTGGCCGCCTCGCTGATCGCGCGCACGGCGCATTCGGCAACGCGCGCGTCCTCACCGATCTCATCCGAGAACATCATCCGGACGATCACATCCATGGTCAGCGACGTCAGCGCGCTTTCCACGGGCCAGTCCGCCACTCGCGTGGGCCATGTGGCGAGCCCCTTGTCGACGATCTCCACGATGCCCGGAACGAAACCATGCACGGCCTTCGGCATGAAGCCCGGCTGCAACGCCTGCCGCTTGCGCGACCATGCGTCACCCTCTGCGGTCAGCACGCTATGCCCATGCACGCGGGAGAACACGCGCGTGCCACGTTCCCAGCGGATCAACGAGTCGTGATGGGTCACCAGAAGTTCGCGGACGAGCTGCGGGTCGGTGACGACGACCGCATGTTCCGGCCACATCCGCAGATGCACGACGTCGCCGTACGTCTGCTGCCATTCGCCGAGCGTGCCGAGCAGATCGCGCGACATTCTCCGCAGCAGGTGCCAGCCAGTCAGGCCGGCCGCAGGCCCGGGCGGCCAGGTACCGTATGGATGCGGCAGTGGCGAGCCGGCAGGCGGCGGCGACTTGGCCGTCTGGAACGGGCATTGGGCTTGGGATTCGGTGGTCATGTGCAGATTCCACACGCTCCCACGCGGACTGTCTTGAATCGAAACGACATCGACAGTCACGCCGCGCCTGCCTATACTCGCCGCTCATGTCCTCCGGGCCCCTTTCGACGCCGATCCAATGCCCAGACCCGGCCGCGCGTGCACCACTTGCATCGCACGGCGGGCGGACCCCTCATGCGCGGCTCTATCCGGCCCCGCCATCTCTGCATGGCGCCATTGCGGCAATCGTGTGCCGGGACACGCGCGGCTTTCCGCTGACCGACGCACAGCGCCTGACCCACGTTCCCGCATCGCCGCTCGTTTGCCTGTCCTGGTTTCCCGATCCGGGCACCGGCCTGGTGGAACGGTCATCAAACGGCCCCCTGTGGCGCCCCTTCGGGGCCACGGTTACCGTTTCCGGCAGCCAGTCGTCACCACTCACGAGCTGGGCGCCGACCACCGGACGCGGTGGCATGGTGTGCTTTACCGCGGATGTGGCCAAGGCATTGTTCGATCTGGATCTGACGGCAATTCACGACCGTTTTCGATGCGCGCGCGAAGTGCTTGGCGATGGCTGGCGGCCACTCATCGAATCCCTGAGCGATGCCGAGAGCGACGCGGAAACACTGGCGGCGCTCGAGCAACGTCTCGCTCCGCGATGGCATGCGCTTCGGCATCGGTCGTCCCCACTCGCGTCTCTGCGCCAGACCGGGCGGCGCTGGGTGGAGAGCCTGGCCTGGCAGGCCCGCGAATGGCAGCGGACAAGCAGCCCGCGTCAGGTGGAACGTCGCATCAAGGCCTATAGCGGCCGGTCCTTGCGCGAGTGGCAAGCGATCGTCCGAACCGAGGGCGCATTCTTCACGGCCCGCGATCGTTACGAAGCCGGCCAACCCTTCGACTGGCCCGGGCTGGCGCTGGAGGAAGGCTTCGCGGACCAGGCCCATCTGGTCCGCACGACGAAACGCATTACCGGCTTTTCTCCAACCGAGTTCACGCAGCGCTTCGTCGAGGATGAGTCGTTCTGGCTGTACCGGTTGTGGGTCTGAACGGACCGCACATAAAAAGTACGCGTAGCGACACTCGAACCGGGCTGCTGGCGACGCTCACCCGCCTGCTGTAGAGGTCTCTACAGCATTGCAACGGTCATGACAGCTACCTATGCTGCCTTCATGACACCCACTCTCAATGCACCCAACTCCGCACCCAACGCCTGGCTTCTGCTGATAGTCAGCCTTCCCACGTCCAGCGCGACGGCACGCATGCGCATCTGGCGCGCCGTCAGGACGCTGGGGTGCGCCGCATTGCGCGACGGCGCCTATCTGTTGCCGGCACACGCCGAGCAGGCCATGCAGTTGCGCATCCTCGCCGACGACGCCTTGCAGGAAGAAGGCCAGGCCTGGCTGCTTCGCGTTCTGGCTGGCGATGCGGCTGAAGACAGCGCCTACCGGGCGCTGTTCGATCGCACGCCCGACTACACCCGCTGGCTCGCCGAGTTGTCCGAGGCGCGCAAGACGTTGCCCGATCTCGTCGCTGCGGAACGGAGTCGCCTGCAGCGTCGTCACGCCCGCGCATACGACACCATCCGCAAGATCGACTTCTTTCCGAATGAAGCCACCGTTCGCGCGGACGCGCAATGGCGCGACTTTGCCGCGGCGATCGAAGCCACGCAATCTCCCGGCGAACCTCACGCCGCAGCCGGCGGCATTCCACGCCGAGATCCGTCCCAGTATCAAGGCCGGCTGTGGGCGACGCGCCGGAATCTGTGGGTCGATCGCGTCGCCAGTGCCTGGCTGATCCGGCGCTTCATCGATCCGCACGCGGGGTTCCTCTGGCTCGCCAATCCGGCTGACTGCCCGGTCGATGCACTGGGGTTCGACTTCGACGGCGCTACCTTTACCCACGTCGGCACGCGCGTGTCGTTCGAAGTGCTGCTGGCCAGCTTCGGGCTCGACGACAACCCCGGACTGGTCCGGCTCGGCGCAATGGTCCATGCGCTGGACGTGGGTGGATCGACCGTCCCCGAGGCCAGCGGCTTCGAAGCCATCCTGGCTGGCGCGCGCAAGAGACTGGCCGATGACGATGCGCTGTTGACGGAGGTCGGCACGGTGCTCGATTCCCTCTATGCCCATTTCTCCGGCAACCGGAAACCATAAGACTCCCCAGGTGCCCCAGATGAACGCTCCCCACGACCACCCCGCCTATACGCTGCGGCAACTGGTGATGTATTTCGTGCGGCTCGGCACGCTTGGATTTGGCGGCCCCGTCGCACTGGCCGGCCATATGCGGCGCGATCTCGTGGAGGCCCGCCAGTGGATCACGGACGGTGACTACAAAGAGGGGCTGGCGCTCGCGCAACTGGCGCCAGGACCCTTGGCGGCGCAGCTGGCGATCTACCTCGGCTACGTGCACTACCGTATCCTGGGTGCCACACTGGTCGGCATCGCCTTCGTGCTGCCGTCGTTCCTGATGGTGGTAGCACTCGGCTGGGCCTACGTCCGCTTTGGCGGGCTGACGTGGATGCAATCCGTGTTCTACGGCGTGGGCGCTGCTGTCATCGGCATCATCGCGATCAGCGCATACAAGCTCACAACCCGAAGCGTCGGCAAGGACAAGCTGCTCTGGGCCATCTACCTGTTGCTGTGCGCCGTGACGGTGATCACCGAGTCGGAGGTCGCGTGGTTGTTCCTCGCGTCGGGCGTGCTCGTCTGGCTCTGGCGCGCGCCGCCAAAGTGGCTGGGCCATGGCCGGGCCAATGCGATCGCCGCGATCCCGGCGCCTGCCGCCAGCGCCCTGCTGGGCACGATCGACTGGCCGCTGTTGTCGCAGATTGGCCTGTTTTTCGCCAAGGCCGGCGCGTTCGTATTCGGCTCGGGGCTCGCCATCGTCCCGTTCCTCTATGGCGGTGTGGTCACCGAGTACCACTGGCTCAACGAGAAGCAATTCGTCGATGCGGTGGCCGTGGCCATGATCACGCCGGGCCCGGTCGTCATCACCGTCGGCTTCATCGGCTATCTGGTGGCGGGCCTGCCCGGCGCCTGCGTGGCGGCGGCAGGCACCTTTCTACCGTGCTACCTCTTCACCATCCTGCCTGCGCCTTACTTCAAGAAGTACGGCAAGCTGCCTGCGATCCTCGCATTTGTGGACGGCGTCACGGCCGCCGCCGTGGGCGCGATATCCGGCGCGGTCATCGTATTGGCCAGGCGCTCGATCGTCGATGTACCGACGGTGCTGCTGGCAGTGGTCACCGTCGCGCTGCTCCTCAGGTTCAGGAAGCTGCCGGAACCGGCCATCGTGGCGGGTGCGGCGGCCCTTGGCCTGTTGATCTACCCGTTGCTGCATCACTGACAAGGAGACCGCCATGCAATGGATCACGCGCGAACACCCCAAGATCGACCGGATCGCTTGTCCCTGGCTGATTGCCCGCTTTATCGACGAGACGCCGGAGTTTCTCTACGTGCCACCCGACGATGTCACGCGCATCGCCAATGAATCGGGTGCCATCCCGTACGACGTTCCCGGCGTGGAACTCACACACGTCGGCGAGCGCTGCAGCTTCGATGCGTTCCTGGACAAGTACCACCTAGGCGGCGACGCGGCCTTGCAGCAACTGGCCGGCATCGTACGTGGCGCGGACACGTCGCGGCTGGACCTCACACCGCAATCCAGCGGGCTCTACGCCATCTCGCTGGGACTGTCGCGCATGTTCAATGACGACCTCGAGATGCTTGAACACGGCATGGTGATGTACGACGCGCTCTACGCCTGGTGCGGCCACTGCCAGACAGAGACGCACAATTGGCCGCCGAAGATGGGTTGAAGGACACGACCGACGGAGGCCGCCAGATCTCTTTCCACGGACAAGCACCCGCTTGCTTCACCACGTCGATATCCCCGGCTTCCATGTCTTGTCGAAGCATGGCTGCCGCAGGCCATACGGGAACCCGCCGCCCCCAGCCAACACCAGCCAAGATCAGGGCGCCAGTAGCGCAACCCGCGCGGCAGCCAGCACCTCGCGGCTCAGCCCGTCGAGCAAGCCTGACGCCGCGCGTGCGTATTGCCAGTGAAGGGGGACATCGAGCGGCGCCCCTGGCACCAGTTCGACCAGCGTGCCATTCGCCAGATACGGCGCGACGAGCGCCTGTGGATGCAAGCCCCAGCCCATGCCAGCCAAGGCCGCCGTCACGAACGCCTGCGACGACGGCAACGTATGCCGGGGCAGTTCCACATGCCGATGGCACAAGCGCCGCGCCCACCGCACCTGCAGCTCATCCTTGGTGTTGAACACGAGGCTCGGCGCCTCGGCCAGAGTGCCTGCGCCAACGCCATCGACAAAGTAGCGTTGCATGAACGCCGGACTGGCCGCCGCCAGATAGCGCATCGCGCCAAGCGGGCGGCTGTTGCATCCTGCCGCGGGCCGGCCGGTGCCCGTCACGGCAGCCAGCACTGCGCCGCTGCGTAGCCACTCGGTGGTGTGGTCCTGATCGTCCACGGCCACTTCCATCAATACGGGATGCGCCGCGGCGAACGTGGCAATGGCGGGCGCGGCCCAGGTGGCCAGGCTATCGGCATTCACCGCCACCGGTAACGCCACCCGTGTCACACCCTCGGGCGCCAGCGCCGGCAGCGCCCCCTGAAGTTCCTGCTCAAGCAAACGCACCCGGTCCACGTGCTGGCACAACCGCCGTCCGGTCTCGGTCGCCCGGCAAGGCTGGGCACGCACCACCAGCGCGCAGCCCACGCGCTCTTCCAGCAAGCGGATGCGCTGCGAAATCGCCGACGGCGTCACGTTGAGCGCGCGAGCCGCACGCTCGAAGCTGCCCTCGCGAATCACAGCAGCCAGTGCGGAAAGCGCGGCGTAGTCCAGCATCGGTTTAGCTCAACTTAATTAGATGAAGGAAAGATAGTTTGTCTTCATCCAGAAAGACAGGCAAGCTCCCTCGGATGATCACCGCCCTCCCCGCCCCATCTCCCGCTTTTTCCGTTTCGCTGCAAGGCATGGCCTTGAGCTTCGGACTGATCGTCGCCATCGGCGCGCAGAATGCCTTCGTCCTGCGCCAAGGGTTGCGACGCGAGCACGTGGGCAGCGTGGTGCTGTTCTGCGCAGTGGCAGACGCCTTGTTGATCACGGCGGGCGTCATGGGCATGGCCCAGGCCCTTGGCGAAAGCCCCGGCCTTGCCCGCGCGTTAGCGGCAGTCGGCGCCATCTTCCTGGCGATATATGGGTGGCGGGCTCTGCGGCGCGCCCGGGAATCGCACCAGCTAAGCACCCGCACCAGCGGCGAAGGCCTCGGCCGAAGCGCCGCGCTGGCTCAGGCGGCAGCCTTCACGCTGCTCAACCCGCACGTCTATCTGGATACGGTGCTGCTGGTTGGCAGCATCGGCGCCCAGCAACCGGCGGCACTACGCGGCTGGTTCGTGGCGGGCGCAAGCTCCGCCAGCGTGCTCTGGTTCGGACTGCTGGGATTCGGCGCCCGCTGGCTGGCGCCGTGGTTCGCCCGCCCCAAAGCCTGGCAGGCGCTGGATGCCCTGATTGGGATAACGATGTTGGCGTTGTCGTTGATGCTGGTGTGGCGAGTGGTTGGCAGTTTCTGACTTTGCAGTCAATGTAAGGCTGGCTGTCCAACAGGGGGCTACCCCACACAACGCAACCCCGCCAACGGGGGAGCTTGCGCCGCACAGGCAGTGCCTCTATCGTCGCGTCACGCGCGCCGTGGCTCCGTCACCGGAAATGCCGCTCGAGATGACGCGAAACTTGAATCCGTTTCGGGAAGAACGATGGAGCAATCGCAACGCTGGCGGCAAAGGGCCACCCCTGCCCGCCCGATAGGCGCCTTCTACGTGCGCCAGTTTGGCGCCGCGCTGTTCATGCGGCTGATCTTGTGGGCGATCTTTGGTGGCCTGGCTGCGCTGCTGCTGGTCAGCATGCGCGGCAACGCCGGCTCCGTTTTGATGAGCCTAGTGCTGCTAGGCATCCTGATCCTCTTTGAATGGGGATGGGGACGCCATGCGCCGCTCGGCAAACCATTGCTGACCATCGATGCCAGCGGCATCGGTTCCACGGCATTCCCGCGCAAACGCCGCCATCTGCGCTGGCGAGACATCGCTGGTGCGGCGATACGCGACGTGCGGGGCGCCGGCGAGACCCTTGTCATCGAAACGGTCGAAACGAAGCCCGGCGGCCGTCGGAAGGCGCGTCGCGCCTATCAGGTGCGACTGGCCATGCTGCGCAAGCCGGATCAGCAACTCGTTCAGGCACTGGTGGCGCACCACATGCGCGTGGCTGGCATCACGCCGTCCGCCGACGTTGTTGCCGAGCGGGCCTTCGTGGCGCAAATGCAGGCGCTGCCCCGCACCTGGGGCCTGTACAGCGTGATCGCCGTGAACGTGCTCATCTGGCTCATCATGCTTTCGCGCGGCGCCGCGCTGGATGGCGCCGCGCCAAAGATGCTCATTGACTGGGGCGGCAATCTTGGCGCGCTGACGCAGGACGGTCAGTGGTGGCGGCTGCTGACGGCCACCTTCCTTCACGGCAGTCTCAAGCATCTGGCCGCCAATATGGTGGTGCTCTACCTGCTCGGCAAGCACGTAGAGCGATTCTTCGGCACGCGCAGCTTCCTGCTGATCTACGTTGGCGCCGGCCTGCTCGGCAGCGCATTGAGCCTCTATTTCGCGGCGCAGACCTCGGTGTCCGTCGGCGCCTCGGGGGCGGTGTTCGGCATCGGCGGCGCGTTGCTTGTCGCGGCACTGCTGCACCGCGGCGAACTGCCGCAGAGCATTCGCAAGCAACTCGTCAGCGATGCCGTGATCATGATCGGCTACTCGCTCGCACAGGGCTTCCTGTCGACGCGTGTGGATAACGCCGCGCATGTGGGTGGCTTGATTGGCGGCGCGCTGCTGGCGTTGTGCCTGCCGGTCCGGCTGTCGCCGGAGACTTACCGCAAGAAGCTGCGCCGTGGCACGTTGATGGCCACCGTGACGGCCATCGTCGCGGTGGTCGGTGTGGCCGCGTTTGCGCCGCCCGCACCGCTGACCCTGCGCGCCCAGCTGGCCGGTTCCCGACAGTTCGAAGTGGCCGCCGATCGCTTCATGACCGCGCTTCGGGCGACGCAAGCCGATATCGAGGCCATGAAGGCCGGCAAAATGCCCGAGCGCGAGGTCGACGCGCGTACCCGAACCATCCACGCGCCCGCCTTCGAGCAAGCGCTGTCCGGTCTGGTGCGCGTCACGCTGCCGCCCGGCGATTCGCGCACGCCCTTGCTGCAGGACATGACCCTGCTGGCAGATGCCATGCACGAGTACCTGCGCATGGATTCCGTCTGGGACGCCAGCGCCAACAGACACGTCCCAGCCGATGCCGCGCGTGGCGACGCATTGAATGCCGATATCGAGCGGCTGACGCAACGGATCAACGCGCGCCTGGCGGAGAAGCGCAAGAAATAGGCATTCACTAGGCAGTCGTTGGGCAGTCATTGGGTAGTCATCGCACGACGCCGGGCGGGCCGGACTCGTACTGTAAAGTACGGCCTATCTCCGATCCGCCTGGGCCCACGCCACTCCCTATGAACACCAACACCCCTCAAGTGGAGGCCACGCCTCCGCTGCGTCTCACCAGTTTTTCCCACGGGGGCGGTTGCGGCTGCAAGATCGCGCCCGGCGTCCTGTCCCAGATCCTGCGCTCGAGCGCCGCGTTGCCGGTCCCCAAGGAACTGCTGGTCGGGATCGAAACGTCCGACGATGCCGCGGTCTATCAGCTCAACGAAACGCAGGCGCTGATCGCCACCACCGATTTTTTCATGCCGATCGTCGACGATCCGTTCGACTTCGGGCGCATTGCCGCCACCAACGCCATCAGCGACATCTATGCGATGGGCGGACGTCCGATCATGGCGCTCGCCCTGGTCGCGATGCCGGTCAACCAGTTGCCGCTCGAAGTGATCGGCCGGGTGATAGAAGGCGGTCAGAGCGTCTGCCAGGCGGCTGGCATCCCCATTGCCGGTGGCCATACGATCGACTCGGTCGAGCCCATCTATGGCCTGGTGGTGATGGGGCTGGCGCATCCGAAGAAGATCCGACGCAACCGCGACGCACGCGCCGGTGACGTGCTGGTGCTCGGCAAGCCGCTCGGCGTAGGCGTGATGTCCGCCGCGCTGAAGAAGGAAAAGCTCGATGATGCCGGATACGCACGGCTGATCGACACCACCACAAAGTTGAATACGCCCGGCATCGCCCTGGCCGAACTCGACGATGTCCATGCGATCACCGATGTCACCGGCTTCGGCATCGCGGGCCATACGCTGGAGCTTGCGCGCGGCGCCGGCTTGCGCGCGGTACTGGAATGGCCTCGCATTCCCTTGCTGCCGAATGTGATGTCACTGGCGGAACAGGGCTTCATCACCGGTGCATCGCGCCGCAACTGGGAAGGCTATGGCAGCGAAGTCGAACTCGCCGCCGGCCTGCCCGAGCTTGCCCAACCGCTGGTCACCGACCCTCAGACAAGTGGTGGCCTGCTGGTCAGTTGCGCGCCAGACGCCGTGGACAAGGTACTGGCCGTCTTCCGCGAGCAGGGCTTCACGGAAGCCACCGTGGTGGGCCGCATGGAAGCCGGCGAACCCGGGCTGACGGTCACCCCATGAAACCAGTCGTAAGAGTCGAAGACCGCCACGCGTTCGACACGATCATCGACGCCCGCTCACCGGCGGAGTTCGAGATCGACCATATTCCCGGCGCCATCAACTGCCCGGTTCTCGATAACGAGGAGCGCCGCATCGTCGGCACGCTGTACAAGCAGGTCGGCGCATTCGAGGCGCGACGTGTCGGCGGTGCCATGGTGGCAGCCAACCTCGCCCGCCATTTGCGCGAGCAGTTCGCCGATCGCCCGTCTGGCTGGCGGCCGCTGGTGTATTGCTGGCGCGGCGGGCTGCGCAGCGGCTCGATGACGACGTGGATGCGCATGGTGGGCTGGGATGCCCAGCAGCTTGCCGGCGGCTACAAGGCCTGGCGCCGCCACGTCATCGACGTGCTCGACACGCAGGCCGCGCGCGCGCCGCTGGTCGTGATCTGCGGCGCCACAGGCAGTGGCAAGACACGCGTGCTCCATGCGCTGGCTGCGCAAGGCGAACAGGTGCTCGATCTCGAAGGGCTGGCCCGGCACAAGGGATCGCTGCTCGGCGCATTGCCCGATGTCGCCCAGCCTTCGCAGACCGCATTCGAGACCGCGCTGGCGGATGTGATCGAGCGCGTCGATCTGGCCCGGCCGCTTTATGTGGAAGGTGAAGGCGCGCGCATTGGCAAGCTCAATCTGCCAGTACCGCTGGTGGCCCACATGCGCGACAGCGCCTGCGTGGAGATCGACGCATCGCCAGAAACACGACTCGCGTTCCTGCTGCATGACTATGCATATCTTGGCGATCGGCCAGCCTGGCTTGCCGATCAGCTTGGGCGGCTGAAGGAACTGCACGGCAAGACCACCATCGCCGCGTGGCAGGAGATGGCGACCACAGGAAACCTGCGCCAACTGTTCGGCGAACTGGCGACCGAGCACTACGACCCTTCCTACGCGCGCTCGCAACGCAAGCACTTCCACAAATGGGACGCACGGCGCGTGGTGCACGCGGACAGCCTCTCCGCGCAGGGCATCGAGTCGTTGGCCACGTCGATTGTGCAAACGGTCGCGGAGCAGCAACCCGCCTGAGTCCGGTCGCTACGCGTCTCATACGGACGGGTAGCGTCGACATGCGGAATTCGCGCTTAGTGACGCGGGCGGGATTGGTTACTCTGAACGGCCCAGAGCAACCCTCGCCGATAGGCGCAGAAGCCCGTACCGTGACTACAGAAGCTGCACTTCAAATCGTCGCACCTGCAGGTGCGACAAAATCGACCGCCCCGCATCCCGCGCCGCCCGGCAATGCACTACCGCCGGCCGCGGATGTCGCCATCCTGCGTCAGCGCGCGCAAGCGCTACTGCCCCGGATTGCCGAAGGCGCGGCAAGCCGCGAGCTCCAGCGCGATCTGCCCTACGCTTTCGCGCGGGAGGTCGCCAACGCCGGCCTGCTGACGTTCCGCATTCCCAAGGTCTACGGCGGGCCGGGTGGTACGTTGCGCGATGCCATCCGCTTCGTGATCGAACTCGCGACCGTGGACTCCAATCTCGCACAGGCGCTGCGTCCCAACTTCGGCCTGGTGGAAGGTCTGCTGGCCGCGCACGACAACGAAGCCGATCGCAAGCGCTGGTTCGGCCGTTTGCTGGCCGGGCATATCATCGGCAACGGCGGCGTGGAGCGCGGCGGCAAGCAGGGCGCCATTCAGGCCACCATCGTGCGCCATGGCGACCACTACCTCGTCAATGGCACCAAGTACTACAGCACCGGTGGGCTCTATGCGGACTGGGTCAGCTCGATCGCGCTGGACGAAGCCGGCAAGGAAACGCACTTCACCGTGCCGCGCGAACGCGCGGGCATGGAACTGGTGGACGACTTCGATACGATCGGTCAGCGGCTGACAGCCAGCGGTACCACGCGCTTCACAAACATGCGCGTGGAGACGGACGAGGTACGCGGCAGCTTTCTGCCGCGTGATCGCCGCAACCCGGTTTCGCCGGTATTCCAGCTATTCCTTGCCGCCACCGAGGCGGGCATCGCACGCAATGCGCTCAACGATGCGGTCTGGTTCGCGCGCAACAAGGCCCGTCCGATCAAGCACAGTTCGGCCGAGCGCTCGGTGGATGATCCCTACGTGCAGGAGACCATTGGCCAGATCTCTGCCGAGGCCTTTGCCGCCGAAGCCGCGACGCTACGTGCCGCCGATACCATCGACGCTGCCTGGGCCGACAACCTGAGCAATGCATCGCTGACGCAGGCATCGATCGACGTTGCCCAGGCGCAGGTCTTCACCGTTGCAGCCGCGCTCAAGGCTTCGGAGCTGGCCCTTGATGTTGGCGGGGCTTCCTCGTGCGACCGCCAGTACAACCTGGACCGTCACTGGCGCAACGCCAGGACCGTGGCGAATCACAATCCCCGCCAATGGAAGGCAGCGGCGGTGGGCGCCTGGCTGCTCAAGGATGAGCCGCCGCCCACGACCGGCCTGTTCTGATCTTTTCCGATCGCGAATGGAAGCCCCCACGTTTTCACGTGGGGGCTTCGCGTTACCTGCTACCTGCGATGGTCGAACTGACGTGCCAGCCGCTCTCCGCTGAACTGCACCAGCGTGACCAGCGCCACCAGGATCACGATCACATTGAACATCACCGCTGTTTCATACCGTTCGTAGCCATAGCGGATAGCAAGGTCGCCCAGCCCGCCCGCACCGACTGCGCCCGCCATCGCGGATGCGCCGATCATCGCGATCACGGTCACAGTGGCGCCGCCGATCAATGCAGGAAGCGCCTCGGGCAGCAACACGTGGCGCACGATATGCCAGCGGCGGCACCCCATGGCCCGCGCGGCCTCGACCAGCCCGGAATCAGTCTCATTGAGCGCCACTTGTGAAACGCGGGCGAAGAACGGAATCAGGTGGGCGCTCAATGGCACCACGGCGGCCCAGATGCCCATCGTGGTACCGACGATCATCCGCGTGACCGGAAGCATCGCCACCAGCAGGATGATGAACGGCACGGACCGGAACATGTTCACCAGCACCGACAGCGTGCGATGCACGCGTGGTCGTGGCGCCAGACCCGCGGGAGCGGTGATCGTCAGAACGAGCGCCAGCGCGAGGCCGGTGACGAACACCACCGCGCAAGCGCTGGTCGTCATGATCAGGGTCTCGCCCAGCGCCTTCAGGTACTTCTCAGCCATTGGCAACACGATCGACAATCTCCGGAGAATGAGCCTGCGCTTGCAGGCGTTTGCGCAGCGGACGCAGCAGCGCGATAGTGGCGTCGGCCTTCGGTTCGTTGAAGACGCGCCAGACCGGGCCATGCTCCATCGCATGGCCGTGATCGAGTACCAGCACGCGATCGCACGCTTCGTCGATCACCGCCATATCGTGCGTGATCAGCACAATGGTCAGCGCAAATTGCCGGTTGATGTCACGCAGCAGCGCCAGGATCTGTTCCGTGGTTTCGGGGTCCAGCGCCGACGTGGCCTCGTCGCACAGCAGGATTTCCGGCCGGTGCACCAGCGCGCGGGCAATGCCAACGCGTTGCTTCTGTCCACCGGATAGCATCGCCGGGTAGGCATTCGCCTTGTCCGCCAGCCCTACCAGCGCCAGCAGCTCGTTGACGCGCGACGCTGTCTCCGCTCGTCCCACTCCCGCCACACGCAGCGGCAACGCGACATTCTCGAAGACGGTCTTGGCCGACATCAGATTGAAATGCTGGAAGATCATGCCGATGCGCCGGCGCAATGCGACCAGTCCTTTCTCGTCTAGCGTGCCGATATCGACGCCGTCGACGCGAACATGTCCCTCGTCAGGGCGCTCGAGCATATTTATCGTGCGCAGCAGCGTCGACTTGCCCGCGCCGCTGCGCCCAATGATGCCAAAGCGCTCGCCACGCCCGATCGAGAATGACACGTCGGCCAGCGCGGGCGTCGCCGCGCCGGAATAGGTCTTGCCAACCTGCTCGAACACGATATGGGAATCGCGCGCGTGCAACTGGGATACGGTGTGCATTGCTAGTCTTCCTCGTCAGAATGCCGGGATGATCGATCCCTGATACTTGGTCAGGATGAACTTGCGCACGGCGTCGGACTGATATGACTTCACGAGCGTTGCGACCCACGGCGCGTTCCTGTCCTTCTCGCGCACCGCGATCACATTGACGTAGGGATTGTTCTCCCGCTTTTCGACGGCAATGCCGTCGCGCGAGGAGATCAGCCCGGCCTGGTACGCGAACGTGTTGATGATGGCTGCGGCATCGAGATCGGGCAGCGCGCGCGGCAGCACCACCGACGCGCTTTCAACGAGATCGAGCTTGCGCGGGTTGGCTGTGATATCCGCCAGCGATGCCGTGCCCGTGGACGGATCGAAGCCGTCCTTGAGCTTGATGAGACCGTGATCGCGCAGGATGACCAGCGCGCGGGTCTGATTGCTCGGGTCGTTCGGAATGCCGATGCGCGCGCCGTTCGGCAGCGCTTCCAGCGACTTGACCTTGCGCGAGTAGAAGGCGATCGGCGAGATCAGCGTGGTGCCGACGTTGACGATCTTGTAGCCGCGCTGCCGGATCTGGTCACGCAGGAACGGGATGTGCTGGAACGAGTTGGCATCGAGGTCACCATTGTTCAGCGCCTCGTTCGGGCTGGCGGTGCCCGTGATGATCACGGGCTCCACCTTCAGGCCATTCTTCGCGGCCTCGCGCGTGACAACTTCCCAGATTTCTTCATCGACTCCGCCGCGCACGCCCACCTTGAGGGGCTTGCCCGTCGTCTGGGCGTGGACGGAGCCGATGGAAAATGCGGACAGCGCGATGGCCAGGGCTGCCAGGGAAGCAAGTGCGGAGCGTCGTTTCATGGAGCAAGGTGCGGAAGTATTGGGAAGCACCAGTCTATGAAGGCCGCTGCCGCGGGTCCAAGAAGGAATACGAGGTAGCAAATGCAAAGTACGGCGACGATGTACCGTGGGCGGTGCCGCTACGCCGCGGCCTGCTCGCGCGTGCGTCCAGCGGGTCGTGCCAGTCCCATGTGGTCGCGCAGGGTGCGTCCCGTGTATTCCGTGCGGAACAGCCCGCGCCGTTGAAGAATCGGCACCACACCGTCGACGAAATCCTCGACGCCACCGGGCAGCACGTCGGGCATCAGGTTGAACCCGTCGGCGGCCCCATGACGGAACCAGTGCTCGATATCGTCAGCGATCTGCTCCGGCGTGCCGACGATGACGCGATGACCACCACCACCCGCCAGTTCGCGTATCAGCGCACGCACGGTCAATCCCTCGCGCTGGGCCAGCGCGAGGGTGGCGCGGAAGAATGTGTGATTGCCGTTTGCAGGCAATTGCAGATCGTCCGGCAATGGCGCATCGAGCGATAGACGATCCACCGCAATGCCCAGCGTGCCCGCCAGCCGGTTCAGGCTGTAGTCCCACGGGATCAGGTCGATCAGATCATCGCGCCGGCGGCGTGCCTGGGCCTCGGTAGCGCCAATGATCGTGGTCAGCCCCGGCAGGATCTTGACCGCGCCGGGCCCGCGCCCCAGTGCCTCGGCACGCTGATTGATGTCTCGACGATAGGCCAGCGATTCCTCGAAGGACTGCGAGGCGGAGAACACCGCCTCGGCATGGCGCGCGGCCAGTTCGCGCCCGTCCGACGATCCACCGGCCTGGAACAGCACCGGATACCCTTGCGGCGTGCGCGGCAGGTTCAGCGGCCCATGGACGCTGAAGTACTGGCCGTGGTGCGCAATGGGCTGCAGCTTGTCCGTATCGACGAAGCGCCCCGTCGCCCGGTCACCAACGAAAGCGTCGTCCTCCCAGCTATCCCAGAGCGCCTTGACGACGTTCGTGAACTCGTCGGCGCGACCATAGCGCTGCGCATGATCCGGCGGCGCGGCGCGTCCAAAGTTGCGGGCGGAACCGGCATCGGCAGTGGTCACCACATTCCAGCCCGCGCGCCCGCCGCTGACATGGTCGAGCGTGGCAAAGCGGCGGGCGATGTTGTAGGGCTCGTTGTAGCTCGTGGATGCGGTCGCCACCAGCCCGATATGCGTGGTGGCCGCCGCAACGCAAGCCAACAGCACGGTCGGCTCCAGCGCGGTGATTGGGCGAAAGTTGATCTGGTCTGCGATCGACGCGTTATCAGCCAGGAAGATCGCGTCGAACTTGCCGGCCTCGGCCACCTGGGCAAGACGGATGTAGTGCTGGACATCGACGAATGCACGCGGATCGCTTTCCGGCAGGCGCCACGCGGACGGCACAAAGCCGGCGTGCAGCGCGTTGAGATTCAGGTGGAGTTGGCGGGGTGCCTCGGGAGTGGTCATGGTAGCGGTCTGCTGGCGGGCATTTCGGCGCCTCGCGCCAGCCCGGTGGGTGGATACCTTGGCGTGACAGCATAGGGATGCGTGCGGGAGGAAGGAACGAACGAAAGCCAATATCGTTATGCCCCCGGCCCGGAACATCCCCGCGGCACCTTCCCACCTCATCCCCGCTATTTCTCTCTTGACAGAAATAACTGAATGAATAGAATGCAACGCATGGAACTGAAACCGATCGCCGAACGCTTCGTGCTGCACTGGGGGGAAATGGGCTCGCGCTGGGGCGTCAATCGCACCGTCGCGCAGGTTCACGCCCTGCTCTATCTGGCCGCGCGCCCCATGGACGCCGAGGAAATCACGGATACCCTGGGCGTGGCCCGCTCCAACGTGAGCAACAGCCTCAAGGAGCTGCAGTCCTGGCACCTCGTCAAGGTGGTGCATATCAAGGGCGAGCGTCGCGACTTCTTCGAGACGTCGACCGACATCTGGGAACTGTTCAAGCTCATCGTGGCCGGCCGCCGGCAGCGTGAGATCGATCCGACGGCCGTTGCGCTGCGGGAATGCCTCGACAACGCGGCAATCGGTGAAGAAGACGCCGGAACGCGCGAGCGTATCGAGGAAACCCTGAAGTTCATCGAAACCATGAGCACGCTGGCCGATGAAATGCTGCGGCTGAAGCCGGAGACGCTGATGAAGACACTGGGCTTGACGGCGAAAATCAGCAACGCGGTACGCAAACGTAGCTAAGGCTCCCACGGGAAACGGGCATCGACCCGTTTCTTTTTTACCCGATTATTTCTGTCTTTACTGAAATAACTGTATGAACAGCGAAGAGAAGGGAACGGCGGGGATGACGGATCACAGGCGGCTCAGGGTCCTGGTATGCGGCGCATCGGGCCTGATCGGCGCCGTGCTGTGCAAGCGTCTGGAAGCGCAAGGGCATGAGGTGATTCGCGGTGTGCGCAGGCCGACGTCGGCTCGTGACGTCGCCATGGATTTCGGGACCGATACCACCATCGAGCAATGGCTTCCGCGCGTGCAAGGCATGCACGTCGTCATCAATGCCGTCGGCATCATCGTCGAAACCGGCACGAATCGCTTCGAAGCCGTCCATCACCTGGCGCCGGCGGCGTTGTTCCGCGCCTGCGCGAAGGCCGGAGTGGGCCGCGTCATCCAGATCTCGGCGCTTGGCGCCGATCGCGGCGACACGCCCTACTTTCGCAGCAAGCGCGCGGCAGACGACGTGCTGCGTGCTTTGCCCGTGCAGTGGCAGGTCCTCTATCCATCGCTCGTGTATGCCCAGGACGGCGACTCCGCTGCGATGTTTCGTACCCTGGCGAGTCTTCCGGTGATACCGGTACCCGAACTTGGCGATGCCAGGTTTCAACCGGTTCATATCGACGATCTCGTGGATACCGTCGTCACTGTCATCGCTCCGGCTATTCCCCCGGGCCAGTGCGTTGAGGTCGTCGGCGCAAGCCGCATGTCATATCGGGCGATGCTGGACACCTATCGTCAGGGAATGCAGCTGCCAGCGCCGATGTGGGCGACCATTCCCGCTCCGTGCATGACGATGGCCGCGTATGTGGCGTGTTGCGTGCCGAGATCGAAGCTGACCCCCGACACGTGGCGAATGCTCCGGCGCGGTTGTCATGGCGATGCCGCGCCGCTGACGCGCCTGCTCGGGCATCGGCCACGCGCCATTGGCACTTTCATCGCACCCGGTGAAGCCGAATGCCTGCGCCATCGCGCCGTTGGCGCATGGCGTATGCCGATGCTGCGGATCGTGATGGCCCTTGTCTGGCTGGCCACGGCACTGGTCACGCTGTTCGCCTACCCGCTTGCCGACAGCCTGGCACTGCTCGGCGCAGTCGGATTGCATGGCACGCCCGCCATCGTGACGCTATACGCCGCGGTCTTCGTAGATGCGGCGATGGCCGTCGGATGCCTGCGCTATCCGTCACGCCGGCTATGGGCGCTTCAGGCTGCGCTTGTCGCCGGCTACTCGCTGATCATCGCTGTCGCGTTGCCGCAGTTCCTCTGGCACCCGTTCGGGCCGGTGCTCAAGAACCTGCCGATTCTCGCCATTCTCTTCATCCTCTACGCGGAGCAGGAATCATGGAATACCTCGCCATCAAGGTGATTCACATCATCTCGTCCGTCGTGCTGGTCGGCACCGGTTTTGGGACGGCCTTCTACCTGTTCTTCGCCAACCGCTCGGGCTCGACCGAAGCCATCGCCGTGGTCTCGCGTCTCGTGGTGCGGGCGGACTGGTGGTTCACCACGCCTGCGGTCATCGTCCAGCCCTTGTCCGGCGCCTACATGCTCCATCTGGCCGGGTATCCGCTGAGCTCGCTATGGATCGTGGCATCCGCCGCGCTCTATCTGTTCGCGGGCGCCTGCTGGCTTCCGGTGGTGTGGTACCAGATCCGCATGTCCCGGACGGCAATGGCCGCGCACGAACGTGGCACGCCACTGCCGGCGTCCTATTGGCGCGATGCGCGCCGCTGGGAATACCTCGGCTATCCGGCATTCGCCGCGATGGTGGCCGTGTTCGCGCTGATGGTGTTCAAGCCGATGTGAGCGGTTGGTATGAGCGGATGCGTTGAACGACAAATGGAGGGCGACCAGATGAACGCGCTGGTTCTTTACTTCGATGGCAAATGCCCGTTCTGCACCGCCGAGATGCGGCGCCTGAGCGAATGGGACACACAACACCGGCTGGCTTTCGTCGACATCGCGCAAGAGGGTTTCGATTGCGCGCCGCTGAACGTGGATCTCGCCGCACTGAACCGCGAGCTGCATGGCCGCACGTCCGATGGCCGCCTGCTCGTCGGCATCGACTGCATGATCGCGGCCTACACGCTGGCGGGGCATGGCTGGCTGGTGTTGCCGTTGCGGGTACCTGGGCTGCGTCGTGTACTGGCGAGCCTGTACCGCGCCTTCGCGGGCAATCGCTACACGCTTTCACGCTGGCTGGGCTACGGCACCGCAACGGCCTGTGACGGCGATGCCTGTGGCACTGGCAATCCGTTCCTCAGCGGCAAGGGACCAACCGATGCGGCTGAGGACCGTCCCTCTCGGCGAGATACCCGCCAATTGGCGGTTCGCTGGATGTACGCGGCTGCCATCGCGCATCTGCTTGTCGGCGCCGCCATGCCGTGGGCGGCAGACGCAACGCTCTTTGATACTTACCACCGCATCGTCGAGCAATCGTTCTGGTCGGGCGCGGCGCCCGCGCAGGCCAGAGCGCAGCAGGTCTGGTGGATCGCGCTGTTTGGCGCCACCCTGCAATGCTCGGCGATATGGATGCTGGCGCTGGTGCATCTGGGCAACAGAACGCGACACCGGATGGCATGGGGGTGGTTGCTGGTCGGCCTGCTGGTCTGGGCGCCGCAAGACTTGTTGATCTCGCTGCAGGCGCACGTCTGGCCGCATGTAGTGGTCGACGCGGTGGCGCTGTTCGCGATGATTCCACCATTGCTCTATCTGTGGCGAAAGGACGCAGCATGAACAACACCTTGCCGGTCCTGGACTGGACCATCAATCTCCTGATCGTGCAGGCGCTGATGGGCGCCTTCGACACGCTCTACCACCACGAGCTGACACAAGGCCTGCCACACAGCCCCCGCGCGCGGCGAGAGCTGTCCATCCACGCCATACGCGCCGTGCTGTACGGCGTGCTGTTTGCGTCGATGGCTAATCTCAAGTTCTTTGGCATCTGGACATTCGCCATCGCCGGCCTCGTGGTGGTGGAAATATGGCTGACGCTCTGGGATTTCGTCGTGGAGGATCGAAGCCGCAAGCTCCCGGCCACCGAGCGAGTGCTTCACACGCTGCTGGCCATCAATGGCGGCGCGCTGTTTGGCTTGTACGCGGTTCAGCTTGTCGAGTGGTTCCAGGCACCCACGGGACTGGCAATCGCCAGCTTCGGCTGGCGCGGCTGGCTGTTAAGCCTCGCCGCCGCAGGGGTGACGGTGTCTGGCATTCGCGATGGACTCGCCGCGAGACGCATGAGTCGTCGCGGCGCAGCCATCAATCCCTTCGCCGGGCAATCACACCTGAGCGTTCTGGTGACGGGCGGCACCGGATTCATCGGTGAGGCGCTCGTCACCCAACTGCTCGATGCCGGCCATACCGTCACGCTGCTGGCACGCGACCCATTGCGCGCTGCATATCAGTTCGCTGGCCGCGCCCGCAGCGTGACGTCCCTCGATCAATTGCACGCACAGGAACGGTTCGACGCGGTAATCAATCTGGCCGGCGCCCCAGTACTGGGGCCGCGCTGGAGCCAGCGGCGGCGGGCGCAGTTGCTGGCCAGCCGCGTCGGTGTCACGCAAGCGCTGACACGCTGGGCCAGTCATGCCACGCACAAGCCTGCCATCTGGATCCAGGCATCCGCCATCGGCTTCTACGGCGCACGCGATGCCGATCAACTGCTGGACGAGCACAGCGCGCCCGGGGGCGGCTTTATGTCCGAGCTATGCCAGCGATGGGAAGAATCCGCCGAGCCACTGCGTGACTACGGCCTCCGCATGGTCGTGCTACGGCTCGGCGTGGTTTTCGGACCCGGTGGCGCCCTCCCACCCATGATGCTGCCTCACTACTTCGGCCTGGGTGGGCGACTGGGAGACGGCAGGCAGGTGATGAGCTGGATTCATCGCGAGGATCTGCTGCGTATCCTCGCGCGGGCGTTGTCGGACCCGGGCATGAGCGGCGTCTACAACGCGACGGCGCCGGGCTGCCTGACACAAGCAGAGTTCGCTCATACCGTCGGCAAGGTGCTTCGCCGGCCTGTGTGGTTCCATCTGCCCGCGGCGCCACTCCGGTGGGCAGCGGGCGAGATGAGTGAATTGCTACTTGCAGGTCAGCGGGTGATCCCGGCACGGCTGCAACGGGAGGGCTTCGCGTTTCGCTTTCCTGCCGCCGAATCGGCACTGCGCGATCTGACCGGGGATTGAGCTTCGCTCCGGCATTAGCTCCGGAATTAGCTTCGGCCCGCCCGTGCCGCCTCGATCGCGGCGATGTCGATCTTGCCCATGGTCATCATGGCATCGAACGCCCGTTTGGCCGCCGCGCGATCGGGGTCCGTGATTGCAGCCAGGAGCGCGCGCGGCGTGATCTGCCAGCACAATCCCCACCGGTCCTTGCACCAGCCACACGCGCTTTCCTGGCCGCCGTGGCTGACGATTGCATTCCAAAGTCGGTCGGTCTCAGCCTGATCGTCAGTGGCGATCTGAAACGAGAACGCCTCGCTGTGCTTGAAATGCGGGCCGCCATTGAGACCAACACAGGGAATGCCCGCCACGGTGAACTCCACCGTCAGGACATCGCCCTGCTTGCCATCGGGATAGTCGCCAGGTGCGCGGAAGACGGCACCGACGGCGCTGTCGGGGAAGGTCTTGGCATAGAAAGTCGCGGCGTCGAGCGCATCGCCGTCGTACCACAGACAGATCGTGTTCTTGCTGGCCATCTCGTACCTCCTGAAGCGTCAGGCACCAGCGTCCACAAGCCCGGTGCCGTTCTCGGGAAACGCCAATGTCTCACAGTATGAGGGCCGACGCAGGTATTGATGCCACCACCGCGCGCGAAAGCAGAAGTCAGCCAGTTCGCTGCATTGGCTGCTATCTTGTAGGAAGTGCCTTGCACAGATCCAACTGATCAACCGGAGATTCCCCATGGATGCCCCGTTTCACCAGTTCTCCGAACTCTTCGCCCAGCTCGGATTGCCATCGGACGAGAGCGATATCCGCGCATTCATTGCGAAGCATTCGCCGCTTCCGCAGAACGTCGAACTTTGGGACGCTGCGTTCTGGACTCCCGCCCAGGCATCGCTGCTGCGCGACGAGATCGCCGAGGATGCGGACTGGGCGGAAGCGGTGGACCAGTTGAACCTGGCGCTACGCGCCCCGGCTTAGTTCGCTTCAGAAAGCTGGATCGACCATCCCCCGGCACGCAACACCGGGGGCAGGGACAAGAGGCGAGCCATGACATCGCATGGAACAGACACGGTCTTCGCAGGCTCCGTTCCGGAGTTGTACGACACGCTGATGGTCCCGTTGATCTTCGAACCATACGCGGCGGACCTCGCCGCGCGTGCCGCAGCACTCGCGCCAACACACGTGCTCGAGGTTGCTGCGGGAACTGGCGCGCTGACACGGCGGCTGGCGAGTGACCTGCCCGACGGCACGTCGATCGTGGCCACCGACCTCAATCGACCGATGCTGGATCGCGCCGCCGCCATCGGCACCTCGCGGCCGCTGACGTGGCGGCAGGCCGACGCCATGCAGCTACCCTTCCCCGACGCAAGTTTCGATCTGGTGATCTGCCAGTTCGGGGCGATGTTCTTTCCCGAGAAGCACAAGGCTTTCGCCGAAGCGCGCCGTGTGCTGAAGCCCGGGGGCGTGCTGCTTTTCAACGTGTGGGATCGCATCGAGGAAAACGCGTTCGCGCATACGGTAACGCAAACGCTGACCGGCATGTTTCCGCACAAGCCGCCTGTGTTTCTCGCACGCACGCCTCATGGTTATCACGACCCGGCGGTCGTGGCGGCCGATCTGAGGCTCGGAGGCTTTTCCGAAGCCTCCACATGCGCAACCGTCGCCGCCGAAAGCCGTGCCGTGGACGCCAACACGCCTGCCATCGCCTTCTGCCAGGGAACGCCGCTACGCGGCGAACTGGAGGCATTCGGCCCCGATGCGCTGGTGAATGCCACGCTCGCCTGTGCGAAGGCGCTGACGAGGGAGTTCGGCCCCGGTCCGGTTAGCGGGAAGATTCAGGCGCACGTGTTCAGCGCCAGGGCTTGATCGGCGCGCAATTCAGCCCCCCTGCCACGCCGCCCCACCCATCGACCCACCCGGCAACACGCTCGATCCGACGCACTGCGCTTGATATGCTGACACGGACATTCAGCATTTCAGGCACATGACCGTGGTCGCTCGCATCGTCATCAGTGGTCCGCTCAATGGCGGCTGGTTCGTCACGCCCCTGCACCACGACGGGACGGCCGGCGAAACGCGGCGGTTCGCCGCGCCGGAGGAAGCACGCGCGTTCGCTGCCGCGACGTACCCCGGCAAACCCATCAGGCAAGCGAACTTGCATCCACCACCGATGCCCAAGGGTTCACGCGTTCGCTTTCCCGTGTTTCCGAAGTGAACAGCCGATAACAGACGGTACTGCGCGGGCCGTTAATGCAGATGCCGCAGCTTGTCCGGGTTGCGCACCACATAAATTGCCGCGATCTTGCCGCCCTCGATCTCTAGCGCCGTCGTCTGCAGTTCGCCGTCGGATTCGCGCGTGACGATGCCCGGCAACCCGTTGATGAAAGCCGCGCGGACAAAGGTCGAGCCATTCTTCTGGAAGTATTTCGACAGTTGTTCATGCACACGCATTACCTCGTCGAAGCCGAACACCGGATGGCCAATCGCCGGGCGCTGGCCGCCGCCGTCCGCATGCAGGCTCACATCGGCCGCCAGCATCGTGCTGAGCGTGCCCATGTCTCCGCTGCGTGAGGCGTCGAAGAATGCCTTTGCGAGTGCCAGGCCCCGCTCCTTCTCGACCTGAAAACGCGGGCGCGATTCCCTCACATTGGCACGCGCCCGCGCCGCAAGCTGCCGGCACGCGGCCGGCTCGCGCTGGATCGTCGCCGCCACCTCATCGAACGCGAGGCCGAACACGTCGTGCAGCAGGAACGCCGCGCGCTCGAGAGGCGACAGGCGTTCGAGCGCCAGCATCAGCGGCAGCGTGACGTCGTCCTGCTCCTCTTCCTCGATGACCGGGTCGGGAAGCCAGGGACCGATGTAGGTTTCGCGCTGGTGACGCGCCGATTTCAGCTCGTCGAGGCACATCCGCATCACCATGCGCCGCAGGAACGCCTCGGGCACACGCACCTCGGCGCGCTCGGCGTTCATCCAACGGATGAACGCTTCCTGCACCACGTCCTCCGCATCCGCGACCGAACCGAGCATCCGGTACGCGACGCGGATCAGCTTGGGCCGCAGCGGCTCGAAGCTCGCCGCGGCTTCCGAAAGGCCGGCGTCCGCCACCATCACGCGGCTGCCTTGGCCGCGGCCTTGGCAGCCGCCGGATCGACCCAGAGACCGAATCCGACCGCGAGCCGGTTCCAGCCGTTGATCACGTTGATCATGAGCGTAAGCTTCACCTGCTCCTCCTCGGTAAAGTGTTCCCTGAGCGTCGCGCTGGCACGGTCGAGCGCGTGCCCTTCGGACAACCGGGTCATGGCTTCGGTCCAGCCCAGTGCCGCGCGCTCGCGATCGGTGTAGCAAGGCGCTTCTCGCCAGGCGGACAGCAGATAGAGGCGCTGTTCCGTCTCCCCGCGTTCGCGTGCCTGGGTCGTGTGCATGTTAATGCAGTTTGCGCATCCGTTGATCTGCGACGCGCGGACTTCAACCAGCGACACCAGGCTCGGCTCGAGACTCCCGGCTATGGCAATGGATGTGCCCATCCAGGACTTCATCTGAACGGGAGCGGCGGCGAACGGGTCAAGTCTTGCAGTCATGGTTTCATCTCCTTGTGTGGGTGACGATGACATGACGAACGAGCCCCCCTTGCTTGTGACATCGAAGCGAAAAATATTTGCGAGCGAGGCCGGAAAGTGCGCCTTGCTACAATCGAACGCCCACCTCCCCCCCCCCACAATACGACCGGCATGAAGATCCTGATTACCGGCGCAGCAGGCTCCGGCACGTCGACGCTGGCCAACGCCATCGCCGAAGCGACCCAGACGCACGCCCTCGAAACGGATGACTACTTCTGGCGCCCCACCAACCCGCCGTATCAGGTGAAATTCGAGCCCGAGGAACGTTGTGCCCGGCTGCTGAAGGATCTGCGCGCGCGCCCCGAAACCGTTGTGGCGGGGGCGGTGATGGAGTGGGGTGAAGCGCTGGAGCACGCCTTCGACCTGGTGGTCTTTCTGTACGTACCGACGCCGATCCGCCTGGCCCGGCTCAAGCTGCGCGAGGAGCACCGCTTCGGCAAGGCCGATCCGGAGTTTCTCGAGTGGGCCGCCCAATACGATGCAGGCACCGCCGAAGGCCGTAGCCTGGAGAAGCATCGGCAGTGGCTGCAGAATCTGCGTTGTCCGGTACTGTATCTGGAGGGGGATGGGACCGTCGAAGCCAGGCTGCAGAGCGTGCTGGCGGCCCGGAATGCGATCATCGAGGGCGCCGGACCCAAATAGGTCCGGCGCCCTCCGCACGCTCAAGGCGCCGCCACCCCCTGAACCTTCGCCGTATAAGGCGTATAGAAGCTCGATCCCGCCCACGCCGCCGTCGCGACGTTGTACAGCGGACCGCCGCTGACGTAGTTCGCGCCGTCATGCCAGTCGCCGGAACCCTTGTACATGGCCACTGCCGGGTACGGATAGACCGGGCGCGATGCCGTGACATTGCTGGACGTGTCGGTCTGGTACGTCATGACACTGCTGGGCCCCGTGCCCTGCTCCACCCAGGCCGTGATCCGCGATACCAGGTCGATGTTCGGATTGCCCTCCCCACCGCCGCAATGGCCCACGCCAGGCACCAGGTACAGCCGCGCGAATGCATCCACGGCCGACGTACCCATCGTGTTCTGCATGGCTTCGTAGTATGCGATCGTGAACAGCGGCGAGATGTGCTGGTCCGCCCAGCCATGCCACAGGATCAGCTTGCCGCCCGCATTCTGGAATGCCGACAGATCAGGATTGGTGGCATCGTTGAGTGGATGATTGGCGGCCAGGTAGTCGGTATAGAAGTTGCCATCGTGATAGCCGAACGTATTGATGTTCGGCATGGTCGGCGAGCCCGTGAAGATCAGGTTATAGGCGCCCGTCACGATCATGTTGCTGAACAGGCTGGTTACCGGCGCCGGCGCATCGGTCGAGTTCGAGTTCGGCACTTCCACGCCGATCCAGTTTGCCTCGGACCCAAGTTGCGGCGAGCCCGCAAGCATCCGCTTGCCGGTGGTGGTGTCCGTCGGACCGCTGTAGATCCGGCTTGCCGTGGTGACTTCGGCTGCTGTCAGGCAATTGCTGGTGTCCGTCGCGCCAGCCGCGCACTGGATCGAAACCGGATTGAAGTTGCACGCACGCGGATCCGCGAGCAGGCCGTCTGGCGCGCCGCTGGTTCCACCACAGGCGGCGACCACGGCCTTGTGCAGTACCTTTGCCTTGTCCGCATACAGCACGACGTTGCCGGTGTTATCGCCGGTCGTGCTGTTCGACACCACGCTCCAGCCGTGATACAGCGAGTTCTGCGTCTGGAAATGGGCTGCCGGGGCGCCAGCGACGATCCCGTTGTAGTCGTTGGGATAACGCTGCGCGGCCATCAGCGCTTCGCGTCCACCATCCGAGCAACCCACGAAGTACGAGTACTTCTGCGCCTGCCCATAGTAGGACTTGATCAGCTTCTTCGCCGCAAGCGTCGTGATGTGCTGGCCGCGATAAGCAAAGTCAGCCTGCTTCTGCGTATCCGATGACCACGTCGCATCCGAACCGGTATGCCCCATATCGGTCGCCGCCGTGACGAACCCGCCCTGCTGCACCAGCGGGCAGTTGTAGCTGAAGCTGAACGAGCTTTGCTTGGTTGGATCGCTCACGTTGCCGCACAAGCCGCCGCATCCGAGTTCGGCGAACCGTTGCGTCCAGGTACTGACCGGAAGCGCCACTGCGAATGTGTTCGACGGCGCCAGCGTTCCCTTCACCGTGCAAAGCTGCACGGTGGCACCGTTGATGGTTGTGGTGGTGATCGTCGCCGAAGCGATCTTGCTGCCGGCGCCGCCAATGTCCGTGATGTCGACCGAGGCCAATTGCGAGCAGTCGATGACCGGCGCGACAACCTGCAACGTGGTGGCCGTGGTGGTGGAGCCGGTGCTCGTCGAGGTGGACCCCGATGACGTGCCGGTGGTGGCACTGGAACTGCCATCGCCACCACAACCGGCGAGACTGACAGCCGCCACGCAGATGGTGAACGACGTGAGGAATGAAATAGCGCCCGAATAGGCGTGCGCGAACAGCCCGGAACGATGCCGAGAGCTCATGGATATCTCCTGGAACGGTCTTCTCTAGTGGATTGGAATGGAAGAGCCTTTGCGCCTCCTCGACGTCAGAGGGGGAGCAGGTTCGCTGGCAGGCGCAGCGTGCTTCATCGCTCCATACACGCGGCGATGTTGTGGGGCGCAACTACATGCCAACGGCACGAAGCTTGCGCCGACGACGCGCGCGCGGGGTTCCAAACTGGCTGGCAGCCCGTTGCTGTCTGCTTATTGGTTGCTCCGGGCGTTGCGCCCGAAGCATCGGGCCGGACGCGTGTCAGCGCCGGTCATTGCTGAAGCGGTCACCCACCGTTTGGGCCAGATTGCTTGCGTTGCCGCTTCTCGCGATACATGGCGGCGTCCGCCAGTTCCAGCGCCTGTTCGACGGAGACGGGCCTGACGGCCACGACACCTGCGCTCACACCAGCGTAATCGATCGTGACGTCGGCAAGCGTGTAGACACCGCGAGTCGCCGCCAACGCACGCTTCTGCAATTGGTCGGCCAGGCTATGCGCCTGCGTTGCAGACGCCGGACAGGGCGCCACCAGCGCAAACTCGTCGCCACCCACGCGGGCCAGCATGTCGGTGTCTCGCACAATGCCGGATAGGCGCTTTGAACATTCGCTCAGGAACTGGTCTCCGACCACATGTCCGTATGAGTCGTTGATGCGTTTGAAGTCATCGAGATCGATGATGCCGACGACGACGTGGGATTCGTCCCTGGTTGCGCGCGCCAGCAGTCTGCCAAGCTCTCCGTGGAGCGCCCGTCTGTTGGGCAGGCCCGTCAGGGCGTCGGTCAACGCGAAGTTCGCGAGGTACTCGTTCGACCGCCTCAGTTCCTCAAGCAATCGTTCTCGCTCGATATGGTGTCCAATCAGCTTCGAGAAGATGTTCAAGGCGCTGAACGCCTGCGGCCCCGGCGGTTGGCTGCGCTTGCTCGCCCCGCACAACGTACCAATGATCTCCCCATCGCTCGCGCGAATGGGGGCACTGGCGTATGTCTCGATGCCGAGCGCCGTCGCGGCCTGTGAATCTCCCCAGATCTCGCTCGCGTTCGACGTGTAGCGGCGGCCTTCCTCCAGGCAACGCTTGCAGAGGGTGTCGGACCATGGAACGGACAGCCCCTCGGGAATCACAAGTTCGCCTGCGTTCCTGACAAAGTCAACGGACTGCAAACCCGCCTCTTCATCGATCGACGTCAGGTACAGGGACTCAAGGCCGGTGATCAGTTCCAGCATCTCCAGCAGCGGTCTCGTGAGTTGCTCCAGATTCTCCGCCGTGGCAACGGACTCCGAAAGCCGCTCAAGGATCAACTCCATGGGTTTTGTCTCCTCTTCCATGCTGTGTTTTCGCTCTAGAACATACCGCAACAGGCGCCTGCCGGCCAACTCGGCTGAGTGAGAAATCATATCGCTTTGCTGAACGATTTCCTCGTTGCCATCGACAGGCGGAAACCAAATCGTCCTTCCACCGAGTCCAGCAATGGTTCATAAAAAAACCGGGGCCAGAGCCCCGGTTTCTTCTACGTACCGACTGTCAGCTTGCCACATGCTCAGGCAACCGGCCGTCATCCCTACCGCTTGTGTCCGGCTCGTCCGGCCATGAGCGGCCAACCATCCATTCGTAGAGCGTGGGCAGCACGATCAGCGTCAGCAGCGTGGCCGTAATCAGGCCACCGATGATCACGATCGCCAGCGGCCGCTGCGTTTCCGACCCGATGGCGCGCGAGATCGCCATCGGGAACAGGCCCAGCATAGCCAGCATCGCGGTCATCAGCACGGTGCGCAGACGATCCATCGAGCCGGTCAGCACGGCCTGGCGCACCGGCATGCCTTCCTCGCGCAACTGGTTGAAGTAGGTCACCATCACCACGCCGTTCAGCACGGCCTGCCCGAACAGCGCGATGAAGCCGATTGCCGCCGAGACCGACAGCGGAATGCCGGTCAGGAACAGCGCAAACACACCACCGATCAGCGCGAACGGAATGTTCGAGATGATCAGCGCCGCGCTCTTGAACGACTGGAACGCGTTGAACAGCAGCAGGAAGATCAGCAGCACCGACAGCGGCACCACGATCGACAGGCGCGCCATCGCGCGTTCCTGGTTCTCGAACTCGCCCGACCAACTGATCTTGACGTCCTCGGCATTGACGTTCTTCTTCACCAGCTCCTGCATGTCCTTCACCACGCTACCCATGTCGCGGTCGTGGATGAAGATACCGATCGACGTGGTGCGCTGGCCGTTCTCGCGGCTGATGTTCATCGCGCCCGACGCGGCCCGGAACGTCACCAGCTGCGACAGCGGCACCTGCGCGCCATCGGCGGTCTGCATGAAGATGTTCGGCAGGTTCGGTAGTTCGCGCTCGCCCGGCTTCAGGCGTACTACCACGCTGAAGTGCTTCTCGCCTTCCCACAACTCCGTCGCGGCCTTGCCGCCGAGCGCGCTTTCCATCAGGTCCTGCACGTCGGCCACGTTGATGCCGTAGCGGGCAGCCTGGGCGCGATCGAAATCAAGCACGTACTGCGGCAGCTCGCCGTCACGGTCGATGAACGCGCGCATCACGCCGCGTACCGACTGCACGTTGGCCAGGATCTGATCCGCCACCTTCTTGTTGTGCTCGAGGCTGTCGCTCTGCACCTTGATCACGATCTGGCCCTTGATCTGCGAGATGCTTTCCAAGATGTTGTCGCGCACCGGCTGCGAGAAGTTAGGCTCGATGCCCGGCATCTTGCGCAGGTTGTGGTTGATTTCCTCGATGATCTTGCGCTTGTCGAAGCCAGCGCGCCATGCCTTGTCGCTCTTCAGGTCGACCAGGATTTCCACGGTGTTGATCAACTTCGGATCGGTGCCGTCGTCGGGACGGCCCACCTTGGAGATCGTCGTGTTGACCTCGGGCGTGGTGCGAATCACGTTGCGCAGCAGACGCGCCTGATCGCGTGCCTCGTCCAGCGACACCGAGGCCGGCAAGTCGAAGCTGACCCACATCGAGCCTTCGTCGAGTTCGGGCAGGAATTCGCTGCCCAGGAACTTGCCCACGCCGACGGTGGCCACCAGCAGGCCCACGGCGATGGCCACGACCTTCTTCTTGTTCTCGAGCGCCCACGCCAGCATCGGCTCATAGAGGCGCTTGCACTGGCGCACCACGAAGTTGTCCTCGTGCGCGATGTTCTTCTTGAGCAGCAGGTGGCACAGCAGCGGCACCACGGTCAGCGAGACAATCAGCGAGCCGACCAGCGCGCCCGTCACGGTGTACGCCATCGGCGCGAAGATCTTTCCTTCGTGGCGCTGCAGCGTGAAGATCGGGATGTGCGCGGCGATGATGATGATCATCGAGAACACGGTCGGACGCCCCACCTCTGTGGTGGCCTGAAGGATCGCGTGCATCCGCGCCTTGTTGTCCTTGATCTGCTGTTCCTTGAGTTCGCCCAGCCGCTTGAAGATGTTCTCGACGACGATCACCGCGCCGTCGACGATGATGCCGAAGTCCATCGCCCCCAGCGACAGCAGGTTGGCCGGAATGCCCACCCAGGTCAGGCCGATGAACGTCGACAGCAACGCCAGCGGGATCACCAGCGCCACGATCGCCGCCGCGCGCACGTTGGCCAGGAACAGGTACAGCACGGCCATCACCAGCAGCGCGCCCTCCACCAGGTTGCCAAACACCGTGTGCAGCGTCTTGTCGATCAACGTCGAGCGGTCGTAGTACGGCACCAGCTTCACGCCCTTCGGCAGAATCTGGTCGTCGAGCAGTTCGATCTTCTTCTTCAGCGCCTCGAGCACGATCGACGGGTTCTCGCCCTTGCGCATCACCACGATGCCCGAGACGATGTCGTCCTCGTCGTCCTGGCCCATCAGGCCCTGCGGCGGCGCGGCGCCTATCTTGACCTCGGCGATGTCCTTGACCAGGATCGGCGTGCCGTTGTTCTCGGCCACCACCACGTTGGCGATGTCGGCCGAGCTACGGAAGCTGCCCAGCGAACGCAGCAGGTACTGCTGGCGTCCATGCGCCACCGAGCCACCGCCGGCGTTCGAGTTGCCGCGCTGAAGCGCCGTGAACAGTTGCGACAGCGAGATCTTGCTGTCGCGCATGCGGCCCAGATTCGGGTTTACCTCGTACTGCTTGATCGAGCCGCCGATCGTAACCACGTCGGCCACGCCCGGCACCTGACGCAGATTCTTCTCCACCACCCAGTCCTGCAGCGTGCGCAGTTCCTGCGGCGTGTAGCCCTTGCCGCTCAGGCGGAAGCGATAGATCTCACCGATGGCGGTGGAAAGCGGCGCCAGTTCCGGCTGCACGCCGTCGGGCAGGTCAACGCTGCGCAGCCGTTCGATGATCTGCTGGCGCGCGACGATGTCGGTGGCCTTGTCGTTGAAGGTCACCATCATGAACGACAGGCCGAACTGCGTATGCGAGAACACACGCACCGAATTCGGCGTGCCCGCCAGCGCGGTTTCGATCGGAATCGTGACCTGGCGCTCCACTTCCTCGGCGGCCCGGCCCGGGTACAGCGTGATCACGTTGACCTGGATGTCCGAGACGTCCGGGAACGCTTCGATCGGCAGGTTTTTGAAAGCGGCCAGGCCGCCCGCAACGAAGATGATCAGGCCAAGCCAGACGAACAGCTTCTGGTGCAGCGCGAAATTGACGATACGTGAAATCATGTGGCTGCCGTCCTTAATGCTTGGCAGCCGCGCGCGCGGCATTCACCGCGGTGGCGTCGCGCAGGATGTCCTGCAGATAGAGATTGCCGTCGGTGATCACCACGTCGCCCTCTTTCAGGCCTTCCACCACCTCGGTCGTGCCCGGAATCGTCACGCCGAGCTTGACCTCGCGGCGCTCGAACCTGTTGGGCGTAGTGCGCACGAACACATAGTTCTTGTTGTCGGCCAGGAACACGGCCTTCGACGGCACCGAGATCCCCTGGAACGACGCGGCCTGCATCTTCGCCGTAACGAACATCTCGGCCTTCAGGCGGCGGTCGGCGTTCGGCACGGACAGACGCACCTTGACGCTGCGCGACGACGGATCAACGTAATCCGCGATCTTGACCACGGTGCCCGTGAACGTCTCGCCGGGGTAAGCGGCGCTGGCAAGCTGCACGGTCACGCCGGGCCTGAAGTGGCCAAGGTCCGCCTCGGCGGCATCGAGCTGTGCCCACAGCGTCGTGGGATCGGTGATCAGGTACAGCGGCGCGGTGGGCGGCTGGTCGGGACGCAGTTCCATCCCCGGATTGATATTGCGCTCGACCACCAGGCCGTCGATCGGGCTGCGCAGCGCAAAACGCTGGTTCACACCGTCGCTGCCGGAAGCGCCGTACATGCGCAGCGCTGCCTGCGTGCGCTGCTGGTCAGCCGCGGCGCGCGCGTTGTCCGCCTGCGCCTGCTCCAGATCCTTCTGGGCGATGACCCCGGCCTCATACAGCTCGCGCTGGCGCGCCAGCGCCTTCGACGCCACGGCGCTATCCGCGGACGCCTTGCGTGCATCAGCCTGTGCCGAGCCAAAATCGGGCGACGTCAGCATCGCCAGCGGCTGGCCTGCCTTCACGGTGGCGCCGGGCTGCACCAGAATCTCCATCACGCGGCCGGCGAACGGCGAAGCCACGCGCACCGTCTTGTCCTCGTTCCAGACCAGACGGCCGGGCATGCTCAGCATCCGATCGCCGCCGCTCTTGACCGGCTGGCCGACGACGCCGGGCAGCGACCTGACGCTCGCCGGATACTCGATGACCTGACCAGCCACCTTCGGCTCGTCGTCGTTCTCGGGCGCTTCCTTCTTGCCGCAGGCGCCCAGCGTAAGGACGCACAGTGACAGCACGGCCGCCAGACGCGCGGCGCCGGCACGGGTGAAGCGGGAATCGCGGGAGATGAGCGGCATATCAGGGATGCGATGCATCGGTTCGAACCTGGGGAAGCTTGTTGATATCGGAAGTGGTGGCCTGCAGGGCGGCGCGGTAGGCGGCCATGGCCTTGGCGAAGTTGCCCTGCACGTCGACGGCGTCCAGGCGCGTCTGACGCAGCGCGCGGCGCGCGTCGAGCAGGTCGAGCACGCCGGTGGCACCCTTCGTATAGGCGAATTCGGCGCTCTGCGCGACGGTCTCCGCCGCCGGCAGCACGGCGGTCTGCATCTGTTGCAGCGACGCGCGCGCCGATTCGAGCTGGCTGCGCAGCCGTTCGATGTCGTTCTGCGCGGCCAGCAGGATACGATTGCGGTCGTCGAGCGCCGCGTAGTAGTCCACCTCGGCGCGGCGCGCTTCACCGCCGAAGCTGTGGCGCACGAACAGCGGAATCGAGATGAACACGCCGTAGCTGTTGCCGCTGCCGGTGGTATTGGCCTCGGAAACCGGATAGTGCTCGTACTGGGCGCCGACGGTCACGTCGGGCACACGGCCGGCACGCGCCAGGTCACGCGCGGAGGCCGCGGCGGCCAGCCGGGCTTCGGCAGCCGTCACATCCGGGCGGCGCTGCAGCACTTCGGGATCGACTGACGGCACCGGGGCATCGAGCGCAGGCCAGTCCGGCACGAGCCGGTTGTCCAACAGCGTGCCCGGAAGACCGATCGTGGCGGCCAGTGCTGCCTTGCTGGTGGCATAGTCCGACTGGGCGGAGCGCAGGTCACTCTGGGCCCGCAGCGTTTCGAGCTGGAGCTTGGTCACATCGGCGCGTGCCACGTCGCCAGCCTTGAGCCGGGCCTCGTTCGCTTGCTGAGTCTTGCCATAGAGACCGACGGTTTCTGTCAGCACCTCTACCCGGCTCTGGCTGGCTACCGCGTCATACCACGCCTGCTCCACGGCGCCGACCTGCTGGGCCACCACGGCCTGCGTCTGCTCGCCGGCGGCGGCGCTGGCCTTGCGGGCCGCGTCGGTGCGAAGGTTGCCCTTGTTCGCGGTCTCGATCACCTGGTCAACGCGTACCGTCGAGTCCACGGTCTTGCTGCGCCAGTTGCCGGCGCCCACGCCAAGATGCGGGTTGATATTGGCCACACCCAGGCTCAGGACCGGGTTCGGGCGTTGGGAGGCAATCTGGATGTCGGCCTGGCTGGCTTCCTCGCCGCGACGGGCCGAGATGATGTCGCGGTTGCAGCGCAGCGCGTCAAGGCGTGCCTGCGCCAGGGTCAGCGCGGCCTTTGCCGGAGGCGGCATGCAGGGGCCATCTGGAGGCATGGGTCCGCTGGCGGCTTGCCCGGCCGAGGCGGCAATGGAGCCCACGGAGGCCATGGCCAGCAACGTCGCCACGGCGACTCGGGAAACATAAGAATGCACGGTCAGTCTGGCTCGTTTCGACTTGATCGGAAGTTAACGATCATGTCCGCCAAACGGTGCACCGGGAAGACAGCTTTATTGTCTTAGGCCCAGGACATTCATCTTCGTATTCTCCCGCAAAGCGTGCATGATCTCGCGCGCCTATTCAGCCTGAACTTCATTACAAATACCTTTCACACCGATGGCGAACCGGCAGGTTTTGCAGTAATCCCACGCTCAGGGAAAACACGCATTGGCGCTCCATTGGCGCCCCATCAGCGCCAATTCGGAGGGCCGGAAGCGTCGTCAGGCGGCACCCGCCGCGACGATACGTTGTGCGCGTTCAAGCACTGGGCGATCAACCATCTTCCCGTCGACGGCAATCGCGGCACCCTGCGCGGCGGCGGCCTGCTCGACCACGCGACGCGCCCAGGCCAGTTCGTCGGCCGATGGCGCCAGGGCGGCATGGACACCCCCCACCTGATTCGGATGAATCAGCAATTTGGCCCCAAACCCGAAACGCCGTGCCCGCGCGGTGTCGGCGGCCAGCGCGTCGGCATCGCCGATGGCCGTGCAGACACCGTCGACCGGCGCCGGCAGTCCGGCCGCCCGGGAATGCATGACCAGTTCGCTACGGAAATGGTGGAGCGGCGCGTCGTCGTCACCCACGTCGAGATCGAACATCAGGTCGATGCTGCCGAACAGCAGTCGCGATACGCCTGGCGCGCGCGCCACATGGGCCAGATCGGCAAACCCGGCCGCGCTCTCCAGCAAGGCGCAGCACGGCGTCTCGGGCAGTTCGGCACGCAGCGCGGCCAGCGCCGCCTTGTCGGCCTTGGGCAGCACGATCTCGCGAACGCCGCCCGCGCGGCAAAAGCCCACGTCTTCGGCAAAGTACGAGTTGTCAGCGCCATTGATGCGGAGCAGCAATGCTACGCCGGCGGCATCCGCCTGGGCCTGCAAGTCGCGCCAGGGCTCGGCCAGGCCCGCGCGCGCAGCCGCCTTGGCATCGGGCGCCACCGCATCCTCAAGATCGACGATCACGGCGTCGGCGCCAGCCGCGATCGCCTTGCCAATACGCTCCGGACGCGATGCCGGAACGAACAGATAACTGCGCGGCACTCGGGTGGTTGTCATCGCCCGCCTCCGTCAGACCACGCCGTCGGCATGAAGCCGGGCGATCTGTTCGGCAGTGCAACCGGCCTCGGCAAGGATGGCGTCCGTGTGCTCGCCCACCGCCGGAACCGGGTCCATGCGCGCGTCGGTCATGCCGGGCGGCAGCAGGGCCGGGATCTGCCCCGCCGGGGTATCGACGGTGCGCCAGCGCTTGCGGGCCGCCAGTTGCGGGTGCGCCCAGACGTCGGCCATCGTGTTGACGTTGGCGTTGGCGATCTTTGCTTCCTCCAGCCGCTCCACCACCTGCGCGGCGGTCAGCCGCCCGAACGCCTCGACAATGCGGGCACGCAGTTGCGCGCGATTGGCGCTTCGCAGGCTGTTGGTGGCAAACGCAGCGTGGGTGGCCAGATCCGGCTCATGGAGCACCACCTTGCAGAACGCCGCCCATTCGCGTTCGTTCTGCAAACCAAGCATCACGGTCTTGCCGTCGCCGGTCGGGAACGGTCCGTACGGGTAGATCGTGGCATGCGACGCCCCGGCGCGCGGCGGCGGTTCGGCGCCATCGAACGCGTAGTACATCGGGAAATTCATCCATTCGACCATCGATTCGAGCATCGACACGTCGATATGCTTGCCACGGCCGGTCTGGCCCCGCTCGATCAGGGCGGCCAACACGTTGCTGTATGCGTACATGCCGGCGGCAATGTCCGCCACCGAGGCGCCGGCCTTCACGCCCTCTTCCGGCGTGCCGGTGACCGACACGAAGCCTGATTCACTCTGCACCAGCAGGTCATAGGCTTTCTTGTCGCGATAGGGACCATCGCCGCCGTAGCCGGAGATATCGCAGACGATCAGGCGCGGAAAGCGCTTCGACAACGTCTCGTAGTCCAGCCCGAGGCGGGTCGACGCGCCCGGCGCCAGGTTCTGGATCAACACATCGGTCTTGGCCAGCAGGGAATCCAGCACCGGGGCCGCGGCAGGCGCCTTGACGTCGAGCGTCAGGCTTTCCTTCGAACGGTTGGTCCAGACGAAGTGGGACGACAGCCCGCGCACGCGGCCGTCATAGGCACGCGCGAAATCGCCCGGGCCAGGCCGCTCGATCTTGATGACGCGCGCGCCGAGATCGGCCAGTTGACGGGTACAGAACGGCGCGGCGATGGCCTGCTCGAGCGAAACGACGGTGATGCCTTCAAGGGGTCGGGACATGACAGTGTCTTGGGTAGGTAGCGCAATGCCGCCAATCTACCCGCCCGCCTTCGACCTGTGAAATAGGGATTGCAGAAGGCTCCATAAGTAGAATCAATAGCCTGCACCCCCGGTGCGTCCCCCATGCACCCTCTGGAGAACCCATGGACATCCGTGCCATGCGCTATTTTGTGGCCATCGTCGACCAAGGCAGCCTGACCCGCGCCGCCGAGGTCGTCTGCGTGGCGCAGCCCGCGCTGTCGCAGCAGCTTGCCACGCTGGAAGACGAATTCGGCGTGCCATTGGTGCACCGCAGCGCGAAAGGCGTGCGGCCCACCGAAGCCGGAAAGACGCTTTATCGTCACGTGCGCAACATCCTTCGACAGGTGGAAATCGCGGGCGCCGACGTGCGCGTGGCCGGAGCCGAGGTTTCGGGCACCGTGGCCATCGGCCTGCCCACCACGGCGGCAGCGGCCTTCGGCATGGCGCTGATACGCACCGTGCGCCAGCGCTACCCGCAGGTCCGGCTGCAGCTCTTTGAAAGCATGAGCGGATATATCTCCGAACTGCTGAACCAGAACCGGCTCGACTTCGCCATCCTGTTTCGCGACACGCCATCACGCGCGGTGGAGCCAGAGCCGCTGGCCAGCGAACCGCTCTACCTGATCGGCACGCCACCCGTGACCGCGCCGCGCCCGGGCAAACGGGGCAGCGCCACGGCGGATACGGTCCCGCTCAAGGCGCTCGACGGCATCCCGCTGGTACTGCCAAGCGGCTCGCAGGGGTTGCGCGAGGTGGTCGAGCGCACGTTTGCCAAGGCCGGCATGAATCTGAATGTGGTGGCCGATCTCGACTCCCTGCCTTTCCTGCTGGCGTCCGCCCGGGAAGGATTGGCCTGCACGATACTGCCAGCGTCGTCGCTTGGCGATGGCGATGCGACCGTGCCTCGGCGGCTGATCGTTCCGGAACTCCGACGCACGCTGTCACTGTGCTGGCCGCGCGCGCTGCCGCGCTCGAATGCGGCCGAGGCGGTGGCCGATGTGTTGCGAGAGATAGTCGGAGAACGGATTGCGCTGGGCGGGTCGCTGGCGCCAGCGGGTTGATCGGAGCGGCGACTCCCGGTGTCGGTGTCTGGATGGCCGGCCCGCCGCGCCCGGTCCGATAAGAAAACCTTATGCCCATAGTCACCGATTGAATTTCTCCTTAGCGGGTGGCTCCGCTAGAGTGGGCGCCACATCAGCGGGCCTCCAAGTGCATGGGCCCGCCAGAAGCCACCGAGGAGACATCATGCTTCGTACAATCCGCGCCATCGCCGGTATCGCCATGGCCCTGTCCGTTGTCGGCCACGCTCAAGCCGACACCTATCCGTCCAAGCCGATCCAGATGATCGTGCCGCAGGCGCCGGGCGGCACCAACGACATCGTCGCCCGACTGGTGGCGGCCGACCTGTCGCAACGCCTTGGCCAGCAGGTAGTGGTGGAAAACCGCCCGGGCGCTGGCGGCAACATCGGCACCCAGACGGCGGCCCGCTCCGCGCCAGATGGCTACACGCTGCTGATGACCATCAGCAGCACACAGGCCATCAACCCGTCGCTCTACCGCTCGATTCCGTTCGACCCAATCAAGGACTTCGAGCCGATCGCCCCGGTAGCTACCGTGCCGAACGTGCTGGTGGTCAACCCCGCCTTCCCGGCCAAGTCGATGTCCGAACTGATCGCGATGGCCAAGGCCAAGCCCGACTACTACCGCTTTGCCTCTGCCGGCAACGGCACGCTGAACCATCTGCTGGGTGAGATGCTGAACAGCATGGCGGCCATCAAGCTCGAGCACGTGCCGTACAAGGGCGTCGCCCCGGCGCTCAATGATGTGCTCGGCAACCAGGTGCCGATGGCCTTTGCCAGCCTGCCCTCCGTGCTGGCGCATATCAAGGCCGGCAAGGTCCGCGCCCTGGGCGTGAGCTCGGCCAAGCGCTCGCCGTTCGCCCCGGACATCCCCGCCATCAGCGAGACCGTGCCCGGCTATAGCGGCGACCTCTGGGTCGGCCTGTTCGCAGTGCGCGGCACGCCGAAGGATGTCACCCAGAAGCTTGCCGCCACGATGCAGACCGCGCTGGGCGACAAGACGCTCCGCGACAAGCTTGCTGCCCAGGGCGCCGAAGTGCTGACGGGCACGCCGCAACAGTTCTCCACCATGCTGCGCGGCGACATCGACAAGTGGGCGAAGATCGTCAAGCAGTCTGGCGCGCAGATCGACTGACCGCTTCAGTCGGGAGTCGGCACCTGCGGGTGCCGGACTTCCGCCCGATCCGCCCGACGCACCACAGCAATGTATTACCCATGTCCGCGTATGATCGCGGACTTGCCTTTTCTGAAGGCCGTTTCTCGCAACCCCGCCCCCGATTCACCATGCCCGACCATTCGCTGCTGTCCGCCCTGCTCATCTTTGGACTCGGGGGACTCCTCGGCGGCGTGGGCGGCCTGTTTGGCATCGGCGGCGGCCTGATCGCGATCCCGGCCCTTGGCCTGCTCTATGGCATGGACCAGCAGCTCGCACAGGGCACCTCGCTGGTGATGATCGCGCCGAACGTGCTGATCGGATTCTGGCAATACCGCAAGCGCGCCGATATCGAGCTGAAGACAGCTATCGTGCTTGGCTTGTCCGCGGTGCTTGCCACTTACGCTTCGGCAAAGTTCGCCACGTCGATCGACGCGGCACTGCTACGCCGCATCTTCGCCGTTTTCATGATTGGCCTGGCGCTGTACTTCCTGTGGCGACTCCTGCCGGGCCGCGCCACCACACAACCGCAGGCACGCCTGTCTCCCTCGTGGATTCCCGCCGTGGGCGTGGTCGGCGGCGCGTTCTCCGGATTCTTCAGCGTCGGCGGTGGCGTGGTAGCCGCCCCCGCGCTTGTGGGGCTGTTCGGAATGCGCCAGGCCGCCGCGCAGGGCCTGGCACTGGCACTGGTCACCCCTGGCGCGGTTGTCGCGCTGTTCACCTATGCCAACGCCGGCCACGTTGACTGGTACAGCGGCATCCCGCTCTCGCTGGGCGGCATGCTGACGATCTCGTGGGGCGTGGCCCTTGCCCACCGTATGCCAGAACGCAAACTGCGCGCGGCGTTCGCGCTGTGCTTGATTGCGACGGCGGTGGTGATGCTAGTGCGGGGGTGAGTCGCACTGGTGCAGCCTAGCGCGCCTTAGAGGCGCCATCAAAATGATTCTGGCGTCGTTGCGCGGCCTTGCCATACTACTTGTACTGTCTGCGGCCGCGCGTCTAGCCAGCACCGCTTCGCTTCATTTTGATAGCGCCTCAGTCAGTCGACACGGATCGTCGAGAAGCTCACCGTATATGGGCAAGTCGCCGAAACGTGCCGCATCGATCGTTACCGATTCTCTCCACCTGCCAAGATGACGGGAATGAACTGCGGGTGCGGCATGGTTGCGAAGGCGCCTTGATGGATAGCGAATGCCAATCGCACCTGTCCGATTGAAAAGCGCTTCGAGAACATGGTGCATCTCCAGACCGAAATGCCTGCACCATTGGTAGTCTGAGTCTGACAACCGATCATAGATCCCGAGTCTGGCGGCTGTCGTCCCACCAATCTCGAGGAAATTCAGATCCGACTTCAGCCGCATGGTAACCAGGAGGCCGTCACTGGCAGCCTCGTTGAGTCTGAACGCGCCCGGATATCTCTCGACCTTCTCGCAAAATCGGCCCTCCCATATCGCGGTGTAGGCATCTTCCGCGACATACAGCCAATGGAAAGGAAAGCGGCCTGCTGCCTGCCTGCAACTGACCGGCGGCCCCCATCGGTGGGTATGCGTCACGAAGTCAGGCAGCGCCGTCGCCGCGTTCCAGGCGGCTCTGGTCAGCAACGTCCCACGGCTCAGCGTGCAAACGCTCGAGGCCATCGCATCCATGACCAACCCACGCGGCGGCATCTGTGCCGCGACGTCTGCCGGCATATCGGTAGCGCCCAAGGACAACTCCAGATCGCACCTCACGGGCCGGCTCGCAGCAACCGGGAAGGGAGCAGCTCTAGTGCCGCCATGACCGTTGCCTGCCGTTCGGCATCGGACCGTCGCAAATGATGCACCTGCCCGATCGACACCGACCCTCGGGTACAAAGCAGCCTTCCGCATAGCACTTCAGCCGGAGTGAGATCATTCAACTCTTCGTAGGCGATCATCCAGAAAAAGGGATCTTCACCTGACGGCTCGTTGCGGAGCGCCATGATGATCGGCATGATCAGGCTCGGCGCGGGCGGCACGAACTGCCAGGCCGGAAGTATTGTGGGCATTCCGGCGGGATCGTAGCCCTCGGCGTAGAAGTGGCCCGCCTCGATGGCGCGATGCAGTTCGCAAGGCGTCAGGTTCACGAGGCCCTGCGCCGAAACCTCCGCAACCGTCAGATGACCAATCGGCAGCCGGCTGGACCCGAGCACAGCACACGGGGAATCCAAAAATGGCAGATGGCCGGGACGGCTGCCTTGGCGCAACCCGCTGGGTGTATAGGCTGTTGGCAGCGGCTGCAAGCCTGCCATGGGATCGAGATACATGCTGAACCTCCGGTGCAGTGACGTGACGAGGACAGCTTATGGAATGGCTCGACACGGCTCAATCACTGCAACGGCGAAAGCGCAATCCGACACGAATTCACAGCATTGTGTGGCTACCGCCCCTCACCCTGCGTAGGTACACCTGGCACCCGCGGTGTACACCCACCCACGTCACCCTTCCCGAGGCTTCTGAAAATGCTCGCGGACAAGCCTCGACGCTTCTTCCCAAAGCGCTGGCGAGCCGCGCTCGATCGGCGGGCCGTAACGTGCCATGGCCTGTTCTTCCGTGACGTCGCACTCCACCCAGCTACCACCTCCGGTCGCTGCGTTGTGGAGTAACGGCTGCAGACGGTCCAGCGATTTCGCAAACCGTGCGTCGTCGCTTTCTCCCGCTTCGAACTCGGACCACAGGCTCCGGAACTCCGCTGCCTGCGCGGCCGGCAGCAGCGAGAAGATCCGTTCTGCCGCCTGTTCCTCCAGCGCCGCCTGACCGGCTCTTGCCGCCGGGTCGTGAAACGGCACATCGCCTGCGTCGATTTCCACGATGTCGTGGATAAGCAGCATCTTCACCACGCGCAGGGCGTCGACAGGTGCCGCCGCATGTTCCGACAGGACGAGGGCATACATGGCCAGGTGCCACGAATGCTCCGCGCTGTTCTCACGGCGTGACTGATTGATAAGCGGCGTCATCCGGACGACGCTCTTCAACAGGTCGATTTCCCGGAGGAAGGAAAGCTGGCGTTCCAGGTTGGACAGGTTCACGTTGAATGCAGATGGACAGTGTTTCGCGGTGAAGTTTAGCAGCCCGCCCCGGCCGCGCGGGGCAGTGCGCCGGCCGTCGCTCACGCCTGCTTGCGAAACACCAGGCTGAAGTTGTTGGCCGGCATCTGAATCGGGGCATCGCACGTCAGGCCGTGCGCCGTGCCGAGTGCGATCACGGCTTCCATGTCGCGCACGCCCCAGTCCGGATCGGCCGAGTGCAACTGACGGTCGAACGCCTCGTTGCTTGGTGCCGTATGCGCGCCTTCGCGGCGGTAGGGGCCATAGAGGTACAGCACGCCGCCCGGTGCCAGTCGTCTGCCCGCGCCCTCGAACAGCGCCTCGGCCGCGGCCCAGGGCGCGATGTGGATCATGTTGATGCAGACGATGGCGTCCACGGCATCGATGCCCCACGGCTCCTGGCGGACGTCAATGGCAAGGGGTGGGAGAACGTTCTGGACCTGCGTATGTTCGGTCCAGGCGGCAATCGACTCGCGGTGCGTCGCATCCAGATCGCTCGGCTGCCACGTCAAACCCGGAAGCGCCGCCGCAAAATGCACGGCGTGCTGCCCGGTGCCGCTGGCGATTTCCAGTACCGTGCCCGATCGCGGCAGTACGTTGCGCAGCACGGCCAGGATCGGCTCGCGGTTGCGGTCGGTGGCGGGCGCCATGCGGCGCGCGGTCGGATCAGCGGTCATGGGGTTCCTCGTGGGGCTGCCACCCGGTCGGATGCCGGGCGCGCAGCCCACAGGGTAGCAGGACCGGGCGGAACGCGGCGTCAGGCCCGCTTGCCGAGGCGGATCGCTGCCGGCGTGGCCGTCAGGTAGCCCACCGCCGCGCCAAACCGGTCCTTGTAGTTGGCGCGGATCAGCGGGTCGAGCTGTGCCTTGACCTTGTCATGCAGCCCCGCTTCCCAGTCGCCAGGATGCTGGAAGTTGCTCATGATGTACGTCCAGCCATTGATCTCGTCCACCGCGTGCAGTCCGGTCGATTCCGCGCCGGCCGGGCACGACAGCAAGCGCGACAGCTGCTTCGTGTCGACGTTGTACGCCCACAGGAAGTTGTTGACGTGCGTGTTGCTGTCTTCGCCAACGAACAGCGTGCGCAGCGACTCCGAGAACTTGAGGTTGTCCGGCGTGGCCACCTTGTCGGGGTTGGCGAAGTTGCCGAGCGCATCCTGCGCCTTCCTGGGTCCGCCGCCGAAGTCTTCGGACACCAGTGCCGGCACCGGTGCCATGTCGACGGGCACCCATTCGCTGTCGATGCGCGCGCCGGCATGGTCAGTCTGGGCGCCACGCAGGTTCAGTTCGTACACAGCGCCCGAGTAGGGACCTTCCACGCGGATATCGCCCGCATTCGCCGCGTTGCCGGCCAACATGCTCGATTCGATACGCGAGATCGCCGAGTACGCCTTGCGGTCCGCGATATTGACCGTGGTGCCTTCCATCTTGGTGAAGCCCAGGCTGCCACCCACGAGCGCCGCGTAACGATGAGTCTCCAGGAACGCCGCCGCCTTCTCCTGGCCCGGCGCGACCTTCACCCAGTTCGGCTTGCCATCGATCAGGATGCGCGTGTAAGCGCTATCAGCCGGGTCCTTGGTCTTGACGTCCATGATGTCGGAGACCTTGATGCCACTGTCCACCAGCTTGCGGATCTCCTCGCTCGTCGCGCTGCCCAGCGCGATCCACGACAGCGTGGCCGCGCCCGGCCCCGTGCCGGAAGTCTGGTGCCACTTGGCCACATAGAGCTTGCCCGACGACAGATCGCGCGGACGATCGGCGATGAACATGAACAGGCCGCCATTGGTGGCGTCGTCGCCCATCAGTACGGTGCGTTCGTCCGGCATCACCTGCACGAGTTCGTGCGAGATGCGGCCCAGGCAGTAATGCTTGCGGATCGAACCCGTGCCGTCGGCGTGCACGGTGACTTCGGGGAGATGGCCGTAGTGGTAGGGGTTGGCGCGGTCTGCGTCGCCATACAGGTTCTGGCTGAAGCCACGCAGACGCTTGTCGGTGGCGGCCTTGACCGCGTCCGGCTCGTACTCCTCGCTCGACAGGTGCGTGTTCCACGGCGACAGGCTCGCGCCGCAGGTGATCCACAGACCGTTCACCGCCGACGTATCCACGTTGTGATAGCGCACCGGGGTGAGCTTGCCGGTCTTCGGGTCCTGGTCGAGCGTGATGACGGCGATCGGCGACGGCAGCATGCCGTACATGTCACCGTTGGCCTGGTCGCGCGTGGTGTATTCGAACTGCACCACGGCGAACACCGTATTGCCCTTCACGCCGGGCACGCGCGCACCGCGCACGGTCAGCAGCGAGCTGCCGTCCGGGCAATCCGAGAAGAACTGGCGCGTCTTGCCGGGCACCGAGGTGTCCATGATCGCGCGGTTATGGATATCGTAGTAACCGCCCGCCAGCACCTTGCCGCCCTTGCCATCGGGCAGCATGTCGCCGGTGACGAAGAAGGGCTGGTATGCCAGCGCATATTCCTGCGTGCTGTCATCGCTGTAAGACACCTTGATCGACGAGCCAACCGTCGTCGTGGCCATCGTCGCCGGATTGTCGAGCGACGGCGCGGCCATGCCCGTGAACGTTGCCGAGGTAAAGGCCGCGCCAGCTTTGCGCCGGGGCGCGGCGGCGAACGCGGCCTCCATCGCGGTCATCCCACCCGCAAGACTCGCGGCGGCCGCGCCGATCGGGAGCATCGGGGCTCCACCAAGGATTTTCAGGGCACGGCGGCGGGCAGCGAGGGGTTGGTCGGACATGATGGTTCTATGTGGGTGGATAGGTATGCGAATCGGGCGCCGGGGCAATGTGGACGGAACGCCCCGTGGCGGATGATAAGCACCCAGCATGACAGTTTTTTGACGGTCAGCAAGCTGTCACGCGACCCGGTTTCCGTGGCCGCCGGTCGGCCTGCGCTACACTCGCCTCCTGCCCAGCGACCACTGCATTTCCCCGTCTTGCCTACCTACACGCTTGCCGCCCCAGTTCACGCCGACATCGAGATCCGCAAGAGCCGCTTTATCGCACTGGCCGTGCCGGTGGCTGACCGTGATGCGGCGATGGCCGTGATTCAGGATCTGCGGGCGCAGCATCCCACCGCCACCCATGTGTGCTGGGCGCTGCTGGCGGGCGGACAATCTGGCATGTCAGACGATGGCGAGCCTTCTGGCACGGCAGGCCGGCCGATCCTCGAAGTTCTTCGCCATCACGACCTCGATGGCGTGCTGGCGGCCGTGGTGCGGTACTACGGCGGCGTCAAGCTGGGCGCGGGCGGCCTCGTGCGGGCCTATACCGACGCCATCGCCGGCGCGCTCAAGGACGCCGAGCGTATCGAACGCATTGCGTACACCACGTTTGCCATCGAGGTCGACTATGCCGACGAATCGCGCGTGCGACGCTGGCTGGAGTTGTCGGCCGCCGAAGGCTGCACGCTGGTCGACACCCGATATGACGCGTTGGCGACGCTGCTGATCCGCCTGCCCGCCACGCTGCGCGATGGCGCGATTGCCACGCTGCGCGACGCCACGCACGGCCGAGCCCGATTCCCGGATACCGAAGAGCAGGCATGACTGGCGACGGGAACACATTCGACGACACCGAATACACGGCGTGCGTCCTGCCCGCAAATACACGGTTTGCCGCGCCGGCTTCGCTGAGTCTGCTCGAGGCGGCGCTGCTCGAAGGCGTGTCGCTGCCCAGTTCGTGTCGCAATGGCACTTGCCGCGCCTGCATCAGCAAACTCCACGCGGGCAGCGTGCGTTACCGCGTGGAATGGCCAGGCCTGAGCCTCGACGAAAAGGAGGATGGCTACATCCTGCCCTGCGTGGCGTGTCCGACCAGCGACGTCGTGTTCGAACCCGTTGGCGCGGCCTGATCGCGCCATCATCTACGGGCCAAGCCCTGCCCACGCTCTATCTGCACTCGATCCGCGCGCTACCCACACTCAATCGTGACGACCGTTCACCGAAAAGAACCGTAGCGCGATCTTGAGTGCATCGGGGCCGGCGGGGTCGGCGAACGCCTGCCCCGGCGCGCCACCGCTCCAGGCGTGACGCAGACCCTCCACCTTCACCAGCCGCAGGTACGGGCGCGCCCCGCTCTGCCAGTCGAGCACGTCCATCTCCCTGCGCGTGCCGCGGCGCACGCGCTTTGGCGGCAACGGGGCAGGTGCATGCACGCCATGTGGGACGAGGTCGAGCCACATGGCAGCCGTAGCCGTGGCGTTGTCGTAGGACACTACCGCATCCTCGTCGCCATGCATCAGCAGCAGCGGCGGAGGCCGACGTCCGGCCAGCAGCAACCGCGCCGCATCGATGTCAGGCGCCCGCTCCCCGCGCATCGCGCGTGACGCCTGCGACGCGTTGCTGGCACTGAGCGGCGCGGCACCGGAATGCGAACCCACGGCGGCAAAGCGATCGGGATAGCGCAGACCCAGCATCAGCGCCATGGCGCCGCCAGCAGACAAACCGAACGCGCAAACCCGGTCGGCCAGAACCGCGTAGCGCCGGCACGCATGATCGACCATCGACATCAGCAGCGCCGCCTCCGATGCCCCGCGCTCAGCGGGCCGGAACCAGTTCCAGCAGCGCTGGGCGTTGCCTTGCAGCGATTGCTCCGGCATCAGCACCACCCAGCGCGCGTCGCGCGCCACGGTGGCCACGCGGGCGCAGGCCGCAAAGCTGGCGGCATCCTGGCCGCAGCCGTGCAGCAACACCAGCAGCGGCGCCGGCCGCGCCGCGCTGACACCGGGCGGCACAAACACGCGATAGCGGCGCTGCGCCATGCTGCCGATACCGAGGCTGAAGCCCCACAGCCCCTCCTCCCAGATACCGCCGCCCTTGCTGACCGGGGTTGGGGCCGGAGTCACTACCCCTGTGAAGGCCTGACGCGCGGCCTTGCCAACGGCACGCCCCATGGCCTTGCTGACCGCCTGGCCCTGCTGCCTGGCCACGCGCAGCACCGGATTCGTCACTGCCTGCGCCACGGTGCGCTGCAGCCGGCGCGCGCTCCGCGCCGCCTGCTTGCCCAACGTTGCCAACAGCCTGGTACCGCCCGCGCGCCGCTTCATACCGCATCGCCCTTTCGTGTCCGGTGCGGCAAGGCCATGCTAGCGCCGCGATCTGGGGGCTAGTATGGCAGGCGAATATGTCAGGAATCCTCGGCGGATGGGGTCAGAATGCCCCGCGTAGCGCCAGATCGACGCCAAGCAACAACAGACCGCAGAAAAACAGGCGACGGAAGCGCTCCGCGCTAATCCGGTGGCGCAGCCACTGCCCGAAGAACATGCCGCCGAGCGCGGGAGCCAGCGCCAGCGCCGAGGCCCCCAGTACCGGCGTGTGCAACAGCGCGCCGTCCAGCGCCAGGCTGACAGCCAGCGCAATGGTAGACACGGTGAACGACAGCCCCAGCGCCTGGACCATGCTTTCCTTGTCCAGCCCAAGCCCCTGCAGGTAAGGCACGGCCGGAATCACGAATACACCCGTCACCGCCGTGATGGCGCCGGTCACCAGTCCGATCAGCGGCGCCAGCCAGCCTTCCGCGCGCGGCGGAACGTGCAGCCTCACGGCGGCCAGCCCGACGATCGCGTAGAGCACCAGCGCCACGCCCAATGCGTTGGTGGCATGCCCGAGAACCCGGGCCGGCACCAGCGCCGCGCAGATCCACGTGCCCGCGCAGATCGCCACGAGCATCGGCCAGAGGCGCTGCAGTAACAGGCCGAATCGCGGTCCGCTGAATAACTGGACCACATTGGTCACCATCGAAGGCGCCACCAGTAGCGCGGCGGCCTGGGCAGGCGGCATGACCAGCCCCAGCAGGCCCACCGCCACTGTCGGCAAGCCCAGCCCGACCACCCCCTTCACGAAGCCGGCCAACAGGAATGTCAGGCCGATGAATGCAATCTCCTGCCCGATATCGAACGACGTCATTCGCATTGGCTCCGGGGATCAGGGTTGCGCTGCGTCGTGCACCGCGCGGCTGTCGGCCGGCGCTTCGTCGCGTTCGTTCATGCCGTAGTCGCGTATCACCTGCGCCACGCGCAACCGATAGTTGGCAAACACGCCGCCGCGCCCGGCCGCCTGTGCCTTGCGGTGGTCGAGCGTGTTGCGCCAGGCGATCACGGCTGCCTCGTCCCGGAAGAACGACAGCGAGAGCAGCTTGCCCGGTGTGGTCAGGCTCTGGAACCGCTCCACCGAGATGAATCCATCAATGGTTTCCAGCGTCGATTTCAGATGCGCGGCGATGTCGAGGTAGGCGTCCTGGCGCCCTGGCGCGGGCTCGACTTCAAAGATGATGGCGATCATGGTTGGGGGCTCCATTTAGTTGTTGGATGAAAAGCTGGGAATGCGCGCATTGACGGATGGCCGGTAGCGCACGCCGGCAGCAAGCCGGTCCGGGTGTATGTCGCGCGCGAGCAGCGCATCGACCGTGCACGTGGCCAGCACGCGAGCCAGCGCATCGCCTGGGCAACCGTGCCGCCCCGCACCAAAGGTCCACGCGCGCTCCTCCGCGGCGGAGGAAGGATCATGCGCCGCCGCGGCCAGCAATACCAGCACCGCATCGCCCTCCTTGACCTGCTGGCCGCACAACATCGCATCCGCTGCCATGAAACGGCGCGTGTTCTGCACGGGTGGATCGATCCTTGCCACCCGATCTACGCTCGCTGCGATATCGGCCCCTTGCCAGTCAGATCTGCCGAGATAAACGAGCGTGTTGCCGATCAGCCCGGCAGTCGCTTCGCACGACTGGATCATCAGGCCGATCGCGTTTGCCGTCAGCGTGGCCGGATCCATCTTGCTGTCACCCCCCGCCTGCGCCAGCGCGGCCAGCACGCCGATGTCTGCCGTTTCGCGAGCTTCGGCGGTTTGCGCCAGGCGCGTCAGCCATTGCGCGGCAGCAACGCCAGCCTCGACATCCGCCGGGGATGCCAGCGGTGACATGGCCGCGGCAAAGGTGGCAACAAAGCCGGCCACCCGCGTCGAGACGTGACCGTCCGTGTCGCGCTCAAGCGGAAGGCCCAGCAGATCGGCGATGGCGAGCACCGGCAACGTGAACATCCAGCGATTGGCTTCGTGTGCGTCGTCGTGGTCCACGCGGGGCAATGCCGCTGCCAGCGCGCGGGCCCGACTGCGTGCATCGGACAGATCCAGCGCCGCCATCTGCCGCGCCACGATTGCCTTCAGCGGGGCATGGGCCACGCCGTCATTCATACGGATCAGCCGCCCGAACAGGTCACCTGCGGCAGATCCGGCGAGCGACGGCGGAACGGGCTGTGCGGCTGGCCGCACGCGGCCATCGGCATGGTCCAGCACTTCCGCGACGGCCGCCGCGCTGGCGGCGACCCACAGCTTCAGTGCTGGATCGAAGTAGAACGGGCGAGTGCTCGCGAGGTCACGATAGTAAGGATAAGGATCGGCGTGCGTGACGGCTGCAATCGGATCGGCGGGGGCAAGGGAAGCGTTGGGGGGCATGACCTGCTCGCATCTGGTAGATGCCACCCAGTATGGTTCGCCATCGCACTGGATGTTTCACGACAACGCGAAATGTCGATTGCACCACTAAGGCACCACCGAGGCACCACCAAGCGCGGCTAGCCAGCCACCAGCCCCTTTTGCGCCAGCCATTCGGCGTTGAACAGCCGCGCCGAATACAAGCTGCCACGATCGCACAGTAGCGTCACGATGGTGTGACCCGGCCCCAGATCCTGCGCGATCTGCACCGCGGCCGCCACATTGATGCCCGTCGACCCACCCACGTACAGCCCTTCCTCGCGCAGCAGCCGGTAGACCATCGTCACGCAACGCTGGTCATCGATGCGCACCGCATCGTCGATTGGTGTGTCCGCGAGATTCGCAGTGATGCGGCTTGACCCGATCCCCTCGGTAATCGAATTACCTTCGGCCCGGATCTGCCCGGTCTTCACGAAGCTGTACAGACCACTGCCATGTGGATCGGCCAGCACCGTTCGCACCGCCGGGTTCTGCGCCTTGAGAAAGCGGGCAACGCCCGCGAGCGTCCCGCCTGTGCCAGTGGCGCAGACGAAAGCATCGATCTTGCCGTCGGTATCTCGCCAGATCTCCGGCCCCGTGGTCTCGTAGTGGGCCTGCCGGTTGACCGTGTTGTCGAACTGGTTCGCCCAGATCGCGTTGTCGAGTTCCTGCGCCAGGCGCCCTGCCACCTTCTGATAGTTATTGGGGTCGGCGTAGGGTACCGCCGGCACGGTGCGTACTTCGGCACCGAGCACGCGCAGCAAGTCCATCTTCTCTTTCGACTGGGTCTCCGGAATCACGATCACGCAGCGATAGCCACGCGCGGCGCAGATATGCGCCAGGCCGATGCCGGTGTTGCCGGCCGTGCCTTCCACCACGGTGCCGCCAGGCTTCAGCGTGCCGCGCCGCTCGGCGTCAGCAATGATGTACAAGGCGGCGCGGTCCTTGACCGAGCCACCCGGGTTCAGGAACTCGGCCTTGCCGAGGATCTCGCAGCCCGTTTCCGCGCTGAGCTTGCCGAGCCTGATCAACGGCGTGTTGCCGACTGCGCCGATAAAACCGTTCCGCGTTGCCATCGCACCTCCCGCATGCCCGAACTGTGCCGCTCATTCCTACAGCTACAGCTTAGTCCGGGCATACGGATGGCGCGGATTGCGGGCCGGAAGCATCGTCCGGCGCACAATCGTCGGCCAGCGCCGCTACGTGAAGTCCGCGCGCAGCACGTGCTTCATCAGCTTGCCCGTGGGGGTACGTGGCAGTGTGTCGCGAATCAGGAACTCGCGCGGCACCTTGTAGCGCGCCAGCCGCTCGGCGGCGAAGGCCTTGATGCCCTCCGGGTCCGGCTGCGTGCCGGGCCTGGGCACCAGCACAGCTACCACGGTCTCGCCCCACTGGTCGTGTGGCCGGCCGATCACCGCAACGTCCTGGACATCGGGGTGCGCCCCCAGTACGTCCTCGACTTCCTTCGAGTAGACGTTCTCGCCACCGGTAATGATCATGTCCTTGGTGCGATCCACCACGAACAGGAAGCCGTCGGCGTCCAGGCGGGCCAGATCGCCGCTGCGATACCAACCGTCGCGCATGACTTCACGCGTGGCGGCTTCGTTATCGAGGTAGCCCAGCATATTGGAGTCGGCCTTGATCCAGATTTCGCCAATCTCGCCGGGGCCAGCATCGGCACCGCCCGTGCGCACCACACGCATGTCCAGACCCGGCGTGGCCACGCGGCCAATCGAGCCAGCCTTGGCGACCTGTTCCTCCGGGTACAGCACGGTGCCGGACGGTCCGGTCTCGGTCATGCCGAAGACCTGATAGAAGCGATCGCTGCGATAAAGCTGCGCAAGCTGGCGGGCGGTGTCCGCGCCGATCGGGCCGCCACCATAGATCCATGCGCGGACCGACCCCAGATCGAACGCGGTGACGTCGATCTTCATCTGCAGCGGCAGCAGGTACGACACTGGCGCGCCGAAGTACAGCGTGGCGCGCTCGTCCTGCGCGGTCTGCAGGAAATGCAGCGGGTGGTACTCGCGCAGCAGGATGACGGTGCCGCCGACGTACAGCGTGCCAAGCATCCAGTTGTTAAGCGGCGACGAGTGCCAGAGCGGCATCGCCATCAACGTGCGCTCGTCGCGCTGCATCGACAACGCCAGCGCGGCGGTCATTCCTGCCATGCACACGGCCCGATGGGTCAGCACGCAGCCCTTGGGCCGGCCCGTGGTGCCGGACGTGTAGAGAATCTGGGCGATGGCGTCGTCGGCCGGCGGCAGCGCATTGTAGGTGCCGGCCGCCGGCAATTGCGCGTCGAACGAATCGAACCCGGCCGCATCGGTGCTGGTGGCCAACAGCTTCACTGGCGTCTGCAGGCGAGAGACCACGGAAGCCAGGCTGCCGTCGAACACACACACCTTCACGCCTGCATGTTCGAGGATGTAGTCGACCTCCGGTGTCTGCAGTTTGTGGTTGACCGGCACCGCCACCGCGCCAAGCCGCCACGCCCCGAACATCGCCGCCACCATACCCGGCGTGTTGAAGCACAGCACGGCCACGCGGTCGCCCGCGCCAACGCCGTGGTCGGCAAGCACGATGGCCGCGCCGCGCGACAACGCATCGAATTCCGCATAGGTGATCGACTGTCCGGCATACCGCAGGAACGGCTTGTCCGGATGCTTGCGTACGTTGCTATCCAGCAAGGCAACGATGTTCATTGGGGCGTCTCCACTTTCTCTTTTGTATGTTCTGCCGGCCTTGTGCTGGCCTTGTGCTGGCCTTGCGCTGGCCTTGTGCTGGCCTTGTGCTGGCCTTGCGCTGGCCTTGCGGCGTCTTACTGCGTCCAGGCGCGATCCAGGATCGCGGCGTGCGCTACGCCATCCGGCAGCATGCCGAACACGCGGCCCCATTGCGCGTCGAACCGGCTGGCGATGAACGCATCGGCCACCGCCGCCGGCGCATGTTCGCCGAGCAGACGGGCCTGCACCAGCAGCACCAGAAGCTGCGCATGGCGGCGCGCAAGCCATTCCGTCGCCTCTCCCTGGGTCCGCAGCCCCGCGACCAGCATCGTGGCCGCATCGCTCAGACGCGCGTCCTGGCGGCAGAATGGCGCCAGGTCTTCCAGCAACGCCTGCATGGCCTGCGGTTCCCGGCTGATGGCACGCATCATGTCCAGCGCCATCACATTGCCCGATCCTTCCCAGATCGAAATCACCGGTGTTTCGCGATACAGGCGGCCCATCGGGCCTTCATCCATATAGCCGTTGCCGCCAAAGACCTCCATGGCCTCGCCAGACAGTTCCACGCTGCGCTTGGCCAGCCAGAACTTGGCCGCCGGCGTGACGATGCGCTTGTAGGCACGCTGCAGCGGATCCTCATCGGCCAGCGCGAAGGCCTCGGTCAGCCGCATCATCATCAGCGTGGCCGCTTCAGACTCGAGCGCCATGTCGGCCAGCACGTTGCGCATCAGCGGCTGGTCGATCAGCGTCTTGCCGAACGCGCTACGGTGGCGGGTATGGTGCAACGCCTGGACCAGGCACTGGCGAATCAGGCCGGTACTGCCCATCACGCAGTTCAGGCGCGTGAAAGTGGCCATTTCGATGATGGTCGGAATACCACGGCCTTCCTCGCCGATCATGCGCCCCCAGGCACCTCGGAATTCCACCTCGCTGCTGGAGTTGGAACGATTGCCCACCTTGTCCTTCAGCCGCTGGATCTGCACTGCGTTCTTGGTGCCATCGGGCCGGTAGCGCGGCACGTAGAAGCAGGCCGGGCCGCTTTCCGTGCGGGCCACCACGAGGTGCGCGTCGCACATCGGCGCCGAGAAGAACCACTTGTGGCCTGTGATCAGATACTCGCCGCCGCGCCCCTCGCCACGCAGCGGTTCAGCGCGCGTGGTGTTGGCCCGCACGTCGGAGCCACCCTGCTTCTCCGTCATGCCCATGCCGACCAGGATCGAATCCTTCTGTTCCAGCGGGATGTCCCGCGCATCGTACGTACGCGAATAGAGCTTCGGCGCGAGCGCTGCGAACAATTCGGGTTCGCGTTGCAATACTGGAATGCACGCAAAAGTCATCGAGTTCGGGCACTGCGAGCCCGCCTCGATCTGCCCGTGCATCGAGAATCCGGCCGCATAGGCAGCCCATGCGCCGGGACGCGGATCGGCGAACGGCTGTGCCACGAGGTTCTGCTCGCGCGCCATGCGCATGACGCCGTGCCAGCTCGGGTGAAACTCCACACGGTCGATACGGCGGCCCTGGCGGTCGAACGTATGCAACTCGGGCTTGAAGTGGTTGGCCTCCTCGGCCATGCGGATCGTCTCGGCGCTGCCAAGCCGCGCGCCGTAGGCGGTCAGCTCGGCTTCGTGGGCGCCCGCCCCCGCGCGGCGCACCGCCTCCTGCAAGGGAAGATCGGTGGTGTAGACGTTATAATCCTGCAGTTCCGTCACCACGTTGGTGACCTCGTGCGTGCTCCATTCCATGGGCATGTCTCCGTTGCGCCGGCTCGTCAGTCAAGCCGGTCTTGTCGACAACCAGTATAAGAATCCGTCCACCGCAAGGTGTTCGGGTTTCTCAGACATGAAAGCAGCGCGCCCCAAAGCTCCCACCGCCCCAAATCCGCCGAGCCCGTCCGGCGCCCGACGCCGCAAGCCAGCGCAATCGCGAGCCCGCGCCACGGCCGACGCCATCCGCGACGCGTTCTTCCAGCTTCTGGCCGAAAAGCCTTATGACCGCATCTCGATCCGTCAGGTGATCGGATTGGCCGGGGTCGGCATTGGCAGCTTTTACGAGTATTTTTCCTGCAAGGACGCGCTGGCGGCGGTCTGCATCCATCTTCGCGTCAAGGCCATCGCGGCCACGATGCGCGCGAGCATCGACGCCCACCGCACCGAGCCCCTGCCCGCCCGGGTGGATGCCCTGATCGACGCCCAGTCGGCCGCGCCGCTGGCCGAACCCGAACACTGGGCGGCGCTGTTCGTGGTCGAGCGCAAGGTGTCCGGCATCGAGGCGTTCCGGAACATGTACGCGGAGTTCGTGCAGCTCTGGATGGAAACGCTGTCCGGCGGACCGGAATGGCCCACCGACGCGCCGCTAGGCCCCACTGCCTTTGCCGTTCATGCGATGACGTACAGCCTGGTATCGCAAACCCTGATGACCGCGACGCGTCCCGTCGATGCCGTGGCGCTGCGACGCGCGGTGGGCAATGCGGTCCATGGTTACCTGTCGATTCAAGCGCCGCTGGCTTACCGGATGCACCGCTTCGAGCCCGGCTGAACATCTGGCAGGCCGAATAGATTGCGCTAGATCGCGCCAGATCAAGCGCGCCCGCGAGCCGACCTTCGTCTTCGGATACGATGCCATCGTGAGCCTCTCTCTCAAACTTCCGGAATGCCGATGACCGCCACCGCTGTTATCTCGACCCGTCCCTCGACACCCCACCCACGCCGGAAACGGACATGGATGCGAGCCGCGTTATGCGCCTGGTTCATCGGCGCCGCGACGTCCGCCTGGGCGCAGCCACTGTGGTTTGCCAATGGACGCCCGACGCAAGCCGCGCAGCAGGCCGTGGCCGCGCTGGCGGATGCGGGCGCGGATGGGCTGGAACCCCGAGATTACGACGCGGACGGCCTCAAGCGGGCCATCGCGCAGGCCGACTCCGGCACGGCCCTGGCTCCGGAGTCGTTGGATCGGGTGGACAATGCGCTGACTGTGGCGATGCGCCAGTACCTGTCGGACCTGCACAAGGGGCGGATCGACCCGCGCCAGATCCACGTGAACTTCTCGGTAGCGGACGAAACACCGTTCGACCCCGACAGCTATCTGCACGCCGCCGTCGCCGCGAACCGGCTGCCCGCGGCGATTCACGAGGCGGCGCCATCGTTCCCGCTGTATCCGACGCTGCGCGACGCGCTGAGCCGCTATCGGGCCCTGGCCACCCAGCCGCTCTGGAACACCCCGCTGCCGACGCCACCGGGCAACAAGCTGGCCATCGGGCAGCCCTATGACGGGCTTGCGCAAATGGCGCAGCGCCTGGAGGCATTGGGCGATCTGCCCCAAGGCACGCCGGTTCCGAAAAAGTACGAAGGCGCGCTGGTGACCGCGGTCGAGTCATTCCAGAAGCGGCATGGTCTAGATGCCGACGGCGTCATCGGACAAGGCACGCTGGCGCAACTCAACACAACACCGTCCGAACGCGTGAAGCAGATCGCGCTGACGATGGAGCGCCTGCGCTGGACACCGTTGACGGCAGGCCCCCGCGTCATCGTCGTCAACATTCCCGAGTTCATGCTGCGCGCCTATGATTACGTCGACGGAAAGCTGGACATCAAGCTGGAGATGAAGGTCATCGTCGGCAAGGCGCTCAACACCCGCACGCCGATGTTCCGCGAGGACATGCGCTATATCGAGTTCAGCCCGTACTGGAACGTGCCGCCATCCATCGCGCGCAGCGAAGTGGTGCCGAAATCGCGGCGCGACCCGGGGTATTTCACGCGACAGGGCTTCGAATTCGTCTCGGGTGGCCAGGCGATTACCACGCTGTCGTCGGCGAATCTCGATGCGGTGCTGCATGGCCAGATGCGCATCCGGCAACGGCCCGGCCCGCTGAACGCGCTGGGGGACATCAAGTTCGTCTTCCCGAACAATCAGAACATCTATCTGCACCACACACCGACCCCGCAATTGTTCCAGCGCGGCCGCCGCGATTTCAGCCACGGCTGCATCCGCGTGGAGGAGCCGGTGCAGTTGGCGAAGTTCGTGCTGCAGGACATGCCCGAGTGGACCGAGGAGCGGATCCGGCAGGCGATGAGCAAGGGAAAGTCCAACACAATTGCGTTGAAGCAGCCTTTGCCTGTTGTATTGGCGTACGGCACCGCCATTGCCAGGGCCGATGGACGGGTATATTTTCTGCCTGATATCTACGGACAGGACAAGCTGCTGGAGCAGGCGCTGCGGCAGCGCAACCCGCCGGCCACCGCACGCGCCGGCAAGCTCGCGCAGACCACACCATGACGCAATCGAAGACTCCCCCGCGCCGCCGCTTTCTGCACCGCGCCAGCGGCCTGATCCTCGGCACCGGCATTGCAGCGCTCTCCACCGGCGTGGCACGGGCCAATACGCCGGACAACACACCTGAGAACACACCTGACAGCGGCCCCGGCAACCCGCCGAATGCCCGCTCGCTATCGTTCCATCACACGCACACGGGCGAGAACATCTCGCTGGTCTATGCGATGGGTAGCGAAGTGCTGCCACAGGCACAGCTGGCGTTGAACCGCTTCCTGCGGGATCACTATTCGGGCTCGGTCGGCGCAATCGACCCCCAGCTTTTCGGCCTGCTTTTCTCGTTGCGACGGGAGCTTGAGACAGACACCCCGTTCCAGGTCATTTCCGGCTATCGCAGCCCGGCCACCAACACCCGCCTGCGCAACACGCGTGGCGGCGGCGTGGCCAAGCACAGCCTGCATATGGACGGCATGGCTATCGATATCCGGCTGCCCGGCGTATCGCTGGCCGATCTGCGCGATGCAGCCACCTCGCTGAAGATTGGCGGCGTCGGGTTCTACCAGCAAGAGGATTTCGTGCACGTCGATACCGGCCGTGTGCGGCACTGGGGATAAGGCGCCCGGATGAAACGCCAGGGCCAGGGCTGGCGGCAGCCAGCCCTCAATATGCCCTAAGCGTCTCATCATACGGCCTTGATGGGCGGTATGCCCATCGGTCCCATGGCGTGAATGGTAGTGGTCTTGCTACACTTCGGGAAAACCCTATAAGGGAATCCACCAAGGATAACCAAGGGACCGACCAACCTGACCACGCCATCTGGCGCCCAGACCATGTCCACGCAAGTCGAAACCGTCTTCCTGCCCTACGGCGCAGCCCTCAACAAGACCCCTTCCAACAACCAGGACAAGTCGTCGTGGTGGGGCAGCTACTGGGCCGGCGGCTGGGATCTGTACCTCGACAACGCCCGCGTCGTAGGCGAGGCGTTCAAGCCCGCGCAGCAGGACCGCTGAACCGCCGCCGGGGGCTAGTCCGCCTTTAGCCCCAGACGCTGGACCATCGCCCGCTCAACCGAGATCTGCTCCGCCACGAAACGCTTGTAGGCGGCGCCATCCATGTACATGAGCGCCTGGTCCTGCCGCTTCAGCGCCGCGAGGTGAACCGGATCGATCGCCGCTTTGTGCAGCGCGTCTTCCAGTACCCGCACAACCGGCTCCTTCATGCCCTTCGGCCCCGCAATGCCGTAGGGGGACGCCGATACGATATCCAGCCCGAGTTCGCGCAACGTTGGCACATCGGGCCAGCGCGTGGAACGACGCTCGGTCCAGAGGTTCAGCCATCTCAGCTTGCCGCTGTCGACCAGCGTCCCGGCAGAACTGCCCGCCGCGCACATCGACACGTGACCGCCAAGCAGCGCGGGTATGCACTCGGCATCGCTCTTGTATGGAATCGCATTCAGCGAGATGCCCGTCTTCGCGCCGATCTCGAGCATCGTGACATGCGGCGTGCTGAACTGCCCCGGCGAGCCATATGAATACTTGCCGGGCTCCGCACGCGCCGATTTCAGGAAGTCAGCCCAGGATTGCCAGGGCGAGTCCGCACGCACCACGATGCCAAACGTATAGCCCGATATCCGCGCGAGGTATGTGAAGTCGCTCGCCGGATCGTAAGCCGTCTTCTGGATGAACGGCTGGCGGAATACCGTGGCCGGAATCATGGCGAGCGTGTATCCATCGGGCTTCGCCCGCAGCAATGCCTGGGCGCCCAGCGTTCCCGACACGCCGGGCCGGTTCTCCACTACCACCGATTGCCCTAGCGCCGTCTGCAACGCCACGGCGTACTGACGTGCAACGACGTCGGTCGTGCCGCCCGGTGCGTAAGGGACGATCAGCGTGACCGGGCCCGACGGGAACTTGTCTTCCGCCGACACGGCGCTCACGCACAAGGCGAGCGCGAGCAGGGCGATGGGCCGAATGAATCGGGTGGATCGGGTGCTAGCGCGCATCCGGCACCCGCTTGCGCAACAGGTACTTCTGCGTGCCTTCCATGACGCGCACGTCGTTCTGGTTACGGATCTCGGATTGCATCACCAGCACGCCGGTGGTGCGGCCCGGAATCAGCTCGCTGACCGTCAGGCTGCAATACAGCGTGTCTCCGACATAGACCGGCGCCAGAAAGCGGCTGCTCTGCTCGATAAACCCCTTCAGCGATTCCTCGACCATATGCGGAAACAAGCCGGCGCCCGCCGCGGTCTGGATCAGCACCTGGAAACCATGCGCCAGCATATGGGGCATGCCATGCGCGCGGCAGTACTCCACGTCATAGTGCACGGGATGGTTGTCGCCGCTGGCCAGCTGAAACGCGGCGAACAGCGCATCGGTCATCGTCCGTGAGGGCAGGTTCATCCGCTCCCCGACTTCGAAATCCTCGAAATAGCGCTGGGCGCAGAGTTCGTGTCTGATCATCGTTCGGTCTTCCTTTTCCTGCGGCGCGACGTCAGTCGGCCTTCATGTTGGCGGCGACTGCCACGGGCTTCCACTTGGCGATCTCCGCGCGCACGAACTGCGCGAGCGCCTGCGGTGTTGGATTCGGTTCCAGCTGCAGCCCGAGATCGACGGCCTTGGCCTGCAGCGCGGGCTCCTTGAGCGTTGCGCCCAGCGTGTCCGTCAGCTTGCGGATAACCTCCGGCGGCGTGTTGGCCGGCGCAAACACGGCATTCCAGGTGTAGGCCTCGTAGCCGGGCACAACCTCGGCCACCGCCGGCGCGTCGGGCGTCTGCGGCAAGCGCGCAGCCATCGTGGTGGCGAGAAGCTTCACGGTACCGGCACGGACCTGGGCCAGCCCGGTCGGCGCGCTATCGAACATGAAAGCCACGTGGCCGCCGATCAGGTCAGCCATGGCCGGCGCGCTGCCGCGATACGGCACGTGAACGGTCTTCGTGTCGCTCATGTAGTTGAGCAATTCCGCACCGAGATGCGGCGCGCTGCCCACCCCGGCAGAGCTGTAGTTGACCTGGCCAGGATGCGCCTTCAGATAAGCGATGAACTCCTTCAGGTTCCCCACCGGCAGCTTCTTGTTGACCACCAGCACCAGTGGCGCGCGCGCGGCCAGCCCCACCGGGGCGAAGTCCTCGATGGTGCGATACGGCAGTGCGTCATGGATGCTGGGGTTGACCGCGTGCGCCACCGTGGTCAGCAGCAGCGTATAACCGTCCGGGGTCGCCTTCGACACGTACTCGGTACCGACCAGCGTGCCCGCACCGGTCCGGTTCTCGATCACGATCTGGGCTTTCAATTGCCGGCTCCAGCCCGCTACCAGCGCCCGCGCGAACGTATCGGTGGGGCCACCCGCGGCGTAGGGCACCACCAGGCGGATTGGCTTCGCGGGATAGCCAGCGTCAGCCGCTGCCGGCGTTGCGGTGGCCAGGAGCGCCCCGGCGCAGATCAGCGCTGCGCCGAGCCGGTAAAGCGATGGAATCATGAGGTTGTCTCCGTCCGGTTCTGTGGTGACCGGTAACGTCTTTGCAATGTCGCCATGCCACGGCGCGAGCGATCACTATAGAATCGACAGCGCGGCTCGGGCCAGTCGAAAAGTACTGAGTCCCCTTAGAAGAATTCGAACCGCGATGCCTGAAGCGCCCCTGGCCCCTCGGCACCGACCGGCGCCGTGGCAACAGGAGACGACCTTGCGATTTGAGTTAACCGACCTTCGGGTCTTCGTGGCCATTGCCGAGGCGGGAAGCCTGACGATGGGTGCTTCCGACATGCATCTGACTGCGCCCTCCGCCAGCTATCGGCTGAAGAATCTGGAGCAGACCGTCGGCGTGCCGCTGTTCAATCGCACGCAGAAGGGCATGGTCCTGACGGCGGCCGGCGAAACCATGCTGCAGCACGCCAGGACGATTCTGGACAATGTGGAGCAGTTGCAGATCGGCATGCGGCGCCACACCGATGGCATCGAAGGGCACATTCGCGTTTACGCGAACAGCAGCACCATGTGCAACCTGCCCGTGGCCCTCAGCCGCTTCCTGGCGGCCTATCCCAACGTCAATGTCGACCTCGAGGAGCACCTGAGCGCGGACAGCGTTCGCGCGGTGCAGGAGCAACGCGCCGATATCGGGCTGGTGGCAGGCGCCATCGACCTGCATGGCCTCGACTCCATCCTCTATGGCGCAGACGAGCTACTGTTCGTGGTGCCGCCACGTCATCCGCTGGGCATGCGCGATAGCGTCTCGCTGGTCCAGGCGTTGCGCCACGAACTCGTATCGATCGGCAGCAAGAGCAGCAATTTCCTCTATCTGCAGGATATGGCAACGCGCGCAGGCATCGTCCCGCATGTGCGCGTGCATGCGCCGAATTTTCCGGCCGTGATCCGCTGCGTGCAGGAGGGCGCCGGCATCGCACTGGTACCGCGTTCCGTGGCGGCACCGGCCATCGCGCAAGGGCTCGTCGAGGGCGTGGTGCTGGACGAACCCTGGGCCATGCGCGAGCAGCGCGTGGTCGCGCGCAGCCTTCAGAGCTTGCCGGACTACACGCGTGCGTTCATTCGCTTTCTGACGGAATCCAGCGAGTCATTCCCTGCCGCCGCCCTGCCACCACCCTGCGTTAGATGAGCTTGAAGCCGTGTAAGGAAATATCGACTGGCTTCGTCACACACGTCACTCCATACTCGGCCATCCCGGACGCCGTGCGTCCCACGCCTAATGGAGCCAGCCGTGCCCCCTGCAGTTCTTCCCCTGGAAGGCGTCACCGTCGTCGCGCTGGAACATGCCGTCGCCGCCCCGTTCGCCAGTCGTCAGCTTGCCGATCTTGGCGCGCGCGTCATCAAGATCGAACGCCCTGGTGTCGGTGACTTCGCGCGCGGCTACGATCAGACTGTCCACGGCATGTCGTCGTTCTTCGTCTGGGCCAACCGGGGCAAGGAAAGCCTGTCGCTCGATCTGAAGCATCCCGACGCGGCAGACATCCTTCAGCAATTGCTTGGCGAGGCTGACGTGTTGATCCAGAACCTCGCGCCCGGCGCCGCCGACCGGCTCGGGCTAGGCTTCGACGCGCTGCACACCCGCTTTCCAAAGCTGATCGTGTGCGACATTTCGGGCTATGGCGACCACGGCCCATATCGCGACAAGAAGGCCTACGACCTGCTGATCCAGGCGGCGGCTGGCCTGATATCGGTCACCGGCGGCGAGGACGCGCCGTCGCGCGCCGGGATCTCGATCGCCGACATCGCGGCCGGCATGTACGCCTACTCGGGCATTCTCTCGGCGCTGCTGCTGCGTGCCCGCACCGGCGTGGGCGAGCGCGTGGAAGTCACCATGCTGGAAGCGCTTGGCGAGTGGATGTCGTATCCGCTGAACTTCGCGCACTATGGCGGCACGCCGCCCGCCCGGCATGGCCTGGCGCATCCCTCGATTGCGCCGTACGGCCACTATCGCACCGGCGACGGCGGCAGCGTGATCTTCGGACTGCAGAACGATCGGGAGTGGCAGCGCTTCTGTCTGAACGTTCTCGACGATGCGGCCCTGGCGAACGACCCGCGCTTCACGACGAATCTGGAACGCGTGAACCATCGCGAGGCGCTGGACGTGGAAATCGGCAAGCACCTGAACCGGATGACGCGCGACGAACTGATCGAACGTCTCGATCAGGGCGGCATTGCGAACGCACCGCTGAACGACATGCACGACGTCTGGAACCATCCGCAACTGGCAGCGCGGCAACGCTGGCGTGACGTTGCGACGCCAGCCGGATCGATCCAGGCCCTGTTGCCGCCCGCCACGCTGACGAACGCGCCAGCGCGCATGGGTGACGTGCCGGATCTTGGAGAACACACTGCCGCCATTCTGGGCAAGCTCGGATACACCGCGGCGCAACTGGAAGCGCTACGCCAGCAAGGGGCGATCTAGCACCACGCAAGAAAACCGGCAGTGCCTTGCACTGCCGGTTTTTTTAAGGCTTGTTTTACAAAATGCCCTTGGCGCGCAAGTCCGCGACTTCGTCGGAACCAAGCTTGAGATTGTCGCGCAGCACCTCGTCCGTATGTTGGCCGAGCCCCGGTGGCGCGTAACGCACCGTCGTGGGCGTCTCCGACAGCCTCAGCGGACTGGCCGTGCTGCAGATCCGGTTCACGCTATCCGACGGGGGACATCCTGCCTCCCCGTAACGCTCCTGCTCAACGCGCAGTCCGCGATGCTGGACATGCTCGTCGGCAAATGCCTGGGCGATATCGTTGATCGGACCGCAAGGCACTGACGCAGCCTCCAGCAGACGAATCCATTCGCTGGTCGGCCGGGTCCGCGTGACCTCGCTCATCATCGGAATCAGCGTCCGGCGATGTGTGACCCGGGCGCTGTTGGTAGCGAACCGCTCGTCGCGCGCCCAGTCGACATCGGCGGCTTCGCAGAAGCGCACGAACTGGCCGTCATTGCCGATGGCAAGCAACATGTCGCCGTCCTGCGTCGGGAAATCCTGATACGGCACGACGCTCGGGTGCGTGTTGCCCTGGCGGGTCGGCACGACACCCGCGTTCAGGTATCCCGCGCCCTGATTCGCCAGGACCGCCATGGCAACGTCGAGCAGCGCGACATCGATATGCTGGCCTCGGCCGGTGAAGTGCCGTGCCTCCAGCGCGCCAAGAATGGCCGTGGTCGCGTACATGCCCGTGAACACGTCGATCACGGCGACGCCCACGCGTACCGGGCCCGCGCCAGGCTCTCCGTCGGCCTGGCCAGTGATGCTCATCAGGCCGCTCATGGCCTGGATCAGCAGGTCATAGCCGGGACGTGCCGCGTAAGGGCCGGTCTGACCGAAACCCGTGACCGAGCAGTAGATCAGGCGCGGATTCAGCGCGCTGAGCGAGTCGTAGTCGAGCCCGTAGCGCTTGAGGCCACCGGTCTTGTAGTTCTCGATGACCACGTCGCTCTGCATCGCCAGTTCACGGATCAGCTTCTGCCCTTCCGGCTTGGCGATGTCGATCGTCACCGAGCGCTTGTTGCGATTGCACGCGGCAAAGTAGCTCGCCTGGCTCGTGGGCCCATCTTCGTCTTGCAGATACGGAGGCCCCCAGTGCCGGGTGTCATCCCCCGCGCCGGGCTTCTCGACCTTGATCACGTCCGCGCCCATGTCGGCGAGGTTCTGCGTGCACCACGGCCCAGCCAGCACACGCGATAGATCCAGCACGCGGATATGGCTCAGGGCGCCGGTCTGCCGGGACGGCAGCGGCAGGCCGGTGGTCGAATCGGAGGGTGTCGTCATGGTAATTCGTTGGATATTCAGGCGATCTCCGCCCAGCCATGGCTGAGCACGACCTTGTCGCGCTCCAGCACCTTGGCGCGCAACTGGAACTGATTAGGCTGAGCGGGATCGCGCCAGATCTCGGTGACGAGCGTTTCGCCCGGAAACACCGGTGATGCGAAGCGGATATCGAACGCGCGCAGCCGTGCCGGGTCGTGACCCGCGCATTGCCGCAGCAGCGCATGCGCAACAAGGCCGTAACTGGCCAGGCCATGCAGGATCGGCCGCTCGAATCCCGCTGCCGCCGCCACGGCAGGGTCCGCGTGCAGCGGATTGAAATCGCCCATCAGGCGATACAACAGCGCCGCTTCAGGGCGCGTCGGCTGCGTATCGACAAAGTCGGGCGCCCTGTCTTCAGGTGTCGGCCGCAGCGCGGGCAGTGGATCATCGCTCGGTTGCCCACCGTCCGCCTGACTGTAGCCGCCATCGCCACGCAGGAACGACACCTGCTGGACGGTCGCCAGCAGTTCACCCTGTGCGGTTTCCAGCTTCCGCTCGGTCACCATGATGGCTCCCTTCCCGGCGCCCTTGTCGGTCAGGTGCGTGATGCGGTTATGACCGACAACCTCAGCCTCTGCGGGCAGCGGACGGTGCAGCCGCAGCCGCTGTTCGCCGTGCAGCAGCTTGACCCAGTCGATACCGGTATCTGGCTCGCGTGCCCAGAAGCCGGGATAACCGAGCACCACCGCCTGCGACGGCAGCGCGCGCAGCCCGCTGGCAGCGCCTTCGTAGACAAAGGGCAATGCCGATGCATTCATCGGATCATTGCCCAGGCCCAGGCTCAGCGCGTACAGCATGGTGTCGCGCGCGGTGTAGTGCTGACGGACCGGCGCGAACGGCCGGTTCCGCAGATGCTGGTAGCTGATCGGCATCCTTCCCTCTGGTTCAGACCGGTGCGAAGACAGGGACCGGCGCGCCGCCGTCGGTCTCGGCGAACCGCACCTTCACGCGCTGGCCGATGTGTACGGTATCGAGATCGGTGTCGACGATATTCGTCATCATCGTCACACCGTCATCGAGCTTCACATAGGCGATGCAGAACGGATTGGGGCCGGCGCGGCGCGTGATGCTGAACGAGTAGATCTCGCCCTGCCCGCTGGCGGTCTTCCACTCGGTGTCACCCATGCAGAACGGGCACAGCGTGCGCGGATACCAGTGCGGCTTGCCGCAGGACTTGCATTGGCGCACCAGCAGTCGCCCTTCGCGGGCGGCCTGCCAGAAGGCGGTGTTATCGGGCTGCTCGTCGGGAGCCTTGTACGGAGTGGGGACGTAAGGAGTCGTCATCTGTGGCATCCCTGTTATTCGCGTTCGAGGATCAGCGTGGCGGAACCATGGCGTGAACCCATGTAGCCGCCGGTACCCTGGGCCAGCGCCAGGTCGCAGTTCTTCACCTGCACCGCGGGGTGGGCTTCGCCGCGCAACTGGCGCACGGCTTCGATCACCTTGGTGATGCCGCCACGGTTGGCCGGGTGGTTATTGCAGAGACCGCCGCCATCGGTATTGAACGGCAGCTTGCCCACGCCGGAGATCAGGTTGCCGTCCATCACGAACTTGCCGCCTTCGCCCTTCTTGCAGAAGCCCAGGTCTTCCAGCTGCATCAGCACGGTGATCGTGAAGCTGTCGTAGATCGACGCGTACTTGATGTCTGCCGGGGTGACACGGGCTTCCTCGAAGGCTGCAGCGCCGGAGAAACGCGCGGCGGACCACGACAGGTCCACCTGGCCGCCCAGCAAACCCTTCACGTGCTCGCCAGCGCCCAGGATCTTGATCTTCGGGCGATTAAGCTTGGCCGCGATTTCCGGGCGGGCCACGATGAGGGCACCGCCACCATCGGACACCACGCAGCAGTCCAGCCGGTGCAGCGGGTCGGAGATCATCGGGGAATTCACCACGTCCTCGACGGTGACAACTTCGCGCAACATGGCGTTCGGGTTGTACTGGGCGTGATGCGACGCAGCCACCTTGACCCACGCGAGCTGCTCGGGCGTGGTGCCGAACTCGTACATGTGCCGCTGGGCAACCATCGCGTACAGGTTGACCGTCACCGGGTTGAACGGTGCCTCGAACGGCTGGTCCGGCAGGTTCGCGCCCCAGTTGCGTGCCTGCGTGCCGCTCGAACCTTCCGAACGCGGACGGCCGGCCAGCGTGATCAGTGCCACGTTGCACTTGCCGGCAGCGATGGCCTGCGCGGCGTGCGAGACGTGGGCGATGTAGGAGGACCCGCCCATTTCGGTCGAATCCACATGACGCACATTCAGGCCGAGATAGTCGACCATGTTCACCATGCCGAGGCCCGGGGCGTCACCGGCGCAGAAGTAGCCGTCGACGTCGGCCAGCGACAGACCTGCATCCTCGAGCGCGCCCTTGGCGCTTTCCGCGTGAAGCTGGGCAACGGTCTTGTCCGGTGCCTTGCGGGTCGGGTGCTCGTACGCCCCGACGATATATGCCTTGCTATTGATGGTCATGAACAGTCATCCGTTATCGGGTCTTGTCAGGCCGCCATGGCTTCGCCGTAGCGTTCCAGGTGGAGGTCGGTATCGCCCAGCAGGACGTCTACCATGGTCAGCGCCTTGAAATAGTCGCCAACCTCCAGTTCATCAGTCATACCCATGCCGCCGTGCAACTGCACCGCCTGCTGGCCGGCGAAGCGCGCGGCCTTTGCCGTGACGACCTTCGCGGCGGACACCTTGCGGCGGCGCTCGGCCGCGTCGGTGGCATCGAGGCCCTGCGCGGCCACGTAGGCCATCGACAGCGCCAGTTCCTTCTGCAGCAGCATGTCGGCCACGCGGTGCTGAAGGGCCTGGAAAGATGCCAGCGGCTTGCCGAACTGCTTGCGGGTGCCAAGGTACTCGGCGGTGATCTCGATCAGCCGTTCGATAGCGCCGGCCGCCGCCGCGCATTGCGCGGCAACGCCGTGATCGAGTCCAAGCTCCTGGGCCTCGAGACCGTTCGTCGTGACCAGCGTGGCGGGCACGTCGGCGAGTTGCAGGTCCGCGCCCGACAGTCGGTCCATGGTCGGATAGCCGGTTACCGCCAGCCCCTTCGCGTCGCGGCTCACCAGGAACAGCGCCAGCGCGCCGTCGAGCATCGCCGAAACAATGTACGTATCAGCCGCCGCGCCATGCCAGACCACCGACTTCCGGCCATTGAGCACATAGCCGTCGGCACCGGCCTTGCGGGCCGTCGTCCTGGCGACTTCGGGGCGATAACGCGAGTCCGGCTCCAGATAGGCCAGCGTGAAGATCTTGTCGCCACTCGCGATGGCGGGCAGCCACTCGGCCTGCAGGGCAGCAGGCGCGTGATGCGCGAGGATCGCCGTGGCGATGACACCGCTCGGGATCACAGGCTCCTGCACGAGCGCGCGGCCCAGTTCGCGCTGCACGACAACCTGGCTGGCCGGGCCGTGGCCAAAGCCACCGTGGTCAGCCGGGACGGCCAGACCGAGCACGCCCATCTCCGCCAGCGACGACCAGATGCCCCGGTCGAAGCTGCCGTGTTCGCGGGCGTTGCGGCGGCGCTTCTCGAAGGAGTACTCGGATTCGACAAAGCGGCGCAGGCTGTCGGCGAGCATCCGCTGTTCTTCGCTATACGTGAAATCCATGCTTGTCGTCCTTTCGCCTAGAAACCGATGATCATCTTGGAGATGATGTTCTTCTGAACCTCGGTCGAACCACCGTAGATCGTGGTCTTGCGCATGTCGTAGTAGGTCGAGGCAGCCGGTGCCGCCCATTCCGCGCCACTAACGGGCTGAGGCGCGCCCAGCTCCATCCAGTCCGTCGAGTAAGGCCAGCCGTTCGGGCCCGCCACTTCCATCTGGAGCATGGCGATGTCCTGCTGCAGCTCCGAGCCACGAATCTTGACGATCGACGCTTCCGGGCCGGGGGTGCCCGCGGCCTGCGTGGCCACGCGCAGCAGCAGCATTTCCAGCGCCATCAGATCCATTTCGAGACGAGCGATCTTGTCGCGCATACGCACGTCGTCGATCAGGCGGCCGCCACGGCCATCGGTAGTCTCGGCGGCGTACTTCCGGAGCAGGCGCAGTTCGCGGTAGCAGTGCCCGATGCCGGCGATACCGGTGCGCTCGTGGCCGAGCAGGTACTTGGCGTAGGTCCAGCCCTTGTTCTCTTCGCCGAGCAGGTTCTCGACCGGTACCTCGACCTCCTCGAACCAGGTCTCGTTCACGTCGTGGCCACCGTCGAGCGTCTTGATCGGTCGCACTGTCACGCCGGGCGATTTCATGTCGATCAGCAGCATCGAGATGCCTTCCTGGGCCTTGGCTTCCGGGTCGGTACGCACCAGGCAGAAGATCCAGTCGGCGAAATGCGCCATCGTCGTCCAGGTCTTCTGGCCATTGACGATGTACTTGTCGCCACGGCGCACGGCGCTGGTCCGGAGCGAGGCGAGATCCGAACCGGAACCGGGTTCGGAGTAACCCTGGCACCAGAACTCATCCACGGTTGGGATGCGCGGCAGGAAACGTTCCTTGTGCGCGGCGCTGGCGTACTTCATCAGCACCGGGCCAATCATCGTGAGACCGAACGGCAACATGCGCGGGGCGCCAGCCCGCAGCGTCTCGATCTCGAAAATCAGGCGCTGCAGCGCGTTCCAGCCCGTGCCGCCCCATTCCTTCGGCCAGGTGGGGGCGCCCCAACCATGCGCGTGAAGGATGCGGTGCCACCGCACGTAGTCGTCCTTTTCCACACGCCTGTGGCCCAGTACCTTGTCGCGAATATCGGTCGGCAAGTTGGCCTGGACAAAGGCGCGGACTTCCTCTCGGAAGGCTTCTTCTTCCTTGGTGAAACGCAGGTCCATGAATCTGTCTCCGGTCTGATGAACAGATTCTATGGGCGCCCGGGCCGGGCTGGTTCAAGTTTGCCGAATCCTGCCTTTGACAACGCGAAATGCACACAGCCGACCGTTTCAGCGCCTCGAAGCCGCCCCTTGCCATTTACGAATGGCGTCGGCCAGGCTTTGCGGCGATGCTGGCCGGACTTTCCCCCGCAACACAAAGGACGGCAATTCCCGTGACCACCCGGATTCATCACTTGCTAGACCGCTGGCTGACCGAGTCGCCCGATCAACCGTTCATCCATCTGCCGGACGGCCGTAGCCTGACCTTCGCCGATCTGGGCGCGCTGACCACCGCGGCCGAAGCGGAATTGCTGGCGCTCGGCGTCCTGCCGGGAGACCGCGTCCTGGTCGTGGCGGAAAACTGCCCCGAACACGCCGCGCTGATTCTCGCCTGCAGCCGTGTGGGGGCGTGGTCCTGCGGCGTCAACGCGCGGATGGCGCCGGCCGAAATCGACGCCTTCGCCGCCAAGGCAGATGCCCGGGTGATCTACTTCACCGCGGCGGCGTCACGTGCCGCATCCGCCCATGCACGCCGGTTCGACGCCGTGCCTTCCGCGCTGAACGGCATGGAGCACAGCCACTTCCGCGCCAACGCCATGCCGGAAGGGCAGCCGCTGCAGGACCAGGTGGCCGCTCTGATCTTCACCTCCGGCACAACCGGCGAACCCAAGGGCGTGATGCTCACGCACGATGCCCTGATTCACTTTGCCCGCGTGACGTGCGAGGCCCGCGCGCTGAGCCCGGTGGACCGCAGCTATGCGTTTGTGCCGATGACCCACATTTTCGGGCTCGGCACCGTCCTGCTCAGTTCGCTGCTGGCCGGCGCGCAACTGGTCATGCGCCCGCACTTCGATCCGACCGACCTGCTGGATGCGCTGGCGCACTGCGGCGTATCGCAACTGCAGGGGCCGCCGACGCTGTATTCGCGTCTGCTGGCGCACCTGCAACATGAGGGCATCACGACACCCACGGCGCCCGCGCTGCGCTACCTCTACACCGGCGCCGGTCCGCTGGATCTGTCGCTCAAGCAGCGTGTGGAGGCCACATTTGGCCTGACGTTGCACCACGGCTACGGGCTGTCCGAGTACGCAGGCTCGGTGCACGTGACGCGGCTCGGCGACCGGCGTGCCGATACTAGCGCGGGTTATGCGGTGGCCGAGGCCGAAGTGCAGGTCACCGACCCCGTCACCGGCACACCGTTACCCCTGGGTGAACGCGGCGAGCTGTGGCTGCGCGGCAGGGGCCTGATGCCCGGCTATTTCCGCGATCCGGATGCCACCGCGAAAGCCATGCGCGAAGGCGGCTGGTACGCGAGCGGCGACCTCGGCGAAATGCACGCGGACGGCGCGCTGTTCGTGGTGGGCCGCCTGAAGGAAATGATCATCCGCTCCGGCTTCAACGTCTATCCGGCTGAGGTGGAGACCGCGCTCAACACGCACCCCAGCATCCAGCGCTCGGCAGTGGTCGGCTGCCGCGAAAGCGATGGCAACGAGGAGATCATTGCCTTCGTGGAACTGCGCCCCGGCGCCACGCTCGACGTTGCCGCGCTGCAGAACCACCTGCGTGAACGTCTGGCCCCGTACAAGCGCCCCGCGCGCATCGTGGCGCTGCCAGAGCTGCCAACGAATAACAACGGCAAGATCCTCAAGCGCGAGCTGCAGGAACAGGCCGCATCACTGCTGTCATAGGAGACTCCACATGCAATCCCCCCGTTCCTTCGCCATGCGCAGGCGGCTTCTGGCCGCCGGCCTGCTCGGCGCCGTCGCGCATCCGCTTTCCGCGCTCGCGGCCGATACCTGGCCGTCCAAGCCTGTGCGAATGATCGTGCCGTTTCCGCCTGGCGGTCCGGTGGACACCACGGCGCGAATCTTCGGCCAGAAGCTCGGCGAGATGTGGAAGGTCCCGATCGTCATCGACAACCGTCCCGGTGCTGGCGGCGTGATCGGGGCGACCGTCGCGGCGAAGGAACCTGCCGACGGCTACAGCCTGTTCGTGGGCGCCATCCATCACTCGGTCAATCCGTCGCTGATGGGCAAGCTGCCCTATGACATCGAGAAGGATTTCGCGCCGGTCAGCTTCGCGACGATGTATCCGATCTTTGTGGTGGTGCATCCGTCCGTGCCCGCCAATAACATCAAGGAATTCATCGCGTACGCAAAGAAGAGCGACAAGCCGCTCGCGTTCGGCTCTTCGGGCAATGGCGGCGGTACCCATCTGGCGGGCGAACTGTTCAACATGGAAGCCGGCACAAAGCTGCAGCACATCCCTTACAAGGGCAGCGCCCCGGCCATGAGCGACCTGCTCGGCGGACAGGTGCAGGTAATGTTCAGCGACGCCCCGACTGCCCTGCCGCACATCAAGACGGGCCGCATCAAGGTGCTCGGCGTGGCCAGCCGCCAGCGCTCAGCGATCTTGCCCGACGTGCCGACCGTTGCGGAATCCGGCCTGCCCGGCTACGAGGCCTACTCATGGTCTGCGCTGTTCGCACCGGCCCACACGCCGCAGCCGATCCTCAACAAGCTCAACGCCGATTTCAACGTCGCCATGAACGACCCGGCCGTGCGTCAGCGCATGGTGCAGGCCGGCGCGGATGCCGACCCGGGCACGCAGGAACAGATGCGCCAGCGACTGCACAGCGAAATCGAGAAATGGAAGAAGGTCATCCAGACAGCCGGCATTACGGCTGGGTGACGGATGACCTGGAGGGCGACGTGAAACCGGGGGCGATGCCCCCGGCAGCCATCAGCCCCGAGATCAGTCCCGAGGCGCCGCAGGCCAGCGGAACAGCGGCGGCTCCTTCTCCTTGAAGCGGCGCACAGCTTCGCGGTGGTAGCTGGTAGTGAAGGCGATGCCCTGCCCCAGCGACTCCATTTCCAGCATGGCACGCACATCGCTGCCAAGCGACTGATTCAACGCGCGTTTGGCCATGGCGAATGCAGCCGGCGAAGCGCCGGCCAGACCACGAGCCAGTTCGTCGGCGCGGGCATGGAGCTTGTCTTCCGGCACGATCTCGAACACGGCGCCAATCTGGCGCGCTTCCTCCGCGCCAATTTCGCGCGCGCTAAACACCAGTTCCCGCGCTTTCGCCATGCCTACCACTCTCGGCAGCGTGTATAGCGCGCCGCAATCGGGCACCAGGCCAACTTTCATGAACGGCATGCAGAAGCGCGCGCGCGGCGACGCCACGATGAAATCGGCAAGCAGCGCAATACTGAAGCCGGCCCCATAGGCCACCCCATCGACCGCCGCGACCACGGGACGATCCAGATCCAGCAGCATGGCGATCCAGCCATGCATGTCGTCCATGCGCGCGCGGCCCGCGTCCGCCTCCGTCACGTTCATCGCGCGGATGTCGCCACCGGAGCAGAAGTCCTCGCCTGCGCCGCGCAACACTACGGCGCGCACCGAGCGGTCGGCGCGAATCCGCTGTACTGCGTCGCATAGCCCGTCGCGCATGGAACCGTTCAGGGCGTTCTTCTGCTTCGGACGGTTGAGCGTCAGCGTTGCCACGCCATCCGAGATTGCCACCAGCAAGCCGTCTTCTTCTGTCATGCCTGTCTCCTTTTTTCGTCTACCACGGTCAGCTTGGCCGATCCTTGGCCATCCCGCCATTTGCATGTTTTGAATCCTGCGTTCGCCTGCGCGGAAGTACCCCCCGTAGTTGCGCGAATAGATCGAATGGGCCCGTTGGGGGGATAATCGCTGACTATTCTGGAGACAACGTCATGCGCTTCGACCTGGTCGATCTGAATCTCTTCACGCATATCGCTGAGGCCAGCAGCCTGACCCGCGGTGCAGAACGTTGCCACCTATCCCTGCCGGCTGCCAGCACCCGCATCAAGAACCTGGAAGAGCAGGTTGGCGTCAAACTGCTGAGCCGCAGCAGCCTCGGCGTCAAGGTGACGCCGGCAGGCGCGACGCTGCTTGCGCATGCCCGGCGCGTGCTGCGCCAGATCGAGCAGTTGAGCGGTGATCTGCAGGAGTATTCGTCCGGTATCAAGGGGCATGTGCGTGTATTCGCCAATACCACGGCGATGAGCGAGTTCCTGCCCGGGGTGCTGCGTACGTACCTCGTCAATCACCCCGACGTAACGGTCGACATCCGGGAGCGCCTCAGTCCGGACATCGTCAGGGCCGTGCAGGAAGGCATGGTCGATATCGGCATCGCCGCCAGCGGCGTGAACATGGAAGGCCTGGAAGTGATGCCCTATCGGCTCGACAGGCTCGTGCTGGCGACTGCACTCAGCCATCCGTTTGCCCAGAAGAAGCGGGTGCGCTTCGTCGAAACGCTCGACCAGGATTTCATCGGCCTGCCCGAGGAAAGCGCCATCCACAACTTCCTGAAGCGTGCTGCATCGGACCTGCAGCGCAACCTTCGCTGGCGCATCCAGGTCAGCAACTTCGAAACCGCCGCGCGCATGATCGAGGCAAACGTGGGGATCGGCGTGCTGCCGGAGAGCACCGCCCGCCGACTTTCCCAGACCATGGCGCTGAAGATCGTGCCGATCGAGGATGAGTGGGCCGAGCGCAAGTTGCAGATCTGCGTGGCGGACCTGGACGCGCTACCCGTCTTCGCGCGCAAGCTGGTGGAACTGCTGGTCGAGGACGGCATCGGCAATCCGGTCTGACGATTGCCGATGCCCCGAGCCGCTCATACCGCGGCTAGACCAGTTCCGCGATCATTCCCCGCAGGCGGTGCTTGTGCAGCTTGCCGCTGGCCGTCGTCGGCACCGCCGACACGCGCACGATGCGCGCCGGGCGCTTGTACGGCGAGAGCCTTTCGGCAAGGTAGGCGTGAAGATCCCTCTCGTCGAACGTCTCGCCTTCGCGAATCTCAACGAACGCGATGATCTCCTCGTCGCCGTCTTCCGCCGGATTCCCGACCACGGCAGACAAGCGGACCGACGGATGCGAGTTGATGACCGACTCCACTTCGATCGGATAAACGCTGAAGCCCGAACGGATGATCAGATCTCTCGTTCTGCCCACGATGAACAACGCGCCATCCTGATCGATGCGTCCGATGTCGCCCGTATTGAGCCAGCCGTCGGGACGCAATGCCTCCGCCGTCTGCTCGGGTGCGCGATAGTAGCCGCGCATGACACCCGGGCCTCTCACCCACAACTCTCCGGGGCTGCCCTCGGGCACTGGTTCGCCACCCGGCCCCACCACGCGCAACTCCGCGCCTTCCACGATTTCCCCGGCAGAGCTGTCGCTGCGCGGCCGGTCCGTGCGCGTGATGAACAGCGAACCCGCATACTCGGTCATGCCATAACCGTGATGCAGCGGCTGGCCGAACATCGCCTCGACGTTGCGCTTGAGCGCGAGATCGAGCGGACCACCGCCGGTATAGAGATAACGCAGACGCTTCGGATGCAGCGTGGTGACGCCGGTCTTGCCCAGGTAAGCCAGGATGCGACTGAACATCGCCGGCACACCCTGCAGGATCGAGATCTCGTCGCGTTGCAGCGCCGCGCAGGCATCGGCCACGTTGAAGCGCGCAACCAGATACAGGCTGCCACCGGCCTGGAATGTGGCGAGCAGCAACGTCGCCAGCCCGAAGATGTGCGACATCGGCATGATCGCGAACGCGCAGTCTTCCGGCCCCATCCGTCGGATCTCCGCCGTAACGCGGGCGTAGTGCAGCAACCCGCGATGCGTGACCATCACGCCCTTGGGTTGGCCGGTAGTGCCTGACGTGTAGATCAGCGCGGCCACGTCGCGCGCCAGTTCAGCAGGCTCGCGCTCGCTGCCGGCATCTGCGTCGGCGGCCATCAGCGGGCCGAGACCCGGTGGCGAGATTTCGCGGGCGCGATAGCGCAAGCCATGCCGCAATGCATCGGGGGATGCGGCATGAGTGAAGAGCATCAGCCGCGGTGTGCAATGAGCGCGGATCTCCTCGATCTCACGCGCAGTCAGCCTGGCATTCGTCACAACCGGCCACGCACCGAGTTCCGACAAGGCGAAGATCAGCGTGATCATGGCCAGGCTGTTCTCCGCGACGATCAGCACACGATCGCCCGTGCCGACACCCTGCGCTTCGAGATAGCGCTGGGCCAGTTCGACGCCTTCCCAGAGTTGCGCATAGCTGACGACACGGTCGCCCTCGCGCACCGCCACATTGTGCGGGGTACGGGTCGCCCAATGGCGGGGGATATCGCTGATCCGATGCGCGATCGGTCGCTCCTGCGGCATCTGGCTCAAATCCTCATGGAGAGTGGAACACGGCCCGACCGGGCCCGATCAGGGCGCGGTCGGGTCACATGTCGAAGTCTAGGGTCAGCAATGTGCCAGCGCAATTCGCCGTTCGAAAAGCAGTACTTCGCCCGCGCGAAACCGCCGGGTGATCCGGCTTGCCCGACCTCCATTCTTCGACCGCTTATACCTCGCTTATACCTTTTACTCGACCTCGATATTCGCAGTCTTGACCACGTTGCCCCAGAGCGCGAGTTCCTTCTTGATACGCCCTTGCAGCGCGGCCGGGCCGGACACGTTCAGGTCATAGCCGCCATCGACCATCCGCTCCCGGTAGGCCGCATCCTGCACCACGGCCTGCTGCGCCTTCACGAGTCGATCCGTCACATCGGCAGGTAGCCCCGGAGGACCAACCAGCGCGTACCAGCCCGTCAGGTCGTACTGCTTGAGGCCGGATTCGACCAGTGTCGGCACATTGGGCAGCGCGGGGTTGCGCGTCTTCGACGTCACGGCCAGCGCACGTACCTTGCCGCCCCGGATATGGCCGATAGCCGTTCCGGTGATATCGAACATGAAGGTCACCTTGCCGCTGATGACGTCGGCCATAGCCGGCGCATTGCCCTTGTATGGCACGTGCAGCATCTTCACTCCTGTCATCTGCGCAAGCAGTTCCGCCGACAGATGGTTCGACGCACCCACGCCCGCCGAACCGAAGCTCACTTCACCGGGATGCTTGCGCGCGTACGAGACCAGTTCGTCCACGTTCCTGGCCGGGAAATCCTTGTTGATCAGCAGCACGTTGGTGTAGTCGGTGATCAGGCCGACATAGCTGAAATCCTGTGCCGGCTTGAAGCTGACGGACCTCTGGATCAGCGGCGTCATCGTCATCGTCGGGCTGGCCACGAAATAGAGCGTGTAGCCGTCAGGCTTGGCGCTGACCGTCATGCCGGCCGCGATGGCGCCGCTGGCACCCGCCCGGTTATCGACGATTACCGGCTGCTTGAGCACACGCCCGAGGTAGTCCGCATAGATGCGCGCGGCGGTATCGACCGGCCCACCCGGCGCATACCCAACCAGCAATCTGACGGGACGGGATGGGTAGGCATCGGCAAGTGCCGAGCCGTTCGCAAGCACAAGCATTACCGCGGCAAGAAAAATTCGTAGCATTGTCTCCACCTGTTTTCTGCATCAGGACTTCCATTGCTCACCGGCTTTATCGCGAGTTTGTCGTGCGGTGAGTTGGGGGAGACTTTGCGGCAGACCCGCTGGGCCGGCAATTTGCATTTGTTGAAGGTGGGCTTTGAGGATGCGATAGCGGGCCGGCGCCCGTGGCCGCTACCGATAGTGCGGAGCCCTTCCAAGGGATAACCCCGACATGCGCGTGTGTTTGGAGGAAACCGCCTAAGGTTTTGATTGTGCTCGCAAAGTCAGGTGTCTTTACTGTTTCAAACAAAAAATGATTCCACCACCGAGGAGACTAGATGGAACACGGCAATCGTCGTGGGCCCGGCCGGGCTTGCGCGCATCAGGACACCGTCACGCTGAAGGCAGGGACACGCAGGTCCACAAGCGCCATCGCGAGGACTGCGGCGGGAACTGCGGCGGCCATCGCCGCAGCCATCGCCATGGCCTGGCCAGCCAGTGCCACGGCCGGCAGCGACTATGCAAAGACACGCTATCCGATCGTGCTGGTGCATGGTCTGACCGGCGCGGCAAAGATGGGCGGCGTGATCGACTACTGGTACGGCATTCCCGAAGTGCTGCGGGCCAATGGCGCCACGGTCTACGTGTCCACGGTGCCGTCGTTCAACAGCGATGAAGAACGCGCGCTGGCACTGCAGGCCTATGTACGCGCGGTCAAGCTGGAAACCGGCGCCGACAAGGTCAATCTGATCGGACACAGCCAGGGCGGGCCCACCTCGCGGATGCTGGCTGCAATGTCGCCGCAGGATGTGGCATCGGTGACGACTATCGGTAGCCCGCACCGCGGCAGCCAGCTCGCCGACGTCGTGCTGGACGTCATCAACGGCATCAGCAGCATTCCACTTGCGGGGCCGGCGCTGGTCAACGTGATTCAGGGCGTAACGAATCTCCTGGGCTGGTTCAATGGCCTGTTCAATGGACAGGCGCTGAACCAGGATGCGATTGCCTCTGCGCGCACCCTGACCAGCCAGGGCGCCACCGAGCAGAACGCGCGGCTCAACGCCACCCTGGCGCCTGGCTCGCAATCCGCGCTAGGCCCGGATTGCGACACCCCGGGAGCAGTCGCCGAGCAACGGCAGGGGCGCGATGCCAGCGGAAAGCTCGTCACCTACACCCAGGCCGCTTACTCCTGGACCGGCCGGGGCGGCCCGATCAACCTGCTGCGCTCGAACCTGCTTGACCCATCCACGGCGGCCATGGCCGCCGCTGCCGGTGTCATGGGCATGAAGGGCGCCGGCCCCAACGACGGGATGGTGTCGGTGTGCAGCGCCAAGTGGGGACGCGTGCTTTCCACCGACTACTACTGGAACCATCTCGACGAGATCAATCAGATGCTCGGTATGTATCAGGACGTCGACCCACGCACGGTGATCCTGAATCACGCCAACCGCTTGCGCAATGATCAGCTCTGAGCGAAGGCCAGGGGTCACCCTGGTCCTGGTAGTAGCCGGGCTCGTGGGTGCCGCCGTCTATTGGGCAACGGCACCCACGGAACCGGCGCAAGGTCCACTGCCGGCGCGGTCCCGCACGGACGCAAGGCCGGAGCTATCGGCATCACCCACTGACAGCATGCGCGCGCGAAACATCACCGAGATGCCGTCGTTGGCGGGCGTCGATATTCCACCCGGCCCGGAAGCCGACGCGCAAGGCAATCTGCGCCTGACGCGCGCGCTGCGTACCTACTTCGACTACTTCCTGAGCGCCAGCCATGATGCGGGTGACGCCGCGGCATTGGACCAGTTGGTGCGCGACGACATCCGCAAACATGTGCCGCAACCGGCCGAGGACCAGGCGTGGCGACTGTGGCAACGCTACCGGGCATACCTGTCCGAGATGCAGCCCAAAGCCACCGATGGACCGATGACCAGTGTGATTGGCGCGCCGGACACCAGTCAGGTGCAACGCCTGCGCGCATTGATAGCCGACCGCAACGCCGCGCGAGCGCGCCACTTGCCAGACGTCGCGGCCATCTGGTTCGACGACGAGCAAACCTACGACGACGCCATGCTCGCGCGCCTGGAGATAGCCACCCAGCCTGGACTCGACGACGCCGAACGACAGCGCCGCCTGTCCACACTGGACGCCACGCTGCCCGAATCCGTGCGTGCCGCGCGCGAAGCCGAAGCAAGGCCGCAGGCGATTAGCAAGACGATCGCCAGTAGGCAGACGGCAGGACGTAGCCCTCAGGATATCGGTGCATCCCTGGCTCAGGCATACGGTCCCGAGGTCGCCCAGCGCTATCAGCAGCAGGCGCAGGCCGAGCAGGCCTGGAAGCAGCGCTACGACGATTACGCAGCCCAGCGCTCGCAGATCGTGTCGTTCGCCGGTTTGTCGGAACAGGACCGCGCGCAGCAGCTTGAGACGCTGCGGCGGCAAACATTCACCAATCCAAGTGAAGCGTTGCAGGCCGAGGTGATGGACAAGGCCGTGGGGGGGGCGACGGGCGGCGCAGTGAGAGCGGTGCTATCTCCTGCAAGGTGCCTTCTCATGTCAGCCTGCTTCGGCACGGCGAATCGCGATCTCTCGGAGTCGTGCGCCCGCCCCACGCAGGCGTACCCTCCCGACATTCACGTGGAATCCACTAAGATACTGGCTTCCTGACTCACGCCCTGCTCGCCTTCTGCGCCCGGCACGCCTCACATCCCATGGCAACACGACGTACCGACGAAGCCTTCCTCGAGGAATTGACGCACCTGCTGATCACCACGGGTGTCTCGTCGCTGACCATCGGCGAGATGGCTCAGCGCATGCGATGCTCGCGCCGGCGCTTGTACGAAATCGCTGAAACCAAGGAAGAGCTGTTTGTTCACGTCTGCCGCAACGTGCTGGAAGCCAATCTGGAAAAAGGCTACGCGGCAGCCAGGCGCGCTCCCGACGCAGCGCGCGCCATCTCGGCCTACATGCATGCCACGCTGAATGCCACGGGACTGAGCAAGGCAGCCCTTACCGACCTGGACGCCATCGAGACCGGCCGCAAGGTGTTCGATGACTACCAGCTCGCGCGCGTGCGCGGACTGGAAAGCATGATCGAGGAAGGTGTGAGGCAGGGGCTGATGGCCCCGCACAATCCGCGCCTGGTTTCCGAAGCCATCCTGGGCGCGGCACACCGTCTGCGCAACCAGCAGTTCTTGCAGCAGACGGGCATGAAGATCGGCGATGCCTTCAGCGAATTCTACGAACTCATTCTGAACGGCCTTTTGGTCAGGCCGTCTGCGCCCACCCGACGGGCAAAGCCGCCCCGCGGCTGAGCAGGTATCCGTCAGGCGAGACGCGGCGAGTTTGCAAGCTCGCGTTGTTGTACTGGCGCGCCAAGTGCATGCAACATCGAAAGCACGGCTGATCCTTGCTCGTCGTCGCGCCAGATCCCGACCAGTTCCGACGGAGTCACTTGCTTTCCCAAGGGGCGGCACGCCAGATTAGGCAAGGTGACCACATCTACCGACCGCGGAACAATCGACACGCCGAAGCGCCTCGCGACCAGCGTGGCGATGGTCAGCATATGCCGGACTTGGTGGCGGATATTTGGTGTGAAACCGACACTCGCGCACAGCGCAACAATCTGGTCATGGAACTCTGGCGAGAAATGTCGCGGAAACAGGACGAAGTCGTCGTGTCGCAGCTCGCGGACATCAATGATCCTGTCGCGCGCCAGCGGATGATCCGCGGGCAGCAGGCAAATGAAGTGCTCGCCGTGCAGGGAGTGGGAGGCAATCCCGTTAGGGATCACGCGCGGATGAATAATGCCGATGTCAATATGTCTGGCCTGCAGTGCGTCAATCTGTTCGAAGCTATTCAACTCGTGCAGCACGACATCTACGTCCGGGTGAATGTCTCCGAAGGCTCGGATGCGTTCCCCCAATGGGGTCAGAACCGCGGATCCAACGAAACCCACATGGACTGCACCAATCTCGCCACGCGCTGCGCGCCCGGCCAGTTCACGTGCATTCGCCGTTAGCGCCAGGATCTTCAGCGCCTCCTTGTAGATCTCTTTGCCCGCCGCAGTCAGCGCTACCTCTCGGGTAGTGCGTTGCAGCAATTGCACCCCGAGTGATGCCTCCAGTTTCGCAATATTGAAACTCAGCGGGGGTTGGGTAATGGCCAGCCGGGCTGCCGCACGCCCGAAATGCAACTCCTCTGCCAGCGCGACGAAATAGCGTAGTTGCCTGAGATCCATGGAAGCCTCGGGGATTGATTCAAGCCGTGTATGAATGAGCCCGACAATTGTATTGGACACTGGTGATCTCGGAGCCAAGAATGGCCACAAGCGCGTCGGCGAGTCTGTCAGGCCACAGCGCCATAACGAGAACGAGGAGACCTATTGATGAACCTGCCCCGTCGGGCCGCGCTCGCCCATAGCATTGCCGCGAGCCTTCTGTTCTGCGTTGCAAATGCTGGCGCGCAAGAATTCCCCAGCCAGCCAATCAGGATCGTGGTTCCATATGCCGCGGGTGGCATGACGGACATCGTCGCTCGCGTTATTGGCCAGAAGCTCGGCGAGCATCTCGGGCAGCCCGTTGTCATCGATAACCGTCCCGGTGCCGCAACCATCGTCGGCGCGGAAGTCGTGGCCGGAGCGAAACCGGACGGCTATACGCTGCTGGCAGCCACCAATACCACGCTCACCATCAACCCGTGGCTGTATCCAAAGCTCCGCTACGACGCGGGCAAGAGCTTCACGCCAATCGCGCTGGTGGCCTCCGCGCCGAGCGTGATTGTGGTCAACCCCCTCGTGCCGGCGAAGACATTGAGCGAGCTGATGCAGCTCGCAAAGGCCCGGCATGGCGGACTGAGCTATGCCTCATACGGCAATGGTTCCACGGCGCACCTGGCTGGTGAAATGCTGGCCGCACGCGCAGGAGCCGAACTCCTGCATGTGCCATACAAGGGCAGCGCGCCCGCCAAGGCGGCAGTGATAGCCGGCGAGGTCAACATGACGTTCGAGCCAGCGTTCACCGGTCTGCCACAGATTTCTAGCGGCAAGCTGCGCGCATTGGCGGTCATGAGTAGCAAGCGCTCGGCCGTGCTTCCCGATGTGCCCACGACGGCTGAGCTAGGGTATCCCGGGATGGAGATGGCGGCCTGGGTCGGCTTGATGGCCCCCGCGGGCACGCCCACGCCGATCGTGAAAAAGCTTGCAAGTGAGGTCGAGCATGCCCTGACCGATCCGGCGGTTCTGGAAACGCTGCTGAAGAATGGCGCGGAGCCCGCCGGTTACTACGGAGGCTCCTTCGCCGCGTACCTGCGTGACGAGACCGCCCGCTACGGAAAGGTCATCGCTGACGCCCGCATACATGCCGACTGAACGCAACGTACAACCATGATCAAGCCACTTTCCCATATTCGAGTACTGGACTTGACGCGTGTGCTGGCCGGGCCCTGGTGTACGCAGAATCTCGCCGACCTGGGTGCGGAAGTCATCAAGGTGGAACGACCAGAAGTCGGCGACGAGACGCGCGGATGGGGACCACCATGGCTGCCGGCCGCGGAAGAGTCCGAACGCCGCGACTCCAGCTACTACGCCTCAGCCAACCGCGGCAAGAAGTCGATTACCGTGAACCTTGCAAGTGCTGACGGCCAAGCGATCATCCGTCGCCTTGCGGCGAGCGCCGACGTGCTGGTCGAGAACTACAAGGTCGGTACGCTCGCGCGCTACGGGCTGGGCTATGACGACCTACGAGAGGCCAATCCAGGTCTGGTGTACTGCTCCGTTACTGGCTTCGGACAGACTGGGCCATACCGGCATCTTCCAGGCTACGACTTCGTCTTCCAGGGCATGGGTGGCCTGATGAGCATTACCGGGGAGCGCGACGACCTGCCTGGCGGCGGTCCGCAGAAGGTCGGTATCGCGGTGGCCGACATTACAACCGGGATGTATGCCAGCCTGGCCATAGCCGCCGCCCTCACATGGCGTGAGCGTAGCGGCCAGGGCCAGCATATCGATATGGCACTGCTCGATTGCATGCTCGCCTTCAACAGCAATCAGGCCGTCAGCTACCTCGTCTCAGGCAAGCTTCCGAAGCGGCAGGGCAACGCACATGCCAACGCCGTCCCCTATCAGGTCTTCGATAGTCTGGATGGCAAGCTCATTGTCGCCGTGGGCAACGATAGTCAGTTTGCCGCCTATTGCCGCGCAGTCGGCAAGCCGGAGTTGGCCATCGACACACGATTTGCCAAGGTGACCGGACGCATTGTCAACCGCGAGGTGCTCCTGCCCATGCTGGTGGATGTGATGCGTACCGATTCCACCGCATCATGGCTTGCCCGACTCAAGGCTGCCGGCGTGCCATGCGGCCCTGTCAACGACTTCAGCCAGACATTCGAGGACCCGCAGGTACGGCACCGCGGCATCCGCGTGGACCTGCCTCTACCGGATGGCGGCATTTGCCCGTCGATTGCGAGCCCGATGCGCTTCTCTGCCACGCCGCTTGAACACAGTGCGGCGCCGCCAGCCCTGGGTGAGCACACTGACACCGTTCTGACGGAGTGTCTGGGCCTGCTACCTGCCGAACTTGCCCGCCTGCGCGAGGCCGGGGCCATCTGATTTCCGTATGCCCGGGACCGGGCGCGGATTGCATCCAACCTATGCCAGTGAGATTTCCATATGTCCTTTGAACCCGACTACGCCGATTACGTTAGCCCCCGTCCAGCGCGCTCCCACCAGAGTTCGCAGCATCTCGCGCCAGACTGCGCGGGACTCGACTTCCTTGCCCTTGACCGAGGTCTTCAGGACATGCTGCGGCTCTATCTCCCGGCCGACGCGCACGCTCACCTGCTGCCACACCTGGAACGCATGGGCAAACTGGCAGGCGGTCGACTGAACACGCTTGCCATCGTTGCGGACAAGCACGCACCGGTGCTGCACGTACGCACTCGCTGGGGCGAAGATGCTGACTGGATCGAGTATCACCCCGCCTATCAGGAGATGGAGCATATTGCCTTCGGTGACTTCCAGTTCCATGCGATGAGCCACCGTGGCGGTGTGCTGGGATGGAAAGAGCCAGTGCCTGCGGCGGCCAAGTATGCATTCCAGTACTTGTTCGTACAGGCAGAGTTCGGACAAATGTGCCCGATCAGCGTGTCCGATACATCGATCCACCTGATTCGCAAGTACGGCAGCGCCGCGCTACAGGAAAAGCTGCTGCCGCGTCTGCTCTCGTCCGACCCGGGCGCCATGTGGAAGGGCACGCAATTCATGACCGAGAAAGCCGGCGGATCGGATGTTGGCGCCATCGAGACCATTGCGCGCGAGGTTGATGGAGAGTGGCGCCTGTACGGAGAAAAATGGTTCTGCTCGCATACCGATGCCGATATCGCGCTTCTGCTGGCTCGTCCCGAGGGGGCCGTGGATGGCACGCGCGGTCTGGCGCTGTTCGCGCTGCCCCGTACGCTCGATGATGGCAGCCGTAACGCCTATCGCATCGTGCGGCTCAAGGACAAGCTGGGCACACGCTCGATGGCTAGCGGCGAGATACGCCTCGATGGGGCCGTGGCCTACCTGGTGGGTGATCCCACGCAAGGGCTGAAGCAGATGATGGAGCAGGTCAACCTGTCCAGGCTGTCGCACGCGGTGCGCGCGGCCGCGATGATGCGTCGCTGCCTGAATGAAGCCCTTGTCGCGGCACGACACCGCCGCGCCTTCGGCCGCGAAGTCGTCGGCCATGCGTTGCTGCGCCGGCAATTACTCAAAGTCATGGTGCCGACCGAAGCCGCTCTTTCAATGGTCATGGCTACTGCGGACATCATGGCCCGGGCTGGCAAAGGGGACAAGACCGCGGCGCTGGCGCTTCGCCTCCTTACGCCGCTGCTCAAGCTGCGGACCTGCCGCGATAACATCGAAGTTGCTACGGGTGCGATGGAGGTACGAGGCGGCAACGGCTATATCGAGGACTTCGTCAATGCGCGTCTGGTGCGTGACGCCCACATTGGGGTGTTGTGGGAGGGGACCAGCAACATCAATGCGCTCGATGCCATCCAGCGTGCGGTGCGCAAGGATGGTGCGCAACACGCGCTATTGGCGTTGATGTCGGCGCGGCTCGAGCAAGCAACGCATTTGCCGGCGGACCTGAGAGCAGTCTTGCAGCGCAGCTTGAGCCGAGCGATCGCGCTGGCCGAAACCGTTGCCAGCGATGCAGCGCTGGAGGCAGAAGTCCGCCGCGCAGCAAGCGCGCTCTACTACGCGACGGCAGCAACCATCCTTGCCTGGGAAGCCACGCAGCCCGGTGTGGACGGGCGTCGCCTGCTGCTCGCGCATGCTGTCCTCGAGCACTATCTGCTGCCCCGCGATCCGCTCGGTTCGCCGGAGTCCAAGGGGGAATCGGAGGCAGACCGGTTGCTCCTGCAGGGTGAACCGGTGAGCCTGGAGGCCGCTTGCGTCGCGTTGACCGGGCGATAGCCTGAAGATCGTCGTCGTGCGTGGCAGATCTGCATTGCCCTCGCGGTGACATGACTGCTGGAACGCCGCGACAAGGCCACGGCCAAACGCGCCTTCCTGCGGGGGCTGAACGGATACCCCCGTTCGCCCCACGCAGGGAAGGCGCCGAATCGACGCTCGCCGCCTACTGCGGCGGTATGTTGGCGGCTTGGATGACGCGCCCCCATTTCTCGTATTCCTCCCGCACGAAGCGGCTGCTCTGTTCGGGGCTCTCCACAATGGGGATCAGCGCTGCAGCATCCAGGGTCTTGCGCAAATCGGGGTTCTTCTGTGCCTGATTGATGAACTGGTTCAGGCGCGCGATGGTAGGCGCCGGCGTGCCCTTTGGCACGAATGCCGCCATCCAGCCCACGACTTCAAACCCTGGCACGCCGGACTCTGCCACCGTCGGCACATCGGGAAGCTGCGGCGCGCGCTTGGCGGTGGTAACGGCGAGCGCCCTCACCTTGCCGGACTGGATCTGAGTGACCGCTGCGCCAATATTGGCGAACAGGAAATCGACGTGCCCACCCATGAGCGCGCTCATGGCTTCGGACGGACCGCCATATGGCACATGCGTATAGTCGAGGCCCTTCACGTCCTGCTTGAGCAATTCAGCCGCCAGGTGAGCGGAACTGCCGACGCTGCCAGAAGCGTAGTTGACGCGGCCAGGGCGAGCTTTCACGTACGCCAGGAACTCGGCGAAAGTCTTCGCCGGGAACGAATTGCTCACTAGCAGCACATTGCCATTCAGGCCGAAGATCGCGACGGTCTGGAAATCCTTGAGCGGGTCATACGGCGTGGCGGCGATCAGGCGCGGGTTGATGGCATGGGTGACGTTGGTACCCAGCAGCATCGTGTAGCCGTCAGGTGCGGCATGGGCAACGAAATTGGCGCCGATGGTAGCGCCAGCGCCCGCCTTGTTCTCGGTAACGAGCGGCTGCTTGAGGGCATCGCCCATGTACTTGGCGAAAGTACGCGCGGTCAGGTCTGTCACACCACCGGGCGCGAACGGCACGATGAAGCGGATCGGCTTGGAGGGATAGCTGTCCTGCGCGTGCACGGTAGTGCCGGAAAAGGCAAGCGTCAGGGCGCACGCGCCCAGCAGTTTGCGGGTCAAACCCATGATTGTCTCCTTCTATTTTTTGGATGGCTTTGCGCGACACCTTCATGGCCGGTGTCGCTGCGACTTCAGGCTACTTGTCGGTCTTTGCCGTTCCAGTAGCTGCCTCGGATGGCCTTTCGGTCGATCTTGCCAAGCGCCGTCATCGGCAACTGCCCCGCGAAGATCACCGTCTTGGGCGCATTGACCACGCCTTTCCTGCTCTTGACGAACTCGATAAGCTCGTCCGCATCTGGTGCCTGTCCTGGCTTCGGCACCACAATGGCCGTGACGGATTCGCCCCACTTCTCGTCGGGCACACCGAACACCGCGGACATGGCGATGGCCGGGTGTTGTGCCAGGCAATGTTCAACTTCGCTCGGATAAACGTTGAACCCGCCCGTGATGATCATGTCCTTGGCGCGATCGACGATGTAGAGATAGCCCGCCGCATCGCGGCGCGCCATGTCGCCGGTATGCAGCCAGTCGCCAGCGAATACTTTCTCGTTCTCTTCGGGCCGGTTGAGATACCCGTCCATCACCAGTGGACCGCGCACGCACAACTCGCCGACATCGCCGACCGGCACTTCTCGCCTCGCGCTGTCTAACAACTTGACCTGATTGCCGACCATGACCTTGCCGCAGGAGCTCAGCAGGTGCGAGCGAGACAAGTCATGGTCGCGTCTGGACAGATAGCTGATGGTCATTGGCGCCTCGGCCTGACCATAGACCTGGCCGAATACCGGGCCAATCCTGTTCAGTGCTTCCTGCAGGCGAGACGGCGCAATCGGCGAGGCGCCATACAGCACCAGCTCCAGACTGGACAAGTCCGCCTCCGCAAGGCCAGCGTGATCCAGCAATGCGTAGATCTGCGTTGGCACCAGGAAGGTCAGATTGATGCGATGCTCGGCTACCCGCGACACAAAGTCAGAAGGGCTGAACTTGTCGCACAAGTACACGGTACCGCCGCGCAAAAGCGTCGGCAGGATCAGGCTGCCCGAAGCATGTGAAATCGGCGTGGTCACCAGATAGCGGATCTGCTGCGGCCATTCATACGTCGCCAGCATGGCCTGCAGCATCGTCACCACCGTGCGGTGCGTGTGGAGGATGCCCTTGGAGCGACCCGTGGTACCGCCGGTGTATGAGATCTTGCTGATTTCGGCGGCGTCGTCGCCCGGTTCCAGTTCCGCGTCGTCCATGGCCGCCGCCTGACTGGCGAGACCCGCACCTAGCACGCCGTCGTCCAGCGGCATCATCAGCACGTTTGCGACACGCGCCAGCAGGACCTGCGCGCGCGCTGCGAAACGCGCATCGTCGACTACCAGCGCTTTCACACCGGCGTCGGCGAGCACGAATGCGTGGTCCTCTTCCGACGCCATCGGATGCAATGAAACCGCCTTGAGTCCTGCAAGCTGCGCCGCGATGATCGCCACGACTGCCTCGACTCGATTGCCCACCAGAAAGGCCACGACATCCTGACGTTCCAGGCCGCGTGCATGGAACAACCTGGCCATGCGGTACGAGCGCCGGGCCAACGCTTCATAGGTGAGTGTCACACCGTCCTCGACCAGCGCCAGAGCCTGGGGACAAGCACGAAAAGCAGAGGTGTAGAGCTGCGCGGTCGTGGCGCAGCCGTATCGGGCGGATGCCTGGGGGGCCATTCTGTCTCCATTGCCTTGTTTTAGGTCTGAAGGCAATGTAAGTCCCATTTCGGTACCATGTCAATCATATTGGTACCGAAAATTCCGGTGGTATCGCCCCCTGCCTGGCTCGCCTGATGCGGCGCCGGCGAACAAAAAAGCCGCCCAATTGGGCGGCTCCATGGCTCGACTCCATCGCCAGACTCCGGCCAGTGCCAGAATCGCTGCAACGCAGCGGTCAATGTTGGACAGTCAGTGGAACACTTTCGTGTCGACCAGGTACCAAAACCTGCCTGCCCACCAGACCGACGTCGCCTTCCATAAATCGGTCGCCGGGCCGCCCTGTCGAACCCCCGCCACATCACCCACGCATTCGCAGCAGATCCGCGTAAGAGACCAGCTTGTGCTTCTCCTGTGCAAGCGTCTTTGGCTTTGACTCCGGGCGGGTTGGTTGGCCACGCTCGAATTCGACAATCGCGCGTGCGTCCTCCCGCGCGTAGGCTCGCGCGGTCCTGGCTTCCGCTTTCTGGCGCACTGTCTCCTGCCGCGCAGCAATACGTTCCTCTCGGGCAACGTCTTGCGCCGCCGACAGGATTTCGGCTTTTAGCAGATCACGCCTTTGCTTAGCTGCGGCACGGGCAGCTTGCAATTGCTCTTTCCGTTGCCGAATCCAGTCCTTCATGTTGACCGGGGCCGGCCTGGCCTCTGGCGGCACGCTCAGGCGCAAAGCCCTGCTGATTGAAACTCTGTCGGCCCGCAGCGCGCGCTGCGCGTCCTGTTTGGCATCACTCACACTGCCTCACTCTCTTCGACCAGCACAAAAGTGCTCGCCCATGCACCACATTTTTACGTCCAGGAACTCATCGTAGCGACCTTACCATAGCACTCCATTTCGAACCTCGATGACCGAGCTCCAGACGTGCCACACGGCCGACAGATCCCGGCAACAGCCAGCGCTGAGGAGCGCAAGCGCGAACAGCCAAATAGTGAGAAGCAGTCAAGTGCTTGCCGCCGAGTGTAGCCATACGCAATCCAGCGGCCGTCGGAAGGACGCAGCGTCGAGCACTCTGGCCGACTGACGACGCTGGGATGCCGCTGCAATTCCGTCCGATTGCGCCTGCCAACAATCGGTAGCGCGGGACCGGACGGTATGTGTTCCGGTGCGTCAGAATTTGTGACGAACGCCAACCGACACACCCAGCATCGACGAGTTGCCGTTGCCAAGCACATAGCTGTTACCGAGCGAGAGGCTATTCGCATAGGCAATCAGCGCAGAGTCAAGCATCAACCCTGCATTTTTTGCGTAGGCTGCCGACAGGTACACATCCGTGCGCTTCGAGAGGCTGTAATCGGCAATCAGGTTCACCTGCCAGGGATTGGCGACGCTCGTGTTACCGAATACATTCCGGACCTTGTCATAGTCGTACTCGAGCGTGAGACTGAGCGCCGGCCCTACCTGATATATGCCACCAACCCAGAGGAAGTCATCTCGCCCGATTGTCGCGCCCGCCGGTGCCTTGTTTTGCCCCCAACGATAGCCACCCATGATGCGCCCCCAAGGCAGGCTGTAGCTCAGCGCCGCCGTCGCCTTCTTGAAACTGCCGCTGCTCGCGCTGGTTGTCGTGCCAATGGTGGGATTGAACTGGTCGTACGCGATGGCTGCCCACAGCGAACCGCCGGCGTAGGACAGAGACGCGCCATAAGCACTGTCCCTTCGCGCCTGACCCGGCACTTCGCCATTGCCACCGATCGCCAGGCCTGACTGCACGGTCTGCGGCAAAGCCAGACCAGTGCCAAATGAATAATGCGCAACGCCGGTGAACTGGCCCGCATTCAAGGTGTACTTGATCGTGTTGTCTTCACGGAAGTTCGCACCGGCAAAGAGCGTGATCGGCTCGTACTGCGTAGCAAAGTATGCCGGTACAAAGTTGACGATGCTGTCGAACAACGAGGTGTATTGGCGCCCCAGACTGATCTGGCCATAGGTCGCGTTCTTTATCCCCACAAAGGCCTGCCGACCGAACAGTCGGCTCGACTGTTGCATCGTGCCGGTGTCGCCGCTGAATCCATTTTCGAGCACGAAGACAGCTTGCGTCCCTGCGCCGAGGTCCTCAACGCCGCGGATACCCCAACGGGAACCGGACAAGCCGCCCGAATTCATGCGAACGACGTCATGCCCCGGCCCTGGATTAAAGCCATTCGCCGCTGTAGGCACCGCGCCCACGTGGTTCACGTACTCGATGTTTGCATCGACCACCCCGTAGAGCGTAACGCTCGACTGGGCCAATGCGGAACCCGAGCACGCGGCCAGGGCAACTGCTGCAAAACGATTCAATTTCACCACTATCTCCTTTGTTGTCGTGATACATCTGGCTTGCAGGCATCTTCAGCCTCGTCGTCGGGACGAGCGCAGGCCGCACGCCGAGGGCGCGCATATGCCATAGGAAAAAATCTGGAAAGCTAGGGGGTGCTCCCCGCGCGCTATTTCGATTCCGGCGCAGTGGGAACAAGAGGAATCCACAGGAGATCGCGACCAACGATCACCTTCCCCGAAAAGCCTTGGCTGGCTGCTGCCCATCGGTGGGGATCGCCGTCGGCGGGGGCCAGATGCGACAGGACGAGGGTCTTGACGTGAGCCGCTTCGGCGACGGCTCCGACATCCGATGCGGCGGTATGCGCATGAACAAGATGGTGCGCCTTGGATTCCTGTGCCGCGCTCCGGGGCTTCGGGAACAGGGAATCCACCCAGGCGGTGTCGATCACCTCATGCACCAGCACATCGGCACCTTGCGCCAACCGAATCAGATTCCGGTCCGGGCTGGTATCGCCTGAGAAGACAACGGACCCAGTCGAGGTGTCGAACCGAAACGCGAATGCCGGATAGACCGGGGCATGGTTCACCAGTGTTGCCGTCACCCTGACGTTCTCGTCACGGTAGATCTCGAACGGAGCCATCGGCGGTGCGGGATCGCGATCGGGATCAACGTCAAGGCCTGCAGGCAGCGTGATATCCATCACGTCGACGCGGCTATGGGGATTCGGCTTGCGGCTATCCAGAATGTTGTCGTTGATGTCCGCGGCGAACGCACGGTACAGCGCTTCGGTCATGGCAACGGTGCCAGGCATCGGCTGCTCGGGCGCCACGACGTCCGCCACCCCGTCGTTGCCGCCGCTCGCGGGTGGGAGTTTTCCGCGTGAGCCGGGCCCGATCACCTTGAGTTTCTGACGCCGTTCTGCCAAGCCGTCCGACGCGCCAAACAGGACGAGCGACGGATAGTCCACGATGTGGTCTGAGTGCAAGTGCGTGATGAACGCCGCTCGTAGTGTTTCGAGGCCCTGTCCTGGTGGCGGCGCGCCCAAGCCCGCCTGGAAGTAGCGTCGCAGCCAGCCCGCGCCGAAATCGACAAGGTAGACCTGGCCATTGACCACTACCGCGGAGGCGATTCCTGCAGACTGCGAACCTCGCCAGGAAGTCCGGCCGCCGGCCGTTCCCAGCAGTACGAGGTTGGCGCCGGACTGCTCCGCCGAGGTACTGTGCGGCTGTCCGATCGAATCGGCATAAGACGTCGAAGCCAGGACGGCGAGCGCCGCCCATGCTCCCGCACAAAACAGGCGGAAGCCATTGACCGGGCCGGCCCCAGTCCGGGAAAAAAGATCATGCATGTGTTCTCCGAAGGAAGGTCAGCACTGGATCGGCATCATTCCGGCTTCACGCCGGCGTCCGAAATCACCTTCTCCCAACGGAGCTTCTCGGCCTCGATAAATCTTGCGCCTTCTGGCCGCGACATCGGCATTGGATACGTGCCCAGGTCCTTGAGCCGATCGACAAACGGCTGCTGCGTCAACGACTGGTTGACGGCAGCGTTGACGCGATCCAGCACCGGCACTGGCGTCCCCTTGGGCGCGAAGATCGTGAACCAACCCTTGGCGACAAGACCTGGCGCGATGTCCTTGGCCAGCGGAAAACCCTCCATGCCCGGCAGGTTCACATCCGAAGTCACGGCAAGCGCCTTCAGGCGACCGCCACGCACCAGGGGCACGAGCGGCGCGATGCCATCGACATAGACCGGGATGTCGCCCTTCACCACGGCCTGGATGGCTTGAGTCGTGCCGCTGAAACTCACCTGCCGAAACTTTGTCTTTTGCAACTGCCCCATCATCTCCGCCGTGAGATGGGGAACGGAGCCACGGGTCGGACTCCCGATTACTACGTCGTCAGGACGTGCCTTGGCATCCTTGATGACATCGCCAAGACTCTTGTAGGGTGTCGCGGGACCGGCCACGAACATCATCGGCGTGTACGCCAGCGTCGCAGCCACTTCAGTGTCGCGCTGGATATCGAATTTTGCCTCCTTGTACATGACGGGCGTCGTGACAGCCGCCGCTGCGTGAAACAGCACAAGCGTGTACCCGTCGGCCGGCGCCTGCTTGAGCGCGCTCATCGCGACGATGCCGTTACCGCCAGGCTTGTTCTCCACGATCACCTGCTGCTTCCAGGCGCTGGTCAGGCGTTCGGCAACCTGCCGGGCGATGATATCCGGCGCGCTGCCCGCAATCGATGGCACGAGGATCCGGACCATCTTGTCTGGATACGTGCTGGCAACGGCCGGCAGGGCCAAGGCGAGCAGCGTCAGCGCGAGGAAGGGGCGTTTCATGTTGTCTCCACGTCTGGCGTACCGGCGACATCATCGTCGCGGCACTTATTTGATATACCGTCAAATAAGGATTGTAGTTTTATTGACTGCATCTCAAATAAGTAGATACCACTAGCGAGGAAACATCGAGACAATGATGGTCCCCGCGCTACCGGTTACGCGGAACGCGCGCTTCTTTTCTTCGCAGGTTTTACGGCGCGCTGCCAGGCAGCGATGCCATCGAGCGTAATGCGAAGTCCCTCTTCAAAGGCGGTATCGGAGGACAGTTGTGAGAACGATCGGCTGACAAAGCGTGCACCGGGATACTGCTCGGCCGATACCGAATCCAGCTTGTTCTGAATAAATGCCTGGTGATAGGCGGGCAGTTGGCGCGAGGCTTCCGCCATGCTTGCCGCGACGAGGTACTGCGCCAGCAAGTGGTAACCCAAGGCGACTTGCTCAGCGGAAAAACCGCCCTGCATGATCGCCGAAGTCATCCGGTTGAAGAACTCCAGGCCATAGTCGGTTTCGCCCGGCTGCACATCCTGAAACAGCCGGTACCGGTTATGCGACGCCACATAGTTGCTGACGCCTGGATTTTCCACCGCCACCTGGAAGCTGAGCCGAGCGATGCGCTCCACGTCCGCGCGCCAGTCGCCCGTCAGTGGCGGGATCCGCAGGGTGCGCTGGCGATAGTAATCGTTCAGTACACCTGACACCAGTTGATCGCGACCACCAAGGTAATAGTGGATCAGCCCCGGCGCCACGCCAAAGTCCTTGGCAAGCTGGACCATCGAGATCTGGTCCAGCGGCAAGGTCTTTGTCAGCTTGATCGCATGCTGCAGGATCGTCGTGCGGCTGAGCATGGGCTCGGCGCCGATCGGGGACTCCGTTTTCGGTGGTCGGCCGCGTCGGCGCGGCACCGGATTGGGCGTGGGCTGTGCGGCAACCTTGGCAGCGGGCGACTTACGGGCGGCAGGCATGGGCGTTGGACGATCAGACCGACTGGAAATTGGTGGTATGCCAATTCTATCCCCGATCGCCCCACACGCCATCCTTCGCGTCCACCTAGGCAGACGCCACCGCCGTTGCGTCCTTCCCTTCCGCGCCGGCTCTGTAGCGTCCGAGAGACAGAACCAGCGCGGCGGCTGCCAGCAGCATCCAGGGCAGGACCAGCAACGGCACATCGTAGCTGCCATGCCGATCGAACCAGGCGCCCAGCCCGATCGGACCGATGACTGCACCCAAGCCGTAGCCAGAAAAGGCAATGCCAAACAGCGAGCCAAACGAGGTCAGACCGAAGTATGACCGGACCAGGTAGGAAATCAGGTCGCCCTCCGCCCCGATAGTCAGGCCAATGAGCGTGGTCGCCACCAGCAACGCGGCGTAGTCGTGAGTCCCACGCAGCAGGAATACCCCGACCGCGCCCCCGATGAAGAAGACGCTTGCCACCAGTGGCGCATGGATTTTGTCGATCAGTAGCCCGGTGAGCAGACGCCCGACGAGAAGCCCAACGCCGACCATCGAGGCACTCCGCGCTGCCATGGCCGCATCGAAACCGCGATCCGCGAACAGCGATGGGAGATGCGGCCCTAGCGACAAGGTGGCCGCAGAACTCAATACGAACACCAGCCAGATCGCCCAGAGCCGGTAGCTACGCATCGCCGCTGCCAGCGCTACACCTTGCGGCACATGCTTTGCCCCACGGCTGCCGGAGAACCGCTCCCGCAACAGCCCGCAGGCCACCAACGAAAGCACGACCGAGCCAACGCCCAGACCTACGTAGGCCATACGCCAGCCAAATGTCGTGACCAGAAACTGCGCCGTGATCGGCAGGATGACGGTGCCAGCCCCGAGGCCGCACATCGCAATGCCCAGCGCGAGGCCCAGACGACGATCGAACCACTGGGGCAGCACTGCAAGGTAGCCCAGCACCGAGGTCGCCGCGCCGGACACGCCGACAACAACCGAAAGCGCCACCCACATCAACATGCTGCCGTTTTGCAGTGACATCGCGGCAGTGGCCAGGCCAAAGACGATCGCCGAACACACGATCACCCGACGAATACCGAAACGGTCCATCATTGCGCCAACGATGGGACTGACAACGGCCAGCCCGAACATCGACGCCGCATACGACAGGGACGCCTGCGAGCGTCCCCAACCGAACTCAGCGGCCAGCGGCCTGACGAAGACGCCAGCCGTGGCGTTGAACAAAGGGGCGTATCCGGCCAGCATCCCGAGGGCCGCGCCGAGGATCACGCTGACGTAAATCCAGCCGGCGGCACGGGGCAATACTTGGGGGGCGTCATGCATATCACGGTCTCCGTGGTCGTGGCGGCGCCTTCCGTGGGCGGCCGCCTTATGGTTTGCGCAGAGGCTCAGCGCAGTCCGGTCTGGCTGCCCAGATAAGCGCCTGCGCCCGGCGCCTTGGCTTCCAGGCCGAGCCTGCGCAGCATCTGCCGCACGGTGCAGGCCGCCGTCGACGTCACCGGAATGCCAAGCGCTTGCTGGGCGGGCTCGAGCGCCGCCAACGACGGCATCTGCACGCAGGCGGACAGGACCACGGTGTCCACACCCTTGGTGTCCAACCGCTTCACGTCTTCGAGCAGTCGCAGCGGGTCCCGCTCTCCAACCTCAAGGTTGTCGAGGATCGAGAAGTTGATGACATCCTTCACTTCGATGCCTTCGTGCTCGATGTACTCGACGACGGTTTTCGTCAGGGCATCGCTGTACGGGGCCATCAATGAAATGCGTCGGGCGCCGAAGTCCTTCAGTTCCTCCACCAGCGCGCCGGCCGATGTCATGATCTGCGGGCGATACGGCGCGTCCCCGATAGCGGCACCGAGCTCCTCGATGACCTGACGGTGATAACCGTTACCCATGCACATGGTGGCCACCAGGCACGCCGTGCTCATGACATCCACACGGGCGTCGGCCAGTTCCAGCGCGCAGCGGCCCATGTCCCGGTTCATCCTCTCCAGTTCCTCGGCCACCACGCGATGCATGCGCACGCGGCTCGCGTGGAAACTGAATTGCTCGGGGAGCACCTGCATGCGGGCATTGAAGATGGCGGGGACTTCGCGCTCCATCGTGATGTTGGAGCTGGGCACGATTTGCCCGATTCGGTACGTCGACATTGATATTTCCAAGAAACGATTCAGAGCGCTGGCGACAGGAAGCGGTTCAGCACCGCGCGCAGCGAGTCGGGAATTGGCGTCCCCTCGCGCCGGTCCAGCCGCACGCAGATCGGCGAGAACATGGCGTCGAAGACCGGGGCGCCGTCAGGTCGGCGGGCCACGCAGCGAATATCGAACGATCTGGTCCGAATGGCTTCGACCGCGCACGTGATATCGATCACGTCATCCGGCCAAAGCGTGCCGATGAATTCGAAACGCATGGCCTTGCATGGGGTACCGACGCCGTGGACCTCTCCCAGCCGGCCGTCGCCGCCCGCCATGTGCGCGGTGTAGAGACCGACCGCTCCAAGCAGATAGTCGGTGAACCGGCCTGTGTAGACGACGCCTGCCGGGTCGCAATCTCCCCAACGCACGGTACGCCTGACCACGAACGGACTTTCGCTCAGCACGTACTCCGTGGCGCGCATCATGATTGCCCTTCTGCCGCCACGGCTGCCACCCCGCCGGCAGCCAGCTCGGCCATCAACGCCGGAAACTGAGCCCGCAGACGTTCCGCGTCAATACGGCCGGTACGCGTCATAAAGCGAAACACGAACTCGTGCGGCGTGGGAAGATCCATCCATTCCCGAATGCGCTCGTACCAGTTATACGACGCCTCTGAAGCGCTGATCAGCTTGGCCTTCTCCGGTTTGCGCACGGCTTCGTACTGCTCCAGCGCAGCCGGTACATCGTCCGGGTGCGTCACGATGGCGTCCGCCAACGCCATGGCATCCTCCATCGCAATCCGGGTGCCAGATCCGATCGAGAAATGCGCACTGGTCAGTGCATCGCCAATCAGGACCTGCTTGCCGACATGCCAGTTGGCATTGAGGATCACCGGGAACTGTCGCCAGATCGAATTGTTCGAAACCAATCCGTGGCCAGTCAGCTCCGGGGCAAACACCGTCTCGAAGAGCGCTTGCCGCGCTTCGGCGCTCATGTCTTCCATGCCGAAGTCGACCCAGGTCTGGTGGTCGCACTCGGCCACGAATGTGCTCATCGAATCGGAGTACGGGTAGTAATGGGCCACAAAGTAGCCGCCCTCGTACTTGCGAAACACCAGAGCCGGACTCGCAAAGGGCTTTGCCACGCCGAACCAGGCGAAGTGATTCGTCAGTGTGCGGCGCGTCGTGCCAAAGGCCGCTTCATTGGCGGTACGCAATTGCGAGCCGATGCCGTCCGCCCCGACGACGAGGTCGGCATCGAGCGCATCGAAATCGGCAATGCGCTTGTTGTACGTCACCCGTACGCCAAGCTCTTTTGCGCGCTGTTGCAGTACAGACAGCAGACTGATGCGGGGAATGGCACCACCACCTGCACCGGGCTTCCTCATGACTATGGGATGCTCGTGACTGACGATCGAATGCTGGTCGTTGAACCGCATGGCCTTGGCCAGGCGGTCCACCACGATCGGCGAAGCTGCCCGAAGATTCGACAGGCCTGTGTCGGCCAGGACAACGCCGAAGCCAAACGTCGCATCCTCCGGGTTCTGCTCGAACACATCGATGTCGACCTGCGCCATCCGCTCCTTGAGCAGGATCGACAGGAACAGCCCCGACGGTCCGCCGCCAATGATCGCCACCTTCATTGCGTATCTCCCGGAGCCACCACGAGCGCATCCATGTCAAATTGTCGAATGCTGCCTGCCAGGCCGCCGGTCAGCGCCCCGTACCAGACCGCCGGCTTGAAGCCGAGTTCCTTGCGCCGGAACTGCAATGTCGGATTGCCGTCGATGCGCACGTAGCCATTGCCAATGGCAGTGGTCTGATAGCCAGCGGTCTTACGGGCCACGTCGATTAGCGGCGCAAACTCGGGCACATCGAGTACATAGACCGAAGCCTTTTCGCCATTCGGCACGGCGCGCTCGATACGCTCCGCCTTGCGCTGCCAGACCGGCTCGATCGATGCAAAGGCGGCACCCTTCTCCCGTGCGCGTTCGAGTTCGATGGCGGAATCGATCGTAAACGCGGCATCCTGCTTGTCGGCGTCGCTGAACGGGCGCACCTGCCAGGTGATCTCGATCGGGTATCCGTTCGGATCGTTGAAATAGATCGACTCAATGACCTCGTGGCGAATCTGGTAGCGCAATGGAATGCCCACCGCCTCCACGCGCTGGCGCCACTGCAACAACTCCGCTTCGTCGCGCACTCGCCAAGCGGTGTGCGTGGCGCGGTCCTGGTAGTGCTCGCGCACGGTCAGCCAGTCGGGCCGCTCGGTACCGATGTAGTAGAAGAAGGCGATCGTGCTGCCATTGCCGCTATCGAAGAAGAAATGCAGGAAGTCCGCGTGATTGTCGGGTCCCCACCCTTTCGCCGAAATCGCATGCACGAGCGGCAAGCCCAGCAGATCGCGGTAGAAGTGCACCGTTTCCGCAAGTTTCCAGGTGGGCCGCGCAGTGTGATGTACGCCGTGCAGTGCAACGACGGGAACGTTGACGTGGGCGCCTTGCGTGGATTGGTTCATGTCTCTTCCTTCTTCACTTTGCTTGGTGGACAGTGTCGTTTTCCGCTTCGGTGCGCAGCATCTGGACGATGCGGTCACGCAGCAGGACCTTGCTGAGCTTGCCCGATGCCGTCAGCGGAAATTCCGGGATGACTTCGAGCCTCTCCGGCCACTTGAACTTGGCGAGGCCGACCTCCTGCAGGTATTGGGCAAGTTCGGGAAGTGTCAGGCCCGACGCCGCTGCCGGCTTGAGTAGCACAAAGGCGCAGACACGCTCGCCGTAGACCTTGTCTGGCATGCCAACGACCGCTGACGCCAGGATCGACGGGTGCTGGTTGATGACGTTTTCGAGCTCTTCAGCGTTGATCTTTTCGCCACCGCGATCGACGACATCCTTGATCCGCCCGAGGAAGAAGTAATAGCGCTTGCCGTCGACCACTTGAGCGGACATCAGGTCACCGGAGCGGTAGAAGCCGTCGGCAGTGAAGCGCGTAACGTCTTCCTTCTCGGACTTGTAATAGCCGCGGATGGTGTACGGCCCCCGAAACAGTGCTTCGCCGACCTCGCCATCGCCCACGGTGTCTTCGGTGCCGGGATGGACGATGCGCACTTCGTCGGCATCGGATACCGGATAACCGATCGATTGCTCGCGAATCTCCGAAGGGTCTTCCGGGCGCGTGAACATGATCACGCCTTCGGTCATGCCGAAAATATGATGTGTCGGCGATCCGGTCAGGCGCGTCAGGTTGGCAGCGTTCTTCGGGGCAATGAAGTTGCGTCGCGCCTTGTCCGACGCGGTGCCGCGCAGCAGTTCCGGCGCGATGCGACTAAGGATCGGCCCGGCAACGCCGAACCAGGTCGGTTCGTAGTTGCGAACGAGAGACTGCAGCGTTTCCTCGCCGATATCCGGGGCTACCGTCACCTTCGCGCCGCACAACAGAAACGGGCCGAAGAAGCAGCCCATGTTGAGGTTGTGCATGTACGGCGTCGGGAAGAACAGCACGTCTTCAGCGGTATATCCGTTGCATGCAGCCACTGCGCGCATGTTGTACAGATACTCGTTCTGAAAACGCGGGATGATTTTCGGCACACCGGTGGTGCCACCCGACAACTGGAACACAGCCGCCTGGAACGGCTCGTGGTCGACTTCAGCCAACAACGCCTGGGCGCGCGCCAGCGGCATATCGCGGATCAAGTCCGCCAGCAATACGGCTCGTCCGCGGCGCTCACCGCGCGCCTGAAGGATGAACTGGAGACTCGGCACTTCCGCCTGCATCTCCTCGGCAAACGCCACGTCGTCGAACTTGGGGTCATCTCCCTGAACGAAATGCAGACGTGCCTCGCACAAGTTGCCCAGGTAACTCACTTCCAGCTTGCGAAATGCCTGTAGCGAACACAGCGGGATGATGCCGGCCTTCAGGCATCCGAGAAATGCGAACAGCAGTTCATTGCTGTTGCCGCATTGAAAGACCGCACGGTCGAGCGGCCTGAGACCCAGCGCCAGCAGCGCCGCCCCAAGACGGTCAGTCCGTTCGTCCAACTCCTGATAGGTAAACTCGCCCTCCGGCCCCACCAGGGCCAGCCGATCATGGTGATCGCGGAACGATTGACGGAAGGCGCCAACCAGCGTTTCGCCGGTCAGGTAACCGTCGCCGACATAACGGCGAAGGCGGTCTTCATCGGGATAGCGCACGCCATCGAGCAACACGGATGGGCGTACGTGGGTGGGTTGCAGCATCGTTGTCTACCTCTGTAGTTATATAGTTCGGCCGCGGTGCCGCTCAGGCCATCGATTCCCGCAGCCATTCGACGATATGACGTCCTGCAATGCGCTGCCCGGGCTCCTCCTCGCGGCTCAACGCCATGCCGTGGTGGTTGCCGCGCACACGAATGTGCTGCTTATGCGCCGCCGGGATCTGATCGTAGATGGCCTGGATATCCGCCGGAAACGTGCATTGATCGCCGGTGTATTCGAGCAGCAGCGTGGGCTGATGCAACGTGCCGATCGTCTTGTCCAGCGCCGCGTTGGATGACAGCCCCGACCACGTGGAGAGCCAGGATTCCGGCGTGACGACACGTCCGAAACCCACACTTCCCCAGTTGGACACGAAGGGATCCTTGCCCCAGAGCGAACCGGTCTTGCGGTCGGACGGGTCCAGCGAGATGTCCCATGAGCGCAGGTCGGCGTCGGTACGCCAGACCTCGAAGATCGGTGCATGGGCTGCGAGCCGACGGTCGGAATCGGTGCCCGCGCCGGCCTTCACTTTCTGCCGCGCCTCCTGCTTGGCCCGAAGCATTGCCCTGGCGCTTGCGTCGATGCGTGCAACGCGTTCGGTCTGTGCAGCGCGATATCGTTCGATGAAGTCGGGCGCGTATCTGCCCTTGCCGGATTCCACATCGAATCCGTTGGCCTTTGAAAACGGATCGAGCCTCGGGTCCGTCTGCATGGGATCGTCTTCATCAGCGACCGACGGGTCAATGCCGCTCATCAGGAGTTTGCCCTGCCCCGGGTGGGGCGACACAAGGATGAACGCATCGACTTCCGGCATATGCAGTTCACCCAGGTTCGTCGGGCGGCCACCCGGCGTCCGGGCAATACGCATTTCACGGGGCGTCAACGACTGCTGGTTGTAGAACGTGTACAACCCCGCGCCGCCCGAATTGCCGAGCAGCACGATCTTTTCATAACCAAGATCGCGCAGGTGCGTCATACCGGCTGCGACATCGAACAGCGCGATCTCATGCTCCAGACGCAGGTCGTTGCCGATCGAGCGTGGGCCCTGCACCCAGCAAGCACATCCGGCATCGAGCACGAACGGCACCAGATAGTGGGTGATGGCCATTTCGCGCGGGTGCATCAGGGATACAACCGTCTTTTCCTTGCCAGTGAGGCTGAACAGAAAGCCGAGCGTGCGCTGCCCATCGGCCGTGCCCAATGCATAGGGCACCATCTGATAGGGGCGATCCATCAGCCGGGCGTCCCATGAGGCACCTCGCATTCCTGCCGTCACTTGCGGCTTGTCTTGTTCGCTCACGCTGTCTCCTTCGTAAATGCGACCGTCTCAATAATCTAGTGTTTATTTGATATGCTGTCAAATAATTCCGGAGACCTCGCGAACTGCGCCGCGCCGGAAAGGAAGGTCTGGCGCGAAGGCGACACACCCGCACGACGCGCCCTAGCCGACACGTCCAGTCGGCAACGATCAGAAGTCGTGCCGCCGACCAACGACGGCGCCCTGCGCAGGGCAACCCTTGTTCAAGGTGTACGAGGACGTCAAGTTCTTGTGCAGACTTTAATGTCACCGCCCATCAGGCCCTCCCCCGACTCCCCTATACTGCATCCGTCCCTTCACGGAAGCATGAACTATGGAATTCGCTCCTGGCATCAGCCAGCTTGCGGGGTTGCTGGCCGACCCGGGCCGCGCCGCGATGCTGTGGGCGCTGATGGACGGCAGCGCCCGGCCCGCCGGCGAACTGGCATTGATCGCCGGATTGTCCGCGTCGTCGACCAGTGGACACCTGACCCGCCTCTCCGAAGGCGGCTTGCTGGTGGTGGAAACTCGCGGGCGCAATCGCTACTATCGGCTTGCCACGCCGGAAATTGGCGTGGCTATCGAGGCGCTGGCCACCGCGTCACTGGCCAGCCAGCCGCCGCGCATGCGTGCCGTGCCTGTTTCGCGCACCACGCCGCCTGCGCTGAAGCAGGCACGAACTTGCTACGACCACCTGGCCGGGGAACTTGCTGTGGGGCTTTTCGAACGAATGTCGCAGGCGGGCTGGATCGCCGTGGACGGCACGCGGGTCGACTTGACCGGAGATGGCACGCAGGCCATGGGGCAGTTGGGCATCGACGTGGATGCGGCGCGGCGCAAGCGGCGGCAGTTCGCCTGCACATGCCCCGACTGGAGCGAGCGCAAGCCGCATCTGGGCGGGGCGCTCGGGGCCGCGCTGCTGCAGGCGATGCTGGCGCACGGCTGGATAGAACCTACAAGCACGTCGCGCGCGTTGCGCGTGACACCACGTGGGCAAAATGAAATCGGAAAGGTAGCGGCAGGAGAGAACAGATGGCGATAGAACTGGAAGACGATGCGCAGGACGCCGTAAGCCGGCTGTTCGCGCTGATCAACCTGGGTGACACGCAACAGACCACACGGCAGCTCACGCTCCTCGAGGAAGCCCTGGAAGACGCCGAGGAAGACGACGTCGACTCGGAGGCATTGCTCTCTCAGATCAAGGAGATCATCGACTGGGAATCAGGCTTCTATGTCGACTGGAAGGACGTGGAGTCCTTCATCGGCTGCCTGAACCAGTTATGCGAGCGTATCGATCTAGAGATCGATTGGGGCACCGACGATACCGAGGATGAGGATTTCCTCGAAGGCACCAGCGTGCCCGAACTCATGGAGCTGGCGGCCGATCAGCTCCGCGTGGCGGGCTACACGCTCTGGAACTGGGATACGGGCGGCGATGCCTATGCCGGCTGGATCACGCGCAGTGAGGACGACGACGAAATGCTGGAAATCGCCGACACGCTGGGCTTCGACGCCCGCAGCGGCGACCAGCCTTTCTGACGCTCAGTCGAGGGTGATGACGGTGGGCTCGCCATCGTCATCGTTCTGATCTTCCGCGCTCTCCTCAATGCGCGTTGCGGCCGTCACGCGCGCTCCGGGCCGACGCGTTTCTGGCACACCGAGCGTTTCCTCGAGCGCATCCAGAAATGCGCGCACGCTGGCCGGCATCAGCTTGCGGGCGGGCATCAGCACATAGACCTTCAGCGGGGACGATGCGTAGCCAGGCAGCACGCGCACCAGCTTGCCCTCCACAAGTGCCTCGCGTACAAATCGCGGCGACAGGCGCGTCACGCCCAGGCCATCCACCGCGGCATTGAACCGGACTTCCGCGTTATGCGTGCAGATGCGGGGTTCCACATCCATGGCGAAGGTTTCCACCCCATCGCGCAGGAATTCCCAACGCGTATCGTCAAGATTGCCGACCGTGGGCCAGCCTTGCAAATCCTGCGGCGTGCGCGGCAGTCCGCGCTCGCGAATCAGGGACGGCGCGGCATAGAACGCGCGTTCGATCAGCACCACCCGCTTGCTGGCAAACGAGCTATCGCTCAACCCCGTGTCTGTCATGACGAAGGCCAGGTCGTAGCCGTGGCGGATCAGGTCGGGCTGGTCCCAGCTCACGTCGAGTTGCACGCGCAGCGAGGGATGCAGCTTGAGCAGCCGGTTCACCGTCGGCGAAAGGTGCTGCGAACCGACTTCATAGGGTGTGGCGATGCGGATCGTGCCGCTGACTTCTTCGCTGACGGACGCCGCTTCGGCGCTGATCTCGCGCAGTTCGCCGAACAGTGGCGCCACGCGATCATACAGTTGCTGGCCGCGCTGGGTGACGCGCACCCGACGCGTGGTCCGCTCGAACAATCGCACGCCGAGTTGCCCTTCCAGCCGCGCCACCGCGGCGCTCGCCGATGACTTCGGGACTTCGGCCAGTTCGGCCCCCTGTGTGAAGCCGCCCCCTTCCACCACGCGGCAGAAGATTTCCCAGTCCTTCCAGTCGATCGATTTCATTGCGCACCTTGTTCACGCGAACACCGGGAAAACCCTTACCCGATGGGGCGCGATTGTCCCACACCGCGAACAATGATGGAGTCCATGCTATTAGTGTGGGTATTACGGGAGTATGGCAGGGTCGGTTTTCTTGGTGCGAATCGGATCCGGTGGCGTCTGAAGTGGCCTTGGCGCGCTGCGGCAGTTCCAGCACCTGCTCGCTGAACACGTCAGTCGATTCAACGATTGGCGCTCGGCCTCGACGGACATGCCGAGGCCATCATCATCGTCGCGGCCCGCGCCGGGCTCCATGCCATCAAAGAAGCAGGACAGGCCACTTCCCAGCCCGCAGCCCCGCTTCGAGGCCAGTGGTCTATGGGTTGCGTTCCGCGAGCGCTTCGAGCAGCGCTTGAGACGGCACGAAGAACAGGCTTCCGGTGACTGCCTTGCTGTAGTCGAGCAGCCTGTCGTAATTGCCCGGTGGACGCCCGACGAACATGTTCTCGAGCATCTGCTCGATCGGCGCGGGCGAGCGCGCGTAGCCGATGAAATAGGTGCCAAACTCGCCCTTGCCGGGTGAGCCGAACGGCATGTTGTCACGCAGGATCTTCACTTCCTTGCCGTCCTCTTCCAGCGTCGTCAGCGAGCTGTGCGAGCACGTCGGCTTGACCGACTCATCGAGTTCGATGTCGGACAACTTGGTCCGCCCGATGATGCGCTCCTGCGCCTCGACGGAAAGCTCGTTCCAGCCGGTCATGTCATGCAGGTACTTCTGCACGATCACGTAGCTGCCGCCTGCGAACGATAGGTCCTCGTCACCGATGATCGTGAAATCCACAGCTTCGCGATCCACCGGATTCTCAGTGCCGTCGACAAAGCCCACCATGCTGCGCATGTCGAAGTAGCGGAAGCCATGCACTTCGTCGACCACGGTCACCGCCGCGCCGAGCCGGCCGATCAACTGGGTCGCGAGTTCGAAGCACAGATCCATATGTTCCGCGCGGATATGCAGCAGCAGATCGCCCCGCGTGGCCACGGCGCGTCGATCGCCGGCGCCGAACTCGCGGAATGCATGTAGCGATGCGGGACGCGGGCCCCCGAACAGCGTATCCCAGGCGTCGGTGCCAAAGCCGCAGACACATGACAGATTGCCGCCCGGCACACGTTTGCCGACGGACCGCACGAGCGCTGCGACATCCGCGCACCAGGCACGCACGGTCGCGGCGTGCTCGGCACCGGGCGTCAGCGTCGCGACGATGAAGATCGCGCTGCGGGTAATGGGTTGATAGACGGCCTGGGGTTCGATCGGGTCGTTTGGCATGGGGGAGTGAGTATGGTTATAGCTTCAGACGCTGACTGCGCGAGACAGTCTTCAAGACTAGAACACGTGCCCTAGTTGTGAAAGCCACACCTTGGCATGGGTTTCCGGGACCACGACCATGTTCCGAGCCCCATCGTATACGGCACTCAAGCCTTGGCGCAACGCGAAGTCACAACGCAAAGTCACAAGGTCGTTCCCTCGAGGCTCCCTCTATGTCGCAACGCCCACGAACTCGCCCGCTGCTTCCAGCAACCATTCGCGCAGGTGCCCCATCGCATCGCTCATTGGCTGCGTGTCGGGCACCACGAGGTAGTACGCACTCGTCGCGCGCAGTGATCGCGCCACGGGTGTCACCAGCAGCCCGCGCGTCAGGTACTCATCCACCAGGAAACGCGGCACCAACCCGACGCCAAGCCCCGCGCGGGCCGCGCTGATGACCATGCTGTGGTGGTCATAGCGCGCGCCGCGCAGCGCATTGACATCGTCAATGCCGGCGGCCTCCATCCATTGCTTCCAGCCGAAGCTGCGCGTGACCAGGTGCAGTAGCGGCGATCGCGCGATGTCGTTGACGCTGACCCGCTTCTTGCCGCCGAAAAAGTCCGGATGGCAGACGGCGACCGACTCCTCGCCGAACATCCGGTCCACCCGCGCGCCCGGATAGACCGCCTCGCCGAAGTGGATCGCCGCGTCGTACGGCGTGCCCTCAAACAGGAACACATCCGACTGCGCGCGGATGTTGACGATGACCTGCGGGTGGCGGGCATAGAAACCCGGCAGCCGTGGAATCAGCCACTCGACGGCCAGTGTTGGCACGCACGCCAGTTCCACCGTGCCACCCACACCTTCGTGCGCCATGATGTCCAGCGTGTCGCGCTGCAGCTTGCGCAGCATCTCGCGCACCTGGCGGCTGTAGAGCACCCCCGCCGCCGTCAGCGTGATGCGCTGGTTGGCCCGGTGAAAAAGCTGCACGCCAAGCAGGCTTTCCAGCGAGGCGATCTGGCGCGATACCGCGCTCTCCGTGATGTACAGATCCGCCGCCGCGCGCCGCAGATTCAGATGCAGCGCCGCCGCGTCGAAGGCACGCAGGTTGGACAGGCTCGGAAGACGTTGGCGCATGGGGTGGGGGAGGGACTTGTTGACTAAAAGTCATCATCCTATACCGAAATTTCGCTTGAAACCGTCAGCTTGATGAGGAACGATTCGAACTCGCACCGCCGCGCCCCCTCTTAACGCGGCACCCCAGAACGAACAAAGACAAGCAGGACAGGGAGACAACATGAAGCGTTTGATCAGCGCCCTCGCAGCTGCCGGCCTCGCATTCGGCGCGGCCGTTCCCGGCATCGCCGCCGCCCAGGAATTCCCGGCCAAACCCGTACGCATCATCGTGCCGTATCCACCGGGCGGCACCACCGACATGGTGGCGCGCCTGATCGGCGACCAGCTCGCGATCCAGTGGAAGCAAACCGTCCTCGTCGACAACCGCCCCGGCGCAGGCGGCATCGTCGGCACCGGCACGGCGGCCAAGTCCCCGGCCGACGGCTACACGCTGCTGATGGGCTCGGTGGGCGAGTTCGGCATCAATCCGACGCTGTACAAGAAGCTGCCCTACGACGCCGCCGCCGACTTCGTGCCGGTGACGATGGTCGCCAAGGTGCCGAACGTGGTCGTGGTGTCGCCGGCCTTCGCCGAGCGTGCCCATGTGCAGACGCTGGGCGAACTGATCGCCTATCTGAAGGCGCATCCCAAGCACGTGAACATGGCATCGGCCGGCAATGGCACCTCCACGCACCTCGCGGGCGAACTGTTCCAGCGCATGACTGGCACGGAGATGAGCCACGTCGCCTACAAGGGCAGCAGCCCGGCTATCGCCGACCTGATGGGCGGCAGCGTCGATGTGATGTTCGACAACCTGCCGGCATCGCTGCCGTTCATCCGTTCCGGCAAGCTCAAGGCACTGGCAGTGACCACGCCGGCACGCTCGTCTGCGCTGCCCAACGTGCCGACCGTCGCCGCCGCCGGTCCGGTGCCAGGCTTCGACGCCAGCCCGTGGTTCGGCCTGCTCGCGCCGCGTGGTACCCCTGCAGCCGTTGCGCAGAAGATTAGCCAGGACCTGACACGCGTGCTCGGCGAGCCCGCCGTGCAAGCCAAGATGCGCGAACTCGGCGCCGAACCGGCACCGAGCACGCCCGACGCCTTCGCCGAGGTTCTAAAGAAGGATCGCCAGAAATGGGGCGACATCGTCCGACTGTCCGGCGCCTCGGTGGACTGAAAACCACCCACATTATTCCAACTGCTTCTCCGCGCGTCCCCCGCGCGGCACCTCATCATGATTTCCAACGTCACCTCGCTCGTTTCCCTTAGCCTTGGCACCGAAGCCGCCGCGCGGCTCTCGCAACTGGTGGCCATGCCCACGCTGCCGGCCGGCAAGCTGGGTCACCCCACGCGCGCCGAAATCGCTCATGCGCTGAACCTGGTGCTGTTCGCCGGCATCCTGGATCGCGTGCCCACTGGCAAGGCCTACACGGAGGATGTAGCGGCCACGGGCGGCAAGGTGCACTTCGATCACGGCGCGCTGCGCACCGTCCGCTGGCAAGAGAACGGCGCCTTGCCCGCAGGCGAGGCAGCCTTCACGCGTATCCTGCGCCCGCTTGGCTACCGCCTCAATGGCACGTATCCGCTCGACCGCATCGGCATGACGGGCCGCTCGTATGCCCACGCCGACGCGCCGGAGGAAATCGCGCAGTTCTTCCTCAGCGAATTCCATCCCGAGCGCTACAGCGAGGACTTCCAGCAAGCCGTGAGCCGCGTCGTCGGCAACTCCGCCGATCCGCTCACGCCGCGCGCGCAGTCGCTACTGTGGGAACTGGAACGTGACGGCGCGCTGCCGCTGGCCGATGCCGGGGAACTGATCGACCTGCTGGCCCGCTGCTTCGAGCGTCAGCACGCCACGCCGCACCTGAACGACTACGAACGCCTGCTGGCCGAGTCGTCGGAGATGGCATGGATCGCCACCGAAGGAAATGCGTTCAACCATGCCACCGACCGCGTGGAGGATGTCTTCGCGGTATCGGACGAACAGAAGCGTGTGGGCCGCCCCATGAAGGAAAAGGTCGAGGTGTCGCAAAGCGGCCGCGTGAAGCAGACCGCGTTCCGCGCCGATCCGGTGCGCCGCGCGTTCGTTGGCGCCAGCGGTGACGAGGTGGTGCGCGAGGTACCAGGTTCGTTCTACGAATTCATCACGCGTGATCGCTACGTGGACGAGGCACAGGCCATCACGCGCACGGACCTGGGCTTCGACGCCGGCAATGCGCAGGGCATCTTCAAGATGACCGCGGCGGCCTGCTGAAGCACGACGTCCGCAACCACGAGCACGCCATGACCGCCTACCCCTTCGTTCCCGCGCTACGCGAGCCGCAAGGCTCGCCGATCCGCGAGCTGTTCAAGTATCTCTCCGACCCGGAGATGATCTCGTTCGCCGGCGGCTATCCGTCCGCCGCGCTGTTCGACGTGGAAGGCATCGGCGCGGCATCCGCGCAGGCATTGCGTGAACGTCCTGCCGAGTGCCTGCAGTACGGTGCCACGGAGGGCACGCCTGCGCTGCGCAAGGCGCTGGCGGCCCTGATGGCGGAGCGTGGCGCGGCCGTCGCCATGGACGAACTGCTGATCACCAGCGGCTCGCAACAGGGCTTCGATTTTCTCGTGCGCGCGCTGGTGGAGCCGGGCAGCCTTGTGCTGGTGGAGGAACCCACCTACTCGGCGACGCTGCAGGCACTGCGGCTGGCCGGCGCTGACGTGCGTGGCGTGCCGTCCGACCATGACGGCATGAACGTCGACGCACTGGAGGCGATGCTCGCAGACGCGCCGGCACGTCCGCGCATGATCTACACGGTGCCGACCTTCGCCAATCCAACCGGCGCCACGCTCTCACCCGCGCGCCGGCTTCAATTGCTGGAACTGGTGGCACGGCACGAGATCGTGCTGGTCGAGGACGATCCTTACGGCGCGCTAAGCTTCGACGGTCCGCCGCCGCCATCGCTGCTCGCGCTGTGCGATCAGGTGTCCGGCGCGCGCCCGTGGCTCGTGCATCTCGCAAGCCTGTCGAAGACGCTGGCACCAGGACTGCGGCTGGGCTGGATGGTGGCCGCGCCGGAGATCGTGCGTCGCGCGGTGATCGCCAAGCAGGTGTCGGACCTGTGCACGCCGCCATGGCTGCAACTGACCGCCGCGCATTACCTTCAGGCCAGAAACCTGCCCGGGCAGATCGCGCGGGAAGTGGCGGTCTATCGCGACAAACGCGATCGGCTGACGACGGCGTTGCACCAGGCGTTCGGCACGCGCATCCGGTTTGCGGATCCCGCCGGGGGCATGTTCCTGTGGGTATCCGTGGACGGCATCGACGATGCGGCTGCGCTGCTGCCCCATGCCATCGCAGAGAAAGTGCTGTTCGTGCCGGGCACAGGCTTCTACGCCGAGCGTCGCGCGCGCCCCGCGTTCCGGCTGTCGTTCGTGGGCGCCGACCCGGCGCAGATCGAAGAAGGCGTGGCGCGGCTTGCCCGGGCCGCAGCGCGTGCCGGGGTATCCGTCGTCAATCCGGACTGAGCCAGGCGCTCAGACATCCAGCGTACCGACGAAGCCGAACTCGACCGGCGTCTTCGCATAGAAGAGGCGGATGTCTTCGTGACGCAAGCGCTCCAGCAGCGCCTCCACCTCTTCGACGGTGGCGACCACAGTCACCTCTTCCGGCCGATCGGCTAATTCGATGAAGTGCCAGGAATGAAAGCGATGGTCGTGCCCGATTCCCTCCGCCGCCACCGTGTGTGTGGCACCGCGAATCTGCATCTCCCGCATCACCTGCATCAACCAGTGCGATAGCTGCTTGCCGTGATGGCGCCGACCTTCCTGTGTGTAGAAGGTGAGTTGATAGCCCTGCATGACATCTCCCTGCGGGTCCGGATTGGCCAGAAGCTGGAGCCCCCCCACGTGGCCATTTCATCGTATGCCAGGGGGCAGCAATGGTCCAAGACCAGCTGCCGGGCCGAGAGCGCCCGGCACCCCCTGGGAAACCCGGTGTTGAGAATAGCTCTCATTCTGAGTTAGGATGCCGCCATCGCCCCTTGCGGGGCTTATTGCCGGAGAAGTTCATGCAGAAGATTGCCGCTTTCCTCGTTGCCGGAGTGTTCTCGACCGCCGCTTTCGCCGGCGCCAACTGCGCCAAGCACCCGAAATCCGAATGGATGCCGGAAGCCGATGCCAAGGCCAAGATCCAGGAACAGGGCTACAACATCAAGAAGTTCAAGGTGGACGGCAATTGCTACGAGATCTACGGTACGACCAAGGATGGCAAGAAGGCCGAAATCTACTTCGACACCAAGACGCTTGAAATCGTCAAATCGGAAATCGGCAGCTAAGCATGTCGGCGCCCGCGGACCGGACGAACGCCCCCGACACGATTCGCGTCTGGGACGTGGTCGTGCGTTTCACGCACTGGAGCGTAGCGGCCATCGTCTGCTTTGACCTCGTCCAGGACTCCGGAGACAAGGTGCACCGAACCCTCGGCTACATCGCCGCGGGGCTGGTGCTGTTCCGGGTCTTGTGGGGCTTCATCGGCAGCCAGCCTGCGCGTTTCCGCACGTGGCTGCCACGTCCGTCCGCCGTGCTGGCCTATGGCAAGGCACTGATCGCCGGCCGCGCGCCGCGCCATGTCAGCCATACGCCGCTGGGCGCCGTCGCCATGCTGGCCATGTGGACGCTGATCCTGGCGCTGGCCGTCACCGGCTGGATCTCGCGTCTCGATGCGTTCTGGGGCGAGGATTTGCCAGTCGACATCCACCGCTGGCTGGCGAACGCGCTGCTGGCGCTGGTGATCCTTCATGTGGCCGCAGCCATCGTCATGAGCATCAAGGGCCGCGAGAACCTCGTCGCTGCCATGATCACGGGCCGCAAGCCACGTGATCCGCGCCGCTAGCGGATTTCTATGGCATAGTTGCCATCGTTTTACCCCGCGTGTATCGGGAGAGTCTGTGCCAGCCGCCCGGCCGACACGGCGCCGAAGGAGCAACCGCCCCGGAAACTCTCAGGCAAAAGGACCGGTACCCGCCATTGAACTCTGAAGAACCCCGGCTTGCACGTCAGCCGGCGGTACCGAAGGAGCAAGCGGCACGCGTATTGTTCGTGTGCCGCGAATCTCTCAGGTCAAGGACAGAGGGGGCGTCCGCAACCGCGCATGGTGCGCGGCGGACTGCCATCCCACGACGTCATGAAAGACCTTCGACATGAAATCCATCGCAGTGATCGGCGGCGGCATCACCGGCGCCACGACGGCTTACGCCCTGGCCAAACGCGGGTTCTCCGTCACCCTGTTCGAACGGCACCGCTATGCGGCCATGGAAACCTCGTTCGCCAACGGCGGACAGCTCTCCGCCTCCAACGCGGAAGTCTGGACGCACTGGTCCACGCTGGCCAAGGGCCTGAAGTGGATGCTGCGCAACGACGCGCCGCTGCTCGTCAACCCGCGCCCGACCTGGCACAAGCTGAGCTGGTTCGCCGAGTTCATCGCATCGATCCCGCATTACCGCCGCAACACGGTGGAGACCACGCGGCTTGCCATTGCCGCGCGCCAGCACCTGTTTGCGTGGGCGGAGGCGGAGGGCATCGACTTCGACCTCAAGCGGCGCGGCATCCTGCATATCTATCGGGACAAGGCGGGCTTCGATCACGCAGGGCAAGTCTCGAAGCTCCTGGCCAAAGGCGGACTCGAACGGCGCGCGGTGACCCCGGACGAGATGCGAAGCATCGAGCCGACGCTGGCAGGTCAGTACTACGGCGGCTACTACACCGAAAGCGACTCTACCGGCGACATCCACAAGTTCACCACCGGTATCGCTGCGGCGGCGCGCAGACTGGGCGTCCAGATGCTGTACAACCAGGACGTGAGCACCGTGTCGACCAGCGGCCGGCGAGTGACGATCGTCTCTGCTGACGATGGCCAGACGACATCGCGCGAATTCGACGCAGTGGTCGTCTGCGCCGGCGTTGCCAGCCGCGATTTCGCGCGGCAGCTCGGAGATCGCGTGAATATCTATCCGGTCAAGGGCTATTCGATCACGGTCAACCTCAACGACGCCGAAAGCCAGGCCTCTGCGCCCACGGTCAGCCTGCTCGACGACGAAACCAAGCTTGTCACCAGCCGTCTGGGCGTGGACCGATTCCGCATAGCCGGCACCGCCGAGTTCAACGGCGTCGACCGCGACATCCGCGCCGATCGCATCCGTCCGCTGATCGACTGGGTCCATGCTTGCTTCCCCGGCGTCAGCACCCGTAGCGTGGTGCCCTGGGCGGGGTTGCGGCCGATGATGCCGAACATGATGCCGCGCGTTGGCAGGGGCCATGCCGCTAACGTGTTCTACAACACAGGGCATGGGCATCTCGGCTGGACGCTGTCCGCCGTGACGGCCGAGATGGTGGGGGATGTCTTGCGCCACGCCGCCACGGCGCAGCAAGGGCGCGTGGGCGTTGGCGGATTGGTGGTGGGCAACGGCTGAGGGAAGCCCTTCTTTCCGGGCCAAAAACGAAAAAAGCCCCGCTTGCGCGGGGCTTTTCGAATCTGGTGCCCAGAAGAGGACTCGAACCTCCACAGTGTTGCCACCGCTAGGACCTGAACCTAGTGCGTCTACCAATTCCGCCATCTGGGCGATGCGAGCCGCGAATTCTACAGAAGCCTGAGGAATTTGCAAGCCCCCGTGTGAATTCTCTCGCATTCCTCCCAGGTCAGTTGCCGCGCAGCTCCAGATAGAGCCCGCCATCGACCACGTAGCGGTTCCGGCCCGCCCGCTTGGCGCGGTACATGGCGCTGTCGGCGCGATGCAGCAGTGGCTCGAGGCGCGGCGCGTCGGGCACGGCGCAGACCGCGCCGACGCTGATCGTCACGAACGGCTGCACCGGCGTGCCATGGTGGGGAATGCCAAGCTCGCGTACCACTGCCACCATCCGACGTGCGATGGTTCGCGTCTCCTCGGACGTGGAATCCGGCAGCACCACGGCAAACTCCTCGCCACCCAGGCGGGCGCAAAACTGCGTGCCATCGAGCACGCAGGTCAAGGCCGTCGCGACCTGCCGCAGGCACTCGTCGCCGCGCGGATGGCCATAGAGATCGTTGAACTGCTTGAACAGGTCGACATCCAGAATCAGCAGGCCGATTTCCGTGCCGCGTTCGTAGGCGCGTGTCACCGCGGCATGCGACTCGCGCTGGAAGTAGCGACGATTCGGAATGCCGGTCAGGGCATCGACGTCGAGGTCCGCCTGGGCGCGCGACAGCTCCTGCGCGGTCTGCCCAAGCTGCATGGCCAGCGCCTGCTCGCGCGACTGATAGCGGCTGATATCGCGCATGAACACGAGCTTGCCGATTGGCTTGCCATCCATCCGGCAGACGGGCTCCACCATCAGTTCGTACTGCGCGCCCTGGGGAATCCCGGGATTCGTGCCGACGTCTTCGGCAGTGGCCGGCGAAGACAGCAAGTCCTGCCACGTGGCAGGCGCCACCTCGCCTTGCGCCAGTTCCGGCAACATGCGCGCCGCTGCGGGGTTGAACTCGACGATGGTGCCGTCCAGGCCGAGGATCACGCAGCCTTCGCGGATGGTGTCGAAAACACGCAGCCGCGCGTAGTGCCCGACATCGTCCAGATGCGATCGCAGCGCACAGAACCAGACCAGCACCGTCATGACCGAGAACGTGGCCGGTGTAAGATCACCGCCGAGCGGGCCAGTCAGGCGCTCCAGATAGGCGAGATGAAAAACAAGCGGCAGCGCCAGGCCGCACGCCAGGATATTCCGCCCGCGCACCGACAACGCCGCGTTCGGCACCTTGGCCGTGATGAGGAAGTACAGGCTCAGTCCGAGCAGCGCATAGGTCCACGCCGCCATGATCGTGTAGCCGATACCGTGGTGGAATACGGCACCGGGTGATACACCGGGGGGCATCAGTTCGATCGAGGTCCAGACCAGATGGTGACGCTCATTGGTGAACACGAGCACGACCGACAGGACCGCCGCCATCACGGGCACCCATAGCTTCGACCAGGGCACCACGAAATGCGGCCGGCTGACATGGATCATCGCCACGAGCCAGCCAATTGGCACGGCCACGATGCCGAGGTACTGGAGCTTCGCCCAGAAGATGCGCCCGGCCATGTCCGATTCGCTGATCTCGAGCAACCGTCCGCCGCTCCAGACCACCACGCCCCCGGCCAGCAGCAGGAACGCCCTGACCGTAGGGTCGTCACGGCGCGGCCAGGCGGCAATGGCCATGCCCACGCTGCACACCACGGCGATGGTCAGACAAAGGACGAGAGGATACGATGGCATGGAAGGTCGGCCGAACCAGATCGGGGCCCCGACTGGCTGTGCGGGGCGAACCATTATAGGCTTGCGCAGTCCGACACTGGCGCGGCGCCCGGTGGCGCCGCCAATGCACAACACATCCGGAAAACCGAACGTGCCAATCATTCTCCTGGGGCTGGCGTTACTGGCTGCCTTTGTCTACGGCGTCGTGCAGCTCTACCTGAAGGTAGCCGCCGCTTACGGCGCGATCGCCGGCACCGCCGCAGTGGTTGCGCTGCTTGCCGCCCTGACCGCGCTGGCCGTGCGCTGGCTGCAACGCTATCGGGCCATCCACGGCAAGCGTGTCAACGGCGAGCGAGTGCTCGCGCTGACCGGAGACTGGGGTAGCCTGAGGCTCGACGCCGAGCGCAAGAACGGTGTCCTGGAGATGAATGGCCGGCGTGTCGTGCTGATCTTCGCCGATATCGGCGAGGCCCGCGCCGTTGCCGCCGATGGCAAGTGGCACATTGCGCTGACGCTGCACCACCACACGCCCGCAGACTGGAAGATCCCCGTCGCGGACGGCAGCACCGCCAACCGCTGGAGCAAGATCTTCACGCTGGCGGCAGCGCAGAAACTCTAGAAATCGCTGTTATCTTCACAAGGAGCCTCCGCATGACTCGATCGAACCGCCAATTGAAGCGACTGACCACCGCCAGTGCTGTCGCGCTCGTCGCCATGGTGGCCGGTTGCGCGTCGCAACCGCCGGCAGAACCGATTCCGAACCCGGGCCCCCAGGGTGGCCGTGGCACGCCGGAAGGTTGCCAGGCCGACAAGCTGGGCGACGAGGCGCTGATCGGCAAGACCGAAGCCGAGGCCGCCGCCCTGCTCAAGGGATGTGCCTGGCGCTTTGGCAGCCGCGATGGCCAGAGCCTGCCGGCCACGATGGACTACAACCCGCAGCGCCGGTCCATCGACGTGGTGGGCGGCAAGGTCACCGCCGTTCGTCGGGGCTAGCTTCGCGGATGCCTTGGCGGCTAACCTCGCCGCCAGGGCAGTACCGCATCGGGTACCGCGGCCGCTACTTCGAACGGCTGCGGTCCGCGCCGTACGTATCCATGATGATCATCGTGCGGTCCAGCACCCCGTTGTCGTCGAAGTAGGCGCTGAAATGCGCAGGCACGTAGCCGGGCAGGTACATGCGGTACGACCACGCCTCGCGCTTCATCAACGGGTAGTACTGAATTGGCTCGCGCGGCATGCCCCAACGCTCCATAACGTCCCGCTTGGTCCAGGTATTGGGCTGTGCCTTGTAGATTTCGGCCTCGGTCAGCATCTGCCGGAACGCGATCAGCTTGCCCGACCCATCGAAATCGGCCGCGTAGACGTCATACCCATAGGGCTGTTTCGAGTAGATCCAGCGCAGCGTGCCGTCGGCAAGCTGATGCGTCTCGGTGGGCTTGCCAAATGTATCGCTCACGGCCGACTGCGGACTCCCGATCATCTTCTGCCCGGTCTCCACGGGTTGCAGCGACGCACATGCGCTCAAGACCAGGGCGGCGATCCCCATCCAGACGGGTAAACGAAGTTGCATGGTTGGCTCCGGTATCGGTGAGACTCTCGTGCCCAGCATACTCCACTTGGACTGCTTGAGCGCGTATCTCGCCTGCTACGTAAACACCGAAGCACCAGGGTTTATTCCGCAAGAGCATAGCCCGTATTGCCCGTCATGCCCGTGCCGGGCGCATCGGCACGCGCGCGATCGTCCGATCGTCAATCGGCCAGTGCAGCGCGGCGGCGATCACGCCCAGTGCCATCGCCCCCATCCAGACCAGGTCATAGGACCGCGTCAGCTCGAACACCACCCCACCCAGCCACACGCCCAGAAACGAGCCAAGCTGGTGGCCGAAGAAGACGAAGCCGAACAGCGTGGTGATGTAGCGCACGCCGAACACCTGGGAGACGATGCCGCTGGTCAGCGGCACCGTACCGAGCCACAGGAAGCCCATCACCGCTGCGAACGCATACAGGCTCATCGAGCTCAGGGGCAGCAGCACGAACAGGGCCATTGCCGACGTACGCGCCAGATAGATGCCGGCCAGCAGGTACTTCCGCGTATGTCGCCCGCCCAGCCAGCCGAACACATAGGTGCCGAAGATATTGGCCAGCGCGATGATGGCCAGCGCGGCCATGCCGTCAGCGGGCTGCATCCCCTTGTCACGCAGGTAGGCGGGCAGATGGTTGGCGATAAAGGCCAATTGGAAGCCACATGCCAGGAAGCCGAGGTTGAGCAGCCAGAAGCCCGAGTGGCTGAAAGCCTCGCGGATGGCGGCCAGCATCGGCATCGGTGGCTGGCCGCCGGTAGCAGCATCGGATGCCGGCGCGCGATCGCGGAACGGCAACGCGAACGGGATCAACACCGCCGCGCATACCGCCAGCACCATCAGCGCGTTCGTCCAGCCGGTGAACGACAACAGCGCCTGCGCGGACGGCACCATCAGGAACTGGCCGATGCCACCGATCGCCCCGGCGATGCCCAGCGTGCGGCTGCGGTCCTCTGGCGGCACCATGCGGCTCAGCGCGCCATAGACCACGCCGAACGTCGTCCCAGACTGCGCCACGCCGATGCAAACCCCGGCGACCAGCATGAATGCCGGCGCGCTCGTGATCACCGCCATCCCGTAGAGGCCCAGCGCGTACAGCACCAGACCGGCCAGCATCACCTTCCAGGAGCCGAACCGGTCGGCCACCATGCCAGTGAATGGTTGCGCGATGCCCCAGGTCAGGTTTTGCACGGCCATGGCCAAGCCAATCGACTCACGCGTCCAGCCTCGGTCGCCGATGATCGGCAGCAGGAACAGCCCTTGCACGTGCCGCGCGCCCAGCGCCAGCCCCATGACCAGCCCGCCGGCCAGCAACAGGAAGACGGTATCGCGCCACCATGGCGCCGGGGCCGCGGGCTGCGATGCGGCACGAGTATGGGAGCGGGGAGCGTCGGTCATGCTGTCGGTCGGATGAAGGCGTTGAATGTCCTCCATTTCATGCGCACCGGTGCGGCGGTTCAACCGACATTTCGGGCGTTTTGTCATGCGCTGAACGCATGGCAAGAGACGGCGAGCCATGCTGTAATGGTGCCATTCGCCCCTGCCACAGCCATACGCCCCCGTCATGTCAGAACCGCTCGCCCGGTTGTTCTCCCTCGACCTGCTCAAGGGCTTCGTCGCCGTGGGCCGGCGCATGAGCATCACGCAAGCCGCCGAGGACCTCTGCCTGACCCAGTCAGCCGTCAGCCGCCAGGTCCGGGCGCTCGAAGAGCAGCTTCAAGTCCGGCTGTTTATCCGGCGGCACCGGGGAGTCGCGTTCACGCCAGAGGGCGAGCGGCTGTTCCGCAGCGCCGACGGCGCCTTGCTGCAACTGCAAAACGTGGCGGCGGAGCTTCGCAAGCGCGATGGCCGACAACCCGTGACGGTAACGGCCAGCATTGGCGTGGCGGGCCTCTGGCTGTTGCCGCGACTGGGCTCGCTGCAGCGCCAGTACCCGGGCCTGGACGTGCGCCTGTCCGCCAACAACCAGATCAGCGATCTGCGTGCCGATGGCATCGATCTGGCGATCCGCTATTGCCCGGCATCGGCGGCGCCGCCCCTTGCCGTCCATCTGTTCGACGAGACCATCGCCCCGGTGGCGAACCCCTCGGTGGGCGCACACCGCGTAGCGACGCCCGAGGCGCTGGCGGAACTGCCGTTGATCGAATTCGACGATCCACGCCCATGGCTGCACTGGCGTAACTGGCTCGGCGCGCAAGGCTACCGCCAGGCCAGCCGCCGCGGCATCCTGCGCTTCAACCAGTACGACCAGGTGATCCATGCAGCGCTGGCCGGGCAAGGCGTGGCGCTTGGCCGCCTCGAACTGATCCAGTCGTGGATCGACGGCGGCCAGCTTGTGGTTGCCGCGACTGGTGGTGCGGCCATGCCCAGCCCCAACGCCTTCTGGCTGATTCACGCCAGGGAGCAACCACGCGAGGACGTCCGGCGCGTGGCGGAATGGATCCGGAGTAAAGCCGCCGGCATAGCCGCAACCGGTGGCGCCAGCCACTCACCCCCTGCGCGCCCGACCCCTACTTTGGTGGGGCAAGCAAACCCGCCATCAAGAAACGGGCGTCTGATCCGATAAGATGGTCGTCGGTCGCCGGATGGCGTCCAGCGTGTAGATGTGGAGCCACCATGGACCCCCTTTCGTTCGAGTTCGTGACTGTCGAGGAAGCCAAGAAGGTACTCGACGGGAATATGCCGCCTGCCGCGCGGACCGACTGGACCGAGATGCGCCAGCCCTCGGATGCCATGGAACAGACGCTGACACCCGAAGCACTCAGATGGCTCGCCCAGTTGCCGCGTGAAATCCGGCCGCTCGAACTGTTCCACACCTATCCGCGCATCGCCAATCAGTTGGCCAGGCTGGCCGCCCCGGCCGCCGTATCGGCATTCCTCGCCGACCTGCTGATCGACAAGCGTGGCGACCGGCAGGGCTTTCCGGGCGGTATCGCGCCGGAGCTTTCGAAGCTTCAGGAGCATCTGCTGCAATTGCTCCAGCCCCCCGACGCCACCGCCTGACACACCACGGATCCCCTCGGCTACAGCTCATCCTCCAGCGGCAGGAGTCCCAGAAAGTCGATGCCGATGTGCTGCCACACGCTCATGCCGGGCTCCTTGTCGGTGGTGACTTCCTTGCCCTGCTCCATCGTTGTCCACGTCAGGCCTTCCTGACCCGCTGCATCGGTACGCACCCCAATGCGCCACGCGATCTCGGGCAGCCGCTTGTCCACGTCGGACACGAACCAGGCAGCCAGCGTGGGGCTGTCGAGCACGACCCCCATCTCGGTATTGAGCCGGCTCGATCGCGGGTCCAGGTTCGGGGAGCCCACGAACAGGAACCGCCGGTCGACGACATAGGCCTTGGCATGGAGGGTTGCGCGGCTCGATGCGAAGGTGCGAGCGTGTCTGCCACGATCTTGCGTCAATCCGGTACTGGCGGTGGGCTTGAGTTCGTACAGTTCGATTCCGGCGTGGAGCAGCGCCAGACGGCGTGGCGCGTAGCCGGCATGGACCGCGGAAACATCCGTGGCCGCAAACGAGTTGGTCAGCACCCGCACCTTGACGCCACGTTTGGCGATGGCGGCCAACCATTTCTCGGTGTCATCGTCTGGCACAAAGTACGGCGAGATCAGCACCAGTTCGGTCTGCGCCGCCTCCATCAGCGCCCGCAGGCGGGGAATTGCGTGTGTCGACGCATCGTCGGGATCGTTCTCGATCTTGTCAGGCGAGTCGGCAATCACGCGCGCGCTGCCGACGTGACCCGGCAGATGACCCACTTCGATGCCGCGCGCCAGCCCCGAGTCCAGCAGTTCCTGCACGAAGGGACTGGCACGAGCCACGTCCCCCTTTGCCTCGACTTCCTTGCGAAAGCGTCGCAGTTCCTCAGGTGCCTCCTTGCCCTCGGGCACCAGCGCGGCCACCGGATACGCGCTCTCGCTGTTCCAGTACTGGTCGAACACCTTGCTGGCGGCCTGCACGACGGGCCCGGCGACCATCACATCCAGGTCGCTGAAATCGACGTCGGGTCGGGCCGAGAAATACGCGTCTCCGATATTGCGGCCACCGACCACGCCCACGAGGTTGTCCGCCACCATCAGCTTGTTGTGCATGCGCCGGTCCAGGCGGCCGAAATCGACCATCATCTCGGCCCAGCGCGCGGAGCGGTTGGCAAACGGGTTGAACAACCGGGTCTCGATGTTCGGATGGGCGTCGAGCGCCGCCCAGAGCTTGTCCTGATTGGTGGAATGCAGGTCGTCGATCAGCAGACGCACCCGCACGCCACGGTCGGCGGCATCGATCAACTCGCCAAGCAGGGCGCTGCCCGTGGTATCTGCATCAAATAAGTAGTACTGGAGATCGAGCGTCTTGCGCGCCGCGCGCGCCAACGCCATGCGGACCGCCAGCGCATCGGGCCCAGAACCCAGCGGATAGAAGATCGATTGACCCGGATTCCGCGCCAGCCGTGGTGCCAGGGAACTGGCCAGCAACGTATCGCTGGTATCGGTCGACGCGTAGCTCGGCGTGCGGTCAGGATGCGCTGGCAAACTGGCGCACCCTGCCAGTACCAGGATGCAGGCCGACAGACAGGCCAGCAGAAATCGGGGGCCAACGCTCGCACTCCGTTGTTGCAACGCCTGCGCCATGGCGGCCCCCAGGTGGTTGGTTCACTGCTGCGCTACGTTCTTCCGCACCGGCTCGCGATAGTAGCCACGCACGATCTGCTGCGCTACCGGCAGTCTGGCGCTGACCGGGGCCGGAAACCGCACGATCGCGTCGAAGCGGTCCACGTCCACCGGCTCGAACAGCACGCGCGGCTCGAACTGCGACAGGTCGACGAACCGCATGTCGCCATAGCGCCGCAGCGTCCGGCCAGCTTCTTCCATGAAGTCCTCGCAAGCCTGCCGCGCCACCTTGATCAGGCGCGCCTCGACATCCTCGGGGTCCACACCCACCTCCAGCGGAATGCGCACGGTATCGAGCGTGTAGGCACCGGCCTGGGAATGGTTGCGCACCGCCGTGGTCAGCAACATGCTGTTGGGCACCTGCACGGTGAAGCCTGTGTAATGACGCGCCGGGGCTACCTCCACCAACGTGGTCGACATCACATCCATATCGATGACCTCGCCGCCGAACGGCCCGATTTCCACCAGATCGCCCAATTGGAACGGTCGCGTGACCATGCGCATAAACGCACCCAGGAAGCACATCACCAGTTCCTTGCCGACCAACAGCAGCGCCGCGGCAAACGCGGCCAGTGAGATCGCCACGCTTTTCAGTTCAGATACCCAGATGCCAAGCAGTAGCAGGAAGGTCACCGCCGCGACGAAGTTGCGCGATGCCACGGTCCAGGCGCGATAGCTGCCGCGATTGTCGGCCTGCAGGCGGGCCGAGAAAAAGCGGTTGATCAGCTTGACCACCATCGTGCCCACGAGGACCACGAACAGGCTGGTGACCACGTTGATCACGATGCTGTCGTTGGCGTTGAAATGCATGGTCATTCGTCCCGGGTTCGCGCCGCCCCAAGTCGCCTGTCACGCACAAAGCGGTGGCAGGGCGCGCCTGTCCTGGGGAATTTTAGTCACACGGCACCGCCCTGCACCAGCGTATTCCATCCGGTTTTGTGTGCCGGGCCCGTCCCGCTGCCCCGAGGCGCGATGCAGAACATCAAAACTGAATCGTCGAACGGGGGCAGAATCGCCCGCGCCTGCCGCCGCTGCGCGGTGCCATTCACAAGGATCGAGATGATGTTGAAGCCTACCCGTCGCTGGTAAACGCGCCGCAGTAAGCGCGCCGGGTCAGGAGGCTGGCGCCGCGGAAGATTGCCAGCCGAGGCCCAGCGACTTCTGCAGCGAGACGAAATCCTTGAGCAGATCCGCATCGCCCGAGATGCGGCTCTGTTGGGCCACCACTCGCGTGCGTTCGACATCGAGCCATTCGAGCATGCTTGCCGTGCCGGCGCGGTAGCGCTGCTGCTGCAGCGTCGAGGCGCGTTCCGCGGATGCTTCCACGCGACGCAGCACAACCACGTGCTCGCGCTGATGGCCGTAGCGCGACAATGCGACATCGGCATCGCGCAGTGCCTTCAGCACCACGCTCTCGTAGCTGGCCTCCGCTTCGTCGCGCCCGCCCTCGGCGCCCTCGACTCCTGCGGCCACACGGCCGAAATCGAGGATATTCCATTGCAGGCGCGGCAGCGTCATCCACGTGCCATTTTCCTTGCGCGCGAGGTGACTGGGGTCCGTCGCCGCGAAGCCCAGCGAGCCGAGCAGCGACAGCTTCGGAAACCAGTCCGCCTTGCGCACGCCGATCTGCGCCGTGCTCGATGCCAGACGCCGTTCGGCGGCACGGATATCGGGACGTGATTTCAGCAGCGCGCCCGGATCGCCAACGGCGACGGTTTCCGGCACGCCGGGCAACGGCTTCGGCGCCGATAGCTCCGCGTCGAGCGTCCCCGGCGAGCGGCCAGTCAGCATCGCAAGCTGGTCCAGCGATTCGGCGATGCTGGCTTGCACCGGCGACATCTGCGCGCGCGTGTTGTCGAGTTGCGTCATCAGCCGCTCCACCTCAAGCTGCGATGCCACGCCGCGTGCGCGACGCTGCTGCGTCAGCTCGAACATCTCCGCTTCGAGTTGCTCGGACGACGTCAGGTGCGCAAGGCTTTCCTGCTGCTCGCGCAGTGTGATGTAGGCCTGTGCCACTTCGGCAGCCAATTGCACGTGGGCATCGGCCAGTTGCGCATCGGCGGCATCGGCTTCGGCCGACGCAGCTTCGATCGAACGACGCGTGCCACCGAACAGGTCGATCTCCCAGCTTGCGTCGAAGGCTGCGATATAGAGCGACAACGGCCCGCGCCCGGCATTCGACGAGCCCTGGCCCGACAGCGCGGACAGGTTCGGCGAGCGCGTGCGCAACGTGGCCGCATCGACGGCAACCGTCGGGAACAGGTTGGCCTTGTTTCCGGCCAGTCCGGCACGTGCCTGTCGCACGCGCGCGCGCGCCACGCGGATATCAGGGCTTTGCTTCAACGCCGATTCGATCAGTCCATCGAGTTGCGTGTCGCCCAGCGCGTGCCACCAGTCGGCTACACGTGGCGTCTGGCTGTCGGTGCCTTCCCCGGCGCGGGGAAATTTTCCGGTGTCGATCGCGTTGCCAGCCACCTGCGGCGCGCCGCGATAGTCGGGGCCAACGGTGCAGCCCGCGGCGAACATCGCCGCCGCAAGCGTCAGCAAGGTGGCACGAAAGGAAACAGACATGATCAGTGACCGGTGGAAATAGGTGCGCCCGGACGGGGCGGTTTCAGCAGCAGGGCCAGCGGCACACAGAACAGCAGGGCCACGCCGAGCGCGAAGAAGGTTTCGGAGAACGTCATCACAGCCGCCTGGCGGGCAATCTGGCCACTCAGCTGGGCAATCGCCTGCAACTGGGCATGAGCATAGTCGCCGCCCTGGGCCATGAAACTCGCGATGCTCGACGTCATGTGCTCCTGACCGATCGCGCTGTTAGCGGTCACCGATTCGCGGATCACCGAGTCGTGATAGGCATTGCGCCGGTCGATCAGCGTGCCGAGCAGCGCGAGGCCAATCGAACCGCCAAGGTTGCGCGCCATGTTGTACAGGCCCGCGGCATCGCCCGCTTCGTGCGTGGCCACGGCGGCCATCGATGCCTGATTCAGCGGCATCATCGCCAGGATCTGGCCGAAGCCCCGCAGGATCTGCGATGCGTAGAAGTCATGGCCAACGCTGTCGACGGTCAGGCCGATATCGAGCATGCAACTGGCGAAGAAGCACACCAGCCCCGAGATGACCAGCCAGCGGCTGTCGAACTTGCCGAGCATACGCGGCAGCACGGGCATCAGCAGAAACGCGGGCAGGCCCGACAGCAGCATGATGCCGCCCGCCTGCTCAGCGTTGTAGCCGGCGATCGTCGCCAGGAACTGCGGCAGCAGGTAGGACACGCCGTACACCCCGGCGCCCACCGTGGTCACGATCAGGATCACGCTTGCGTAGTTCTTGTTCAGCAGCAGGCGCAGACGCACGATCGGCTGCTTCGCCGTAAGCTGCCCGACAAGCATCAGTGCCAGGCCGCCCGCCGCCAGCAGCGACAGATAGACAATCAGGTGTGACTCGAACCATTGCTCGCGCTGGCCTTCCTCGAGCACCACGGTCAGGGAGCTGAGACCCACCGCAAGGCCAACGATGCCGAGCCAGTCGGCCTTGAAGAATGCGTTGAAATCCGCGCGCTCGGATTTCAGCCCGAAGTACAGCAGAGGTACCAGCACCGCCGTGATCGGCAGATTGAGGAAGAAGCACCAGCGCCAGTTGACGTTCTCGGCCAGCCACCCGCCCACTACCGGGCCGAGCAGGGGCCCGAGCAACACGATCAGGCCGAACATCGACATCCCGATCGGCATCTGGTGCCGGGGCAGCCGCGTCCGCACGATGGTCTGCGCAGTCGGAATCATCGCGCCACCGGCAAACCCCTGGCCGATACGGCCGACCACCATTTGGGTCAGGCTATGCGACATGCCGCACATCATCGAGAACGCCGTGAACAGCAGCGCGTTCGACATCAGGAAGCGGCGCAGCCCGAACACGCGCGTCAGCCATGCCGTGAGCGGAATGATCACGATCTCGGCCATCAGATAGCCGGTAGAGATCCAGGTACCCTCGGTACCGGCCGCCCCGATCTGGCCCTGGATCTGCGGCAGCGCCGAATTCGTGATGGAGATATCAAGCGTGGCCAGGAGCGCCCCGAGGGAACCGGCGGCCACGGCAATCCAGTCCGCCGCGGAAGCGTTCGGCTCCCGCGCGATTGCCGCCGCTTCAGCCATGGGTGGCCTTGATGTCGGCCTGGGTCCTGGCGGGATGGAGCTCGCGCGTGTCGATGTCGACGACTACCGACAGGCCCGGCACCAGGATCGCGCGCGCTTCCGTCGGCACGTCCACATGAATCCGCACCGGCACGCGCTGGACGATCTTGGTGAAGTTGCCCGTGGCATTCTGTGCGGGCAGCAGGGCAAACTGCGAGCCGGTACCGGGCGACAGGCTATCGACCACACCATGCAGTTCCTCACCGGGTAGTGCGTCGACGTGGAGCGTCACCGGCTGGCCTGGGCGCATGCGGCCCACCTGCGTTTCCTTGAAATTGGCGGTCAGATAGAGGTCCTGTACCGGCACCACGGTCAGCAGACGCATGCCGGGCTGGGCGAACTGGCCGACGCGCACACCCTTGTCGGCAACACGCCCGGCCGTGGTGGATCGCACCACGGTGTCATCGAGATTGAGCTTTGCCTGACGCGCGCTGGCCTGGGCCACGTCGAGCTGCGCATGCGCCTGCTCGAGCCGCGCCTTCAGCGTCACCGTCTGGCTTTGTTCCACCCGCAAGGCAGCCTCGTTGGCAGCCAGCGTGGTGGATGCGCGGGTCTGCGCATTGCGCAGCTCGGCCGTGCGCTCTTCCGTTTCGGCGCCCGATTTCACCAGTGGCGCATAGCGTTCCACCTGCGATGCCGCATAGCGCGAATTGGCTCGCGCGCCATCCACTTCCGCGGCAGCCTGCGCGATCCTCGCCTGCTGCTGCGCGAGATCGGCTTCCGCGCGCGTCACGTCGGCCTGCCGCGAAGCCACGGTCGCCTGCGACTCGTCATAGGCTGCCTGGTACTGACGATTGTCGAGCCGCACCAGTTCCTGACCCGCCTGGATCTGCTGGTTGTCACGCACGTAGACCTCGGCCACGTAGCCGTTGACCTTGGGTGCCACCGTCACGCTGTCGGCCTGGATATAGGCGTCATCGGTGCTTTCGATGAAGCGGCCATAGATCCACCAGCGCACACCGTACGCCAGAGCAAGCGCGAGAAGCAGCAAACCGGCGCCGAGCAGGATCTGCTTGCGGCGCGAAGTGCGGTCGGGAACGGCAGATTCTGGCGCGACGCCGGCTGGCGACGCCGTTGCGGCGGAGTGGGTGGCGGACATGGGGACGCGGGGACTTCGAAGTCGGAATGGCTCAGCAATTATTCCACTTGGTAAAAATCTGTCAACTGGTATATTTCTGTCTGAATTCAGCGACAAGGACTTCCGACATGGCGCGACACAGGCCTGCGGCCGAAGGCGGTTACCAGCGTGGCGAAGAGACTCGTGCCCGTATCATCGATGCGGCGCTGCGGCTGTTCGGCACACATGGCTTTGACGGCGCTTCCACCCGCGACATCGCGCGCGAAGCCGGGGTGAACGCCCCGGCACTCCAGTACTACTTCGATAACAAGGAAGGGGTCTACCTCGCATGCATCGACTACTTCGTCGAGCGGGTGTGGTCGCTACTGGAGGAAGTTGTGGGCCGGGCGGAAGCCGTGGTGGCCCGGGAAGATGCCAGTGATGCAGAACTGATCGACGCCTACCTGGCGCTGCAGGCGCGCTTCATGGCCTTTCTATATGAGGGCCCCGACACCGAGCACTGGCGTCAGTTCATGGCGCGTGAACGTGCGGGACTCGGTCCCCCGGCGGCATTCGACCGCTTCGATGCCGGCATCAACCACCGGCTGTTCTCGCTGACCACGCATATCGTTGGGCGCCTGACCGGGCAGCCGGCCACGGCGGAATCCACACGTATCCGCACCATCGCCATCGACAGCCAGGTGGCATCGTTCAAGGTGATGCGGCGTCATATTCTCAAGGCGCTGAACTGGCAGGGCTATGGTGAAGCCGAGACGCAACGCGTGCAGGATGTGATGCACGACCAGACACGGACCCTGCTCGAGGGCTTGGTCGCCCAACGCGACAGGTGAGTTGGCATAACTAGAGCAAACGCTCTAATCATGTCGCGCCGGGCGATAGTTTGACGCAATTTTCTGTTTTAAATTAGGCGCTTAGACGTCATCACCAGCTTCGGTTACCCCGTAGTCACTCACCATCTTTAGCAGAAATATGATTGTGCTTCGAAGAAAGCCCTTGCTTATCTATCTAGTAGTAGATAATATTTGGCTCATGGACGACGCGATGCAGCAAAGCAGTCCGCAGCACCAAGCCGATCCACGCAACACCAAGTCGTTTGTCAGTACCGGGAGGCGGTCTTTTTTTTAGCCCTGGCTACCTATCTAGCAGTAGATAGCAACAGCGCCCAAACCAAGACCCCTGAGATTCGCAGCACAGAACACCGGCCCCGCGACCCACACACCAAGATCGCCCGGCCGTTCGCAAGGAGAGCAATCATGAACGCCAAGACCATCCTGACCGCCGCCGCACTCGCCGCCGCTTTCGTCACTGGCGCCGCCCAAGCCGCCCCCGCCGCCCAGAAGGCCGGCGAAGTCTACGGCTACAGCTATCGCGTGAACGACCAGCGCAGCGCCTTCACCGACGGCGCACGCGTCGGCAAGACCGACCCGTACACCGATGGCGCAAAGGTCGGCAAGGCTGACCCGTTCACCGATGGCGCCAAGGTCGGCAAGTTCGATCCGTACACCGACGGTGCCCGCATCGTCGCCGGTCTGGACCGCACCGGTGTCTCGAGCGAACCCGCCCGCAAGGTTGATCCGTACCTCGACGGCGCCAAGGTCGGCAAGTTCGACCCGTACACCGACGGCGCACGCATGGTCGCCGGCCTGGATCGCACCGGTGTCTCGAGCGAACCGGCCCGCAAGGTCGATCCGTACTACGACGGTGCCCGTGCCGGCAAGTTCGACCCGTACACCGAAGGCGCAAACGCCTGAGCCCCGCCCCATGCTGGCGGTAGTTGAAAAGAAGTAACCGGAGTCGCATCAGGGCCACTGTTCTGGCCGGCTCCGGTTGCTGCCCCGGAGTCCATCATGAGCTTCAAGAACAGTGCCCTGATCCTGAGTGGATGGCTGGCCGTCACAGCCGCCACCGGCGCCGCCGCCGCGATCGTGGTCCAGACGCTACCTGTCTGAACCCGACACCCAACACTAATAACTGCGCCCCCGCAGCAAGTTGAAGAAAGCCATCAGTGCGCAATCCAGCGCGGCGTGAATGCACTCAGCCATGCGTTCACGCCGCGTTGGCATTTGCGCGCACCATGGCGCAAGCATCAAACCGCCGTATATAGTCTGCCCATCACTCGCGAACTCCCGGCGAACGATGCCAGACACGCCAATTAATTACCTTCTTGCAGTCGGACTCACGGCCGGCCTGACCGTTATCTGCGTCGGCCTGCACTATGAAGCACTTCGGCTAATCTCCTCGATTCACCCCAAGCGCCTCAGCGGCAAACTCAGCATTGCCGTAATGATCCTGCTGATCATCGTCACGCATTGCGTTGAAGCCGTGGTTTTCAGCGGCGGTTACTGGCTCGGCACCGAGTTGCTTGGCATCGGCCGCCTGTCGGGCATGCAAGAGCACGGCCCCGCGGCGTATATCTACTTCTCCCTCGAAACCTTCACCACCCAAAGCATCGGCGACATCGTCCCGATCGGCCAGCTGCGTCTGCTGGCTGCCGTACAGCCGCTGGTGGGCCTGATTCTGATAGGCTGGTCCACATCGTTCACATTCCTGATCATGCGGCGCGACTGGCAATGGGACGACGAGCGCGGCGCCAGAAATTGACGGCTGACAACGGACGGCTAACCGGGGAGGGCTGGTCGCCGGCCGCCACGTCGGCCACAATGGCCATCGGGTTTCAGCAAAATGATGACTTTGCGTCATCCGCACGTCCGCCAGCGCCGTTACACCGGTTTTGCATCGCACCTTCCCCCATGGGAGGTGCCAGAAGAAACGGAGTGATTACTTGTCGACGAATTCGGATTACCAGGCTGGTGTGGCACATGGCCGGTACCCGCGCGCCCTGATACTGTGGCTCGCCACGGCGATGTTCGCGCTGGTGGCCTTGCTGGCCGCGCCGCGAGCCCACGCCCAGACGCCGGCCCCGCTGGCCGAGTGGCAGTACTCGGTAGGCGTGCCGCTGGAAAAGCTGTTCGAGGGGCCCCCGCCCGACTGGACGGTTCGCCTGGGCATGGCAGCCCGCATCAGCCCGTATTACGACGGCACCGGCAACTACTATCCGCTGGCGGGCCCCGCGATCGACATCCGGTATCGCGATCAAGGCTTCCTGTCCACTGGCGAAGGCCTTGGCTGGAACATCGTCCACTCCGACCATTGGCGCGCCGGTATTGCGCTGACCTATGACTTCGGCCGACGCGAAAAGCACGACCACGACCATCTGGCCGGACTCGGCAACATCGGGATGGCGGTCGAGTCGAAGCTGTTCGCGGAGTACGTGGTCTCGAAGGAGTTTCCGCTTGTGATTCGCGCGAACGCGCGGCGCCAGTTCGGGGGTGCCAACGGGTGGCTGGGCGACCTCGGCGCGTATATGCCGCTGCCGGGCAGTTCGGACAAGTTCGCCTGGTTCGCGGGTCCGACCATGACGGTCGCGGATTCGGCCTACATGAGTCGCTGGTACGGTGTCACGGCGGAGCAATCGGCGCGTTCAGGACTGCCCCAGTACCATGCCGGCGCCGGCATCCGCTCATACGGCGGGGGGGTATCCGCGATGTGGTTCTTCGGCAAGCACTGGTTCGCCACGGCCGATTTCGGCATCGCGGCGCTCGTCGGCGATGCGCGCAACAGCCCGGTCGTATCTCACTCGGCCAACATGACCGGCGATATTTCGATCATGTACGAGTTCTGACCCAATAGCTGCCGATCAGGCGGTCACTCGGCCGGCCGCCGCAGATAGCTCTCCACCACGCGGCGCAGGCCTGGCAGCTTCCCCGTGAAGAAGTGTCCGGCGCCCGGCACCACGACCACCGGCAGTTCCTGCGGTCGCGCCCAGTCGAAGACATTCACCAGCGGTACCCGCTCATCGCGCTCTCCGTGCACGACCAGTGCGTGGGCGGGGACCGTCGGCGTGTCATAGGACAGCGTGTCGGACAACGCGCCAGCGGGCATTCCCGTCAGCATCAAGTGCGCGATCGACTCGCCTTCGGCGGTGAGCACCTCGGCTGCGCGCGTCTGGACGAAGGCGCCGAACGAGAATCCAGCCAATGCCAGCGGCAGCCCCGCATTCGCTGATTGCGCATACCGGATCACGGCCAGCACATCGTCCGTTTCGCCGTTCCCTTCGTCGTACTCCCCTTCGCTCTGGCCAACGCCGCGATAGTTCGGCCGCAACGCCAGGAAACCATGCGCCTGCAGGATGCGCGCAAGCAGTTGGGGAATCTTGTGTTCGGCGTTACCGCCCTGGGACGGATGCGGATGCGCCACCACGGCAACGCCGATCGTCGCAGCGGCCGGCGTATCGACGAGAACTTCGATCTGACCGGCGGGTCCGGCGATGAACTGGCGAGTGGTAGCAGGTACGGGGAGGGGCGAGGACATGGGAACGGCGACTTGCTGGCTGGGGGCGGGCGTTACGGTTGCTGGCATACGAATGCACGCGCAGCATACCCGCAGCAGCCCCCCGGCGGCAACGCCTGCCGCCGTCCCACACCTGGCTGCCGATTCTCAATGCTGGCTGTCCGCCTTGATGACGGACGCAACTTCCTGCCGCCTGACGCTGACCACATCGTCAAGCTCGAGCCCCTCCGCGACGACGAGCATCTCGGTGCCCCGGCTGATGGCGTAGATCACGCCGTACCATAAATCCGGCCCCGCCGCGGCGTTCAGCCGGATGCTGAACTCCGTGACCAGATCCTGACTGAAGACGGTCACCAGGTCGCCAACCTCGGGCATGGCGGCCTCCTCCGCCAGTGGAAATTCCCGGGCTGCCACCGTCAGTGGCGTCTGCGCGATGCCGCGCGCAAACCTCGCTTGCATGTCATCTCCTGCGCATGATTTTCACCTTGTAAGGATAGGAACGCAGCCTGAAAAGGCACGGTAAACCTGCCACGGGGAGGACTCAGGTCGAGCACGCGTCGCATTTGAACGGGCCGCGCCCGGCCAGCGCCTCACGATTCAATGGCGCCGGGTTCCTCATGTGCCTGCTGCCCATCGAGCTTCGCTTCGCGGCGCGCCAGCCTGGCCGATAGCCGGTACTGGCACACGAACAGCGCAATCAGGGCGATCAACGCAATGGCGGCAAGACCAAAACGGTAGACGATCCACATGGTGCGGCATGGTCGTAGTTGTCCTGCTTTCAGCCTATTCAGCCTGCCGTCCAGACACTGCAAAGAATCGACTGATACACGTCAATTTCCTGTCAATGCCGAGCACAGAATTTGACCTGATCCGAAAAATGCGAGAAAGCGGAGCCCTTCCCAGACGTAAACCACTTAATGGCCCGCTCGAAAAGTCTGTGCACTATCGCGGCCATTGATCAATACGATATGACTTGAACGACCCCTTCTGCGATAGTTGACTGCAACTCCTGCCGGCGAGTCAGTTCCCCGGCGCCCTCGGTGACGCGGCCACGAGCCGCGGCAATTCCGTCCCACAAATGTCCAGACGCGACCCTTCCGGATCGCACGACTGCATCAAGGAATGACTATGAATAAGCTCACGACCGCATTTGGCGCGCCCGTTGTCGATAACCAGAACGTTCAGACCGCCGGGCCGCGTGGCCCCGCCCTGCTCCAGGATGTCTGGTTCCTCGAAAAGCTTGCCCACTTCGACCGTGAAGTGATTCCGGAACGCCGCATGCACGCCAAGGGCGCCGGCGCTTACGGCACGTTCACGGTCACGCATGACATCACCAAGTACACGCGCGCGAACCTGTTCTCACAGGTTGGCAAGAAAACCGACCTGTTCCTGCGCTTCTCGTCGGTGGCCGGCGAGCGCGGCGCGGCCGATGCGGAACGCGACATCCGCGGCTTTGCGATCAAGTTCTACACCGAGGAAGGCAACTGGGACCTGGTGGGCAACAACACCCCGGTTTTCTTCCTGCGCGACCCCCTGAAGTTCCCCGACCTGAACCACGCCGTGAAGCGCGACCCGCGCACGGGCATGCGTAGCGCCGAAAGCAACTGGGACTTCTGGACCGGCCTGCCCGAAGCCCTGCACCAGGTCACGATCGTGATGAGTGACCGGGGTATCCCGCGCACCTGGCGTCATATGCACGGGTTCGGCAGCCATACCTACAGCTTCATCAACGCCAACATGGAGCGTTTCTGGGTGAAGTTCCACTTCGTCACCCAGCAGGGCATCCAGAACCTGACTGACGAGGAAGCTGCGGAGATCACGGGCCAGGACCGCGAATATCACCAGCGCGATCTGTTTGAATCAATCGAACGTGGCAATTTCCCGCGCTGGAAGCTCTGCGTGCAGATCATGCCGGAAGCCGAAGCCAGCAAGGTCCCCTACCACCCGTTCGACCTGACCAAAATCTGGCCGAAGAAGGACTACCCGCTGATCGAAGTCGGCGTGCTGGAACTGAACCGCAATCCGGACAACTTCTTCGCCGAAGTCGAACAGGCATCGTTCGCGCCGTCGACGATCGTCCCTGGCGTCGGTTTCTCGCCCGACAAGATGTTGCAGGGCCGTCTATTCTCGTACGGCGACGCCGCGCGCTATCGCGTCGGCGTGAATCATCACCAGATTCCGGTGAACTCGCCGAAAGCCGCGAAGTACGTCAACAGCTATCACCGCGACGGCACGATGCGCGTCGACGGCAACCGGGGGGCCGCCATCGGCTATGAGCCCAATACGAAGGGCGAGTGGGCCGAGCAACCCGACTTCCGCGAACCGCCGCTGACGCTGGAAGGCACTGCCGACCACTGGAACCATCGCGAGGACGGCGACTACTTCTCGCAGGTCGGCGCGTTGTTCCGCCTGATGTCGCCGACGCAGCAGCAGGCGCTGTTCGACAACACGGCCCGCTCGATCAAGGGTGTGTCGAAACACATCCAGCAGACCCACATCAAGCATTGCACGGCGGCTGACCCCGCCTATGGTGCGGGTGTCGCGGCTGCTATCGAGATGATCGAGGCCAAGTAAGTCCCCACTACCCATGCCTCTCCCGCCCCCGGGAGAGGCATGGGCGGAACGACTCAGCAAATCCCGAACAAACCGTCCGAGACAGGAAAATGATGATGGAACAGCCTCAAGCCACGATGTCCGCGGAAGATGAAGCGCGCATGATCGCCGCGCTGGGCCAGGTGTTCGATCTCGCGCGCAATGGCGACGCCGTGGCGCTCGCGGCGCTGATCGAACGCGGTATGCCACCGAACCTGCGTAATGAGAAGGGCGACACCCTCGTCATGCTGGCCGCCTACCATGGCCATGCGAACGCGCTGCGCACGCTGCTGGAAGTCGGCGCTTCGCCGGACATTCGCAATGCGATGGGTCAGACGCCGATCGCCGGAGCCGCCTACAAGGGCTACACCGAAATCGTCGAAATCCTGCTCGAGCATGGTGCCGACGTCGAAGGTGCCTCGCCTGACGGCCGCACGGCGCTGATGACCGCCGCAATGTTCCAGCGCACGGATATCGTCGACATACTCAAGGCGCATGGCGCCGACCCCAACGCACGCGACAACCGCGGCATGACCGCAGCCGATGCGGCGGCTTTCATGGCCGGCCGGCACGGTAGCACCCATTGACGGGCCGCCCCTCTCCGCCGAGCGAGAGGAGGACCGCCTTGATTCCACCTCAGCGCATTACCCGCGTCCCACGAACGGCATCTTGGTCGCCATGACGGTCATGAACTGCACATTGGTTTCCAGCGGCAGATTGGCCATATGCAGTACCGAGCTGGCAACGTGGGCCACATCCATCAACGGCTCCGGGCGGATCTCGCCGTTGGCCTGCGGCACGCCACGCGCCATGCGGTTGGCCATGTCGGTACCCGCGTTGCCAATATCGATCTGACCACAGGCGATGTCCCAGGGACGGCCATCGAGCGACAGGCTCTTGGTCAGCCCGGTAATCGCATGCTTGGTGGCCGTGTAGGCCACGGAATTCGGCCGTGGCGCGTGGGCCGAGATCGACCCGTTGTTGATGATGCGGCCACCACGCGGGTCCTGCGATTTCATCAGCGCGAACGCGCCGCGCGCGCACAAGAAGGCGCCGGTCAGGTTGGTGTCTACCACCGCCTTCCACTGCTCGACTGACAGTTCGTCGATGCTGACGCCCGGCGCGTTGATGCCTGCGTTATTGAACAGTACATCGAGCCGGCCGAAGCGTTCGCGGATCTTGCCGAACAAAGCGTCGACCGAGGCGGCATCACTCACATCGCACTGCACGGCCAGCGCGGTCTGGCCCGCAGCCGTAGCTTGCGCGGCCAGGGCTTCCAACGTTTCGGCGGTGCGCCCGGCCAGCACGACCTGATAACCGTCCGCGAGCATCGCCTGTGCCACTGCCTTGCCGATACCGCGCGCCGCGCCCGTGACCAGTGCGACCTTTGCCTGCTTTGTCATGCTCGATGTCTCCAATGTCTTGTGGCTGGGAAGAGTGCCACCCCTGATTCTGCCCGAAAGAACCACAGTTGTACGACAACTTCTGGGCGGTCATCGGCCTCCCCTTCCATCATCGTGCGGCACCAACCACTTCCGCCCGCTCCGCCACGATGCGCAAGCGGTCAAAGTTCATATTGGCGCCCGATGTGATCGCGACCAGCGCCAGCGAGGCGTTGCCCGCCGTCGCCGCATACTGCTTGAGCCCCGCCACGGCCAGCGCGCCGGCCGGCTCCACCAGGCTGCGCGTGTCCTGGAAGATGTCCTTGATCGCCGCGCAGAGCGCATCGGTATCCACCGTCAGCACGCCATCGAGGTACTTCTGGCAAAGCCGAAACGTCTCTTCTCCGACGCGCTTGACCGCCGTGCCATCCGAGAACAATCCCACGGTATCGAGCGTGACCCGCTCGCCAGCGGCCAGCGAACGCGCCATGGCGCAGGAATCCTCCGTTTGCACGCCGATGACCTGGACTTCCGGCCGGACCGCCTTGACATATGCCGCCACGCCTGCTGCCAGGCTGCCACCGCCGATCGGCACGAACACGGCATCAAGCGGACCGCGATGCTGCCGCAGGATCTCCATGCCCACGGTTCCTTGCCCGGCGATGACGTCGGGATCGTCGAACGCCGGGATGAACGTCAGTCCGTGTTGTTGCTGCAGGGATAGCGCATGGTCGAAGGCATCGGAATAGGACTCGCCGGCCAGCACGACTTCCACCATCCCGCCACCGTGGGCACGCACCGCATCCACCTTCACCTGCGGCGCGGATTGCGGCACGACGATGATCGCCCGCACACCAAGCCGGGCCGCGGCCAGCGCCACGCCTTGCGCGTGATTGCCGGCTGAGGCCGTGATCACGCCACGGGCAAGCGCATCGGCCGGCAGGCTGGCCATCTTGTTGTAGGCGCCGCGCACCTTGAACGAAAACACGGGCTGATGATCTTCGCGCTTGAACCAGACACGGTGGCCGAGATGCGCGGACAAGGTCGGCGCCGCCTCCAGCGCGGTCTCCCGTGCCACATCGTAAACACGCGCGGTCAGGATGCGCCTCAGATAATCGTCGGCGTCGCTCCAGGCGTCGTGTGCCGTTTCAAACGGCTCGACATCGAACGACTGGCCTGGCGCAACGGCTTGGGGCACAGCAAGGGGATGGGTTAACGGCATGGCGACTCCATTCTTGAGGGGAAATCTCTGGAAATCCCTGGAGGCGGCCATAAAAAACCCGCCTCGTTGGGCGGGTTATTGATGTCTGTTTCGGACGCGCGCTAACCCACCATTCTCGGAATGGTGCGAATAATCGCGGCGATGCGGATGGCGAAACTGGACATGGGAATGAGTGTCACGGATTTCCCACGACTATGTCAATCCCGACACAAGCCTGGCCTTCAACTGGCAATACGCGTGTTGTAGCCGTGCCCACTGGCGTCAGCCCCCTCCCGCGCCACACTCAGCCCGATGTCGGCTCGTATTAGAATCGCCGATGTCATTCGTATGACGGCGGCAGCACCAGAGGTCATGTTCCGGGCACGGGTTAGCCACGGACTGGCGTTGCCGCGGGTATCCAACCCTACAGATCACAAGAAACCAACCGATATCAGCCATGCGCCCATTGGGCTCAGGGTTGAAAGATACATGACCGCGTTCGCATTCGATGTTGCTCTGGCACCGGAGCCTGCCGATCGCAGGCGGCCCGATGCCGGCCCTGCCTACGGCGAGGCCCTGGCGTTGCTGGAGGCTTCCGGCGCGCTGGCCATGCGCGTGGACATGCAGGGACGCATTCTCGAAGCGACTGAAGCCACCGCCGAACTACTGGTCTATCCGCGCGAATACCTGCTGCGCACCTCGATCCTCGACATCATCGCGCTGGAGTCCCGCGAACGCGTGGCCATGCTGCTGACGTGCTGCGCGCAGGACCAGACCATGCGCCGCGAGCGCGTGCGCGTGGCCGGCGGTATCGGCGGGCCCAACTGGCTCGACCTGCGCGTGAGCTACCACCGCGATGCCGACGATGCGCCGAGCCTGCTGCTGTTCGGCCAAGACATTACGCATTGGGTGGAGTCGGAGCGAGACCTGACCGAGCGTGCCTTCCTGGACCCGTTGACCGGTGTCGGCAACCGCGCCTACATCGGCAAGCGGATCGAGGAATACACGTCCGGCCGCCGCGCGGGCCAGCCGTTCGCGGTTGCCCTGATGGATCTGGACGGCTTCAAGAACGTCAACGACTCGCTCGGCCACGAATTTGGCGACGCGCTGCTCAAGGAAGTGGGCACGCGCCTGCAGGACACTGTCCGCACGCGCCAAAGCGTGGCGCGGCTGGGTGGCGACGAATTCGTGCTGATGCTCGATGACATGGAGTCAGAGGCGGACGCCATCCGCATCCTCGAACGCGTGATCCATGTCTGCCGCCAGCCCTTCCTGCTGGGCGGCTGCCAGGTGCGCATCACCACCAGCATCGGCCTGGCCTTCTCGAACGGTTCGGCGCAATCGGAGTCGCAATGGCTACGCCGCGCGGACCTGGCGATGTACGAGGCGAAGGCGCTCGGCAAGAACCGTTACTGCATCTACTCGCCCGAACTGGACCGCCGCCTGGACGAACAGTTCCAGATCGAACAGAGCATGTTCGAAGCGGTGCAGAACGGAGAATTCCTGCTGCACTACCAGCCGATCGTCTGGCCCGGAAGCGGTGAAGTCTGCGCCGTGGAAGCACTGATGCGCTGGGAGCACGCAGGCCGCGATATCCGGCCCGATGTGTTCATTCCCGTCGCCGAGAAGAACGGTCTGATCAAACACCTTGGCGCGTGGGCGCTGCGCTGCGCCTGCGCGCAGCTTGCCGCCTGGGATGCGCTGGGTATCCATGTAGGCCATATGTCGGTCAACGTGTCAGCCGTGCAGTTCCTGCATCCGGGTTTCTTCGACAGTGTCCGCAATGCGATCCAGGAATCGGGCATCGGCGCCGACCGGCTACTGCTGGAAATCACCGAAAGCGCGCTGATGACCGATCCGAAGGCCGCCGAGGAACTGCTCCTTTCGCTGCGTGCGCTCGGCATCCGCTTCGCCGTCGATGATTTCGGCACCGGCTATTCGAGCCTGTCGTACCTGCGCCGCTTTCCGCTGTCGGCCCTTAAGGTCGACCGCAGCTTCGTCGCCGACATGGTCGATTCACCGCACGCGCGGACCATCGTGTCGGCCGTGCTGTCGCTGGCACGCGAACTCGGTCTCGTCGCCATTGCCGAGGGCGTGGAAACCGATGCCCAAAACAAGCTGTTGGCCGCGCAGGGCTGCAACCTTGTGCAGGGATGGCGCTTTGCACGTGCCGTCGCCGCCGCCGATTTCGAGAGCGCCGTCACCGACGGCAGGTTCGTGGTCGGCGAGGGCGAAGTCTTCGCGCCACGGGTGTCCTGATGTCCAAGTCCGATTTCTTCGAGACCCTGTGGGCACGGATGGCGCAGCAGGGAGACTTCCCGACGCTTCAGTACTGTGTCGACAACATCTTCAAGACGCTCAACGCCGACCTCACCGTCGGCGAGATGGCCACAAGCGTGCTGTCGGATTTCAGCCTGTCGCAGAAGGTGATCCGGCTCGCCAACTCGGCCATGTACCGATCGTTCGGCGGCGAGGTGACCACCGTCTCGCGCGCGATCCTGGTGCTGGGCGTGGAGGCGATCAGCCACCTGACGCTCGGCATCCAGCTGCTCGACTATTTCCACGGCGTGGCGCCAAATCGTCCGCAGGCCACGCGCGCGTTGCAACGCGCGCTGGTGGCCGGCGAGATCACGCGGGCGCTGAGCCAGGCACGCGGCATCAACGAGGGCGAGGAAGCCGTCGTCTGCACGCTGATGCACCATATGAGCCGGCTGCTCATCGTGTTCTATTTCCCCGAAGAATGGGAACGCGTGGAGGCCATGTGCGCCGCGCATCCGATGACGGAGAACGAGGCCTGCCAGGAAGTGCTCGGTGTGTCGATGGTGGAGATCGCCGAGGCGGCCGCGCGCAAATGGCGGCTCCCGGGCCTGATCGCGCACGCAATGAAGCCGCGCGCGCTGTCCACGGATACCGTACTGGAAACCCATGCCGACTGGCTCGCCGCGATCGCGCAGGTCTCCGCACAGGCCGCGGCCACGATGGTGCGCGACGGCAATCAGGCATCGGTCGAAGCCTTGCTGCTGTCGCACGCGAAGGTGCTCGGCCTGGACGCCAGCGACGTCTCCGTGGCCGTGCGCCAGGCCGAGGTGCTCAATGCGTCGATTGTCGAATCCGAATCGCCGGCGCAGGATGCCACAACACTTGCCCACGGCGCGCGCCCGGATAACGTCCTGGAGCGACTGCGGCAAGGCATCGCCGAGGTGCAGCGCGAAGGCGCGGGCCGGACGGTATCGCAACTGGCACCGATGGTGCTGGAATCGTCGATGCGCGCGCTGGACTTCTCGCGCTGTTTCCTGATGATGCTGAACCCCTCGACACGGCACTTTCACGCGCGGCTGGGCTTCGGCGAGGGAATGCGTGAAAGGCTGTCCGCGCTGTCCTTCGAGGAAGGCTTCGTGCCCGATGTGTTCCACTTTGCCGCGCTGGCGTCCAAGCCGCTGCTGGTGGAGGACACGACCGACGCCGAAGTGGCGCGCCGTCTGCCACGGTGGTATCGCGATGCGATTCCGGACGCGCGGTCGATCCTGCTGGCGCCGGTGAGAATCCGCAATCGCTGCATCGCCATGGTCTATGGTGACTGGGGCACCGCCCGCGCGCCCGCCGGTCTGGGCGAGGCCGAGCTCGAGACCGTCGATGAGCTGATGCGCGAAATCGCCGCAGGCGTGCTGCGCGCGGCGCCTGCGCAATCGCCCTCGCGCTGATACCTGCCAATCCCTGGCGTCAGGCAACCCGCTCCAGCGTGGCGGTGACATCAGGCTGTTCCCGCAGCGGCACGAACTTCCCGGTACGTCCTTCGAGGGCATCGATCTCACCGGTTTCGATGTCGTAGACCCAGCCATGCAGGTCGACACGCCCTTCGGCCAGCGCCTGCGCCACCGACGGATGCGTCCGCAGATGGTCAAGCTGCTCGATCACGTTCTCACGCACCATGTCGTCCACCCGTGCCCGGTCCGATGCGTGCGGACGGGCCAGACTGATCCGCCGGGCGCCGCTGGCATGTTCGAGCCACTCTTCGACAGCGGGCATGTGGTCCAGGCATTGGCAGGTGGCCACGGCCGTCATGGCCCCGCAATCGGAATGGCCACAGATCACGATGTCGCGCACCTTGAGCCCCGCCACCGCGTATTCGACGCTGGCGGACACGCCGCCTGGCTGCACCGCGTAGGCCGGGACGATATTGCCGGCGTTGCGGATCACGAACAGCTCCCCGGGCTCGCACTGTGTCAGCAACGCCGGCACGACGCGGCTGTCCGAACACGCGATGAACAACGTCTTGGGATTCTGCTGCGTGGCCAGGTGCTTGAACAACGCCGACCGCTTCGGGAATTCTTCCCGCTGGAACTTCAGAATGCCCTGGATCAGATCTTTCACGCCGACGCCCCCATCGTCATTGGATGGCTCCAGCATGGCGGCGAACAGCTATTGGGTCAAAGACCGGTTTATTATCCTCGTCATTGGCAACACCAATAGTTACCACCATGCTGCTGCGCCACGTTCGCTATTTCCTGGCCGTCGCCGACGCCGGCAACTTCACCCGAGCGGCCGAGGCACTCCATGTCTCCCAGCCGACACTGTCGCAGCAGATCCGCCAGCTCGAGGAATCACTCGGCGCGCCGTTGTTCGATCGCAGCGGCCGCACCGTGCGACTGACTGACGCCGGCGAGGCGTACTACGTGCACGCACGCCGCGCGCTGCAGGACCTCGAAGCCGGGCGACGCGCCATCCATGACGTGGGGGAACTCACGCGCGGCAACCTCCGGCTGGCGATCACGCCGACGTTCACGCCCTATCTGGTGGCGCCGCTGATCGTGGCGTTTAACTCGGCGTATCCGAATATCACGCTGAGTCTGCGCGAAATGCCACAAGAGCGCGTGGAGCCATTGCTGGCCGATGACGAGGTCGATATCGGCATCGCCTTCGACGATATCCATCTGCCCGATCTGGACGCCACACCGTTGATGGAGGAACCGCTGGCCTACATGGTCGGCGCCACACACGCGCTGGCGCGCCGACGCACGGCACTGCGCGCCGACGTGCTCGCGGCGCAATCCATGGCCATGCTGACGCGGGAATTTGCCACACGGGGTTATATCGCCCGCTACTTCGGGGCGCTAGGGATCGAGCCGCGTATCACGTTCGAGGCCAACTCGGTCAGCGCCGTGCTTGACGCCGTGCGCAGCGGACGCCACGCCACGGTGCTGCCGGCGGCCATTGCCGCCGGACATCCGGATCTGTGCGTCCTCAAGCTGGAACTGCCGCTGCCGCCGCGCCGTGCCGCGCTACTGCAACGGCGTGGCGCCTATCGCACTGCCGCGGCGCGCGCGTTCGTGGCATTTGCGCTCGATGAGGTCAATCGTCGGGGGTCCCCAGCGCACGGTTGATCCGCAGCGCCACCAGCGTTCCCACCACCCCAGACAGCAGATACAGACTAACCGCGACCAGACCGAACAGCGACGACAGTCCCAGCGCTACCAGTGGCGCAAATGCGGCGCCGAACAGCCACGCGAAATCGGTCGTCAGCGCGGCGCCCGTATAGCGATAGCGGGTCTCGAAGTTCGACGTCACCACGCCAGCCGCCTGCCCGTACGACAAACCCAGCAGGCCGAAGCCGATCAGGATGAACAGGTTCTGGCCGGTCGCGCCGCCATCGAGCAGCCACGGACTGAACAGGCTAAAGATGCCAATCAAGACGGCCATTGTCGCCAGCGTGGTACGCCGGCCGATGCGGTCGGCAAGCCAGCCGGAGATCAACGTGCCGATGAACGCAATGACCGCACCCACGATCTGGACCGCGAGCACGTCTGTGATGTTCTGCGTCTTGTGCAGGCTCACCCATGACAGCGGAAACACGGTGACGAGGTGGAACAGCGCATAGCTGGCCAGTGCCGCGAAGGCGCCGAGGAAGATGTTGAAGCCCTGCGCATTGACCATCTGCAGCGTGCTGATTGGCTCGAGTTCATCCTCCTCGAGCAGTCGGGTGTATTCATGCGTGACCACCAGGCGCAGCCGCGCGAACAGCGCCACCACGTTGATGGCGAAGGCCACATAGAACGGATAACGCCACCCCCAATCGATGAACTCTTCCGGCGTCAGGCTCGAGCGCAGGAACAGGAACAACGCACCCGCCACGATGAAGCCAGTCGGCGCGCCAAGCTGCCCCACCATCGCGTACCACCCGCGCTTGTTTTCCGGCGCATTGAGCGCCAGCAGCGACGGCAGGCCATCCCACGAACCGCCAAACGCAATGCCCTGCAGGAAGCGGAACAGCGCCAGCAGGTAGATGGCCGAACTGCCGATCGACGCATATGACGGCAGGAACGCGATACCCACCGTGGCGGTGCCGAGCAGGAACAGCGAGGCCGTCAGCTTGATGCCGCGGCCCCAGCGTCGCTGGATTCGCATGAACAGCGTCGTCCCGAACGGCCGTCCGACGAATGCGAAGGAGAAGATCGCGAAGCTGTAGAGCAGACCGGCCAACTCGCTCGCAAACGGGAAGTAGACCGATGGGAAGACGAGCACCGAGGCGATGCCATACGTGAAGAAGTCGAAGTACTCGGAGGCGCGCCCGATCACCACGCCTGTAGCGATCTCGGCTGGCGCCACGTCATGATGACCGGGAGCCGGAGGTGCAGTGGGCGACGCGCGATGCTGGTGGGACAGACTGGCCATCGTGGAGTCTCCTTGATGTGCGAGAGGAGGATGTCGTACTGCACTTAAAGTCCCGCAATCACAAGAATAGCGCCTAAACTGCAACTGGAAATCGAAAGATCGTTGGGGCCACCCCAATGCGACGTTAACCAGACGCCACTTCCGAGACCATGCCACGCTTCGATGCAGCAGTGACACCCATCAGGGTGACGGGAAGGTTGCTTTTGCGTTTTACCGCAATCGCGCTATTGGCGAGTCTGGCCGGGTGCAACGCTGTGCTGCTTTCGCCATCCGGCGATATGGCCATGCGCCAGCGTGACTTGATCATCATCGCCACATGTCTGATGCTGCTGATCATCGTCCCGGTGATCTTCCTCACGTTGCTGTTCGCGTGGCGATACCGCGAGAGCGCCCCCGATTCCCCGTACAACCCCGAGTGGGACCACTCCACGGTGCTCGAATTGGCGATCTGGGCCGCACCGCTGCTGATCATCATCGCGCTCGGCGCGGTGACGTGGGTCAGCACCCATCAGCTCGATCCCTACCGGCCACTGACACGACTCGACGAAGGCCGCCCCGTTCCCACCGAGGTGAAACCGCTCACGGTGGAAGTCGTGGCGCTGGACTGGAAGTGGCTGTTCCTGTATCCCGAACAAGGCATTGCCACGGTGAACGAACTGGCCGCGCCGGTCGATCGCCCGATCGCCTTCCGGATCACCGCCACCTCGGTGATGAACGCCTTCTTCGTGCCTTCGCTGGCCGGCATGGTCTACGCCATGCCTGGCATGGAAACCAAGCTCCATGCGGTGATCAACAAACCCGGCATCTATGACGGCTTCTCGTCCAACTACAGTGGCGCGGGCTTCTCGCATATGCGGTTCAAGTTCCACGGCATGTCGAGCGAGGACTTCGATCGCTGGATCGCGCAGGCCAAGTCATCGGGAAGCACCCTGTCGAAGGACGCCTACCTGAAGCTGGCCCAGCCCAGCGAACGTGAGCCGGTGCAACGCTATGCGAGCGTGGCGCCCGAACTCTACGACCAGATCCTGAACCGTTGCGTGGATGGCGGCGCCTGCATGGCCGACACCATGGCGCTCGATCGCAGCCGCGGCAAGTTCGACCCGTCCGGCGAAATCTGCACGGCAAGCAACACACCGGTCGATTCGCCGCTGTTTGCGCCGGACGTCGTGCTCAACGACGGTAGACGACTGCTGCGGTGAAGCGGGGATTCGCCCCCATTTTTCCGGTTCCCGCCAATCATCATCGGTCAATTTTGGCCAACACAGGCCCAGGTGACAAACATGCCCGAGCGCTCCGAACTCGCCAACCTGATTTTCGGCCGACTGTCATGGGAGGCCATTCCCTACCATGAGCCGATCCTGATCGCCACCTTCGCCGCCGTGGCGATAGGCGGACTGGCACTGGTGGCGCTGCTGACGTACTTCCGCGCGTGGGGCTATCTCTGGCGAGAGTGGTTCACCAGCATCGACCACAAGAAGATCGGCATCATGTACATCGTGCTGGGCATCGTGATGCTGCTGCGTGGCTTTGCCGATGCGGTCATGATGCGGATGCAGCAGGCCGTCGCGTTCGGCGACAACGCCGGGTTCCTGCCACCTCACCACTACGACCAGATCTTCACCGCGCACGGCGTGATCATGATCTTCTTCGTGGCTATGCCGCTGGTCACCGGGCTGATGAACTTTGTCATGCCGTTGCAGATCGGCGCGCGCGACGTGGCATTCCCGTTCCTCAACAACTTCAGCTTCTGGATGACCACGGGCGGCGCGATTCTGGTCATGATGTCGCTGTTCGTAGGCGAATTCGCGCGCACCGGCTGGCTGGCCTATCCTCCGCTGTCGGGCATCCTCCACAGTCCCGACGTTGGCGTGGATTACTACATATGGGCGCTACAGATAGCGGGGGTGGGGACACTGTTATCAGGGATCAACCTGCTGGTCACCATCGTCAAGCTGCGCGCCCCTGGTATGACGCTGATGCGGATGCCGATCTTCACGTGGACGTCGCTGTGCACGAACGTGCTGATCATCGCCGCCTTCCCGGTACTGACCGCCGCGCTGGCGCTGCTGGCGCTGGATCGCTACGCCGGCACGAACTTCTTCACAGCCGACCAGGGCGGCAGCGCGATGATGTACGTGAACCTGATCTGGATCTGGGGTCACCCCGAGGTCTACATCCTGGTATTGCCGGTGTTCGGTGTGTTCTCGGAAGTGGTGGCCACGTTCGCGCGCAAGCGCCTGTTCGGCTACGCGTCGATGGTCTATGCGACGGTGGTGATCACCGTGCTCTCCTACCTGGTCTGGCTGCACCACTTCTTCACGATGGGCTCCGGCGCCAGCGTCAATTCGTTCTTCGGGATCACGACGATGATCATCTCGATCCCGACCGGCGCCAAGATCTTCAACTGGCTGTTCACGATGTACCACGGCAAGATCCGCTTCGAGCCACCGATGCTGTGGACGGTCGGCTTTATGGTCACGTTCGTGATCGGCGGCATGACCGGCGTGCTGCTGGCAGTGCCTCCGGCGGACTTCTCGCTACACAACAGCCTGTTCCTGATCGCCCACTTCCATAACGTAATCATCGGCGGCGTGCTGTTCGGGCTGATGGCCGGCATCACGTACTGGTTCCCCAAGGCATTCGGCTATCGCCTGGTGTCGTCGTGGGGCAAGGCGTCGTTCTGGTTCTGGTTCGTCGGCTTCTACTTCGCGTTCATGCCGCTGTACTGGCTCGGCCTGCTCGGCGTGACCCGCCGCATGAACCATTTCGACGATCCGTCGCTGCAGATCTGGTTCCAGATCGCCGCGTTCGGCGCGTTGCTGATCGCCATCGGCATCGCCTGCTTCCTGATCCAGCTCGTGGTGAGCTTCATGCGCCGCGAGGAACTCCGCGACACCACCGGCGACCCCTGGGGCGGCCGCACGCTCGAATGGTCGACCTCGTCGCCGCCGCCGCAGTACAACTTCGCATTCACGCCGGTCGTGCACGACACCGATGCCTGGTGGCACATGAAACACAACGGCTTCCAGCGGCCGCAGCAAGGCTTCATCCCGATCCACATGCCGAAGGGCACGGCGGCCGGCATCGTACTGGCCGGGCTCTCCACGATATGCGGCTTCGCGTTGATCTGGCACATCTGGTGGTTGGTCATCGCGTCGTTCGCGGCCACGATCATTGCAGCGATCATCCATACCTTCAACTACAAGCGCGACTACTACATTTCGGCAGAGCAGGTGGTCCGGACTGAAGCGGCGCGCACCCAACTGATGGCCGGCCATGGTTGACACGACCCTACCCCTGCACGCGCACGGCACGGCCGATGCGGACCAAGCGCCCCCCGGCGGCTATCAGTTCTACCTGACCGAGGAGGTACATCCTCAGAACGGCACGCTGCTCGGGTTCTGGCTCTACCTGATGAGCGACTGCCTGATATTCGCGTGCCTGTTCGCCGCCTACGGGGTGCTGGGGCGCGAGTACGCGGGGGGACCGAGCGGCGCCGAGCTGTTCGAGCTACCACTGGTGGCGCTGAACACCTCGTTCCTGCTGATATCGTCGATCACGTATGGCTTCGCCATGCTGCAGATGCAGCAGAACCGCGTCGCCAGCACGCAGATCTGGCTGGCCGTCACCGGCGTGTTCGGCGCGGCGTTCCTCGCGGTGGAACTCTACGAGTTCGCGCACCTGATCCATGAGGGAGCCGGCCCGCAACGCAGCGCGTTCCTGACATCGTTCTTTTCGCTGGTGGGCACGCACGGGCTGCACGTGACGTTCGGCATCATCTGGCTGATCGTCCTGATGACGCAGGTGGCGCGGCACGGACTGATCACGGCGAACAAGCGCAGGCTGATGTGCCTGTCGATGTTCTGGCACTTTCTCGACGTCGTGTGGATCGGCGTCTTTACCTTTGTCTACCTGATGGGGTCGCTGCCATGAGCGCGCAAAACCACGCGATGGATGGCCACGGGCATGGCCATGAGCACGAAGAAGAAGTGGGGCCGCACGCCACACTGGGTGGCTATCTGACGGGCTTCGTGCTGTCGGTGTTCCTGACAGCGGTGCCGTTCTGGCTGGTGATGGGCAAGGTGTTCGAAAAGTCGTCCACCACCGCCATCGCCATCCTGCTGATCGGCGCGGTGCAAATCGTGGTGCACATGATCTACTTCCTGCACATGAACGCCAAGTCGGAAGGCGGCTGGAACATGCTTTCCCTGATGTTCACGCTGACACTGGTCGTGATCACGCTGACCGGATCGCTATGGGTGATGTTCCACCTGAACAGCAACATGATGCCGCAGATGCGGCACACGCAGCAGGCGGCGGAATCGGGTGGCACGATCGTGCCACCCAGAACCAAATAGCAAGATAGCCGGGGGACTTCAGGCGGCCAGGCGGAACGTCGCCACCGCTTCCTTGAGCCGCTGGGCCTGCTCTTCGAGCGAGCCCGCGGCCGCCGCAGCCTGTTCCACCAGCGCCGCGTTCTGCTGCGTGACGGTGTCCATCTGCGTCACGGCCTGATTGACCTGCTCGATGCCGGCGCTCTGCTCGACCGACGCCGCGCTGATTTCGCCCATGATGTCGGTCACGCGCTTCACCGCGCTGACGATCTCTTCCATCGTCTGGCCAGCCTGCGCCACCAGTTGCGAGCCACGTTCGACGCGATCGGCCGAATCTCCGATCAATGACTTGATCTCCTTTGCCGCCGTCGCGCTGCGCTGCGCGAGGCTGCGCACCTCGCCCGCCACCACGGCAAAGCCCCGGCCCTGTTCCCCGGCGCGCGCGGCTTCAACTGCCGCGTTCAGCGCCAGGATGTTGGTCTGGAACGCGATGCCTTCAATCACCGAGATGATCTCGACCACCTTGCGTGAGGCGGCATTGATCTCGTCCATCGTGTGCACCACCTGGCCCACGACCTCGCCGCCCTGCGTGGCCACGTCGGAGGCATTGACCGCCAGACCGCTGGCCTGCTTCGCGCTGTCAGCGTTCTGGCGCACGATGCTGGTCAGTTCTTCCATGCTCGACGCGGTCTCCTGCAGCGACGACGCCTGCTCTTCCGTCCGTTGCGAAAGGTCGGTATTGCCGGCGGCAATCTGGCTCGTGCCGGTGGCAATCGCCTCGGTGCCTTTGCGCACTTCCTTGACGATGCCAAGGATGTTCTCATTCATCTCGCGCAACGCCGCCAGGAGCTGGCCGGTTTCGTCACGGCTATCCACGTCGATGCGGCCGGTCAGGTCGCCAGCGGCCACGGTCCGGGCAAAGCCAACGGCACGATGCAACGGGCGCGTGATGCCGATGGTCAGCCACCATGCGAATGCCACACCAATTGCCAATGCAATCACGCCAAGCGCAATCAACCCATTGCGCGCGCTCTCGTAGATCCGGTTGATCTCCTCGGCCGTGGCGTCGATGGACGTGCGCTGGATGTCCAACAGCTTCTGGATCTCAACCAGGTAGGCGTCACCGGCCGGTACGAACTCGGTCTCCAGCACCTTGATGGCATCCTCGGCCTGTCCGTCCTGCTTTAGCTTGGCGATCTTGTCGCGCGACTCGTTGTAGGGATTGCGTACGACCAGAATTCGCTCGAAGGCCGCCTTTTCCGCGTCGGACGTCAGCATCGGCTTTATCTTGTCGCGCATCGCGGCAATCGTTTCGGCCGAGGTTTTGGTCTCGGCGGCGAAGAACTGGCCAAGCGAGGGGTCGCTGCTGCGCGTGATGGCCGTGGTACGGCGCACGCTGGCGTACATCAGGCGATACCAGTCGCTGACGATGCGCTCCTTGGCGAGCGGCTGCTGCATCATCGCGTGCGTGCGGCCCGCGACATCTTCCAGACGCACCACGCCCAGAACCGTCATGAATGTGGACAACAGCAAGACCACGCCGAAGCCGATGCCAAGGCGTACACCAATACCAAGATTCTTCATGCCTTCTTCTACCTGATTGACTGGTTGGCGGCTGACTGACCGCACGCGGTGGCGGCCGATCACTGCTTTGCCTGCGGCGCAACTGGGTATGCGCTCGAACGGACATGGGAAAAGCTAACGGCAGTCAGTACAGGAACTTGAGAAGAATCAGGGAAAATGCGAATTGCGGGCGTTGCCCGGATGCCGGACCACCCGCAAGGTCTCTGGCGCGATCAACGTCGCGGCGCAGGCGCCGAAATGGGGCTGAAGTAGTACGGCACCAGTGAAAGCGCCACCACCACCACGGCGGAGAGAAAGATCGCCGAGTAGGTATGGGCGACAGGCCAGTCGCGCAGATGACCGACGTTGGCAATCAGGCCGAATCCCCACGACGTAAGCGCCGAGCCCAGGAACACGAACGTGTTGAGCAGGCCGAGACCCCGGCCACGCGCAGGCGCGGGAATCAACGCACGCCCTTGCGCCATCACCAGCGGATGAAGCATGCCGATCGTCGACAGCAGCGCCATCATGCCAACGCCGCTGGCCACCCCTGCATCGGGCCAGATCGTCAGCGCGATACCGCCGGCGGTTGCCAGGCATCCCCATATGCCAATCGCCGCCTTGAGCGAACTGCGCCGGACAAGCACCGGCAACGCAAACGCGGTGAGAAAGCCGGCCAGGCTCAGCAGCATCAGCGCCATCCCGCGCGTGCCGGCCTGGAGGCCGAACACGTCGGCCAGATATGGACCGCTCCATGCATTGCGGAAACCGGTGCCGGCGGACATCGCCACGCATAGCGGAATCAGCGTCCATAGCGGCCAGTATCCGAGCAGCTTGCCGCTCTCGACCAGCATCGCGCTCATGGGCGCCTGACGCGCCTGCTCGTGACCGTCATCGCGAACAAAACGCCATACGCCGTAGCAAGCGACCACCATGCAGACCGCCGCGAGCGCCATGGCGGGGCGCCAGCCGACATGCTGCGAAGCCCAGCCCAGCGGAGCCGTGGCGCACAGTGCCCCGATCATGCCCAGCGCATTCGAGCGGCTGCCCACACGCATGTACTGTCGTTCCGAAAGCTGTTCCGACGCATAGTGCAGCAGGCCCATGAACACCGGCGCGCAGGCCAGCCCAAGGCCCATCTGCACCAGCATGGCCATGCCGGCATTGGGCGCGACCACGAAACCGATTGCCGACACGGCGCCGACACCGAGCAGCACGGCCGTGGGGCGGCCTACGCCGTAGCGATCGAAGGCGATGCCTACAGGGATCTGCGCGACGGCGAAAGCGAGGAAGAAGCAGGAAGATAGCGCGCCGAATCCCGCCGGGGACAGTCCGAAGTCATGCTGCAGTTCGGGCGCGATAACGGCGAGGCAGCTTCGATAGAACTGACTCAGGATGAATGCGAACGTCAACAGGGCGATGCCTCGCGACGTGTTTGTCTCCGCGGCTGCGGCGGTGCTTTCCTGTTGGAAAGTCGTATTCACTTTTGTCTCTTGCTGGAGGGGCTCGCGGGCTATTCTACGCGGGCACGTCCCTTGTAAGACGTCAGACGAAATGATCGGGGGAAACAAAGCGGCGAATATCGGCCATTTGTGCAACGGTCATCACCGCTACGTTCTGGCAGGCAGAATTTTTCGGCTACCGGCCTGGCTGCGCCCGGCCTAGCTTGCAGCCGCGATCCAGGAAATCGCTGGCATGGCCGTTTGCGCCGCCCGCCTTGTCGACTGGTTCATCGACCACAACGAAGCCGGCTTGGCCCTGCAAGGGACGAACATAGCCCAGGAATACGCCCCGGTCGGCGATCTTGCCGTCGGCGCCGAGGTCCTCGCGCACCACGTCGAACGGATCCACCGCAAGAACCGGATCGTCCGAGGGAATCAGCCTGACACGCACTGGCTTGCCGCGAAACGTCAGGCTGCGCCACTGCCTGTCGAACGCGCCGCTGGCAAGGAAGTCGCGCGCGCTTTCGCTGATGCAGTCCAGATGGATGTGAAGCTGATCCTGGCTGCGCGCCGCCCTCGCGTTGATGGCCAGCCCCAGGAGGGTGTCCGGCAGCGCGCGGCCAATGGCCTTGCCCACGATGTCGCGCGCGGCCCAGCCAAAGGCCCAGGCATTGTGCTCGCGATCGGACCAGACACGCGCGTCGTCGACGCCGCTGACCGGCCGCACGGGAATGACAAGGTAATGCGAGGCGCCAATCATGTCCTTGTAGAGGACAAAGCCCCGCTGGCGATCAACGATGACGCAATCGGAATGTGTGGGAGTAGCCGGTGTCAGGCAGCGCTCCTGGACGTTCTTCCAGAGGCTGTCGCGCGAAAATCCGCCGACCATGCGTTCGAGCAGGCCAGCGTCGGCACAAGCCTGCCCCGACGCAATCAGCGCCAGACACCACAGCAGCAGGCGTTTCACGGCGTCATGCGGGCGCTGGAATCAACGCGCGGTGCGTCCACCGTAATACGTGCCGTTGCGGGGATTCGATACCTGATAAGCATGGTTGCGCGCCCAGCGCTGGGCGGCGAGGAATGCTTCGGGTTCACGTTGACTCCACGCACTGACCATCAGCGGCGAGGCATCTTCCTCGGTATTGAGGTAGACCGCCGCGCGATGAAGTGCAGCTCGGTCAGGAGCTCCGGGAATCGTCGTGGTTCGAATCGTCACACGCATCAATACAATCCTTGAGGCCCAGATTCAGGAAATTATGCATAAGCACCCATGACATGGGAATGACCTCGATGCAGTAGTTTTGCGTAGGTGGACGGTTCTTTCCCCTTGCTGGCCATACGGCCGCGTCAGGCCTGGCTTTGCGGGTAGGCGCGGATTCCTCGGGCGTGGCGTGCACGCCACGCATGTACCGCACAGGGAACTCGGACGGATCTGCGCCTGAGGCAGGACACTGCCTTGTAGCCACGGGAAAACACTGATCCCAACTACGCGCAAGAGAAACAGCATACCTGACAAGCAGCGCCATCATCAGGAATTCGCCGCATCGGCGCGCCGACACCCAGGACAACGCGCCGACGGAGTGCTTCTTCAGGACTATGCCGAATCAGCTTTCGATCTTGAAGTTGGTTTCCTTCACCACTTGCTTCCAGCGATCGGTTTCCGCCTGGATCTCCTTGCCAAAGGCTTCCGGCGTGCTGTTGGCCATGACATAGTCATACTGCTTGAGCTTGGCGACCACGTCCGGCATCTGTTTTGCTTTTTCGACGTTCTGCGCCAGCGCGGTGACGATCTCCTTGGGCGTCCCCTTGGGTGCCAGCAGCCCTGCCCAGGAATTGAACTCCATGTCCTTGATACCCAGTTCCTTGAACGTAGGTACGTCTGGAAAAGACCCGGCGCGCTGCGGCAGAATAACCGCCAGCGCCTTGACGCGACCCGCCTTGATCAATTCCACTGCGGCAAAGGAGTCGAACGAAAAATCGACTTCCCCCGAAGCCACGGCCTGCATTTGCAGGCTTGTGCCTTTGTATTGCACATTGGTGACGTTCGGTGCATCGACCACGCGCTTGAACTGCTCGGTGATCAGGTTGATCATGCTGCTGCCGGACGAGGCCGCGAGCGGCTTGTCCGCTTTCCGGGCCAAAGCGATCAAGTCAGCCATGTTCTTGACCGGCAGATCCTTGCGCACGATGACGATAAAGCCAACATCGCACACCCGCGCCACCGGCGCAAAGCTGGACGCTGCCTCATATGGGGCCTTGTAGATCACGGGGCTTAGCGTTTGGGCGCCAGCGGTGTTGAACAACAGCGTATAGCCATCCGCCGCAGCACGGGCCACCTCGCCCGTACCGATGATGCCGTTGGCACCGCCCTTGTTCTCGATCACGAACGAGGCCTTCATCAGCTCCCCCACCTTTTGCATGATGAGGCGGGCAACCACATCGGTCGTGCCCCCAGCTGCAAAGGGCACAATCACGCGCACTGGTTTATTCGGGTATGCCGCTTGCGCGTAAGCCCATCGCGGCAGGCTACTTGCAGCGGCAGCTCCCACCAGGCTCGTCAGGAATTGGCGACGTTGGATACTGAGATTGTTCATGCTTTGTCTCCTTAGTACCGGTTATCCGGCCCGATGTGTTGTCATTTGAGAGAATGCATCACCTCATCGAGGTTCGATACTAGGTTTAATACGCGCAAGCTTGGCAGGGCCAAGTTGAGGCCAGACGAGTTCGTCAGCTTTGGCGGATACAATGCGCCGTCCCATCGTGCGATCACCATGCCATGCCAAATCCGAACCGGGCCTTTCTGCTCGGCCCGCTGCTGAAGGGGGTTTCCCGTTCGTTCTACCTGACGCTTCGCATCCTGCCCGAGGGCATGCGCGACCCCGTCGGCTTGGCCTATCTGCTGGCACGCGCCGCGGACACCATCGCGGATACCTCGCTGATTCCACCCGTGCAACGACTAGACCTGCTGCTGGCGCTACGGCAGCACGTCAACGGCACCCAGAACGACGGTTCGCTCGCGCAACGGCTGAGCGCGGAAGTTGCCAGCCAGCAAACCCAATCCGACGAGAAGGTACTGCTGGAATCGATCGGCCCCGCGCTTGGCGTGCTGAACCAGCTCGATGCATCTGATCGCACCGCCGTCCGCGGTATCGTCGATACGCTGACCGAAGGCATGGAATTCGACCTGCGCACGTTCCCCGACGAGCGCTCGGGCCAGGTGGCCGCGCTGCGGACGATGGACGAGCTCGATCGCTACACGTATCTCGTGGCCGGTTGTGTGGGGGAGTTCTGGACCACGATGACCTATGCCCACCAGCCGGGCACGCTGACGGCAGCGCCCGAGACGATGCTGCGCCGAGGTGTCCGCTTCGGCAAGGCATTGCAGATGGTCAATGTGCTGCGTGATTGCGGTAAGGATCTGCGCATCGGCCGGTGCTATCTGCCGACCGAGATCCTGGAGCGACATGGCATGACGCCACGCGACCTGATGGACCCGGCCAATGCGCTGCGCGCGCGGCCAATTCTGGACGAACTGCTGCATGTCTCGCTCGCGCATTTCCGCGAAGCGATGGCCTACACGTTCGCGATTCCACGCACGGCAATCCGGCTGCGGCTGGCCTGCCTGTGGCCGATCCTGATTGGCCTGGAGACGCTGCTGCTATTGGCCGGCAACAAGGCCTGGCCCGACCCCGCGCACGTCTCGAAGATCCCGCGCGGCAAGGTGTACCGGGTGCTTGTGCGCAGCACGGCAACGGTCATGTCGGACACGCTGCTGCGGCGCTGGATGGAAGACCTGATCGCGCAGATCGAGGCCAGCCTCGACGGTTCCACCCGATAGACGTTGCTTCGTCGGCAGCTTCAGCCCGGGACATCGCCGATTGCAAAGGCGAGGTTTCGCGTCACGCGATCGTGCTGCTCGCGCGGCAGGCGCGGATCGGCAAGCAGTTCGCGGCAGAGCCGCGCGCTTTCATCGCGTTCATTGCACCAGTACAGCGCAATCGACAGCTCGTCACGCGCGCGCCAGTCATAGACGGTCTGGTCCATGAAGAGCCGGTCATCGGGCTGGGCGATGCCGGTGGCAACACGCGCGAAGTCGCGGGCCAGGACATGGCGCTGCCGCAGCCTGAAATAGCGCGCGAGCTCGCAAGGCGCTTCGGCCCGTGTCGGCCGGTAGTTGTAGGCCTCGAGGTAGGCCTCGACGATGTCCCCGGGCGACGCTCCGCCGCCCTCCTTCAGCACCGCCATCTGCAACATCGAGTAATAGACTTCCTCATCCCACCCGCCCATGGTGGCGCGGTTCGCATAGGCGGCAATGGCCTTGTCCACCAGACCGCCATCACGATAGCTCTGGGCGAGATAGAACTGGTAACGCGTATTGCCGGAATCGGCTGCGAGTGCCTTCTCCAGTATCCCTGCGTCTTCCACGAACTTCCTGCCGCTCACGCGCCGTGCGCCGTCGTCGCCAATGCGATAGATCGCGTTCTTCAAGGTGTCGCGACTATACGGGCGGTTGCAGTCGATGTATTCGTGGGTCACGCCCGTATAGAAGAACCCGTGGCCCAGCCGGATCAGATGTGGCTGACTGTAGGTCAGCGAGCGAAACTGGACGGGCAGGTCATAGCAGTCGGCGGTCAGTTCGCCGAGTTCCGAAGCCTCGATGGTGTCGTCGGCATCGATCAGCAGCGCGTAGTCACCGTGCTTGGCCGCCAGCGCGAGCGCTTCATTGCGGTTGGTCGAGAAGTCCACCCATGGACGTTCGATCAGTTCACCTGGCAGGTCACCGAGCGTATTGCGAATAATGTCCTGTGTCCCGTCGGTCGACCCCGTATCCGAAATCGCCCAGGCGTGAATGTGCGGGCGCACCGCGCGCAGACAGCGCTCGATCACGGCGGCCTCGTTCTTGACGATCATCGACAGGCAGATTCGCATTGGCTTTGGTTCTCGGTGGAGACGGGTTGGCGATTTTCGGGCAATGGGGCGGGACATTGAACAGGCGGCGCAAGGGTTCGCACGAGACGGATGGGCCCGGAGCGATGCTCCGAGCCCATGACCCGCCATCAGCCTATCGATGCCCGCCTTCGATCACTGGCACGTCAGCGTGGCATAGACAGCGCCCGACCAGGTGTTAAACGGCGTAGTACCCGTCAACTGGACCTGTAGCACCTCCCCAGCGGAAGCCGCATAGGTGCCAGTCTGGGTCTGCGTACAGCTAGCTCCAGAGCTGTTGGCCTGGCACCGAAGCCCTGTTGACGTGACGGTTGTCGAGGGAGGCTGAATCTTGAAGACCTCCATCGCATAGGGTGCAGGCGGGATGCCCGCCACGGCCGTCGACAGCGTCAGTGTGCTGCAATTGATTGGCAGCAAGACGCCAAGATACGGCTGTGTGGCGATAGGGGTCAGACCCGACCCCGTCATGATGTAGGTGGCATTGCCAAAGGTCGTTCCATTGCCCACAACGAAATTCGCCGTATAGAGCGCAGGCCCGGTGGCCCCCGTGGCCCCCGTGGCACCAGTTGCCCCTGTGGCGCCCGTCGCACCCGTCGCGCCCGTGGTACCGGTGGGGCCCTGAATGCCCTGCACTCCTTGCGGCCCCGTGGGACCCGTCACACCTGAGGGACCCGTCACGCCCGTCGCACCTGTAGCCCCCGTAGCACCAGTCGGCCCTGCAGCACCGGCAGGGCCGGTGGGGCCCTGAATGCCCTGAATGCCCTGCGGTCCCGTCACGCCAGCGCCGGTGGCACCAGTAGCACCCGTCACACCGGTTGGTCCGGTGACCCCCTGGATGCCCTGCAGACCCGTGGCACCGGTAGCACCGGTAGCACCGGTAGCGCCGGTCGCACCAACCGCACCCGTTGCGCCGATCAGCGATTTGCCCGGCATCGGCCACGCTCCTGCCGCCTTCGGTCCGAACAGCGTGCTGGTGGCGGTGTTCAGGTAGAAGTCACCATCGTTGCCGTCGCTGGCAATCGGGTCACGCGTCCCATAGCGGATCAGCGTGCCTGCTGGCCCGATCAGCGATACGCCTGCGGACCAGGCGCTATTTGCCTTCGGGCCGAACAGCGTGGACGTGGCCGAATTGAGATAGAAATCACCGTTGACGCCAATACTGCTCGTGGGGTCGGTAACACCGGTATAAATCATGCTGCCGGCAGGCGTCGCCGCCGGCGTACTGGTGGGCGTGGCTGCCGCCGTGCCCGACTCCGAGGAATCGCCGCCGCACGCTGCCAGCGTGGCGGCAAGGCATGCCAAGGGGAGCACAGCCAGTTTCCGTTGGGTGTTTTTCATTGGTTCTTCTTGGATGATGTGGAAATGCTGCAAACGGAATCGCTGGCCGCGTCACAAGACGAGCTTTCGTGAAAGCAAAGCGGGTGTCGCTAGTTCGGACAGGACTCCGGGGCGCTTGAAGCGAACTGCCGGGGTACTGAAACTACGAAGAGGATGTCAATCCAGTCGGCGATGACGGCGTCGTAGAAGGCGCAGGCATGGAGAGGAGGGCGTGCGGTCGGGGCCGCCGTTGCGGGGCGGCATGATGTCAGGCACCTGCCACGGACATGAGCCGGGCAGCGTGCTGGTACCGCAGAAATTTCGTCACGCAGAACGCAAAATGCCGGGCGAGCGCTGCCCGGCCGACCTTGTTGGCGTGTTCAACCCGTTTCTCCCGTTCCCTGTTCGGTGACAGGGTGAATATTCTTTTGATTCTTTTTCTTGCTTGCCCGATTCGCCCGGGCGTTTTGTTGGCGTGCGCGACAGCGTCGGCGCAGTTATCGATGGACGGTGTCCAGCCCGGCAACATAATCGAACGATGTTGACAACACAACGAAAGAAGCGTTACACCCCGCTTCAGGGGGGTCAAGCTTCTAGCTTCGCCGCCGTCGGGCACCCTGTTCGGCTGCTGCCGGCGAACATTGGACCAAGGCTGTTCTCAGGACCCTGCGAAGGCCCCAAAAAAGAAGCCCCGCGAATGCGGGGCCTTGTTTCCAACCAGATCTTGTCACTCATTGGGTCGCCGCCGTCGGTGCGGCAGGCGCCTTCTTGTGAGACTTGCTCGACTTCTTGGCGGTGCTCTTGCTATCGGTCAGAGCTGATGACGTGCTCTGGTTCGCGCCCTGCGTGTAGGGATCGAACTTGTCGCCGGCCCGGGCGGCGTCGGGTGTATAGCCATCCTTGTTGCTCGTGCGCGCCGGGTCGGGCACATAGCCGTCCTTGTTAGTCGTATGCATGTCGTAGTCATAGCGATCAGAGGGACTTGCCGGTCCCGCCGCAAACGCCAGCCCGGGTACAAAGACTGCAACTGCCACTGCAATGGTGAGTGCCTTCATCGGGATTCTCCTGCGGGAACGGTTGAGACCATCGTGCGATGAGTACGCACAATCCATCACCAAGCCTATGCCGCGGGCATCGAAAATGCCATGAACCGATGGTGTTAACGCGATGCGTGCGCAAGCCCTCAGGGACGCAGCAGATCGAAGCCAGCCAGCGCGATCACGCCGCTCAGCGCATCCGTGGCCATGGAACCCTGGCCCAGGATCAGGACGGCGGCCGCAGCCCACGTGGTGGCACAGAAGAGATAGAAGCGCTTGTTCATGGTGAAGCCGATCACTTGCTGCGGGCAAAAGAAGGACGTCAATATAAACCCTGATATCCACCCACGACAAAGCGCCTAATACAGCTCTTTCTTAAAGCTTCGGGATTGCCGCGACCAGCATGGCAATACCCGAGCAGGTCAGCAGCGTCAGCACGATGCGCCGGAACGCGATGTCGCTGATACCAATGTAGACCCGCGTGCCGAGCAATGTGGGAATCAGCATGGCCGGGGCCACGATGGCGAACATCGGCAACATGTCGCGCGTGATGATGCCGGTGCCCACATACACGGCCATCGTCACCAGCAATGCGCCGAGGTTGAAGTTCTGGATCACCACCCGCTGCTTGTCCTTGTCGAAGCCTCGCAGCGTGCACCAGAGCGTTGGCGCAATGCCGGTGAACCCGCCGATGCCACCCATGATGCCGCCGATGGCGCCGACCACGGCATCGGCCAGCCGGCCGCCACGGCGGATCGGCGGAATGCGGTTCGAGAACAGCATGATCGGGCACCAAATCACCAGGACGATGCCAAGGCACAGCTTGAACAGATGGACGTCGAGGCGGGGCAGGATGCTGACCCCGATGGGAATGCCGACGATGCCGCCCAGCAGGAACGGCAGCACGGTGGCCAGATGGAACTTGCGGCGCACGGTGAAGGCTGCAAGCAGTTGGCCGGTCAGCGCGCCGAACACGGACATCGCCGAAGCCAGGCGTGGTTCGACGCCCCAGGCCCAGAATGACATGGCCACCATGCCAAACGCGAAGCCAGACAGGCCCTGCACAAATCCGGCAACGATGGCGCCGAGGGCGACGATAAGAAAGACCGAGTCTACCGGCATGTTCTTGTTCTTATGGTTTGCGCCCCGTTCCCGGTCTATACACGGGGAAACGGGGGTGGAGCGAGAGCCGGCCCTGAATCCGCCGGCCCCTTCAATCGTCAGCCGCCAATCCCCAGCAGCTCCACTTCAAAGTTCAGCGTCGCGTTCGGCGGGATCGTGCCCGGCACGCCGCGCTCGCCGTAGGCCGTGGAGGCCGGGCAAGTCAGCTTGGCCTTGCCGCCGACCTGCATCTTCTGCACGCCCTCGGTCCAGCACGGGATCACGCGGTTCAGGGGGAACGAGATCGGCTGGCCGCGCTTGTAGGAGCTGTCGAACTCCTTGCCGTCGGTCAGCGTGCCGCGGTAGTGGACCTTGACCGTATCCGTTGCTTTCGGCGAAGCGCCGGTGCCCTTGGTCACATGCTCGATCACCACGCCGGACGGCAGCGTTTCAGCCTGCGCGATACCTGCGGCGCCCAGCGCCACGGCGGCGAGGATCAGGGAGAGTTTCTTCATGGGATATTCGTCGTGTCAGGTTCTCGGGAGTGACGCCTACGCCAGGCAAACCCGGTGCGGACGCCAGCCGGCAAGTGTACATGACCCTGTTGTTTGCGCGGATCGGCCTGCACGCCGGGCGATCCGTGACAGAATGGCCACTTGTCCACAGCGCGGACGGAGGCATTGGGGATGTATCGCGGCGAACGGTTCAACGGATATAGCCACCTGGCAGGAGCGGTGCTCTCGGCGGCTGGCATGGCGGTGCTAGTCACTTCATCGGCACTCCACAGCGACACCTGGAAGGTCGTCAGCTCCGTCGTCTATGGCACCACGCTGGTGCTGCTCTACACGATCTCCACCGTCTACCACAGCGTTCGCGGCCCCGCGAAGGACATCTTCCGCCGCCTCGACTATTGCGCGATCTACCTGCTGATCGCCGGCAGCTATACCCCGTTCGCATTGGTCACATTACGTGGCCCCTGGGGCTGGACCCTGTTCGGCGTCAACTGGGGGCTGGCCGTGGCCGGCATCATTCAGGAACTCTGGATCGGCCATCGCACCCGCATCTTCTCGCTGGCCATCTACGTGATCATGGGCTGGCTGGTGCTGATCGCGTTCGGCCCGCTGGCGGCGGCCCTGCCGCCCGTAGGCCTGTACTGGCTCGTGGCCGGCGGCGCCATCTACACTGCCGGCATCGGCTTCTTCCTGTTCGACGAGAAGGTGCGCCACTTCCACGGCATCTGGCACCTGTTCGTGCTGGGCGGCAGCATGTGCCAGTTCATCAGCATCCTGTTCTACGTCGGGTAAGCGCCCGATACCCACCTATATCTCGGTCACGGTCGCCGCCGATGCGGCCGTCTCCGTGACCACGCCGGCTTCGAGCATCGCCTCGATCTCCGCCTCGCCATAACCGCATTCCGCCAGCAACGTCCGCGTATGTTCGCCCAGCCTCGGTGACGGGCGATGGTACTGCGCCGGCGTTTCCGATAGCTGTATCGGCAGCCCCAGCGTCCGGATCGGCCCGGCTTCCGCGTGCTGTTGCCGTACCACCATGCCACGCGCCAGCGTCTGCGGATGGTTCAGTGCCTCGCCAATCGAATGCACGGGTCCGGCCGGGACGCCCGCTGCATCGAATGCCGCCAGCCAGTCAGCGGACGGGCGCGTCATCAGGATGCCGGCCATCTCCGGAAGCAACGTGTCGCGATGACGCATCCGGTCGGCGTTGCGCCGAAAACGTGGGTCTTCGACCCATTCCGGATGTCCGAGAACCTGTGCGATACGCGCCCAGTTCTTCTCGTTCGCGCCGCCAACGATGATATGGCCGTCCTGCGTCGGAAATGCCTGGTATGGCGTGGCCAGCACGTGCGCCGACCCGCTCGGCCCCGGCGACTCGCCCGTGGCGAAATGGATCGCCGCGTGCCAGTAGAGCTGCTGCAGGCCGGCCTCGATCAGCGACGTTTCCACGATCTGCCCGCGCCCGGTCTTCTGCCGATGCTGATACGCGGCAAGAATGCCGAACGCCGCCAGGATGCCCGCATTGATATCGGCGATGGAATTCCCGGTGCGCAGCGGCGGCCCGCCCTCCTCGCCCGTAATGCTCATAAGCCCTGTGTAACCCTGCGCGATCAGATCGAAGCCTCCCTTGTCCGCGAACGGCCCGGTGCGGCCATAGCCCGAGATCGCGCAATAAATCAGGCCCGGGTTCTCGCGCGACAGCGTGTCGTAGCCAAGCCCGAGCTTCTCCAGCGTGCCCTTGCGGAAGTTCTCAATCACCACGTCGGCGTTGCGCACCATGCGCAGGAACACCTCGCGGCCTTCGGGTGTCTTCAGGTCAAGGGCGATGCCGCGCTTGTTGCGGTTCAGCATCAGGAACGGCGCCGACACGCCGTTGATGGTCGGCTCGCGATAGCCACGCGCGTCGTCGCCACCATCGATCTTCTCGATCTTGATCACGTCGGCGCCGAGATCGGCCAGCATCATGCCGCAGGTGGGCCCGGCCATGATCTGCGCGAGTTCCAGCACACGCAGGCCGGACAACGCACCCGGCGCGATTGCAGGGGAATCGGACATCGGTCTGCTCCCAGGTTAGCGACCGCTGAACTTCGGCGTCTCCTTGGCCAGGAACGCGCGATAGCCAGTGCGGAAATCCTCGGTATCGAAACAGTCGAACGCAGCATCGAGATCGGCGGCCGATAGCGGCTTGCCTTCGGCCAGTTGCCGGGCGAAGCGCTTGTGCCAACGGGCCACCAGCGGCGCGCCGGAAGCGATCCGCTGCGCCGTGGCACGCGCCTCGTCGGCCACGCGGTCATCGGGCACCACGCGCGAGACCAGCCCCATCGCGTACGCCTCGGCCGCATCGACGATGCGCCCTTCGAACAGCAGTTCGAGCGTGCGCGACGTGCCGATCAGCCGCACCAGCGGCGCCATCTCAGCGTGCGCCATCACCAGCCCGAGATTCTTGATCGGCGCGCCGAAACGGCTGCTCTGGCCACAGATGCGGATATCGGCCATGGCTGCGACCTCGAGCCCGCCACCCACGCAGATGCCGTGGATCTGCGCCACTACCGGGTGCGGGCAGTCCTGCATCGCCTGCGCGGTGCCATGCATGACCGCGCCATAGGCCGTGGCCTGTTGCTTGTTGGAACGCGTAGTGGCGAATTCGCCGATATCGTTGCCCGGCGAAAACGCGCGGTCCCCCGCGCCACGCACGACGACGCAGCGCACCGTGTCATCGGCGGAAAGCTCGCGGAACGCCTCGCCAAGCTGCCGCCACATATCGAGCGTGAAGGCATTGAGCTTCGCGGGCCGGTTCAGGACGATGGTGGCGACGGCATCCTCGCGCGTCACCAGCAACGTCCCTTCCTGCTGAATGTCATCGCTCATTCGGACGCTCCCTGATGGGCCGACACGACCTTGCGGCGCCGGGTCTTCTCCAGCAGGCTGCCAAACATCGGCCAGACCAGGATCACCACCGCCAGCGCCATGATCGTGCCGACGAGCCCGTTGGACCAGAACACGTTGAGTTCGCCCTGCGACATCAGCATGGTCTGCCGGAATGCATCCTCGGCGCGATCGCCCAGTACCAATGCCAGCACCAGCGGCGCCAGCGGATACTCAAGCTTCTTGAGCACATACCCGATCACGCCGAAGATCAGCATGAGCCAGACGTCGAACATCGCGTTGTGCACTGTGAACGCGCCGATCGCGCAGACCACAAGGATCAGCGGCGCGATGATCGCAAACGGAATGCGCAGGATGGCGGCAAACAGCGGCACCGTGGAAAGCACCACGATCAGGCCCGCCAGATTGCCCAGGTACATACTCGCGATCAGCCCCCAGACGAAGGTCTTCTGCTCGGTGAACAGCAACGGCCCCGGCTGCAGCCCCCAGATCATCAGGCCACCCAGCAGCACCGCCGCCGTGGCTGACCCCGGAATGCCAAGCGCCAGCATTGGCAGCAACGCGCTGGTGCCGGCCGCGTGCGCGGCGCACTCCGGCGCGATCACGCCTTCGACGTTGCCGCGCCCGAACGTCTCACGCTTGCGTGAGAAACGCTTGGCCACGCCGTAGCCCATGAACGATGCGGCCGTCGCGCCGCCCGGCGTCACGCCAAGCCAGCAACCGATGATCGACGAACGGATCAGCGTCATCCAGTAACGCGGCAGTTCGGCCCAGGTCTTCAGCACCACCTTGAGGTCGATACTGGCCCGCTTGCCACGGAAGGCTACGCCCTCCTCCATCGTCATCAGGATTTCGCTGATGCCGAACAGGCCGATAACAGCCACCAGGAAGTCGAACCCGCGCAGCAGTTCGGTGGAGCCGAACGTCATGCGCAGCGTGCCGGAAACCGTATCCATGCCGACCGCCGCCAGCGCGAACCCGATGCACATCGCGATCACGATTTTGGCCTTGGCTTCCTTGCCCATGCCGACGAAGCTGCAGAACGTCAGAAAGTAAACCGCGAAGAATTCCGGCGGCCCGAAGCGCAACGCGAACTTCGCCACCAGCGGCGCCAGGAACGTGATCAGCAGCACACCGGCCAGCGCGCCGAGAAACGACCCAGTGAAGGCCGACGTCAGCGCGCGTCCCGCCTCACCCTGCTGCGCAAGCGGGTAGCCGTCGAACGTGGTGGCCACGGACCACGCCTCGCCGGGAATATTGAACAGGATCGACGTGATCGCGCCACCGAACAGCGCGCCCCAGTAGATGCACGACAGCATGATGATGGCCGACGTCGGCTCCATCGAAAACGTCAGCGGCAGCAGGATCGCCACGCCGTTGGGGCCACCCAGACCGGGCAGCACGCCCACGACGATGCCGAGCAGGATGCCCACCAGCATCAGTCCGACGTTGTGCCATGACATCGCCACGGCAAAGCCGCCCATCAACGCATTGAGTTCTTCCATGCCGGTCCCCTTCAGAATCCGAGGGCCGCTTCGAGCGGTCCCTTGGGCAACGGCACGCGGAACTGCATCTCGAAGATCCAGAACAGCACCAGATTGATGGCCACGCCAGTCAGCACCGCGCGCCACCATGCGAACTTGCCGATCACGAGCATGAAACCCGCAATGAAGATCGCCGATGCCACGTAGATGCCCAGGAAGGCGATCAGCGCGACGTAGACCGTCAGCGGCACCAGGATCACCGCCACCTGCCGCAATTGCGGCCACGTGACGAACACCTTGTTTTTCTCGCCATGCCACGCCTGCCACAGCACCACCATGCACGCGATGAAGATGATCGCGCCAATCCGCATCGGAAAATAGCCGGCCTGCGGGCCGTCCGGCTCCCACCCCGCGCCAACCTGGTAGTTGCTGACCATCACCACCACCGCGCCGATGGCGATCAGCAGCGCGGTGGCGATTTCCGCCGCACGCACCGTGATCGCCGCCGGCGCGGTGTCATGTAATTGTTCGCTCATGAATGTGTCCCCCCGGATCGTTGCCCCCCATCCCATTCATGGGAGAGGGGGCAAGCCATCAGCACTCGCTCTGCGGTCTTACTTCGCCGCCAGGAAACCCGCTTCCTTGATGATGTCCTTGTGGCGCGTTTCATCGGCCGTCAGGAACTCGGTCAACTTCTGGCCCGTGAGGAAATCGTTCTTGAGCGCGTTCTTCTCCAGATACTCCTTCCACTCCGGCGTGGCCACCACCTTCTGCATCAGATCCACGTAGTACTTCTGCTGATCTGGCGTGACACCGCCGGGCAGCATGAACACACGCAGCATCTGGTATTGCACGTCCAGCCCCTGCTCCTTGCAGGTGGGGATGTCACCCCAGCTTTGCGTGCCGGTAATCTTGTTCGTGTACTGCATGCGATCTGGCGCAAACACGCACAGCGCGCGATGCTCGCCGGCGCGCCACTGACCAATCGATTCGGAGGGGTTGTTGACGTTGGAGTCGATATGCTTGCCCGAGAGCTGCGTCGCCGCTTCGCCACCGCCCTTGTACGGGATGTAGATGAAGCGCACGCCGGCCTTGCGCTCGACCTGCGCGGTGATGATCTGGTCCTCGCGCTTGGAGCTGGTGCCGCCCATCTTGAGCTTGCCCGGCTGCTTCTTCGCCTCGGCAATGTAGTCTGCCGGCGTCTTGTACGGCGCCTCGGCGTTGGTCCAGAGCACGAACTCGTCCATCGCCACCATGGCCACCGGCGTCAGGTCGCGCCAGTTGAAGGGCAACTGGCTGATCATCGGCACCGTGTAGAGCGCGGACGAGGTCACCAGCAGCTTGTGCGCGTCACCTTTCGACGCTTTGGTGTCCATCAGCCCTTCGGCCCCGCTGGCGCCAGCCTTGTTCACGACGATCATCGGCTGGTTCATCAGCTTGTGCTTGGCGATGATGCCCTGGATGGAACGCGCCATCTGATCCGATGCCCCGCCCGCGCTGAACGGCACGACAACCTCGACCGGTTTGGTAGGCTCCCACGCGAACGCGGGGCTGGCCCACGCAACACCTAGCAACGAAGCGCACGCGAGCGCGCGTGCGGCATAACGCAACGTCATGGTCTGTCTCCTTTGGGTGGCGGCCGTGCGCTCTGTGGTGCATCGGCCTTGTAGTCGGGAGCGCCTCTGCTGGACGCTCTCTTCTTGCTGCTGCTTGAAACCTCAGGCCGCGCGCAGCGACGGCTGCGATGCTGCGGCGCGCAGGCTGTCCATGGCGGCCAGTACACCGCCTGCATGGTGCGGCACGCCCGCCAGTGCGAAGCCCATCTCCACGCCGGCCAGCGTGCCCATCAGCGTCAGGTCATTGAAATCGCCCAGATGCCCGATGCGGAAGACCTTGCCGGACAGCTTCGACAAGCCCTGCCCGAGCGACATGTTGAAGTGCTCGAGCACGATCTTGCGGAACGTGTCGGCGCTATGGCCTTCCGGCATCACCACGGCAGTCAGCGCCGGGCTGTACTCGGACGGGTTCTGGCACAGGATCTCGAGCCCCCATGCGTTGACGCAGGCGCGCGTGGCCTCGGCATGGCGGCGATGGCGCGCGAACACGTTCTGCAGGCCCTCTTCGAGCAGCATGTCGCACGCTTCCGACAGGCCATAGAGCAGGTTCGTGGCCGGCGTATAGGGCCAGAATCCGTTCTTGTTGGCTTCGATGATTTCATCCCAGCCCCAGAACGCCCTGGGCAACCTGGCCTTGGCCGATGCGGCGATCGCTTTCGCGCTGACGGCGTTGAACGAGATGCCGGGCGGCAACATCAACCCCTTCTGCGAGCCCGACACCGTTACATCGACACCCCATTCGTCATGGCGATAGTCAACCGAACCGAGCGAGGAAATCGTATCGACCAGCAGTAGCGCGGGGTGGCCAGCCGCGTCGATCGCGCGGCGCACCGCGGCGATGTCGGACGTCACGCCGGTCGAGGTTTCATTGTGGACCACGCAGACGGCCTTGATCTCGTGGTTGCGGTCCTCGGCCAGGCGCGCGCCGATTGCAGCGGCATCCACGCCATGACGCCAGTCGCCCACGATGAACTCGGCGTTCACGCCGAGCTTGTCGGCCATCTTCTTCCAGAGCGACGCGAAATGGCCGGTCTCATACATCAGCACCTTGTCGCCGGGGGACAGCGTATTGACCAGCGCGGCCTCCCACGCCCCCGTCCCCGACGCCGGATAGATCACCACGGGCTGGGTCGTTTGGAAGATCTTGCGGATATCGGCCAGCACCTTCTTGCCCAGTTGCTGGAATTCGGGGCCCCGGTGATCAATCGTCGGGTAATCCATCGCGCGCAGCACGCGGTCGGGCACGTTGGTGGGTCCGGGGATCTGCAGGAAATGCCGGCCACTGGGATGTGAGTTCAATCGGAGCATGTCGCCTCGTATCCTTATATTTGAATTTTGTATTCAAAAAACAGAGATGCACTGCGCGTCCGTCATGCGGGATAATGTTGGCGGACGCAAGTGCCTGCCTCTCCGCAATAAATCCTTATAAATCAATGGCTATCTGGATTTCATTGCACCGACTGCGTTGTTTCTGGCGCAACCTGATGCGCCAAATTGCAGTTCGAGCTTGCCCAAGATTAGGTTTTGAATACAATACTGTCAAGCCACACGATCCCTGATGAGCACAAACCCGACCACCCCTTCGCAAGCCGTCGACCGCCAGATCCTGCATGTGGCGGTGGCTCAGCGCCTGCGCACGATGATCATGGAGGGCGACCTCGCACCGGGCACGCGGCTCAACGAGCGCGTGCTGTGCGACTTGCTCCAGGTTTCGCGCACGCCGCTGCGTGAAGCCTTCAAGGTCCTGGCCGGTGACGGGCTGGTGACGCTGCTGCCGAACCGGGGCGCCGAGGTGGTAGTGCTGTCGCAGGAGGCGATCAACCACCTGTTCGAGATGATGGGCGCGCTCGAGGCGATGTCCGGCGAGCTGGCCTGCCAGCGCATCACCGATGCCGAGCTGAACGAGATTCGCGCGCTCCACTACGAAATGCTCGCTTGCCACGCGCGGCGGGACCTGCCCAATTACTACGCGCTGAACCGCCGCATCCATGACGCGATCAATGCGGCGGCGCGCAATCCGATCCTCGAGGAGACCTATCGACGCATCAACCTGCGCATTCAGGCGCTGCGCTTCCGCTCGAACTTCGATCAGGACAAATGGGACATGGCCGTGCGCGAGCACGGCGAGATGCTCGATGCCTTGTCGAAGCGCGATGGGGCCGCGCTGCGTGACATCCTGCGCGCGCACCTGCAGCACAAGCACGACGCGCTGATCGCCGAACTAGAACGCGCGCAGGACGCCGCCTGACCTGACGCGACACGCGCACCCGGTGCGCGTCATCGCATGGCCATGACGGCGTCTCCCAGCGCACGCAACCGGAGACATAGAAGTCCATGGCCTTGCCAACCACCCCCACGCCACCCGGCGTGCAACCGCTGCGCTTCATGCCCGGCGCGGCGGCACCCGCCCTGCAATCGCCGCTGTACCGGCGCCTGGCCGCCGAACTGCGCGGCGAAGTGTTGTTCGATAACGCCAGCCGTGGCCGCTATGCCACCGATGCGTCGATCTACCAGGTCATGCCGATCGGCGTGGTGGTACCGCGCGACGAAGCCGATGCGCGGCTGGCGCTGGACATCGCCCGGGACTTCAAGGCGCCGCTGCTGCCGCGCGGCGGCGGCACCAGCCAGTGCGGGCAGACCGTGGGCGAGGCGCTGGTCATCGACAACAGCAAGTACCTGAACCAGATCATCGACTTCGATCCGGTGGCGCGCACGGTGACCGTGCAACCCGGTATCGTGCTCGACCATCTGAACGCATGGCTCAAGCCCCACGGCCTCTGGTTCCCGGTCGACGTATCGACCGCCGCGCAATGCACGATTGGCGGCATGACCGGCAACAATTCGTGCGGATCGCGCTCGATCCAGTACGGCAACATGGTGCACAACGTGCTCGGCGTCCAGGCCATCCTGGCCAGCGGCGAGGACGTGCGCTTCGATTCCAACTGGCCGGCCGAGTCGGCGCCACACCGGGCCATTGCCGACGGCGTGCGCCGCATCGCCATGCGCGAGCGCGACGCCATCGCGCAGATGTATCCGACCGTGTTGCGCCGCGTGGGCGGCTACAACCTCGATATCTTCGCGCCGCACAGCGAGCGGCCCTATACCGCCGACGGCAGCGTCAATCTGGCGCATCTGCTCGTGGGATCGGAAGGCACCCTCGCCTATTTCCGCCACATCACGCTGCAACTCGCGCCACTGCCCAAGCACAAGACCCTGGGTGTGGTGAATTTCCCGACGTTCTATCAGTCGATGGATCTCACGCGCCATATCGTGGCGCTGAAGCCGGCGGCCGTGGAACTGGTCGATCGCACCATGATCGACCTGGCCCGCAACAACCCCGCATTCCGCCCCGTGATCGACCGCGCGCTGGTGGGCGAGCCGGAAGCGATACTGCTGGTTGAGTTCGCCGGCGAGGATCGCGCGGCCACGCTGCAGGGACTGGCCCGACTGGTCGAGCTGATGGCCGATCTTGGCCTGCCGGGCTCGGTGGTGGAAATGCCGGAGCCTGGTCCGCAGAAGGCGCTGTGGGAAGTGCGCAAGGCCGGCCTCAACATCATGATGAGCATGAAGGGCGACGGCAAGCCGGTATCGTTCATCGAAGACTGCGCCGTGCCGCTCGAGCATCTGGCCGCGTACACGTCCCGGCTGACAGAGGTGTTTCACAAGCACGGCACGCGCGGCACCTGGTACGCCCATGCCAGCGTCGGCACACTGCACGTGCGGCCAATCCTCGACATGCGGCGCGACGGCGCGGCCAAGATGCGCGCCATCGCCGAGGAAGCCGCCGCGATGGTGCGCGAGTACAAGGGCGCGTACTCGGGCGAGCACGGCGACGGCATCTGCCGCGGCGAATGGGTGGCCTGGCAGTTCGGCCCATCGCTGGCGCGCGCGTTCGAGGAGGTCAAGGCACTGTTCGACCCCGAGAACCGCTGCAATCCTGGCAAGATCGTGCGCACGCCAAAGATGGATGACACATCGCTGTTCCGTTTCCCACCGAGCTACTCGGTCAAGCCGATGCGGCCAGCGCTCGACTGGTCGGCATGGAACGTCACGCGGGACCCGGTCACCGAGGCCGAGAGCGCGCCGGGCACCGGCACCGATCCGGCAAACGGGCTGGCTGCAGCGGTGGAGATGTGCAACAACAACGGCCATTGCCGCAAGTTCGACGCCGGCACCATGTGCCCGAGTTACCGCGTCACACGTGACGAGCAGCACCTGACGCGTGGCCGCGCCAACACGTTGCGGCTCGCCCTGTCCGGTCAGCTTGGCACCGAGGGACTGCTCGACGTCGCGGTCAGGGACACGATGGACCTGTGTGTCTCCTGCAAGGGATGCAAGCGCGACTGCCCGACCGGCATCGACATGGCGAAGATGAAGATCGAGGTGCGCGCCGCCAACGCCAGCGCGGGCCGGCTGCGCGCGCGTGACAGGCTCGTGGCCTTCCTGCCGCGCTACGCGGGCACCGCCAGCCGGCTGCGCTGGTTGTTCAACCTGCGCGACCGCGTGCCCGGCCTGCCGCAACTGACTGAACGCCTGCTCGGCCTGTCGGCCAGACGCTCGCTGCCCCGCTGGCAATCGGCGTTCCTGCGCGATGACTACGTGTCCCGGCCCGTCGGCGGCAAGGAAGTCGTGCTGTTCGTCGATACGTTCAACAATCACATGGAACCGGAGAACGCGCGCGCGGCGCAACGCGTGCTCGAAGCGGCCGGATACACCGTGCATCTGTCCGGGGTTCCGGGCGAGCGGCCTTTGTGCTGCGGCCGCACGTTCCTGGCGGCCGGGCTGGTCGATGAAGCCAGGGCCGAAGCCCGGCGCGCGCTCGATACGCTATTGCCGTTCGTCTCGCGCGGCGTGGCCGTGGTGGGCCTGGAACCGTCCTGCCTGCTCTCCATGCGCGATGAATTCCTGCAGTACGGCTATGGCGACGCGGCGCGGCTGCTGGCGAACAATGCGTTCCTGTTCGAGGAGTTCCTGGTGCGCGAACATGCGGCCGGTCGATTTGCTCCCACGCTGAAGCCTATCGGCAGCACCGAGGCCCTGCTACATGGACACTGCCACCAGAAGGCGTTCGATGCCGTGCGGCCGGTGGAGCAGGTACTCGGCTGGATTCCGGAACTCAAGACCTCGCTGATCGAATCGTCATGCTGCGGCATGGCGGGCAACTTCGGATACGAGGCCGAGCACCACGAGGTGTCGATGAAGATGGGGGAGCTTGCATTGCTGCCGGCGGTGCGCGGCGCCGATGCGCGGACGCTGGTGGTCGCCGATGGCACAAGCTGCCGCCATCAGATCCATGACGGCGCCGACAGGCAGGCGCTGCACGTGGCACGGGTGCTGGAGATGGCACTTGGGGCGTGAACCCCGGTTGCGTGGCCCGATCGATAAGGCGGACATGACGCAGTAGAATCGCGTCTCTCCCGTCCACATCGATCGTTCCACGCAACATGGCAGTCACGCGAAGCAGCAAACAGGCAACCCTGATCGGGCTTGTCGCGGTCCTTTTCTGGAGCGCGATCGTCGGCCTGATCCGCGGCGTCAGTCAGAGCTTCGGCGCGACCGGTGGGGCGGCCCTGATCTACACGGTCGCATCGGCGCTGCTCTGGTTGACGGTCGGCCCGCCCCGGACGCGGGCGCTGCCTCGAATCTATCTGCTCTGGGGAAGCGTGCTGTTCGTTTCCTACGAGCTGTGCCTGTCGCTGTCCATTGGCTATGCCAATACCGGCAGGCAGGCCATCGAAGTCGGCATGGTCAACTATCTCTGGCCGTCCTTCACGATGCTGGCCGCCATCCTGTTCAATCGTCAGCGCGCCAACTGGCTGATCCTGCCAGGCTTTCTGGTGGCCCTGCTGGGTATTGCATCGGTGCTCGGTGGCGATCAGGGCCTGGACCTGCCGAGCATGGCCGCCAATATTCAGGACAACCCCCTCAGCTACGGCCTGGCCTTTGCCGGCGCAATGATCTGGGCGGGCTACTGCACGGTGACGAGCCGGTACGCACAGGGCAAGAACGCGGTCACGCTGTTCTTCATGCTGACGGCGCTCGCACTGTGGGGGAAGTATCTGTTCACGGACGGTGAAACGATGGTCCTCAGCATGACGGGCGCGATCTACCTGCTGCTGGCCGCCTGCGCCATGGGCTTCGGCTATGCCGCGTGGAACGTCGGCATCCTCCACGGCAATATGACAGTGCTGGCTGGCGCGTCGTACTTCATCCCGGTGTTGTCGGCCGCATTGGCCGCCACGCTGCTGCACGCACCGCTGTCGTTCGCATTCTGGAAAGGCGCCGCGATGGTATGCGCGGGATCCATCCTTTGCTGGATCGCAACACGTGGCAAGGGCGAGCGCGCAGCAATTTCGTCGGGTTCGGACAACCCGACTTAGAGGCGCGTATCCGGCAAGGCAGACGCATCACATGCGGGACTCCCGACAATCGGCAGGAGGTAGCGCCGCGTGCACGCGCACATGCGCCATGCACGACCGATGGATCACCCTGCGGGATATTTCACCCGGGTCGCGAGTGCGGCTTTTCCGGATGCCTGGCAATCCTGACTAGACTGGAACTGGAGCGGATAACACTCCACTACCTGCAACCTGAACACATCCGCAAGGATGTTCAAGAAGGGGGCACCATGCTACAAGCCAGTGAAATCCAGACACGTTTTTCGCATCTGCAGCGCACGGTCAGCGAGACATCGAAGACCATCCACGCCGATTCGGCGATTCCCAAGGACTTGATGAGCTGCATGGACGAGCTCGACAAGGAATGCAAGTCCGCGAAGAAGATCATGTCGTCCCGCAACGAGGGCCGCATCCGTCAGTGCGTCGATGATCTCGAACGGATGGGCGATCGCGCTGAACGCGTTTGCCACGATACCGACGGCCTCCACCATCGGGTCATGGATGCAGTCAGCGCCATGCACCTCGAGCTTGCCGACCTGAAGCGCGACATGCACGAAATGCACTGAGCCGCGAACGGCCGGGGCCTGGCCTGATCAGGTAAGGCTCCGCAAAGAGAAAAGGGCCGAGCCCTGCAATGCAGGACTCGGCCCCAGTCAGGCCACCCGGCAGGCCGTGCCACGATCCATCACTGCGGCACCAGTTCCAGCCTCTCCTTGCTTTCCTTCTCCACCGCCTTGCGCGAGTACAGCAGCGGGAAATACTCGCCCTTCGCCCACAGCGGCGCCAGATCGCGATAGTGCGGATTGGCCGGGTTGCCCGACTGGCCCGGTGTGTTCACCACGCGCGACGCATCCCAGTTGCCGACATCGACCACCATGCGGAACGACGCGCCTGCAGTGAGCTGGAAGTCGTTATTGCGATAGCTCGTATTCATCGGCGTGAACGATGACCCGCCGATCGGCCCCGCATTCACGTCGAACTGCTGGCGCTGCTGCGCGTCGAGGATCGCATGCAGCGGATGCTCGAACACCGCCGTGTGAAGCTTGCCCCATTGCCAGGTCTTCGGGTCAGGGCCCAGCCTCTTCTCGACTTCGACCATGGCCGACTTCAGCGAGGCCAGCATGACGTCGTTGCGCTTCTCGACGCTCATCCAGCTGTCAGGCCGCTCCAGCACGGCGATCACGCGGCTCGGATCGCCCGCGCCAATCAGCCGCGCAGCCTCCGGCGCGAGCGCGGCCCGCACCACCGCAGTACGCAGATGCTTGCTGAACCAGACCTCGAACAGCGCGGCGGGCGCGCTGTCGGCACGCTCGTTGCCATCCCAGCCGCGCAGCAGATCCAGCCCGCGCTGAATCTGCGCATCGCTGCTGGCGAGCGGCTTGAGCAACGTCACCATCCGCTGCGCGGGCAATGACACCGTGTCGTTCTGCCATGCCATCGAGTCCTCCACCGAACTGCGCGGATTGGCCGACACCAGCGCCCTGAGCCGACGTGCGCGCGAGCTTTCGGCCCATTCGTAGCCGACGCCGAGCTTGGCTGCCGGGTGATTGGGCGGGATCGTGTTCTCGTTGGCAGTGACCACGAATCCCGGCGCCGGATTAAACGCCCACGGCAGTTCGTCCATGTTGCGATAGCCGGCCCATTCGTAGCGTCCGTCCCCGGGCACCGGCATCAGGCCATCCCAGTTCGGCCGATTGACGGTCAATCCGCCCGGGAGCCAGCCGATGTTGCCGAAGCGGTCCGCATAGACCTGATTCTCGCCAGGAGCGCCCCAGCGGTTCATCGCCGCGCGGAACTGATCCCAGTTCTGGGCGCGCATGTAGTCCATCGACCCGAAGTACGGTGCCATGCCGAGGTCGAGCCACGCCGCGCGCAGCGCCCAGGCGCGGTTGTTCTTCGAGTCGGCATAGAGCACCGGGCCGTGGCGCGTGAAGTCGATCGTGACCTTGCGTGGCGTCGCCTCGCCACGCACTGCGATCTGCTCGGTCACCGTCTCCATCGGCTCCCAGCGGCCCTTGTACTTGTATTCGTGCGGCTGGGCGGGATCGGTCTCATAGGCATAGAGGTCTTCCTGGTCCATGTAGAACCGCGTCAGGCCGAAAGCAATCGTGCCGTTGTGACCGATGGAAATACCGGGCAGGAACGGCTCGCCTGCGCCGATTACCGACAAGCCCGGCGCATTCAGGTGGGAGATATAGCGCAGGCTCGGCGCACCGTGCGCGCGATGCGGATCGTTGGCCAGGATCGGTCGCCCCGTGGCGGTGCGGCTGCCCGCGATCACCCAGTTGTTCGACCCCAGGCTGCGTGCGGTATCGCTCGACGCATCGACCGTCGCATAAAGCTGGTCCACCGGGATGTTCTCGGCACGCGTGCCCGATTGCCACACGTCCTTCGGGAAGCGCGGCGCGGCCGTGGCAAGTTCGTACGCCTTGCGCAACTCGGCAGCGGGGACCGTGCACGGGTCGAGCCCGTCTGGCACCTTCGGCTCGATCTGCGGATCGAGTTCTCGGCGAACCCAGTCCGCCCGTACCGCGTTCGGCTTCGCGTAGCAGAAGATCTGCGCCCGGTCGATCTCGCCAGTGAGGTTCAACGTCAGCCCGTGATGACGGATACGCACGATATCCTCGGCACGCCAGCGCGACGGCTTGTAGTTGATCAGCTTGAACTCGGGAGGCAGCAGTTCCGGATGGACCTCGGTCTGCGCGATGTACGCATTGACGCCCGCCACGAAGGCCTCGGCCACACGCTTGGCATCCGATCCGTAGGCCAGCCATTCGCGGTACATATCGCCACGGAACAACACGGCGCGCGCCATGCGATCGCCTTCCACATAGGCCGGACCGAAGTCTTTCGCCATTTCGCCCAGCCCACGCTTGCGCCACAGATCGATCTGGAACAGCCGGTCCCGAGCGGCCACGAAGCCCTGCACGAAAAACGCGTCATAGAGCGTGTTGGCGTAGATATGCGGCACGCCCCAGCGGTCGATCAATACCGTTGCAGGCTTTTCCAGTCCGGGGACGGCGAACTTGTCCGGGCCGGCCGCCAGCGCGGGGGCGGTGGATGCGGCGGCAAGCCATGCCGCGGCGACGGCGGCGCGCCGCAGGGAACGGGTCGGGCGAAACATCGGATCTCCTCGTCGGATGCAGACCTGCGAGGATAGCGGAATGTGACGCTGTCGGCGACGCTGCGCCGCCGCAAATCATGCCGTCCGCGATGGCTTCCACGGCGTCAACGACGTAACATCGACGACATCAGTACACGTCGCGGCGATAACTGCCTGCTTCGGTCAGTCGCTGTAGTGTGGACTCACCGAGGATGCGCAGGAGCGCGTCCTGCACGCCAGCGGCCATGCCCTGCAGGCTGCCGCAAACGTAGATCGACGCACCCTGCTCCACCCACGCAGCGATCGTCGCAGCCTGCGCGGACACGGCGTCTTGGACGTAGCGCGGCATCGCGCCATCACGCGACCATGCATGGTCGACCCGCTGCAGCACGCCCTGCGATAACCACGCCTGGAATTCCTCTGCGTGGAAGTTATCGTGCGCAGCGGAGCGCTCGCCGAACAGCAGCCAGTTGCGGTGATGGCCCGCCTCCGCGCGCGCCTTGATCACGGCACGCAGGCCCGCAAGGCCAGTACCGTTGCCGATCAGGATCAGCGGCCGCCCGTCTTCGGGCGGATGGAAGCTGCGATTGGTGCGGACGCGCAGCGCGATCGACGCGCCCTCGCGCGCGAATTCTGTCAGCCAGCCAGAGGCGAGACCAAGCCGCCCATCGGCATGACGGGTCTGACGTACCAGCAATTCCAGCCGGCCATCGGCGGGCAGCGATGCGATCGAGTACTCGCGGTGCGGCAGCGCGGGCAACGCGTCGACCAGTCGCTGGGGCGTGAATCCGGTCAATATATCCAGCTGGCTATCCGGCAGCAGCAGCCGCGTGGCAAACGCCTCGGACAAGGTCATCGGACGACTGTCGCAACGGACCGACGCGGTTCCGTCGAGCGACAGGCGAGCCAGCAACCGGTCTACGACGTCAGGCGGCTGGCATGGACCAATCTCGGCAATATCGCCGGCGCGCCATGCCAGTTGCGACGCGTCCTCGGGCTCGAGCGCCAGATGAAAGGCAGCCTCGCCCTGGCTGCCCGGATTGAGCAGCCTGCGCTCCACCAGCCGCCAGCGGCCATAGCGCGGGCGTTCCCAGTCCGCGATTTCCGCACCGCCGCTCAACGCGGACAAGTGGTTCTGCCAGTGGCGCAACGCGCCGGGGTCGCCGTTGTCGACCTCGACCCTATCGAACAATGGCTGTGCATGATGGCTCTCCAGCCACCCCGACAGCGCGCGACCGAACGCGCAGAAGTGCGCGTAGCTGCTATCGCCCAGCGCAAGGACGCCATAGCGCAACTGGCGCAGCGCATCGGGCGTGGTGCCGGCCAGCAAGCGGCGCGCGAACCCCGACGCCATGTCGGGCGCATCGCCCTCACCCGTGGTGCTGACCAGGAACAGGGCCTGATCGCACGCAGCCAGACGCGCACCATCGAGTTCGGCAAAGGACACGAGTTGCACCGGGCGACCCGCGCCTTGCAATGCGCGGGCCGTTTGCACGGCGAGCTGTTCGGCAAAGCCGGTCTGGCTTGCGTAGGCGACGAGCGTCGGACGCGCGTCTTCGCTCGCGTCATCACTTGCGACATTGGCAAGTGCGGCACGGGCGGCACGGTGGCGGCGATGCCCGTCGAGCACGCCCCAGCAGAAGCCAACGTACGCGATGACCACGCCGGCTGCCATGGCATCGCGACCGTGCGCGAGCACGGACAGCGCCACACCGGTGACAAGCATTGCCCACGGTAAGAAACGCATCATGTTTGCATCGCGGCGAACGCCGGGGTGACCCGCTCATCGAAGCCGTGCGGCGTGCGCACCAGGAAGCGGGCGGCCAGGCCCTGGCGCGTGGCGAAAGTGATGCCGGCTTCTGGCCCGAGCACGGTCAGTGCGGTGGACAACGCGTCTGCCATCATGCATTCGCGATGAAGCACTGTGACAGACGCCAACGCATGCGCGGCCGGGTAGCCGGTGCGTGGATCGATCGTATGCGCGTACCGCCGCCCATCGTGTTCGAAGTAGCGGCGGTAGTCGCCCGACGTGGCGATCGACAGGCCGAGCAACGCCACCAGCGTACGTCTGATCCCGCCCGCAGCAGTGGCAGATGCCGAGGGGGACTCCAGTTCGATCCACCACGGCATCCCATCGGGCTTCAGCCCCTGGCCGCGCAACTCGCCGCCGATCTCGACCAGATGATGCGGCACGCCCTGGGCCAGGAGATAGCGCGATACCGCATCGACGGCAAACCCCTTCGCGATCGCGCAGAAATCGAGTGACAGTCCGCCCGGCTGGCGCGCGCGACGCGCCGATGGGTCGATCTCGATCCGTTGCCAGCCGCAATGCTGGCGCGCCCGTGCCACGTCATCGGCCGTAGGAGCGGTGTGCCGTTTGCCAGCCGGGCCGAAGCCCCAGAGATCGACGAGCGGGCCGGCACTGGGATCGTAGGCGCCACCGCTGTCGCGCGCGGTGTCCAGCGCCGCCTGCAGGACCGTGAAGCAATCCTCGGGCAGCGTGACCCAAGCACTGGCGTCGGCCCGATTGAGACGGCTCAGGTCCGATATCTCGGACCAGTTGCTCATCTGCGCGATAACCTCGTCGAGCACCGCGCGGATGCCTGCCTCCAGGCCGCCGCCGTCCTGCCCGCGCGCCAGCACGGCGCGGACAGCCCAGGTCGTCCCCATCGTCTCGCCCGTCCATTGCGCGATCGAGCCTTGCGGCTCGCGAACGGGCGGGGGCAGGTCCAGCGTGGCGGGGATAAGAACGCGATTCATCGGCGATTTCGTAGCGGCCGTCTTACTGCGGCAGCACTTCCACCGTCACCGCGTAGGTAACGCGGCGAGCCGTGGCGGGCTTGACCGATGTCTTCTGGTCGCGCAGTTCGGCTTCCATCCAGTACATGCCGGCAGCTGGCCACTTCACCGAGAACTTGCCGTCGGCGTCGGTGGTCGTGTCGAACTCGTTGAGACGATCGCGATAACGAACGCCGCCCGGCACCACGGAAACCGTCTGGTTGGCGGCCGGCTTGCCGTCGAGCAGAAGGCGGAAGCTGGCCGTCTCGCCTGCGGCGAGGTCGTTCGGATGGGTGATCGGCGCAAGCTCCAGGCCGCGTCCGGTGGTCGTCAATGCCTGCTTCGACGGCTTGCCGCTGGTGACATACGATTCCACGCGGCTGGCCATCTCGGTCACTTGCAGTTCCTGCGCATTGGCGGGGACGTTCGCGGCCAGGGCATCGGCGGCACCGCGCCAGCGCTTGGTCTGTCCGTTCTCCTTCCAGCTCGCGAACAGGCCCTGGTTGACCACGGCAATACGGTACGTGCCCTGCTGCGCCAGCGGCACGTCGAACGTGCTGCGGTACTTGCCAGTCGACGCATTCTCGGGCTTCACCGCCGCGCCATCGGGGCCGGTGACCACGAGGTTGTCCAGACGCATCGGCATGTGTTCGAAGTAGAACAGGTCGTTGGACACCGCGGCGTCCACGGTCACCCACTGGCTGCCGCCGGACAGCACGGTGGTGGACGGCAGCAACCACTGGCGGTGGGCATGAGCGGCCAACGGCGCCAGCGCAGCAAGCGCGAGGACTGCTACGCGGGTGGAAAGTCGGGTGGAGAAGCGGGCAGGCTTGTTCATCGTCAGGCTCCGGTCAGATCAGTTCAATGCGTTTGCGGTGATTGGCGCGGCTCACGGCTTCAGGTCGACAGATACGCCGCCGAGCTCATGCTCGCCCTTGGCGCCCGCGCTTTGCGCGGCCTTGGGCGGCCATGCGAACGGCACACGCACGAGTTCGCGTCCGCCCACTTCGCGCGCGGCTTCCACCACGAGCTGGTAATCGCCGGCAGGCAGCTTGCCCAGCGGCGCCTTGCCATCGCTGAACGTCAGCGCGTGCTCGCCGGGAGCGCGCGTGGCACCCGATACGCCATCGGCCGGAAGCTGCATGTCGCGGCCGGTCTTGCGCCACCACTGGCGCATGTCCTTGAGCCACTTCGTGCCCTGGCTTTCCTTGTTCTTCGCGTCGTACCAGACCGCCAGCGTCGTCACCGGGCTCTGGTCGGCACGCTCGATCCACATGGATACGTAGGGGCGGTGGTACTCGGCCACGTTCAGGCGGGGAATCTCCACCTTGACGTTCATGTCGGCGGCCATGGCGGGTGCCAGCGGCGCTGCGGCAAGGCCGGTTACGGTGACGGTCAGGAGTCGGCGCATGTCGAAACTACCTTTCTCGGTTGCGAATCAGTGAATGAACAGGATGGCCAGCAGCAGCGGCACAACGAGGCCCGCGCCCACCAGCGGCCACGTGGCCATGCGGCCCCCGGCATGAAGCTTGAGCAGGAACAGCCCGGTGACGCTGAAAATCAGGCAGGCCAGGGCGAATATGTCGATGAACCAGCTCCAGGCATGGCCCGTGTTGCGGCCCTTGTGCAGGTCGTTGAAGTAGGAAATCCAGCCCCGCGATGTCACTTCGTACTGGACCTCGCCGTCTTCGAGCGCAACGCTGAGCCAGGCATCGCCGCCGGGGCGTGGCAGGCCAACGTAGATCTCGTCGGCGGACCATTCGGCCTCGCGTCCTGCGGCGTCGATATCCATCGTCTTTGACAGCCAGTCAGCCAGCACGCGCGGCACCGGTCCCTTCTGGTCTTTCTGGTCCTTCTGGTTTCCCGCCGATGCGTTCGCGGGCGCGGCGCGCTTCAGCGCATCCAGCAGTTCGCGCGGCGCAGTCTCGTGGCGCGTGACGAGCGAAGGCGAGGCCTCGATCTGCCCCGCGTGATTGAGCGTGAATCCCGTGACGGCGAACATCAGCATCCCGATCAGGCAGATCGCGGAACTGATCCAGTGCCACTGGTGAAGATGCTTGAGCCAGAAGGCGCGGCGCTGCTGGCTGGAAGCTGGCGTGGATTCGGTCATCGGGGATGTTCTGGGCAAGCGTGCATGGCTGGCGGAGAGGCTGCCGCATCGGCGGCATGGCGAGGACACCACACTCGCGCGGGAAAAACGAAAGAGATGGTAATAGTTCTCATTTAAAAGAACAACCATCTGAAAGGCTTCGGATCGGGCTCGTTGATTACGGTTCGTTACGCGTCACTCTCAAAACCCCTAACAACGTGCTGCACAGCAAAACATAAAGCGGCGCGTGCGCCACTATTTCCTATCAGTGGTATTTCCCGATCAAGTTTGACGATGACGCCGCCGTTATGGCCGGTCAGAGAGGACGCGCGAATACAAACCATACAAAGGCATGAAAGCGCCCCAATCAACAACCGATGCGAACGGAGGATAAGGATGTTGCATAACCTGAGCCTGAGAAAGAAGCTCATGCTGCCGCTGGTGCTGAGCTGGACCTGCCTGCTGGCCATTACGCTGTGGAATGCATGGCAAATGCGAGACCTGCGTCTGCGGGATCGAGAACTGACGCTGCAACAGGTCACTGACACCGCCAACTCGGTCGTGGCCGAGTACGAAGCCATGGCGCGCGCAGGCAAGTTGAGCGCCGAGGAAGCCCAGAAGCAGGCGCTCGACCGCGTGCGCGTGATGCGTTTTGGCGGCGATGGCTACTTCACCGTGATGAGGTCCGACGCTGTCGTTCTGATGCACGCGATCAAGCCCGAACTCGATGGCAAGAACATGTCGGAGATGAAGGACCCTAACGGCGTCTATCTGTTCCGCGATATCGCGCAGATCGGCAAGACCGCCGGCAAGGGCTTCCTTGAATACGCCTGGCCCAAGCCAGGGGCCGAGGCGCCGCAGCCCAAACTGAGCTATGTGCTGAACTTCAAGCCGTGGGACTGGAACTTCATCGCCGGTTTCTACATGGATGACATCCAGGCCGAGTTCCGCGCGTCGCTCTGGAAAGCGCTCGGCTGGCTGCTGGGCGTGGGCGCGCTGATGACCGTGGTGATGGTGCGCGTTTCCGCCAGTCTGCAGAAGCAGCTTGGCGGCGAACCATCGCTGACCTCGGAGATCGCCGCGCGCATCGCCGAAGGCGATCTTGCTTCGCACGTGAACGTGGCGCCGAACGATCGGGAAAGCGTGCTGTTCAACATGCAGCAGATGCAGGGGCGGCTGACGGGTGCCATCGGCCAGATTCGCGGTTCGGCGGATGCGATCGCAGGCGCCGCCAAGCAGATTGCGGCCGGCAATGTCGACTTGTCACGCCGCAGCGAGGAACAGGCAGCGTCGCTCGAACAGACCGCGGCCAGCATGGAAGAGCTGACCGGCACGGTTCGCCAGAGTGCTGACAACGCCCGCCAGGCGGCGCGGCTGGCCGAAGGCGCTTCGGAGATCGCTGTACGCGGCGGAGCGATCGTGCACCAGGTGGTGGACACGATGGGCGAGATCAAGGCGGCGTCCAGCAAGGTGGTGGACATCATCGGCGTCATCGAGGGCATCGCATTCCAGACCAACATCCTGGCGCTGAATGCGGCGGTGGAAGCCGCGCGCGCCGGCGAGCAGGGACGCGGCTTTGCGGTGGTGGCCGGCGAGGTGCGCAGCCTGGCCCAGCGTAGCGCCACGGCGGCCAAGGAGATCAAGGGATTGATCGACAACTCGGCACAGCGTGTCGAGGATGGCTCAGTGCTGGTCGAAGACGCAGGCAAGGCGATGGGAGAAATCGTCGAGGCCGTGAAGCGCGTGACCGACCTGATGGGCGAAATGCGCGCGGCCACCGAGGAACAGACCGGCGGGATCGAGCAGGTCAACCAGGCAGTCTCTCAGATGGACCAGATGGCGCAGCAGAATGCGGCGCTGGTGGAAGAAGCAACCGCCGCCGCCGCCTCGCTCGAGGATCAGGCCGATGCACTGCACCGCGCCGTCGGCCAGTTCAGACTGGCGGGTGCGATTTAGGAAGTGCCTTTGGGGGAGCACGCCGCACGCGATTCAGATGCGGGCGGTTCGCTCCTCTCTCCAGCCTCGCGGGAGAAGGGAACACCGATGGGACATGCTGACGACTCATCCCCCGCCCGCTTCCTCGCAACAAAAAACGCCGCCCACGAGGGCGGCGTTCTTGCATCGATTGACGACTCGCTGACAGGTTACTTGCTGTTCGTGTTGTTCATCGCCGAGAACTGCTGGGTCAGGTAGTCCTTGGTGCGGTTCATCTGCGAGACAGCCAGATCCAGCGCCTGGAACTGCTTCTGGACGCGCTTGATATTGGCATCGATGTGCTCCGACATCGAGTCATAGCGCTTGCCGAGATCCTTCACGCTCCGTTCGATACCCTTGGTCGCGGAGGTCAGCGGGCCGTTGGTACCCGTCATGGTATCCACCGCTTCAGACAAGCGGCGCGCGATCCCACCCTTCGTGCCGTCGCCGCTGAACAGCGCGGTCACGTCAGCCAGGTTTCCGGCCAACGCGGCATCCAGCTTCTTGGTGTCGACCGACATCGTGCCGTCCTTCTGCAACGTCACGCCAAGCTGGGCCAGCGTTGTCGCGGCGCCGTCGCGCATCCCGGCTTCGGGGGTGTTGAGTACCGAGCGCAGCGTCGACTGGATACCGCGCAGCACGCCGTCGCCGGTCAGAGCCGCCTTGGTACCGCTCTTCACGTCGAAGGCTGTCAGCTGCTTGGTGGCCGACTGGAGGTTGTTGTAGGCCGTGGCCAGCCCCTGCACCGCGGCCTTGATGCTGTCGAGATCCTGCGTCAGCGTCATCGACGTGGTGCCCGTCTTCTTGAGCGTCATCGTGACGCCCTGCGCGGCATCGGTCACCACATTGCTGGCGCTGGTGATGGCGATATCGTTGATGGTCAGTTGCGCATTCGTGGCACGCACCACTTCCTTCATGCCGCCGGGTTGCGGGCCGGCCACCGGATCGTATCCGGCAAGCGCCTGCAGTTCCGGTGAGGAACCGGTGATGCGCATGCTCATCGCCTCGCCGGTCTTCTCCGAATTGAGCACCAGACGATAAGGCGTGCCGCTGCCGTCGTTGATGATGCTGGCCTTGACGCCCATATTGGCCTTGTTGATCGCATCACGAATCCCTTGCAGCGTCTGGTTGCTGCTGTCGATCGTCACGGTCTTGGCGGAGTCGGCGGTCGGCGTGAACGTCGGGTTCACGTATGTGCCGTACGTCGGCGATGCCGGGTCGGCGTCGTATCCGCCCGTCACGCCGAACTCGAAAGTCAGCGTGCCAGTGCCGATGACCGCATCCTGCTTGAGCTGGCCAGCGCCCGCCAGAGATTGGGCCTGCGCCAGGCTCTTGACGTTTACGTTGTAGTTGCCGGCAATCGCATTGACGCCAGTGGCGACGGTCATCACATCGCTGTTACTGACTTGCGCCTTGACGGCGCCGAACGTGTCGAGCTTGGCAAGGGAGTTGGCGGAAGCCTGAAAGGCCGACAACATGCTCTTGATCGTGCCATATCCGGATAGCTTGGCCTGGTAGGCCGTATTCTGGGTCTCCAGCGCTTTCAGCGGCAGGCGTTCCGCCGTCGCCAGCTGATCGAGGAGCGTGCCCAGTTGCATGTTGGAGCCAATGCCGAGGAAATCGAGTGCAGCCATTTTCTTCAGGTCCTTCGCCGTGCGTAACTTCGATGTAATTCACCCAGACAGGCAAATGAATGTCTTTACATCCAAGGTTTACGGCGCTCGAAAGTGGCTCTTTAGCGTTTTTCGTACAAAGTTGATACAAAGCCGATACACAAAGAGCGGCAAGACGCCGTATGTGAGCGTTTGCTCACGCTCTATGGCTTGATAGGGAGGGGGAACGTCTTCAGACGTCGTCTGTGTGCTGAAGCGCAGCCAGACAGAAGGTGGCGACGGTGTCCGCCATCTGCTCGACGGCCCCGGGGGCCGCCGAAATGGCCCGGAAGCGGTCGTGCGTGGCCGTCAGGGTGGCCAGACCATGCGCGGCCGTCCAGACACAAAACGCCAGTTGTTCATGTGTCAGCGCGCCGGGTTCACGTCCGCCCAGACACGCAACGACGGTTTCTCGCACCCGATCGAACGAACCGGACGAGGCTTCCTGCAGTTCGGGGTATTCGTCACGGCGTTCTATCGCCGGGCCGAACATCAAGTGAAAGCGCGCCGGGTACATGTGCGCGAATTCGGCGTAACCGACCAGCAGCGCGCGCAGCTTGTTGGCCGGGGTATCGCGCGGAATCAGGCGCGCGCGGTTGCCCTGGAAGGCGCCCAGTTCCCGGAACGCCTGCGCGGCGATGGCCGCAAGCAGGCCGTTGCGGTCCTGGAAATGGTGTGCCGGCGCGCCCGGCGACACGCCGGCCAGCTTGGCGGCTTCGCGCATGCTCATCGCCGCGATGCCTTGCGTATCGAGCAAGTGGAGTCCCCACGCAATCAGCGAGGCGCGCAGGTCGCCGTGATGCCATTGTCCGGCGGGCTTGGTCGTGCCACCCGCCACCTTGCGCGTACCACCCTTGCGCCCGCCGTTCTGTTTCGTGCCGCCTTCGTTCATCCCTCTCGCTATCCCGCTATCCCGCTACCCAGTTGCCATGGAAGCCGAACGGCACGCGCTGCGGCAGCTCGACGGTTGCCAGCGGACCGCGCGCGACGTGCCGCGCATCGAACACCAGCAATTCGCTACATTGTGCCGCAGCCCGCCACACCACCGCCAACAGCCAGCCATCGCCCTCGCCGCCATGAGCGCCACCACCCGGCGCGAACACCGGCTCGGACGTGATATCGCCCCGCGGCAGCCAGTAGGCGTCGCGCGTGCCGTCCTGCATGTCCAGGTGCATGATGCCGTTGAGCGCGCCTTCGCCGTACTCGGGATGCGACGCGGCGAACCATCCGTGCCGATAGCGGAAACCCGAAACGCGGTCGTCGATGCGCGGAAACTCGCCCGCCGTATCGTCGAGCCGTTCGGCGGTGAACCGGCGTATGTCCGACGCAAGATCGAACGTCCAGCGCGTCAGGTACGCCTGCTGCCGGGCGGGATCTCCTGGCGATCCGTCGGCGTGGGGGAACAAGGGTGGTTCGTCGTAGACCATGACGTCCGCCAGAATGCGTTGTCCCCCCTCGCCTTCCTCCCACGCGTTCATCACATGGAACACATAGCAGGCAGGGCCCTCGAACCACCGCACGTCGTCAGCGCCGCCACCACGCGGCAGGACGCCGATCATGGCGGGCTTCTCTGGCTCCCATGCATAGCCAGGGCCGCCGCGCTCCACGCGCGCAAGGCTGCCGGTCAGCGGCAGCACGGGGATCAACAGATGACCCGGCGTGGCCATGAAGTCGTGGATCATGCTCGGGTACGGCGCCTGCAGACGCGCGTAATGCGTCAGGCGGCCCTGTGCATCGATCGCACCAACCTGCACGCCCGGCGTGAGCTTGCCGTCGGCGTTGTAGCCGAAGAACAGTAGTTCGCCAGTGCGCGGGTCGGTCTTCGGATGCGCGGTGAACGGCCCCTTCAGCGGGCCGTATTCCATATATCCAAGGGTGTCGATCGCGCGCGGCGTCACAGCAGTGGGCAGGTGCGCTTCCTCGAGCGCCAGCAGCGCGCCGCCGTGCCAGATGATGTTGGTATTGGCCACGCCGCCATCGCTGCCCGACCACTCCGGCGCATCGGGCAACTTGCCGGCGAAGGCGCGGAATAGTGGACGCCCGGCACGATCCTCGTCACGCCACTTGGGCGTGCGCACCCAGCGGTTGCGGTAGGACACGCGCCCATCGTCGATGGCGAACACATGCACCATGCCGTCGCCACCGAACCAGTGCGCCTCGGGCTGCGGAAAGCGCGGGTTCGGGCCGATGCGATACAACGTGCCCTGCAACCCCGCTGGCAACACGCCACGCACGCAGAGATCGCTTGCATCGACTTCCTGCGTGACCGGCGCGAAGTTATCCACCTCACTCACGTCGCTCACGTCACCCGCTGCACCTTCCACTTCGGACAAGCTGTCTTCCATGCACGCCCCCGTAACTAAACAGTGAATAGTTTGGGAAGTATCGGTGGCAAGTGCCAAGAGGTCAAGGAAGGATTCGGCGAAGGCCGCTGACCGCACATCCCATGACTTTGACGAGTGTCAACTCTCGGCCGCGCCAGCCTGGCCTAGACTGACTGGATCACCGCCCGCGAGGCTGCGGGCGGCCTTTCAGGCCAACCAGAAGGAGTCTCGACATGGCAGGCATGCAAGCTGCGGTTTTTCAGGGGCCCGGCAAGATCGTGCTGCAGGAAAAGCCGATCCCGGCCGTCGGCCCCACCGACGCACTGATCCGCATCACCACCACCACAATCTGCGGCACCGATATCCACATTCTCAAAGGCGAGTATCCGGTAGAGCGGGGCCTGACGATCGGTCACGAACCGGTGGGCATCATCGAGAAACTCGGCAGTGGCGTGACCGGTTATCACGAGGGTCAGCGCGTCATCGCGGGCGCGATCTGCCCCAGCTTCTACTCCTACGCGTGCCAGGACGGTTGCGCCTCGCAGGACGGACAAGGCCACTCGCACGGCTACAAGCCCATGGGCGGCTGGCGCTTCGGCAATACGATTGACGGCACCCAGGCCGAGTACGTGCTCGTGCCGGACGCGCAGGCGAACCTCGCGCCCATCCCCGACGGGCTGACCGACGAACAGGTATTGATGTGTCCCGACATCATGTCGACGGGCTTCTCCGGCGCGGAGCACGCCAATATCAAGATCGGCGATATCGTTGCCGTGTTCGCGCAGGGTCCGATCGGACTGTGCGCGACGGCTGGCGCCCGCCTGCGTGGCGCTTCGCTGATCATCGCCGTAGATGGGATCGATGACCGCCTGAACATCTCTCGCCAGATGGGTGCCGACGTTACGCTGAACTTCCGCAATACCGACGTGGTGCAGGAGATCCTGCGCATTACGGGCGGCCGTGGCGTCGACGCGTCGATCGAAGCACTCGGCACGCAGGCCACCTTCGAATCGGCCCTGCGCGTGCTCAAGCCCGGCGGCACGCTGTCGAGCCTTGGCGTCTATTCCAGCGACCTGAAGATTCCCCTGGACGCCTTCGCGGCCGGTCTGGGCGATCACCGCATCATTACGTCGCTGTGCCCGGGCGGCAAGGAACGGATGCGCCGACTCATGAACGTGATCGAAACGCAGCGGATCGACCTCGGGCCACTGGTCACGCACCGCTTCAAGCTCGCCGATATCGAGGCCGCCTACGACCTCTTCGGGCACCAGCGCGACGGCGTGCTCAAGGTAGCCATCACGCCTTGACGCCCGGCAGGCGCCCTGCCTGCCAAACCCGCCAGTTCCACAAGCCAGCCCCGGGCGTGTTACGTGACACGTAACACGCCCGGGGTTTCTTTTGGCGCGCCGGCGCGGCTTTTACGTGCCTGCGCGTATGGAATGCTTCTTGCGGTCTGATTGCTCGCAGTCAAATAACTACAGAAACAAAGGGGAGCAATCATGAGGGCAACGGTGGTCGAATTTCGCCCGCTGGTCGGGCTTGGCATCCAGCGGATTCTCAATCGTATTGCAGACGTGGACGACAGCAGCGTCATCACGCCACGGCCAGAGACCCCGTGTTCTCTGCACGGTACCGAGTTACTGGTACTTGGCGCCTTGCCGCGCGGCGCCAATATCGACATGCACCAGTTGCTGGAAACCGCATCGGCCGTGCGCTGCGTGCTGTTCCTGGCGCATGGCGGCGAAGTCCAATGGATGCCGCCCAACCCGTTCGCGCCGCTATTGTCGTGGCTGCCCGAACACGCGAGCGCCGTTGAGATCGAATGTGCGCTACGCGCCTTGATCGCCTGCGCGCATGCCGGAATTCACGCGCTGGCGCCAGCGCTGCCGATTGCGCCGGCTACCCCGATTGCCGTGCCAACGCCGGTAGGCGTCCACGGCAGCACGCGGGTGCCGGCATACATTTGCGAAGCGCGGCTGCTCAGGCTGACCCTGCGCCAGTACGAGGTGCTCGTACTGCTGTCGCGGGGACTCTCGGTGAAGTCCATCAGCAGGCAACTACGTATCTCCGTCCCGACCGTGAAAAGCCATACGTTGCAGCTCTATCGGCGGCTCGCGGCCAAGAACAAGTCGGAGGCTGTCTTCATGGCGCGCGAGAAGGGCGCCGCACTGGCGACCGTCTCGTCCGATCCATGACACCCGTTACCGCTCAACCGATGACATGCAGGCCATGCGTCACGGATACACGACCAGCATCGGCCTGGCGTGACGATGCGAAGCCGGCAGAACGGGCGGTAAGGGTTGGCTGGTGAGCGCGCCGCTTGCTCCAGCCGACTTCACCACCGTCACGGGCACGGAAGTCTTGCGCATGATGCGCGAGGTAAGTCCGGCGCCGAAGCATGCCTTGATTCTCGACCACAGGTTCACGCCGATCACGATGCCATCGCAGTTCAAAGCCGTCGCCGCGCTAGCCACCGCTTGCGCCGGGCTGCCGACGCCAATCATCGCGGTATAGCGCACGCCGGAATCGTCGAGGATATTGCTCGCCTGCTCCAGCGCGCACTCACCATCCTGGGATTCCTGCTCGCGCAATGCCGCAAGCGAGTGAAAGGCGCTGGCCCGCGAATGCTCCAGCGGCGGCTGCACGTTCAGCAGCACCACCTCGGCCACGCCGCTCTCTCGATACAGGAACGCCGCATAGCGCACCGCGTCGAGCGCGCATTCCGAGCCATTCACCGGCACTAGTATCTTGATCATGATCTCCTCGGTCCATCCGTATCCCTGACTCAAGGGTAAGCATGTGCTTATAGATAGCGGATCAAAGGATGGCTGCCCGCAGTAAAAATCCTGTCAAAATTTTCCCGCCGCTGGGCGACCTCATCTCTCCCGGAACGCTCACCCGCCATGGCTGAGCCAAATTGCATGCGGACAATGGGCAGAGATTGGTTCTCGCATTACACTTTGCCCAATCAATAAGGCAATCCGCCAGATCCATGGACGATACCGACCGACAACTCATTGCCCTGCTGCGGGATGACGCCCGCATGCCCGTGGTAACGCTTGCCAGGAAGCTACGCGTGGCGCGCGCCACGGTGCAGAACCGCCTGGCAAAACTGGAGAGCGAGGGGACGATCGTCGGCTACACGATCCGGTTGCGGCCCGAGGCCGAGGCGTTCCGCATCCGTGCCATCATGAGCATCGAGATCGAGGGCAACCACAGCGAGGACGTGCGGCGTGAATTGCGCGGTCACCCGAACGTCGTGGCGCTGCACACCACCAACGGCCGCTGGGACCTGATGGCCGAACTGCGCGCGGATACGCTGGAGGCATTCGACCGCATCCTCAGTGCCATCCGCCTGATCCCGGGCATCGCCAATACAGAGACCAGCATCCTGCTTTCGACGCTGAAGCTATAGGTGCCTGCCAGATCCAACCTCAATCCACTGCCTCGGCAAGCGCTGCGTCGAACATGGCGGCGGTGAGCCCAAGCAGCAGTGCAATGGCAGACGCGATAAACCAGCGTACGGTCCTGCGATACTCGGACACCTCGTCGTCCTCGATGCGCAACGCGCGGAACAGCGACAGAATCTGGAGCGCCACGGCGGAGACTAGGCAAAGCGCGGCGAACAACGCGCGGACGCTCCACTTCCCGGGGCTCTCGAAGCCCCAGAAACGCCAGAAGGCCAGCGAAAAACCCAGCAGCACCGTAATAGCCGTGATGATGCCCTGGCGATAGCCGGCCGGCACCATCTGCGGTTTGGGGCGGCCAACGGCGTCATCGGCGTCTTTCACGGACTCAGGCATTGATGGCCTCCAGGATTTGCGTTGGCCCAGTTGCTTGATGCCCTGTAGTCTAGCCCGCGCAATCGCCATGAGCGGCGCTCCCATCTTGTCGGATCAGACTCTGCCACTGCAGCATCGAACGCGCGGCCGTGCCTTCGCGTACACCGCCACGGGCAGGCTCCCGCCTGATGTGTAAATCGGTTTGACTTCGCGGCCTCCGTGGCAGATTGTGAGGAAGGCCGAGCTCCCTCCCTTGAGCGGAACCTGTACGTTCCGCTCACCCCCATCCCTGACACACAGTCGATGCTGGCGCTGACTGCCGGCCATCCTTTTTGTGGATGGCTCGAAGCGTGTTCAGTCGAAGCAGCAGTCACGTCCGCGTCGCGCAGGCCGGTATCCGTGGAAGGCGCCGTCCCATCCCAGCATTGCTGCAGCAATCGCTGCGGCAGGTCGTCGCAATACGTAGTGAAGAAGGAGCTGCTGATGCATCCCAGAGCCTACCTGCCCATCACTTTGGGGCAACCGCTGGCTGTCGGCGCCATCGCGCTGATTGCAGGCGCTGCCGCTTACGCCCAACCCACCGCCACACCGGAGCAGAAGTTCCCACCCGGCTATCTCGAAGCCGTCTCCACCGGCTACGAGAACGGCCAGACCTCCACCTCACCATCGCAGCCCGGCCAAGCCGTGACCGGACCGGCGGCACCACTGTCACAGGCATCGTTCCTCGTCCCGCCGACGCAGGCAACAACGACGTCCACCCAATCTCAGAAGAACAAGAAACACCACTGAAGGTAGTGTGAAAGATCGATGCGTTCCGGCCAGGTGCGCATCGACACAGGTAGACCTTTCCGTATCGCGCAATCCTGGGATCGCAGAACACGGGCTCCAAATCTCAATTAATCCATCGCATTAAGAATTGCCTTGCCTGAAATAACGTTTCGGGCTCCGGGCCTTGTCACTTTACGGTGAAGGAAGTGCCGGTCGACGGCTTCTGGTCAGTCAGTGTCTACAACGCCGAAGGCTATCTCCAGAAGAACCCGGCCAACGCTTACACCCTGGCCCCCACAAGTTCCCGGAAGCCCAACCGGCGGAGTGATCTACACCGAATCCGCCTGTGCCCGCAAGCCACCTGCCGAAGGGGAGACAACGGGTACTGGCACATGGCTAAATGAAGCCATCGTGAATTGACCCCACGATGCAACCATCTCGCCCGCGATCCCCCGATTTCGCGGGCGTTTTTTTTGCCATATTTCTGGCAATTCAAATTGACTGGTCGCAGATACAACTCAACCCTGCACTGCCTGATTCCCCTTTTCCCGACAATACGGAAAGCCCCCTAGGGATTTCACTGAGTTCGGCGCAGAAGAATCTTATACATCACAAGATGATGTTTCCCGAAAGGTTCGCGCAAGGCTAACGAAAGGCGATTGGAAGACGCTCCTTATAGATTCCCCCAAATCCAACGAGCCGCCGGTTCCTGCCACCAGGGTTCGCGGCCGTTGGCATTCTGAAAGGTAGGAGGAGAGCATGACCAGTCGATGCAGCGGCGTCCGCGCAGTTGAAGCGGACAGAGCCGAAGGACAGCCCGTGTGGCGCAACCAGAGCGGGGCCATCCGATGAGCCACGCCAAGGGATTCAAGAAGGACTACTACGGCGGCACGCTGATGGCACTGGTCGGACTCGCTGCCGTAATGGCCGGTCTGCAGTATCACACCGGCTCGCTCAGCCACATGGGCCCCGGTTTCTTCCCGGTAGCAGTGGGCGCGCTGCTGGCATTCGTCGGCGTCCTCATCGCCGTCTCCGCCCGCAACGACGAGCCCAAGGAAGACAAACCCTCCGGTCACGGACACAGCCACGCTGCGCCGGACCTGCGCGGCACGGTTTGCATCGTGCTGGGCACGCTGGCATTCCTGCTGTTCGGCAAGTATGGCGGCATGATTCCAGCCACGTTCGCCATCGTCTTCATTTCCGCGCTCGGTGATCGCAGCAACAGCATCAAGCAGGCGTTCCTGCTCTCCATTGCCATGTGCGTTATTGCGGCGGTGGTGTTCTCGTGGGCGCTGCAGCTGCAGCTTCCGATGTTTACGTGGGGGGCGTGAGTACCATGGTTTCGAATGCATTACATGATCTCTGGTTCGGCTTTGGGGTAGCGTTCCAGGGCAGCAACCTGATGTGGTCGTTCTTCGGCGTGCTGGTCGGTAACCTGATCGGCGTGCTGCCAGGCATGGGCGCGCTTTCAGCTATCTCGATCCTGCTGCCGCTCACCTACGTCATGCACCCGGTGCCCGCCATCCTGATGCTGGCCGGTATCTTCTACGGTTCGCAGTATGGTGGGGCGATCGGCGCCATTCTGCTGAACCTGCCTTCGCACCCGCCGCACGCGGTGACCTGTATCGACGGGTACCCGATGACCAAGGCAGGCAAAGGTGGCACGGCGCTTGGTATCACGATGATCTGCTCGTTCTTCGCTGCGTCGGTGGGCATTCTCGTGATGATCTTCGCATCGCCGCTGCTGACGACCATCGCCTTCAAGTTCGGTCCCGCCGAGATCTTCTCGATCATGCTGCTGGGTCTGCTTGCCGGTTCGACGATGTCGCGCGGATCGCCGCTGAAGGGCGTGGCCATGACGCTGTTCGGCCTGCTCTGCGGCGTGGTCGGCACCGACGTGAACACTGGCACGTTCCGCTTCGCGCTGGGCATTCCGGAACTGAGCGATGGCCTGGAACTCGTGGCCATCGCAATGGGCCTGTTCGGGGTAGCTGACTTCATCCTGAACGTGAACCGCATGACTGCGGTGACTTCCAACGCCAAGCTTCGCATTCGCGACATGCGTCCGAGCCTGGCCGAGCTGAAGGAGGCCTTCTGGCCGATGGTGCGCGGCACTGGCGTAGGTACGTTGTTTGGCGCGATGCCGGGCACGGGCCCGACGATCACGACGTTCGTGGCCTACGCGCTCGAACGCAAGATCTCCAAGACGCCCGAGAAGTTCGGTACCGGCATGATCGCCGGCGTGGCGGCGCCGGAAGCCTCCTCGCACTCGAAGACGCAGGTGGACTTCATCCCGACGATGAGCCTGGGTATTCCGGGCGACGCCGTGATGGCGCTGATTCTTGGCGCGCTGATGATCCAGGGCATCGCCCCGGGTCCGCAGCTCATCAGCGACCACCCGGACATCTTCTGGGGCCTGATCGCCAGCTTCTGGATCGGCAACGTGATTCTGATGATCCTGAACGTGCCGATGATCGGCGTGTGGGTCAAGCTGCTGCAGGTGCCTTACCGCTACCTGTTCCCGTCGGCGATGTTCTTTATCGCAGTGGGCGTATTCAGCACGCAGAGCAGTCTGTTCCAGATCTGGGAAGTGCTGGCCTTCGGCCTGATCGGCGCCCTGCTGATGTACCTGGAGTTCTCGGTCGCGCCGATCCTGCTCGGCTTCGTGCTCGGACCGATGGTGGAAGAGAACTTCCGCCGCGCCCTGCTGCTGTCGCGTGGCGACCTGGCCGTGTTCGTGGAGCGCCCGATCAGCTGCACGTTCGTGGTGATCTCGGCGATGCTGCTGGCTGGCGTGACGTGGTCGGCCTGGCGCAATCGCGGGCCGAAGAAGACGGCCATCCAGGTGCTGGAATCGGAACTGGCGGTCAACGAGTAAGCCACCCCATCAGGTTCGCTGTAACGGATGCGGCCGGATGCCTTCAGGGCATCCGGTCGCTTTCTCTTTTGGGCTGCCTAACTCAATTTTGTATGCAATTTACGGATACAATACAAACCGCCCGCGGACCGACAGCGAGGCGTTTCCGAATAAGCAATACGCACTGGAGGACACAGCATGACGAACCAAGCCATCCCGGCCGAATACCTGGCCGCCCTCGAACCGATCCAGCACTATCTGGAAGCGCACCGCACCGGCCGCGCCGAGTACGTCCGCAAGGCTTTTCATGCCGATGCCCGCATCATCTCGTTCCGTGACGGCACCCTGCATTCGCTGACCGTGGAAGAATTCTCGGCCCGCTTCCAGGGTGAGCCCGCCGCGGACGAAGCGCAACGCCGGCGCTTCATCGCCAGCTTTGACGTGGTCGGCAATGCCGCCACCGCCAAGGTTGTGCTGCAGTACCCCGAGGTAACGTTCACCGACTACATGAACCTGCTGCAGATCGACGGCGTCTGGAAGATCGCGAACAAGACGTTCAGTGCGGCGCCGAAGGCACCAGCGCAGTAACGCCCCTGGGGCGTAACAAGCCAGTCGAAATCAGCACATTTTCCCGCCGGGGCCACCTAGAATAGGTTCACACCGGCCATGGAAACTGGGAGGGAATCGCCATGACACGCCTGCTTTCGATCTGGACGCTCTGCCTTGGCCTGGCGCTGGCCGGCTGCACCTACTACGGCTACCCTCCCGGCACGGTGCCAGCCAGCTACGACCGCTCGTTCTTCGCCGCTGCCGATGCCATGCGCGATCAGGGTGTGGCGATCGCGGTGCAGAACCAGGTCAGCGGCGAGATTTCCGGCGACCGCGGCGGCGTTCCGGTCTCGGCCTGGGTGCGCCAACAGCCGGACGGGAGCGTGAGAGTGCAATTCAACGCCAACGACTCCCGCGACCCAGACCTGGTGCACCGCATCTCGCAGAGCTATGACCGGCGCATGGGACGTTGATCTGGGCGCGGTTCAACCCGCGCGATAGATCTCGCTGGGTTCGATGAACACGTAGACATCCCGCGCCTGCGGCACGCCGGGCATCAGCACCGCGAGGTTCATGGCGCTGCCGTTGATGGATTGCAGGAACGTCCAGCCGACGGTGCGTCCACCCGCGCGAATCGCCACCGACTCGCCCGACGCGACGGTCAGACGCTTCATGCCGGGCGCCACATCGATGGTGCGAGTCACCGTATCAAGGGCGGCCTGGGAGCCGAACAACGCGCTGTCATGGGAAAGGACGGCGGCGGCGACGGGAGCTGCGGCGGGGGCGCTCCATGCCAGTGCCGGGGCGAGCAGAAGTGCTGCGGTAAGCAGGGAGATGGTGTTGTTCTTCGAGGTCATGATAAGGATCTTGACCCTGCCCCGGATGGCAGTCCGCGGCAAGGCTGGCTTCGCCGGATTCTTGCCGGGCTGCCGATCGGGCTCTGTCAATCAGGGGCGATGCAGTCGTGGCACGGAGGGGCGATGTCTCCGTCGGGCTTTCGGGGTGTCTGGTGTCAACCCGGGTGACAGAGTAGCCCCATCTCGTGAATTCATAAAATGACTTGATTTCACAAAATCCAGTCGTTTTATTCCGCTACCTTCCCGTTCATCACGGCATACGCCACATGGGATAGGCCGCGCAATCGCATCGCGCCCGCATTCATACCCGCTGCAAGGAAAACCAATACAATAGCGCCCCGCGCGGCGGACGCCCCTGGCTCCGCCTCTCCTTGCACCTCTGCCCTCATCCGGAATTTCATGATCGCAAACGCATGTGGTGTCGACTTCGGCACGTCCAACTCGACCGTGGGCTGGGTTCGCCCAGGCGCATCGACGCTCCTGCCGCTCGAGGACGACAAGGCGACCCTGCCCTCCGTGATCTTCTTCCATGCGGAAGACCCGCTGGTCAGCTATGGCCGCGCGGCACTGGCCGACTATCTGGCCGGCTACGAGGGGCGCATGATGCGTTCGCTCAAGAGCCTGCTGGGCACGTCGATGATGGATGACAGCACCGAAGTGATGGGCCAGGCCATGCCTTTCCGCAAGCTGCTGGCGCACTTCATCGGCGAACTCAAGGGCCGCGCCGAACGCGCCGCCGGCCGCGAGTTTACGTCGGCCGTACTGGGCCGACCGGTGCATTTCATCGACGAGGATGCCGCCGCCGACCAGCTTGCCGAGGACACGCTGGCCGAGATCGCCCGCGACGCGGGCTTCCGCGATATCGCGTTCCAGTACGAGCCAATTGCCGCAGCCTTCGACTACGAAGCCGGCATCGGCGGTGAAGAACTCGTGCTGGTGGCCGACATCGGCGGCGGCACGTCCGACTTCTCGCTCGTTCGCCTGTCCCCGGAGCGCGCCCGCCACATCGACCGCCGCGACGACATCCTCGCCAATGGCGGCGTGCATATCGGCGGGACCGATTTCGACCGCGCTCTGAGCCTCGCCAGTGTGATGCCGATGCTGGGCCTGGGCAGTCAGCTTCGCAACGGCAAGGCCATGCCTTCGGGCCAGTACTTCGACCTGGCGAGCTGGCACACCATCAACCTGGTTTACACACGCAAGGCCTGGTCGATCGTGATGGACAACTATCGCGATACCGCCGACACCGTGAAGCTTGATCGCCTGATCCGGCTGATCCGCGAGCGCGCGGGCCACTGGCTGGCAATCCAGGTGGAAGCCGCCAAGATCGCGCTGTCCGCGGAAGCGCAGACCGTGGTCGACTTGGACCGTATCGCGCCCGACACCACACTCGCCATCACCCGCGAGACCTTCGACGAGTCCATCGCCAAACTGGTCGACAAGACCGCCACGACGGTGCACGGCATGCTCAAGACGGCTGGCGTCAAGGCCGAGGCCGTCGACACGATCCTGTTCACCGGGGGTTCCAGCAGCGTACCGCTGCTGCGCGAGCAACTCGCGCAATTGCTGCCGGGCGCGCGCCGCGTGGAAGGTGATCTGTTCGGCGGTATCGGTTCGGGACTCGCGCTGGACGCGCTGCGCAAGTTCGGCTGAGCGCGCAGCCGCCGCGCACTGGTATCAGGGCAGCCGTTCGCTGCCCACTTCCTGCATCGACGTCTGTTCGTGCGCGTGGTGCACGCGATTGCGACCGCTGCGCTTTGCGGTATAGAGCAGCCCGTCGGCACGCGACATCAGCGCATCGAGCGACTCCGGCGGTTGCCACACCGCCACACCAAAGCTGGCCGTCACACGCGGGCTATCCGGCAGCGTCTCGAATCGCGCGCGCTCGAGCGTCGCCCGGATCTCTTCGGCGATATGGATCGCCTCTTCCCCGGTCGTCCGCGGCAATAGCACCGCGAACTCCTCGCCCCCAAGCCGGCCGGCAATCCCCCGCGCGCCCACCACGCGCCTGACGATCCGCGCGAACTCGACGAGTATCGCGTCGCCACTGGCGTGACCGTGGTTGTCGTTGATGAGCTTGAAGAAATCAAGGTCCACCAGGATCAGTCCGGGCACCCCGCCATTGGCCCGCGAAATCGTCTCGCGCGCGATTTCCTCGAAGCTTCTCCGGTTGTGAAGCCGCGTCAGCGCATCCGTATCCCGCTCGTGCTGGATCCGTTCGATCAGCGCGTGAATCTCGGAGCCCAGCAGCACCAGGCTGAAGAAGACGTTAAAGAGCGTCTGGCCTACCTGGAAATACGTCCAATAGCTTGAAAACGCCCTGCCACATTCGTCGGTGTTCGGGGGTGCGCTCGTGCTCAGCAGCAGCCGCAGGCCGAGGTTCACGGTAAAGGCGACGAACACCCAGTAGATCGCCCGATCCGCCACGCTGCCCCGCCGCAAGCCACCAAGCTGAGCCAGGGCAATGCCGAAGATCAGCGCGGCGCCAATGTTGTGTACGTATATCCGCGCCGTCAGGTCAGGCACGGCGAAATGGAAGTAGGCGAGCAGCGAGAACTCGACAATGGCCACCCCCGAACAGGCGGCCAGTGCGGTGGTGGATTTGACATGGGCGCGCCACAGCAATCCGCACGCAATCAGCATCGTGCTGCCGATGTAGAACGGCGCGGCGACGAGCGTCGTCCAGACAGCATCGCTCGGCGGAGACAGGACCTGTATGGCCACCGCCACGGCATAGAGCGCAAAGGACACGCCGAACGCCAGCAGATGCTGGCTGCGGAGCTGCCGCCAGACCACGAGGAAGCAGCCAGCGAAGATCAGCGAGACCGCGGGGTTGATCAGGGATAGTTGGTTGCAGAACGACACGGGGGCGCGAGGGATTCTGTGAGAGCGGCTGACAATGGCTCTGACGAATCAGAACGTGATGTCCGCCGCTGGCACCGCACGTACGCGCGGGCCGAAACTGCTGATACCCGTCAGCGTGAGGTTGTGATGGTGAATGATCTGCCCTGCAGACAAGGCCGCATTCGAAACAGTTGTGTGACCATCTGCGATCAGCCTCACCGGATAGCCCAGCGCCAGCGCACGCCGCGTGGTGGTATCGACGCAGTACTCCGTATGCATGCCGCAGATGACCAGGTGCGTCACCCCGTGCTCCTTCAGCGTCGCCTCGAGTGTCGTCCCGAAGAAAGAATCCGGCGTGGTCTTGCGGACGCGCAGGTCGCTATCCAGCGCGGTCAGCCCATCCGCGAGATGCCAGCGCGCTGAGCCATACGGCAGGTAGTCGTCCGCCGATTCATGCTGGATGAATATAACGGGCACGCGCGCGGTGCGTGCCTTGCCGGCAACATCGTTGATGCGGTCGATGATCTCGTGGTGAGCGAGCGGGACCTCGTCGCCTTCGCACAGGCCTTGCTCGACATCGATGACGAGTAGGGCCGCTGTCATGGCAGATAAGTCGGAGACCTTGATCGCTCAATCATGCCATGAAACAACGAACGGGACCGGTGCTGCCCGACCGGCCCCCCACCTTAGTGGGTACCGTCAGTGCGTGCGTCCGTGCGTCCCCGGCAGATCGACGAGCGACGTGGCGGCGCTACAAGTCAGGCACCCGAGGCGATCAACGGATGCGCGGCATTGCCCAGGGCGGTCAGGGCCTCAGCCGGTCCGGGCCTGGCAAGCAGAAAACCCTGCGCGCGGTCGCAACCGATCTCGCGCAGAAACTGCAGTTGGGCGATGTTCTCCACGCCCTCGGCCACCACGGTCAGGCCAAGCGCCCGGGCCATGGCAACGATCGCGCGAAGAATCGCGCCGTCGCGCTCCCGCTCGATAACAGCGGTCAGGAACGAGCGATCCACCTTGACGGTATCGACCGGCAGCGTCTGCAGATAGGTAAACGAGGAATAGCCCGTTCCGAAGTCGTCGATGGCCAGACCGACACCGCGGCGCGCGAGTTCGCCAAGCACCAGCTCGGTCACGCCGTTTCCGGTCATGGCCATGCTCTCCACCAGCTCAAGCTGCAGATGCTCCGGCTGCATGCCGGCGTCGCTCAGCACATCGGAGACGTCATGCAGGAAATGCTCGTGGCGGATCTGTCGGGCGGACAGGTTGACCGACATGCGGCCAAATTCGAAGCCCGACCGGAGCCAGGCCGCGCCCTGCCGGCACGCCTCGCGCAACACCCAGGCGCCAATCGGCACGACCAGCGCCGATTCCTCGGCCACGTCGATGAACGCACCGGGCGACAGCAGCCCGCGCGTCGGGTGCTGCCAGCGCAGCAGTGCTTCGACGCTGACGATCCTTCCCGAGCCCAGGTCATAGATCGGTTGATAGTGGAGGCGGAACTCGCGGCGCGTCAGCGCGCGACGCAGTTCACATTCGAGCGCCATGCTTTCCATCGCGGACGATGTCATCTGCGTGGCGAAGAAGCGGAACGTGTTCTTGCCTTCCTGCTTGGCTTCATACATCGCGCGGTCGGCCTGCATCAACAGTTGCTGCTGATCCGTGCCGTCGTCCGGATAAATGCTGATGCCGATGCTCGGCGTCACGAACACGCTGCGCCCGGCAGCATCGATTGGCTGACCAACCACGTCCAGCAGCACCTGCGCGATATGCGCGACATGACGAATGTCCTCAATCTCCTCGACAACGATCGTGAACTCGTCCCCGCCGAGCCGGGCCACCGTGTCGCTCTCGCGCACGGCATGCTTGAGTCGCATGGCAATGACCCGGAGCGCGTCGTCTCCGGTGCCGTGCCCCATCGTATCGTTGATCATCTTGAAGCGATCGAGATCGAGGAACAACACGCCCACCCGTCTGGACGCACGCCGGGCGCGAATGATGGCCTGCTTGAGCCGCTCGCTGAACAGCGTGCGGTTCGGCAGGTCCGTCAGCGGATCGTGCATGGCCAGATGGTTCAGGCGCTCTTCCGCGATACGGCGATGCGTGATGTCCGAGAAGATCGCCGCGTAATGCGTGCATTCGCCGGCCTGATTGCAGATGCTGGAGACGGACAGATGCTCGAGGTACAGCTCGCCGTTCTTTCGGCGATTCCAGATCTCGCCCTTCCAGTGACCTTGCGCGCGCAACTGGCTCCACATTTCCTGGTAGAAGGATGGACCCTGGCGTCCCGAACTCAGCATCCGCGGCGTCCGGCCGATGGCCTCGTCGAGCGTGTAGCCGGTCAGTTGCGTGAAGGCCGGGTTCACCTGCTCGATCACGCCATTCAGATCGGTCACCATCACGCCGTCGAGCGTCGATTCGAACACGCGATCGGCCAGCCGCAGATGGTAGTTGGATCGACGCAGTGCCTCGTCGCGCTCGTGCAGCGCCGTCCGCAGTTCATGCACATACTCGTGTTCGATACCACACAGGATGTCCGACAGGCTCAGCAGACCCGTCAGCTCGCCCTGAGCGTCGAGCACGCCAACGTGGCGCAAACGGTTGTCCGAAAGAAACTTCCGGGCCGAATACAAGCTGTTGGAATGCGCCAGCGAATGCAGGTGACGACTGGCATGATCCGACACGATGCCGCCGAGCGCGTTGGCGGCGGCCAGCCGCACGACGTCGCGCTCCGTCAGGATGCCGTACTCGTCGCCGGGAAAGCGGACAACCACTGCGCTCAGTCCGCCCGAGCGCATGACACGCATGACCGCAGCCAGTTTCTCTTCCGGGTCGACGATGACCGGAGGTGGAACCTTGACCGAGTGAATCGGGCGAAGGCGCAGGAAATACTCGGCGCCCTGGTTCATGACGAGGTCGGTCTGAGACAACATGCCGAGCGGACGCCCACTGTCATCCACCACCAGGCAATGGCGAATGCCTTTGCTCTTGAAGTACAGCGCGGCATCGCCGAGCCTGGTGCGGCAGTCCAGCGCCAGTACGGGATAACTCATCAACTCGGCGATGGGGCGCGACAGCGCATCACCCATCTCGCCGAGCGCCAGCGCGTCCCGCTCGGTCCAGATGCCAACGACCTGCCCCTGGTCCACCACGACGATCGAACTGCAACTGCGCTGCGCCATCATCGCGACAACTTCGCTGACACTGGTGCGCGGGCCGCACTCCAGGATGGATCTCGATATCAGGTGATCGATCTCAAGATCCAGCGTGTGTTGTGGCATTTCTCTCCCCGGAAACTCTTCTGCCTTGCATGAAAATGCCGGCAGCGTAGCGACGGGAGGGCTGCGAAACATTGATTAGGGTCAAACTACCCCGGAGCCCAAGCCATGTCCCCTACCAAGGTACGGTAAAGGAATCGGCCATCCGGCCGATGTTCGATCTTGGGGGGACTTTCGTTATGGCTTGTGAAGGGTGGCAGCCTGGGCTGCGAATGCCTTCCACTCCCGGAAAACCGCATCCAGGCACGCCGCCGAATCACAGGCGTCCCGCTTCTTGCGGAACGCTGCAACTTCCGACTCGGTGATGGATCCAGTCTTGAGCTGCCGCTGCTGGTCAGCAAAGATGCGCTGGTAGCCCATCGAGAACAGCGCGGACTCGCAGATCATGCGATGCGCCGGCACCGGCCGGGCAGGCACGACGGACGGATCGCAGTCGATGTCAGTGGCATGCGCGTTGCCGAAAGCCAGAAGACCAGTGACGGCCAGACAGCGGAACGCGCAACGGATGCGCGCGAAGTGGATGGTGCAGAACGTGCGGGTCATAGTCGATACGGGGAAAGCCTGAAAGCTGCCAGGTGTAGAATCCCGGCCTTCAATCGCCCCTGGAAACTTAGCATGAAGATGGACGCCTTTCCCTTCGGCACGACCGACTGGTCGCAGATTGAACGCACCGAGCACAAGGGAGATACCGGAGCGGCTTACTGGCGCACGCAGTACTTCGGCGAAGGCGACCGCCGGGTGCGTGTGCGCATGGTCGAATACTCGCCGGGATACCTGGCGGACCACTGGTGCAAGAAGGGGCATGTCCTGTTCTGCCTGCAGGGCGAACTGGAAACGACGCTCGAAGACGGCCGTCAATTCATGCTGCGACCGGGCATGAGCTATCAGGTCGGCGACGACGCCGAGGCCCATCAGTCCCGTACCTCGACGGGTGCCACGTTGTTCATCGTGGATTGAAGCAGCCGGGACGCCCGGCCATGCGGCCCGGGCATCCCACTGCGAGACATTACTGAGCCTTGCCTGCGGGCGATGCCATGCTTTGCAGGCCGATGGCCTTGCCACTGGCATCCGTCACGCGCGCCAGTTCCCGATACGCGTTCGCCTGCACCTGTCCGGGCAGCGGCACGAACTTCGCTTCGCGGGCGAGCTGGTCGCCGTGGAGATAGCCCCAGGTGACGAACTTCATGGCCTCGAGCGTGCGCTCACCGGCGCGGCTGACGGCCGGCACCACGACGAACGTCCCCATGGTGATCGGCCATGCGTCGGCACCGGCCTGATTGACCAGGCTGGCGGTGAAATCGCCCTTCCGGTTCCAGTTGCTGTGCACCACCGCATCGCGGAATCCGCCCACCGTGGCGCTGACGAAGTTGCCGTCTGCGTTGCGCAGTTGCACCGGATTCAGACCTTCATCCAGCACATAGTTGTAGTCGACATAGCCGATGGCGCCACGGTTGCTCTGGACCGCCTTCACGACCTCGCCGCTGCCTTTGGCACCGGTGTAGCCGGCCGGCCATGAGAACGCGGACTTGGTGCCATATGTCGACTTCCACTCGGCACTCACCTCGCTCAGATAGGCGCTGAAGTGATAGGTGGTGCCCGAACCGTCGGCACGCACCACGGGGTGGATCTTCAGGTTCGGCAGGGCGAGACCCGGATTCACGGCACGGATCTCCGGCGCATCCCAGCTATCGACCTTGCCCAGGAAAATCTTCGCCAGCAAATCGCCGGTCAGCTTCAACTGGCCCTTCGGGACGGAAGGAAGGTTGATCACCGGAACAGCAGCAGTAACGACGGTCGGCACGCAGACCAACCCGGACTTGCTTGCTTCCTGGGGAGACAGCGGCACATCCGACGCGCCGAAATCGACCTGCCCTTCCCGGATACGACGAATACCTTCGCCCGATCCAACCGCCGCGTAATTGAGCCGGGTGCCGGTGGCCGCGGCATAGCCGGTCGACCAGACGCGATAGACCGGCGCGGCCGCCGTCGAACCCGCGCCCTGGATATCAGCGGCTACGGCAGTGGACATGATGAGCGCTGAGCCAAGAATGGCCAACGCGGTGCGCTTGAGCATGATCGTTCATGGAGAGTGGGCAGCCGGCATTGTAGCGGCGCAAGAGCAAGATCTTTCGGATCGGCTTGCTGTCTGGATCGACCAAATAATCGAGGCGTGACATCTCCAGAAGCATCCCGGATGTCCCGGATGCCCCGGATGCTTCTGGACCGTCTGGGCACGGAGCGCTGAGTCCCGTGCCAGTCCCCGCTCAGGAACAGGCCTTTCCGTGATCGGGCTTGTAGCCCTTGGCCTTGGCGTCGGCCTCTGACATGTACGCGCCACTCTTGGTCTTGCCGTAGTAGCGATCGGACGGGCAGTGATAGACCTTGGTCGACGAGTTGGCCCAGACTTGGCCAGGGCCTCCGCCCGGTGCGGCGGCGGTGGTCTTTTTCTCGGTGGCAGTGGCGGGGGCCGCAGGTGCGGCTGTTGCCGCCGGGGCGGCGGCCTTGGGCGCGGGTGCCGCGGCAGGCGCCATCGCGGCCGGCGCCATCGCGGCCGGCGCCATCGCGGCTGGTGCGGATGCTGCTGCGGCGCCGCCATACCAGTCCTTGACGCCCTTGTGCCCTGCGCAGGCGCCCTTCTTGCTGGCGCCGGAGTAGTAGCTTCCGTCCTTGCAGAGGGCCGTGCTGCCGGCTGGCGCGCCGGCGGGTGCCTGGGCCTGGGCCTGGGCGCCGAGCGACAAACCCAGCGCGGCCGCAACGGCCATCGACTTCAGCAAATTCTTCATTGGCTGCTCCCGTATCGGGGTGAAACGACGAGAAGAAAAACGCTTGAGCCGAGTGGGCGATCAGGTACGTTGCAGCGCGACACTGGCGCCGCGCGCATCGCTCTCGCTCGTCCCCAATAACTGTCGCCGGAAGCGTTGCGTTGACAGCACCTCCAAGTCGGGCATGTTTCAGCCGGCCGAAGCAGGTGCCAAGCGTGCATTGGCGCACATGGCCGCAGTCAGCGTCTGGCGAAGGCCGTCTTGATAAGACGTCTTTCGAATCGGACCAATCAGCGCCTGCAGCGCCGAGTCGTCCATGATCACGGGGTCAGTCTGCAGATAGTGCATCTCGACCAGTTCGCGCATTAGCGGATTGAACAGCCCGAGCAGGCGCAGCATCGTCTTGCCCACCACGCGCAGTTTCATCGCGCGGCCGGTCTGGCGCTCCATCTCTTCCACCAGCTCGCGCTGCGTGGTGACGCCGGCCCCGGCGAGGTGCCAGATCTTGCCGAAGGCAGCCGGAGTATCAACCAGCCGGGCCACCACCGGGCCCACGTCCGGCACGAAGATGAACTCATGCGGCGTGTCGATCGGCCCGATCAGGTCGGCCGTGCCGCCGTTCGCAGCCGCCAGCACCGCGCGATGCAGCAGGCTGTTCTCGACGCCGGGACCATAGAAGTCCGGCAAACGCAGCACGGTGGCACGGATGCGTCCATCGGCATGCGCCTGCATCAGCAGGTCCTCCTGCGACTTGCGCATACGCCCCTTGAAGGTGTGGGGTTCGCGCGGATGGTCCTCGCGCACGGGTGTCGTCCTTGCCCTGCCATATGGGTACACCGTGCCGATCAGGATGATCTGCTTCACACCGGCCGCCACGGCGGCGTCGAGCGTCCGGCGCATCAGCGCGGGGTGCAACTCGAACTGCCAGTAGTTCACGCCGACCAGATAGATCAAGGTCTCCACACCCGTGGCGGCCGCCTGAATCGCCTCCGGCGAGTCCGGATTCCAGGTCAGGATCTCCGCCAGCGGGTCATCGCCGAAGGCCTGGCGCAGGCTGGCCTCGTGCCGGCCTACCACCCGATAGGGCTCACCCCTGCTGCGCAGGGCGGCCGCGATGCTCCGGCCAATGGCGCCTGCCGCGCCAAACAAGGCAACTTTGGACATATCGGATTTCCTTTCGGTAACGGATTGGGAAGGCAGCGAGCAATTCGCGAAACCGCAGTGTGGCGCACCCGCAATCGAAAGAAAATTGCCTAGAATCGACTGGCTGCTATTTGAAAATGCATACCATGACGCGAAACGAACCGAGCTGGGAGTGGTACCGGACATTCTTGCAGGTGCTGGAGGTCGGCTCGCTCTCCGCCGCCGGCCGGGCCCTCGGCATCACGCAGCCCACTGTCGGGCGGCACATCGACAGCCTCGAGTCGGCCCTGGGGCTGAAGCTGTTCACGCGCTCGTTCGACGGCTTCGCCCCCACCGAGGCCGCCCATGAACTGAAGCCATACGCGGCGAGCATCGCCGCCACCGCCGCCGCGCTGCGCCGGGTGGCCAGCAGCCACGGCGCGGGCGTCCGGGGCACGGTACGGTTGACCGCGAGCGAAGTCATCGGCGCCGAGGTACTGCCTCCGATCCTGGCGGCCCTGCGCGACGCGCATCCGGAGCTGGTGGTCGAACTCGTCCTGTCGAATCAGCCTGACGACCTGTTGCGCCGCGAAGCGGACATCGCCATCCGCATGTTCCGACCGGTCCAGGGAGCCTTGATCGCCCGACATGTCGGCGGTATTGAAATCGGCTTGCACGCGCACAGTCGCTATCTGCAGGCGCACGGCGTCCCGGGCTCGACGAGCGAGCTCTCGCGCCATGCGCTCATCGGCTTCGATCAGGAAAACGACTTCATCCGCCGGTTGCAGAGCAAATTCAAACCCTTCTGGCGCGATAGCCTGGCCTTTCGCAGCGACAGCGACCTGGCCCAACTCGGCGCCATCCGCGCGGGATTTGGCATTGGCGTGTGCCAGGCCGCACTGGCGGCACGGGATCCCCAACTGGTGAGGGTGTTGCCCGAGCAGTTCTCGGTCACGCTGGATACCTGGGTAGCCATGCATGAAGACCTGCGTGACAACACACGCTGTGCCGTCACCTTCGCCGCGCTGGTCAATGGGCTGGACGCCTATATCAAAGGTGTTCCCGGGCGAGGGGCATGACCGCAATGCCCGAACATTCGCAGACGTCGGCCTGAAACGGATGGCACCCGTCGCACTCTGCAAAATCAGGAATCATCCCGACAAGAAACTTTCATAACGGTGAAAGTGATTACTTGTCGTCACACCTGCTATACCTAACGAGGTTGTCGCGCCACTGGCCACCTGTATTGCGGCCGGCGCGCATCGTCTTGCCGCACGAATCGGATTAGCCGATCGCCTTTTCCCTTATCGGGACCATTTTCTTTTCAATGGAGAGCATCAATGGTTATTCAGGAAGGTTTTTCATTTGGAAACTTCATCATCGACGTTTTTTCCATCTTCCTTTTCATCCTGTGGTTCTGGTTGCTCATCACCATTTCCGGCGATCTGTTCCGGCGTCATGACGTGTCGGGCTTCGCCAAGGTGCTGTGGGTGATCTTCCTGATCGTGCTGCCCTACATCGGCGTCTTCGCCTACATCCTCACCCAGGGTCGCGGCATGGCAGAGCGCAATCAGGAACGTGCGCGGGAGGCACGCAACGAACTTCGCCAGGTGGTCGGCTTCAGTGTCGCCGACGAACTGGAAAAGCTCGACCGCCTGAAAGCGTCCGGCTCCATCTCCGAGGACGAATTCAAACGGCTGCGGGCGAAGCTGGTCGAGTAAAGCGTTGCGACCAGAGGCGGCAGCGGTCCATCAGGGCTCAGGCGATTGCACGCCCAGCACGGCAACAATCGCCAGCACCGCCACGCCTAGCAGGGCTTCGATAACGAAGCTCCTGCGCAGCGCCCGCACGGCCGCGCCACTGTCCGATGCCGTCACCAGCGCCGGGCTCAAGCGATACCGGTTCAGCGCGGCCATCACCAGCATTGCGGCGAATAGCGCCAGCTTGACCAGCAGAATCCGGCCGTAGGGCGACGTCAGTCGCTCCAGCGTCGGCATGCCGGCGATGAACCAGTAGTTGACTGCCCCGGTCGTCACCAGCGTCCCGACGATCACGGTACCGATACTCGCAAACCCGCGCGCGGCGCGATCCAGCACTGCGAGAACGCCCATCCGGGCCAGCATCAGGAATCCAGCCAGCGCGCCAATCCATGCGCCGCCCGCGAGCAGATGCGCAATATCGACCAGCAGATGCGCGACGCCGGACAGCCCCTCGTTCATCGCGCCGTGGCCACCCCATGCGAGCGTTGCCAGCGCGATGGCGCCACAGGCGACGAGGACCTGATAGCGCAGCGTCGGCCGATGCGCGAGCGCGAAGCTCGCGAGCAGTCCACCGAGAAGCGCGCTCATGCGCATGAAGCAGGCGATGCCGAAGGCTGTCTCGGTCGCGATCATCGCCACCGTATCGCCCCCAAGATCCGCGTACCCTTCCACTCCGGACATGGCCTTGGCCACCACGGCCATGTCCACGACGGAAAGCACCAGGCCGATGAGCGCGGCCATCGTGGCGTAGCCGCTATAGCACCGGGCGCTGGCGGCTTCCCGCTCGTCTTTTCGCAACGCATACAGGGCAAACAGCGGCAAGCCAAACAGCAGCATCAGATCCAGATAGAGCGCGAACCGCACCCACACGTTGAGCCAGTCGACCTCCATTGGATAGCCCTGCCCGCGTTACTTCGTCGTGAAGGTGATGCTGCCGTTGACCGGATGGGTGTCCGATGACACCGCCCGCCAGTCCAGGCGATAGGTGCCCGGTACCAACGGGCTCTTCGGCGTGATGATCATCGCCTTGGGATCGTCGCCCCCGGACACACTGGCCGCGATCTTCATTGGCGGATGATCGGCCATGCCGGGCATCCCGGTCATGACCAGATTCGCGCCGGAGACCTGCTTGACGAGGTTCTCGGAGAACAGCAGTTCGATCCGCGTGGGCGCGGGCCCTTCGGACTTGTCGGCAGGCGAGGCGCTGACAAGCTTGGGGTGCGCGAGGGCGGCGGCACTGGCCAGAAGTGCGGTGGCGGCAACCAGCGCCTTGGCCGCGGTGTGGATATAAGTCATGAGATCTCCCTGGGTAAAACGATTGAAGCCGGACGCGATCAGAACCAGGCGCGCACGCCGGCAACGAAACGCGTCTCGCCGCTACGGCCGCCGGATGTGCGAACCATATCGGCGGTGTTGCCGAACGTCTGGTAGCGCTCCACGCCGATGTACGGCGCGAACTGGCGACTGAACTCGTAGCGCAGACGCAATCCCACCGCGCCGTTCGACAGCCCGCTGCCGGTGCCGGTCGCCGGGTCATTCTTGCCGTACAGGTTCGCTTCGATGCGCGGCTGGAGAATCAGCCGCTGCGTAATCAGCAACTCATACTCGGCGGACAGGCGCAGCGCGGTGCGCCCCTCGTTGCCCACGTAAGCCGTGGCATCGACCTCGAACCAATATGGCGCCAGCCCCTGCACGCCGAAGGCCAGCCAGTTCCGCGCGGGCCGGCCATAGCCGGCATCGTTGCGAAAGCCGACCTGTGTATCCCAAAACGTGGAAATCGCATGGCCCCACAACAGCTCGGTGCGGGCGTCGTGCACCCGGCCTTTCTCGGCTTCGCCTTCGGCCTTGATCACAAGCTTGTTATAGGCGCTACCAATCCATGCCTGGGCTTCGTACGAGGTCGCATTGCTACCGTTGCCGTGCGTCCACTCCAGACGGTCCACCAGCACCGAGGCAAACAGGTGTTCGTCGGCCATGTGAAGCTGGCGATGCTCGCCCAGCGCGTACTTGCCGACGCCGAGCAAGTAACCGCCCGAATACGCATTCGGATCGCGTGCATCCGGCGGCGCACTACCGCCCTGCATCTTCATGTCGCCATGATCCATGGCGGGCGGCGCGCTTCCGGCGTTGCCGCCGTCCATGGTCTGGATGTCGCTGCTATCGCCGCTGTCCATGGCCTGGATCTCGCCGCCATCCATGCCCTGCATCGATGACATCGAATCCGAAGTGGTCGCGTTGGTCGCGTTGGCAGTTGGGGCAGCGTGCGACGCATGGTCTGCGTGCGAATGCTGCGCCCATGCGGTGCCCATGCTGACGGAAAGAAGCACCGCCGCGAGCAGCGTCAGTGTGAGTGGGTTGCGTGCGTTCATCATGCCACCACCACTTCACGGAACATGCCCATGTCCATATGCATCATCAAGTGGCAGTGCCATGCCCAGCGCCCGAGCGCATCGGCGGTCACGAGGAAGCTGATGCGTTGCGCGGGCTGCACCGGAATCGTATGACGACGGGCCTGGAACGTGCCGTCGGGCGCCTCCAGTTCGCTCCACATGCCATGCATGTGCATCGGGTGGGTCATCATCGTGTCGTTGTGGAGAATCACCCGCAGGCGCTCGCCATGCTTGAAGAACACCGGGGTCGACTTGCCGTACTCAACGCCGTCGAACGACCACGTGTAGCGCTCCATATTGCCGGTCAGATGCAATTCCACCTCACGGCCCGGGCCACGGTGGTCCATCGGGCCACCGACCGTATGCATGTCCGCCAGTGTCAGCACCCGGCGCCCGTTGTTGCGCAGCCCGATGCCGGGGTCGTCGAGGTTGGTGCGCGCCATGTCCACGCGCATGTCGGTGCTCGGACCGTACTCAGTACGCGCATGACGGGCCCGCGTGCTGGGTACCTTGAGCGAGTCGCCATGCGACATGGCACTCATCCCAGCCATGCCGGACATACCGGACATATCGTGCTGGCTGTGATCCATGGGCATCGCGCCGTGGCTCATCGCGCCGTGGTTCATGCTGCCCATCATGTCACCCATGGTGAGCCACTCCGCCTTGTCGAGCGCCGGTACCGGTGGCTGCAGGCCCTCGCGCACGGCCAGCGTGCCGCGCGCGAAGCCGGTGCGGTCCATCGACTGGGCGAAGATCGTGTGCGCGTCGTCGGTCGGTTCCACCAGCACGTCGCAGGTTTCCCCCGGGCCGAAGCGGAACTCGTCGGCCGTCACGGGCTCGATGTTCTGGCCGTCGACCTGTATCACCTTGAGCTTCAGGCCCGGAATGCGCACGTCGTAGAACGTGTTGCCTGCGCCGTTGACGAAGCGCAGGCGCACGCGCTCGCCGGGACGGAACAGCCCGGTCCAGTTGCCGGCAGGGGTGACGCCATTCATCAGGTACGTCAGCGTGGCGCCCGACAGGTCCGCCAGATCGGTCGGGCTCATCCGCATCTGGTTCCACATCTTTCGCTTCTCCAGCGCGGCGCCAAGCCCATCGTTGGAAACGTCGCGGAAGAAGTCCACCACGGTGGGTTGGTTGTAGTTGTAGTAGTCGCTCTGGATCTTGAGCTTGGACATGACCCGCATCGGATCCTCGTCCGTCCAGTCGGACAGCAGCACCGCGTAGTCGCGGTCGGCACGCACTGGGTCTTCGTCGCCGTCGATGATCAGGCTGCCGTAGACACCAGTCATCTCCTGAAAGCCCGAGTGCGAGTGGTACCAGTAGCTACCGGTCTGATCCACCTTGAAGCGGTAGGTGAACGTCTCGCCGGGCGGAATGCCCGGGAAGCTGATACCGGGCACGCCGTCCATCTGATACGGCAGGATGATGCCGTGCCAGTGAATCGAGGTAGGCTCGTTCAGGCGATTGGTGACGCGGATCGTCACCGTGTCGCCCTTGCGCCAGCGCAGCGTGGGACCGGGAAGCATGCCGTTGATGGTGGTGGCCATGCCGGGCTTGCCCGTGAAGTTGACCGCCGACTCGCCAATCACGAGATCGAACTCCGTGCCACGCAAGACCGGTGCAGTGCCATTGCCCGTTGCAGCCTGTCCGCCCCCGGAACTGGCCCAGCTTCCGGACGACAATCCCCCGAGCGCGCCGAGCACACCCCCGGCGGCAAGACCCTGGACGAAGCGACGCCGGGACAACCCCGCTCGCACAGGCAAAATCAGATCGGCCGGAACGTTGGCTCGCATGCTGTCAATTCCTTCTCATTGTGAAATCGCGCCAGCAAAATGGCGCAGCGAGCACAGAGTAGTCAGGGCGCGGTAACCACCTAATGACCCAAAAATTACATTCCGGTAATGCCCGCGTCATGTTCGGACCGCGGCGTACACTTGCGGCGTTTTCCGGGCACGGGGCCCGGGTGCATTGGTTTGACGAGGACACGTATGAAGCTCCTGGTGGTCGAGGACGAAACCAAGACTGGCGAATACCTGAGGCAGGGCCTGACCGAGGCCGGCTTCATCGTGGACCTCGTGCATAGCGGGCTGGACGGCCAGCACATGGCGCTGAACGAGTCCTACGACCTGCTGATCCTCGATGTGATGCTGCCCGATATCGATGGCTGGCGCATCCTGCAGAACATCCGTGCCGCCGGCAATCCCGTGCCGGTGCTGTTCCTGACGGCGCGTGACAGCGTCGCCGACCGCGTGAAGGGGCTGGAACTCGGCGCGGACGACTACCTCGTCAAGCCGTTCGCGTTCTCCGAACTGCTGGCCCGCGTGCGCACGCTGTTGCGCCGGGGTGCCGCGCAGGCACCGGTCGATCGTATCCAGATCGCCGATCTCGTGCTGGACCTGGCCCGACGCAGGGCCACGCGCGCCGGGCGCAGGATCGTGCTGACTGGCAAGGAATTCGCGCTGCTGGAACTGCTGGCCCGCCGCCGTGGCGAGGTATTGCCGCGTTCGCTGATCGCCTCGCAGGTCTGGGACATGAACTTCGACAGCGACAGCAATGTGATCGACGTGGCGATCCGCCGCCTGCGCGCGAAGATCGACGATGACTTCGACGACAAGCTGATCCAGACCGTGCGTGGCATGGGATATGTGCTGGAAGCGCCGGAGGATCTGGCCTGATGCGCGGTTATTCGCTGACCACGCGGCTGACCGCGCTGTTCTCGCTAACCTCGGCCTGCGTGCTGCTCGGGCTTGGCGTGCTGATCTTCACGGCGATGGACCGGCACTTCGCGGTGGAGGACTACGCGCTGCTGCGCGACAACATGCGCCTCGTCGAGAAAACCATCGCCGACAACACCGGCAGCACGTTACCCACGCGCCTGGCGAACGCCTACCAGCATCACAGCGGACTCCTGGTCTATACACGCGGCGCCAACGGTCAGGTGCACTACGCCACGCCGGATTTCGACTTTGCCGCAGCGCTGAAGACGTCGATTGAGGCATCGCGCAAGCATGTCGGCGATGACGACGTCTTCCAATGGACGCAGGACGGCAAGACCTATCGCGGCATGCGTGCCACGGTAAACGCGGCGGGAGAACGCACCGACGTGCTGCTGGGGATGGACACCGAGATCCACGAGCATTTCGTCCACGCGTTCCGCCGATCGCTCGTCTCGTATGTGGCGCTGGCTGTGCTGGCCAGCGGTGTTTTCGGCTGGTGGGCCGCGCGCCGGGGTCTGGCGCCGTTGCGCGCCATGGCCACGCGTGCGAAGGTCGTCACGGGAGACAAGCTCCATGAGCGGATGCCGGTGGAAGCTGTTCCCGAGGAAGTGGCCAATCTCGCCGCCAACCTCAATGCGATGCTGGAACGCCTGCAGGATGATTTCCGCCGCCTGTCCGAATTCTCGTCCGATCTCGCGCACGAACTTCGCACGCCGCTGACGAATCTGATGACGCAGACGCAGGTGGCCTTGTCACAGCCCAGGGACGCGGAGAAGTATCGGGAAATCCTGGCCTCTAACGCGGAAGAGCTGCAACGCCTGTCGCGAATGGTTTCGGACATGCTGTATCTGGCCAAGATGGAACACGGGCTCGACCTGCCGCACAAGGAAACCATTTCCATCGCGCAGGAAGCGGGGGCGCTGTTCGAGTTCTATGAGGCGCTGGCCGAGGACAAACAGGTGGCACTGCGGCTGCAGGGCGACGGCATCGTCGAGGGCGACCGCCTGATGCTGCGGCGCGCGCTGAGCAATCTGCTCTCCAACGCGCTGCGCCACACTCCGCAGGCCGGCGCGGTGGTTGTCGAGGCGCACGCGGAAGGCGACAGCGTGGTGGTGGCGGTGGAAAACGATGGGCCCGAGATTCCGGCCGAGTTGTTGTCTTCGCTGTTCGATCGGTTCTTCCGTGGCGACAAGTCGAGGCGACGGCCCGAGTCGGACAGCGTCGGGCTCGGGCTCTCCATCACGCGCGCGATCATGACCGCGCACGGCGGCGGCATCTCGGTCCAGTCGGCGAACGGAAAGACCCGTTTCGTGCTGCGATTCCCGCCGCGGAACGCGCAAGCCTGATCAGGCGCGCGCGACGCGCGCCTTGCTGCGTTCCAGCACTTCGAAGACCAGCATCCCGGCCGCCATGGCCAGCACGAAGCCGATGGCCTTTGGATAGCCCGCGCCCAGCGCCACCAGCGCGGGGCCCGGGCAGAAGCCCGCCGTCCCCCAGCCGATACCGAACAGTGCGCTGCCGATGACGAGCCTTGGCGTGATGACAGTATTCGTCGGCAGTTGCATGGGCAACCCGAGCAGCGAACGCTGACGGCGCTTGGCCAGCAGGAACGCCGCCGAGCCAATCGCAATGGCGCCGACCATCACGAAGGCGAGCGAGGGGTCCCAACGCCCCGCCAGATCGAGAAAGCCCAGCACCTTGGCCGGATTGGCCATGCCGGAAACCATCAGGCCGATGCCGAACAGCAGGCCCGCGAGCAGTGCGGTGATGGCGCTCATATCAGGCTCCGATCAGGTGATGGGTGACGAAAACGGTCAGAAAGCCTGCCGCCATGAAGGTCAGCGTGGCCACCAGCGAACGGATGGACCCACGCGAGATACCGCAGACGCCGTGGCCGCTGGTGCATCCGCCCGCGTAGCGCGTGCCGATCCCGACCAGAAAGCCCGCGACGAGCACCTCGCCCCAGCTTGCCTGGATATCGGCCTTGGCCGGCATCCCGAACAGCGCGGCAAGTATCGGTGCGCCGATCAGCCCTATCAGGAAGGCCACCCGCCACGTCATGTCGCGGCGCGGCAGGCTCAGCAGCCCGCCCAGGATGCCGCTGATGCCAGCGATCCGCCCATTGAACAGCACCAGCACGGCTGCGGCCACGCCAATGACGATGCCCCCGGCCAGGGACAGGCCCGGGGTGAAATTGCCAAGATCGATCAGCAGCATGTTCGCTCCTCAGGAATTCGCGCAGAACTGTTCGTACAGCACGGCCATGACAGCAAGTGCCTGTTCGCTGGCCACGGCATAGATGATGTTCTTGCCCTCGCGGCGCGTGACTACCAGACCGTTTTCACGCAGCACGGCAAGCTGCTGGGACAACGTGGGCTGGTGAATGCCGAGCCGCGCCTCCAGTTCGCCCACCGACAGTTCGCCCTGTGAGAGCTGGCACATCAGCAGCAAGCGGTCGGGGTTGGCCAGCACCTTGAGCAGCGCACAGGCGTCCGCGGCTGCACTTTGCAGGCTGACGAGGTCGATGGAGGAATGGGTCTGGTTCATGGGCCGGTGCCGGTATGCGCCGATATGGGCCCCGGCACGGGCCGGGCAACATTTGCGAGAATTATAGTCTATAAAAATATAGATTGTTAACGGGTACCCGGCAGACTTGCAGCGTCTGCCGGGGCGTTACCGCTCAGTCGTCAAAGTCCCACATGCGATGGAGATCGAGCTTCAGACGGCTATCCGACTCGAGCACGTCGACATTGGCCAGGCGCTCCGCCAGCATGGCGTCGGCCAGGTTTCGACGCACGACGATCAGCTCCTGCAAGCCAGATTCTCCGGCCCGATACGCGCGCGTTGCGCGATCCGACGCCGTCCGTTGCAGCGTCGCGGCCTCGGTCTGCGCCGCTGCCGCCGCGCGCTTGCCGGACAGGTTCCGGTACAAGACATCGAACTCCGCACCCAAGCGTTGCTCGATGCCCAGCCGCTTCCGCGCGGCCGCCTCGGCATCCGCCGCTGCCGCCACTGCGTTGGAGCGGCGATACGCCGAGCCAAGCGGCATCGACACGCTGACCCCGAGAATCCGCTCGGCGCCGCCGCGTTCCACCGTGACGAACATGCCGACGGTCGGGTCCGGCTTGCGGTCCAGATCCGATCGTTTGGCCTGCTGCAACGCATGGGCTTCTTCCGCCATCGCCAGCAGGTATTCATGGCTGTCCTGCACGTAGATGCCGCGCAACTGCTCGGCCGGCTCCTGCGGAGGCGGCGGCAGCGCGATGCGAACGGACGCCTGCGCCGGTTGACCCAGCATCGGGAAACGCGCGCGCAACTCGGCGAGCGATGCCGACTCAGTGGCTTGGGCAGTGGCCACCGTCGCGCGCGTGCGCGCAAGTTCCGCCGCTGCCAGCTCCGCGTCGAGACGCGCGGCATCACCCACCTGCACGCGCCGCGTCGTCATGGCTGCGAGGTCCGCCGCCGCGCGCGCATTGTCCTCGGCGGCCATGCGGGCCTGCCCCGCGCGAATCGCTGCGATCCAGAGACTCAGGATCTGACGCGATGTTTCGTGCTTGGCGTCCTTGACCGAGAGGTTGCCGGCCTCGGTCGCGAGATCGGCCAGCACGCCGTCGGCCTCCGCCTTGCCCCAGAGACGCAGCGGACGCTCGATTGCAATCTGGCCTTCGGGATAGCGCTCGGAGGGCTCGCGCACCTGCCGGCCCTGGCCGATCACCCGGACAACCGTTTCCGCCGTGCCCGCTCGCGTGCCTGCGGCGCGTGCCGTCGTGGCATCCCGCCGCGCTTCAGCCGTAAGCACGTCAGGCGCCCGCGCAACGGCCTCGCGCACTGCCACCTCGGCAGGCAGGTACGACTGCGCGTCCTGCGCGAAGACGGCACCATTCGAGAGCAACGCGGCTCCTATCATCGCCAACACGATGTTTCGCATTGCTGGCTTCATTGCATCTCTCCCTTGGCAGACGGGCGAAGGCCAGGCACGCCGAAGCGTTCGAACAACAGCGGCAGCAGGAGCAGCGTCAGCGCGGTGGACGTCACCAGTCCGCCGGACACGACAATCGCCAGCGGCCGCTGGATTTCAGAGCCTGGGCCGGAGGCCAGCAGCAGCGGAATCATGCCGAGCGCCGCAATGCACGCGGTCATCAACACGGGCCGCAAGCGATCGCGCACACCAACGCGCACGGTGGTGGCCATATCGTGCCCTTCGTCCAGCAGCGCATTGAAGTGCGACACCAGCACCACGCCGTTGAGCACCGCGATGCCGAGCAGCGCGATGAAGCCCACCGACGCCGGTACGGACAGGTACTCGCCCGAGATCCGCAATGCGGCAATGCCACCGACCAGCGCGAACGGAATATTGGCGATGATCAGCACCGCCTGACGCACCGACCGGAACGTCAGCATCAGCAGCAGGAAGATCGCGCCCAGCGCCAGCGGCACCACCAGCGCGAGACGGGCCGCCGCGCGTTGCTGGTTCTCGAACTGGCCACCCCATACGATGCGCAGACCCTTGAGCGACGCAAGCTGATTCACCGCGGTTTGCGCTTCCTGCACGAAGCCGGCCAGATCGCGGCCGCTCACGTTGACCTGGACCACGGCAAAGCGCGCACCGTCTTCATGGTTGATGCGGACCGGTCCGTCGATGCGCTCGATACGCGCGAGCGATGTCAGCGGCCATACCTTGCCATCGGGCGCCGTCACCAGCAGACCCGTGAAGGCATCCGGCACCTGCCGCAGCCCCGGCCCGCCGCGCAGGATCAGCGGCGTGCGGACGATGCCTTCGGGCACCACGCCGATGCGGTCGCCTTCCACCAACGCGCGCAGTTGCGCCTGCAATGCGTCGCCGCTGAATCCGGCCTGCCCGGCCGCGGCCCGGTCGATCACTACGTTCATGTATTGCACGCCGCTGTTGCTCGGCGCGATCACCTCGGCCACACCGTTGATCTTGCGTACCGTTGCGGCGATGGCGGTGGCGGCGTTGTCGATGGATGCAAGGTCGTTGCCGAAGATCTTGATGGCCACATCGCCACGCGTGCCGGTCAGCATCTCGGAGACGCGCATCTCGATTGGCTGCGTGAAACCGTAGACCACGCCCGGGAAGCGCTCCATCACCTTGCGGATCGATTCCGCGATATCGTCCTTGGTGCCACGCCACTCGTCCTTCGGCTTGAGCACCAGGAAGGTGTCGGTCTCGTTCAGCCCCATCGGGTCCAGCCCCAGGTCGTCCGATCCGGAACGCGCCACCACCGAGCGGATCTCAGGCACTTCCTTGAGCAGCGCCCGCTGGACACGTTGATCCAGCTCGAGCGATGCCGCCAGCGATACGGATGGCGCCTTCTGCAACTGCACGATCAGGTCGCCCTCATCCATGCTCGGCATAAACGTCTTGCCAACGGACACATACAGCCCGACCGCCAGCAACAACGCCGCGCCAGCCACCCCGAATACGGCGCGGCGATGCGCAAAACTCCACTGCTGCAGCCGCGCAAACCCCGCAGCCACCTTGCGCATCATCCACGGCATCTCGTCCGCGTGGGCCTTCAGCACCAGCGACGCCAGCGCCGGCACCACCGTGAAGGCAATCACAATCGACGACGCCAGCGCCAGCACGATGGTCAGCGCCACCGGCGAGAACAGCTTGCCTTCCAGCCCCTGCAGCGACAGCAATGGCAGAAACACGATGGCGATGATCGACACTCCGGCCAGCATCGGCGTTGCCACCGAAGTCACGGCGTGCCGGATGGCGGCGCCGCGCAGATCACTACGCGCCCCATGCTTTTCCTCGCGGGCCAGTGCGGTCTCGATGTTCTCCACCACCACCACGGCAGCGTCCACCAGCATGCCCAGCGCGATGGCCAGGCCACCCAGGCTCATCAGGTTGGCGGTGAGCCCGACGTAGCGCATCAGCAGGAAGGTCGCCAGCATCGACAGTGGCAGCGTGGCCGCCACCACCAGCGCGGCGCGCACGCCACCGAGAAACAGGTACAGCAGCACCACCACCAGCAAGCTGGCTTCGATCAACGCGCGCACCACCGTGTTGGCCGCACGCGATACCAGTTCGCCACGGTTGTAGAACACGTGGGTCGTCATGCCCTTGGGCAAGTCGGGCGCCAGCGCATCGAGACGCGCCTGCACGGCATCCACCAGCTTGCGGGCATCGGTACCGCGCAGGCCGAGCACGAGGCCCTCGACCACTTCGCCGCGCCCGTCCTGCGTCACCGCGCCGTTACGCGTGGCTTCACCGAGCTTGACCGTGGCGACATCTCCGACGGTCACCGCCGCAGCATCCACCATGCCCTGCCCGGACTCGACCACGATCGTGCGCAGATCTTCGACACCACGCACACCGCCTTCCACCCGCACGACCCAGTGCTCGTCGCCCTGTTCCAGTCGGCCGGCGCCGTCGTTGCGATTATTGGTGTCGAGCGCGTCGCGCAGCTGTTGCAGCGTCACGCCCCGGGCGCGCAGCCGTGCGGGATCGGGAATCACTTCGTAGCTGCGGACCTCGCCGCCGAGCGAGTTGACATCGGCCACGCCCGGCACAGTACGCAGCGCGGGGCGGATCACCCAGTCGAGCACGCGCCGCCGGTCCGCCAGGCTGTAGCCATCGCCATCGACGGTGAACATGAACATCTCGCCCAGCGGCGTGGTGACGGGCGCGAGCCCCCCAACCGCCGATGACGGCAAATCGCGCGCGATACCTGCCATGCGCTCCGACACCTGCTGGCGCGCCCAGTAGACGTCCACCCCTTCCTCGAAGTCGACCGTGACATCGCTGATGCCGTACTTCGACACCGAGCGGACGATCGTCTTGTGCGGAATGCCCAACAACTCCTGCTCGATCGGCGTGGAGACGCGCTGCTCTACCTCCTCGGGCGTCATGCCCGGCACCTTCAGCACCACCTTGACCTGCGTGGGCGAGATATCGGGAAACGCGTCGATGGGCAGGTTCAGATAGGCCCACGCCCCGGCCGCCGCCAGCACGCAGGCGGCGATCAGCACCAGCGGGCGCTGCCGCAGGGAAAAATCGATCAGACGGCCTACCATCACTGGTCTCCCGTCAGGATGCCCTTGAGCGCCCCAATGCCGGTGACCGCCACGCGAGCGCCGGCAGGCAGCCTGGTCCGGACGACGGCAGTGGCGTCGTCGGTGCTGTCAATCTCGACGCGGTGGAACGTGAAGCCCTTGTCAGTGGCCAGGAATACGCCGGGCACCCCCTGCCAGTACACCAGCGCAACGGCCGGAATCCGCACCCGGCCGGGCGCGCCGGACCCGTCCGTGGCGCCGCGCAGCACCAGCGTGACGTTGATGTTCTCGCCCGCGCGAAGGTTGCCGCGCCGCTCCAGCGACGCCCGCACGCGCACGCCGGCGGTGCCATCGCCCGTCGGCGCGATACCGATCACCTTGCCGGTGGCGCCACGCGGCTTGATGTCCACGGTATCGCCCAGTGACGGCACGGGAATGTCGCGGCCAACCAGCAGGTCCAGTTCCACCGCATCGGGATCGACGATCCGGAACAGCGGCGCGGCGGCGTCCACGCGCGCGCCGGGAACAGCATTGACCTCGGACACCACGCCGGAACGATTGGCTACCAGCTGCGCCTCGCCGCCCGCGCCCGTGAAGGCGATGCCCGCCGATGCCAGCTCGGCGCGCCGTGCCTTGACCATCGCCGTCGCCTCGGTCGCGCGGGCCTCGGTAGCCTGCAGACGGCTGTTCGCGATGATGCCGTCGTCGAACAGCAGCTTGTCACGGGCCAGCGATTTCTGGGCGAGGTTGACCTGCGAGTTGGCCTCCGTCAGCGCGCGGCTGGCTTCGAAAAGCTGCGGACTGGCGAACGTCGCCAGAGCCTCCCCACGCCGCACCGTCTGGCCGACCGCCACGATCACGCGGGGCACGATCCCCGCATAGGGCGCTGCCACGACGTACTGGGCGTCGGGCCGGAAAACGACCCGCGCGTGCGTGCCAACCTCCAGGTTCGCCGACGCCTGGACAGGACTGAACCGCACGCCCAGCGCCCGCGCCTGGTCGGCGGACAGTGGCACCGGCTGCATTGCCGGCGGGTTGGTGGACTGGGCAAGCGATTGCCCGACAAGAAATACGGCCGACGCGATAGCCGCGCCGATCCTGGGGAACCGGGAAAAAACCATACATGACTCCAGAATGCGAAACCCGCGCGGGCCCGCTCTCGAATCAGAGCGCGCGCGAACATGCCGGCGGACTGCCGGCCGGTGACATCAGGAGAAGATGGGGGGAGCTTGGGCTGGTGGTGGCCATCCAACACGACTGGACCATCGACCGCGCGGTGATGCTGGCCGCCAGGCACGGCGCGGCGTGATATAGACCGCGAGCGCTGCCAGCAGGACAAACGTCAGGACAGACGCGCCAAGCACCGCAGCAGCCTGGAGCAACAGGGAAAAGGAAAGCGGCCCGATGGCGGTTTCGACATCGACCTCGAAGGGCTCGCGATGAGAGCCAAAAGCGTGGCGATGATGGTCGCCATGCCCGCTCAAACTCTCGAAACGCGAATGAGAATCGAATGATCTGGACGGCGACGTATGCACGTGCAGGCCAGTCTGGTTGGGAGTACCGATATGGCCGTGCAGAAGCGGGGTCAGCAACTGCGCCAATACGATGATCAGCAGCAGCGCGCCCCGGAGCGGGATGCTCGCGGTCGCACGTGTCATGACGGTGGATTGTAGCCGATGCGGCTTGCATCCACATCGGTGGCAGGCGGTGCGTTTTTACCTCAATCAGGTTAGCGGAGATATGGCTCGATGGACTCGCGGTGCCGATCTTAACGCTGACTTAAGACTAGCTTGGTTCTTCGGGCAACAACGGTCCTCGCTGTCGATGGCATTTCCACCACAGACATAGGAAGAGTCCTAGAAACGGGTTGACCCTTCCCATGACGAGTCATACACTCGCCGACAGAATTTCATCGGCACCGGGTCAGCCGAACATATAAAGAAAAAGGAGCACACATGGGACAACCCTGCCCCACGGTGCGACATGGTCACGCGCGTACGCGCGGACTGTTTCGGGATATCGGGTTCACTGGGGACGGCGCGCGCCCGCGCGGGTCGTCGCGTGGCTTCACGCTGATCGAAGTCATGATCACGGTCGCCATTATCGGCATCATCGCCGCCATCGCGTTTCCCAGCTACCAACGTCACGTCGTCAAGGGCAACCGCGCCGCGGCCGAGGCATTCGTCCTCGAAGCCGCGAGCCTGCAGGAACGCTACCTGGTCGACAATCGCGCCTACGCCACAACCCTTTCCGCGCTTGGTTTCGCTGCCTTGCCGGATTCGATCGCGCCCAACTACCAGGTCACGCTCACCGTGACGGCCGCGCCTCCGGCCTACGTTTTCACCGCGACCCCCATTAATACCCAGCTTGCCCGGGACACGGACTGCGGCGTGCTGACACTGAACAATACCGGCGACAAGACGGCCGCCGGCGTGGCATCCACCTCCTGCTGGAAATAGGCCATGCCGAACTTCTCGCCAACCTTGCCTGCGACGCAGCGCGCGGCCGGCTTCACGTTGATCGAGCTGATGATCACCGTGATCGTGCTGGTGATCGTCGTCTCCATGGCCGCGCCGGCCATGAGCCAGTTGATTTCGTCGCAACGCACCCGTAACGCCGCCGCCGATCTGGCCTCCGCCTTGACCCTGACGCGCAGCGAAGCGGTCAATCGCAGTGCCACCACAACGATGACGGCATCCGGCACCGGCGGCTCATGGACCGGTGGCTGGGCCGTGGCGGCGGGCACCGCCCGGATTCGCGGCTATGGCCCGTACGACGGCATCACCATTACCGCAAGCGGCGGAAGCTCGCTGGCCATCGGCAACGATGGCCGCCCCACTGCTGGCACCCAGACATTTCAGGTAGCGCCATCCACCAATGCGACCAGCGCCACGACCGTCTGCGTCCAGGTGGGCGGCACGGGGCGCGTAACCACCGTGAACGGAACCTGCACATGATGAACCGCATGAACCGCACACAGCAGTCGCGCCCCCAGCGCCCGGGAATCGGCCTGGCATCGCAGCGTGGCGCCACCATGATCGAGGTGCTGGTCTCCGTCGTGATCCTGCTGATCGCGCTGCTCGGCACAGCCGGGCTGATCGCGCGCTCGGGACAGAGCGAGATGGAGTCCTACCAGCGCGCGCAGGCACTCACGCTGCTGAAAGACATGGTGGCGCGCATCAACGCCAACCGTCAGGCTGCCCCCTGCTATGCCAGCGGCAGCACCATGACCGTGATGGGTAACGCCACAGTCGCGCCACCGGTGTGCACGGGCGTGAGCAATGCCCAGTTGGGCACGGCCACGGCCGATCTCGCCGCATGGAGCACCGCGCTGCAGGGTAGCGCCGAGAGCAGCAGCAGCGGCACGGCGGTCGGTGCCATGATCGGCGCGCTTGGCTGTATCGAATCGATCGATGCCACCAACCAGATCTACCGCGTCACGGTGGCATGGCAGGGGCTGGCGCAAACCGTGACCTCCTCGTTGCCATGCGGTGCGGGCTCGTTCGGCAACGACGCGAACCGCCGCGCCATCAGCGTAACGGTCCGCATCGGAGTCCTGTCATGACGCGGGCGCATCATGCAGCCGCGCTGCACCTGAGGAGCCGGCAACGCGGTTTCTCGCTGGTCGAGCTGATGGTGGCCATCACGCTCACCCTGATCATCCTGACCGCGCTTTCGGCGCTCTACCTCAATACCAGCACGACGCGCAACGAGTTCGCCAATAGCGCCGATCAAATGGAAAACGGCCGGTACGTGCTCGACACGATGACCCGCGAGCTCGAGCTTGCAGGCTTCTTCGGCCCGACCAACCTCTCCACCAAGGCGCTGGTCTCGAGCCCCGACGTCTGCGCCACCGATCCCAGCGCGCTCGGCTTCTCGGGGTCGCCTGTCACGATGCCGCTTGGCGTGCAGGGCTTCGCGCCTGGCACCATCGCGCCGTGCCTGTCGAATCTGCTGGCAAGTTCCGAGATCCTGGTGGTTCGGCGCGTGTCGACCACGCCGGTCAGCGCCGCGGTAACCGGCACACCGTATCTGCAGGCGTCCTTTTGCGCGAGCGACACGTCGCAGATGGTCTTCGGCGCCAGCGCCGCGCAGTTCACCTTGCGCACCAAGACCTGTGACAACACCGTGCCGTCTGCTCTGCGCCAGGCGACGGTCCGCATCTATTACCTTGCCGGATGCGACCAGTGCGGCGGCAGCGGCGACGGCGTGCCGACGCTGAAAATGGCCGAGCTAAGCAACGGCGCATTCCAGATCCAGTCGGTGGCCGTCGGCATCCAGGACATGCATCTGATCTACGGGGTCGATCTGGATAGCAACGGCTCGCCCGACTGCTATGTGGCGGACCCCGGTAGCAACAATGCCGCGCAATGCACGACAGTGACGACTTACGACTGGAGCGTGCCGCTGACCAACTGGAAGAACGTGACCGCCATCCGGATCGGCGTGCTGGCCCGTACCTCGCGCAAGACGAACGGCTGGACGGACACGCGCACCTATGACCTCGGCCGCGCGCAAGCGGCTGGTCCGTTCAACGACGGCTACAAGCGCCACATCTACGCACAGACGGCCCGCCTGATCAACGTCGCGGGGAACAGGGAATGAAGATGCACCGGACACGACGCCGACAATCCGGCGCAACGCTCCTGATCACGATGATCTTCGTCGTGATCTTCCTGCTGCTGGTCATCTCCCTGGTGAGCACCGGCATCGTCAATACCAAGGTGACGGCCAACCAGCAGCACAACGTCGAAGCGGTCAGCGCGGCGCAGCAAGGCATCGAGCAGGTCATCAGCCAGGACTTCACGTCCGCGCCGGTCGCCACCACCGTCCCCGTGGATGTGAATGGCGACGGCAAGGCCGACTACACCGCGCAAGTGGCGACGCCGGTTTGCCAATCGAGCACCACGATCACGAACACGCAGCTCGACGTCAACAACCCCGACGACGTGGCGTGCTTCGTCGGCAACGGTAACAACAACACCGGCATCATCGATGCCACCGGCGGTAGCGGAGGCAACTCGCTCTGCAACACCACGCAATGGGATGTCAGCGCCACCGTGAGCGACGCAGCCGCGACGAACGCCAATGCAACGCTTCATCAGGGCATCGCGGTGCGAGTGCCCTACGGTACCGCCTGTCCCTGATCAACAACGCAGCTGCCTTTCAATTCGCCGCTCCAGGAACCGCTCATGCGCAAATCCGCCCCTCATCTCGCGCTCGCCGGCTGCCTCGCGATGGCCGTCGCGCTGCCGGCCTCGGCCGAGGACATCGACCTGTACACGGGTCTCCAGCCGGAGGCTGGCAAGCCCAACGTCCTGATCGTGCTCGACAACGCGTCAGCCTGGAACGCCTCGGCGAATTTCACGTGTTCCACCTCAGGCGTGGTGTCGAGCAATAACGCGAACACCGACGCGGGTGCCGAGCAGTGCGCGCTGTACAACGCCGTCAACTCGATTCTGAAAAGCCCAACGCTGCTCGGCAACATCAACCTCGGCATCATGATGTTCGGCGACAGCAAGAACTTCGGCGGCATCATGAAGTTCCCGTCCGCGGCCCCGTACAAGCTGCCGCTGATGGACACCACCGGCGTCAACAACCTCCTCACGTACATCAAGACGATCGACCGGACTAACGACAGCGCCGGCAACTCGCAGGTCGCGGGGTCGATGCAGGAAGCCTGGGCCTACTATGCCGGCAAGCAGGGCCTGTCCGGCATCACCTATACGTCGCCGATCGACAACCCATGCCAGCGCAACTTCGTCATCTACATCGCCAACTCGGTCAACAACGGCAAACCCGGTGACACCGGCCAGAATGCCATCGACAGGCTGACGAACCAGGCCAAGGCGAGCACCGCGCAACTGCAGCAGATTGTGCTGCCATCGGCCACCGCCAAGTACCAGGCCAACTGGGCTGACGAGTGGGCCCGGTTCAACTACCAGACCAATCTGTCGGCCAGTTCGACCGACCATCAGAACATCGTCACCTATTCGATCGGGGTGACCGACGGCAGCAACCCCGACTACCTGCAACTGGCCAAGAGCATGGCCAGCAACGGCGGGGGCAAGTATTCGGAAGTCAAGCTCGGGGACCCGAACGGGCTGGCCGACGCCCTGATGGCCATCTTCAACGAAGTGCAGGCGGTGAACAGCGTCTTCGCCTCGGTCAGTCTTCCGGCTTCGGTCAATGCACAGGGCCAGTTCCTGAACCAGGTCTACGTCGGGATGTTCCGCCCCGACGCCACCGCCGCGCCGCGCTGGTTGGGGAACCTGAAGCAGTATCAGGTGGGCTATGACACCAACGGCAACCTGGTCCTGCAGGATGCCAAGGGTGCCAGCGCCATCAGCAACGCCCAGACCGGTTTCATCTCGCCCAACTCCGTCAGCTTCTGGACGGCGGAGCCACCCCAGACCTATTCCAGTGCCGGATACGGTGCCAACATGTCGACCTGGCCGTCTGGTGGCTACTGGCAGAACAGTCCGTCTGGAACTGGCTGGCAATTCGATTCGCCAGACGGCGAAATCGTGGAAAAGGGCGGCGTGGCGGAAATGATGCGCGCGCAATGGCTGGGCGATCAGACTTCCCGCAGGCTGCTGACATGCAATGGCGTGGGCACGTGTTCCACGTCGGGTGGCGTTAGCGCCCTGACGAGCTTCGATGCCAACAACAAGTGGTTCACTACCACGGCTGGGCTGGCAGCGCTCAATGTCAACGCCACGACGGATACCACCAACAAGAACGTGATCCAGGCCCTCCCGTCCACCGAGGTGCCTAACCTGATTGCCTGGGTGCGCGGCCAGGACATGACCCCTGCCAGCACCAGTACTAGCACCAGCGGCAGCAGCGGGAATGGAAACGGGAATGGCAAGAACAACGGCAGCAGCGGTTCGGGTACCACGACCACCACAACAACGACCATGGCAGGCGCGGAAGCGGAACTCGGCCCGGGGGCACCGGTAACCGTCCGCTCGTCGATCCACGCCGACGTGCTCCACTCGCGCCCCGCTGTGGTCAACTATGGCGGCTCCATTGGTGTCGTGGTCTACTACGGCACGAACGACGGCGTCTTCCACGCCGTCAACGGCAACCGCTCACAGGGCATCGGCGCCACACGCGCCGGCGGCGAAATCTGGGGATTCATCGCGCCCGAGTTCTTCGGCAAGCTCAATCGTCTCTACCAGAACACGCCGGAAATCAAGCTCTCGACCACGCCGGCTGGCATCACGCCGACGCCGCTGCCGCGCGACTACTTCTTCGATGGCAGCACGACGGTCATGCAGGATCTCCGCGATCCGAACAACCCGCACGTCATGATCTTCCTGACCGCACGACGTGGCGGCAGCCTGGTCTACGCACTAGACGTGACCGATCCGACCAACCCGCAGTTTGTCTGGCGGCTCAGCAACACTGACCTCGCCGAGATGGGCCAGACCTGGTCGCAGCCCAAGGTGATGCGCGTGCACGGCAATGCGAACCCCGTCATCGTCATGGGCGCGGGCTACGACCCTGCCGAGGATAGCGACCCGTCCCCGGGCGTCAATACGATGGGGCGCGGCCTGATCATGGTCGACGCCTACAAGGGCAACATCGTCTGGTCCGCGCAGCCGTCCTGTGCTGGCGTCACAACGCCATGCCTGGCCGTATCCGGCATGACCCGCGCGATTCCTTCCGATGTCACGCCGCTCGATCGCAACGGCGATGGCTATGTGGAGCGCGTGTACGTGGGCGATGTAGGCGGCAATGTCTGGCGCGCCGATTTCGAAACCGCAGCCAGCAATGCGCCCACCGCCTGGACGGTCACGAAGCTTGCGGCCCTGGGGGGCGGCGCAGGTACGAACGATGCTCGCAAGTTCTTCTACCCGCCTGATGTCGTCTCGACGAATGGATACGATGCGATCTCGCTTGGCTCCGGCGACCGCGAGCATCCGCTTTACTCGGCGTCCACCGCACCCGGCACCGCATACAACGTGGTCAACCGCCTCTACATGCTGAAGGACACCAACACCACTGGCATGTCGACGTCGTGGAGCCCGATCACGGAAAGCAACCTGTTCGATGCCACGGCCACGACCTACGATGGCAGCAAGTCGGGCTTCTTCATCACGCTGGTCAACCCGGGCGAGAAGGCGGTGAACGCACCGCTGACCGTCGCTGGCTATACGAACGTGGGCACCAACACGCCTTCCGTGCCGGTCGCCGGCGCTTGCTATCCGAACCTTGGCACCGCCCGTAGCTATTCCTACAACTTCCTGACCAGCATCGGCCAGAACACGAACCGCTACATCGTGCTGGATGGCGGCGGCTTCCCGCCTTCCTCGGTGTTTGGCCTGATCACAGTCAGTACTGGCGGCAACTCCGTCGTCACGCCAGTGCTGCTGGGCGGTGGCAACCAGACCGCCACCGGTGGCGGTGACTCGAAGTCCGGCCTCGGCGTACAGAAAGTGAAGCCTGCCGGGCTTGGCAAGCGCAAGCGTGTCTACTGGTACGACGAGATCGACAAGAAGTAGCCTTGTCGAGGCGCGGCGGCTGTTACGAATGGTTGCAATCCCCGGACTCGGTCAATCCACCGCCGAGCCTAAGATTCGGGCAACAAGACACGAGGGAGAGCCACCATGAAAACAGTCGCCCGCGCAGCACTGATTGCCGTACCGTTCGTCTCGATGCTAACCGCTTGCGGCGGTGGCGGAGATGGCGGCAGCGGCAGCAATAGCGGCACCACCGGCAACGGTACCTTGCAGGTCTCGATGACCGATGCCCCCTCCTGTGGCTTCGACCATGTCTTCGTCACGGTCAACAAGGTCCGGGTGAACACCAGCAGTTCCGCCGGTGACAACGATGCCGGCTGGACCGACATCACAATGGCCTCCCCCCAGAAGATCGACCTGCTCACGCTGACCAATGGCGTGCTGGCCGACCTTGGCCGCGCCCCGCTTCCCGCGGGTCAGTACCAGCAGATTCGACTGGTGCTGGCAGCCAACCAGGGCAACACGCCCGCCAACTCCGTGGTAGTCACCGGCACCACCACCGAGCAGCCGCTGGACACGCCAAGCGCCACGCAAAGCGGGTTCAAGATCATCCAGCCGTTCACCGTGCAGCCGAACACGCTGGTGGACCTGGTGCTCGACTTCAACGCGTGCAAATCGATCGTCCAGCGCGGCAACGGCACGTTCAGTCTCAAGCCGGTTGTCACCGCGATTCCGATGGTCGTCAGCGGATCGATCACGGGTAACGTCGCGACGGCGCAGGCCGGCGCGCAGGTCTTCGCCGAACAGAACGGGCAAGTCGTGCGCGGCACGGTGGCCGACGGCAATGGGCAATTCGTGCTGTCGCCGCTGGTGCAGAGTTCGACCAATGGCACCTACGATGTGGTGATCGTGGATAACCAGGTCCCCACGGGCCATGCCACGGGCATCATCCGCTCGGTGCCGGTGACGGCCACGCAGACCACGACGATCTCCACCGCCGGCGCACCGTTCACGCTACCGACTTCGGCCACCAGCACGGCTGCCGGCACGACCACCCCGGCCGCGCAGGCGTCACTGCGCGCCTTGCAGACGATCGGCTCGGCATCCTACGAGATCACCTCCACCAACGCGAACCTGGACACCGGCGCCTACTCGCTGGCACTCCCTGCGGCGGCCCCGCTGGTGGGCACGTATGGCACCCCTCTGCCGATCACACTGCAGAGCATCACCGCCGTGGCAGGCAAGTACTCGATTCAGGCAACCTCCGCGGCGGGCGTCACGCAGAACACCCCGGTGAATGTCTCTTCGGGCAATCAATCGGGCATTGACTTCAACTTCTAGTCGATCCGGATAGTCGTCATTCGCACGTCGCCAGTCGCACGGCCGGGCCCGCAAACGAGAAGGGCCCGGTTCATTGCAACCATTCGTAACAAGGCCCAGGTGCGATTGGCACGACATATCACGCCGTGACATGACATCCGGCCATCAGACGATCACGCCGGTGCCGGATCCGCGTATTCGTCGTGCCGCTTCCACCATGGACCCGCCTCGTTGCGCCCTCTCGGCGCGCGGTCGAGCCACTGGTACATCCCCCACAAGCCATCCAGCCCTCGCGCGTACGTAGAGTAGGTGTGATAGATGACGTTGTCCTCGATCACGAACGCGCTCAGGCCTGGCAAGTCTCGCGAGAACGTGGCGGCGTCCGTGCCGCAGGTCGCTGCGAACGTCTTGAGCGGTTCGGGCGGCTGGGCCGTGTCCAGCTTGCGCCGCCCGCGCTCGTAGTTGTATTCGGCATCGCCGGCACGCTGCTGCGCCTCGGTCATCGAGACATTGAAGTCGAAGTTGAAATCGCTGCTGGACGACGACGCCCAGGGAAACGTCCAGCCCATCCGGCGCCGGTATGCCAGCAGCTTGTCGAGCGGCGCGCGCGAAGCCGCCCAGAGCATCACGTCGTGATTGGCCAGGTGGATCGCAATGCCGTTGAAGCTATCGGCAATCGACGAGCAGGATGGGCACCCGGCCTTGTAGTCGGGGCCGAACATGAAGTGGTAGACCAGCAGTTGCGATCGCCCCCGGAACAGGTCCGCCAGCGATGCGCTGCCCTGCTCGGTATCGAACCGGTATGCCTTGTCCACGCGCACCCATGGCAGTGCCTGACGCTGGCGCGCCAGTTCGTCGCTGCGGCGCGTCAGTTCTTTCTCCGCCTTGAGCAGATCGAGCCGTGCGGCCAGCCATTGTTCGCGCGTCCCGGTGGAATGTGTGGTCATCGTCGCTCCCTCCAATGCAGTAGGTATCCCTGTGCTAGATTAGGCGCCTCCATCGCCAGTGCGGGAGTGACAAATATGTCGGGATTCGGATGGACTCGCTGATCACGGCTGCGGCGTTGGCGCTTGCAGCCGGCGACCCACTTGGCGCGCTCAATCGCATAGCCCTGCGCGACGATCCCCCTGCACTCGCGCTGCGCGGCATCGCCATGGCGCAGCTTGGCGAATTCGCCCGCGCCAAGGCACTGCTACGCAGCGCCGCACGCGCCTTCGGCGCGAAGGAGGCAGTCTCCCGGGCGCGATGTATCGTTGCCGAGGCAGAAGTCGCACTGGCCTCGCGTGACTTGGGCTGGCGGACCAAATGGCTCGACGCGGCGCGCGTCACGCTGGAAGCGCATGGCGACCACGCCAACGCCGCATGCGCACGCTACCTGGAGCTTCGCCGTCAGTTGCTGACCGGACAGCTCGACGCGGCCGAGCAAGCACTGGACGCCATCGATCCCACGGCCTTGCCACCGGCATTGCGCGTCGCCCACGAGCTGGTTGCCGCCGGTGTTGCCATGCGGCGGCTGCGCACACAGGAGGCCCGCATGGCATTGATCCGCGCCGAGGTCTTTGCCCGCGATGCCGGCATCCCCACGCTGCTCGCCGAGGTCCAGAGTGCCACCGCGCAACTCGATGCGCCGGCGGCCCGCCTGATCGCCCGTGGTGACATCCGATCCATTGGGCTCGATGAGGTGGCGTCGCTGCTGGCGTCTCCCACGCTCGTGGTCGACGCGTGCCGCCTGGCCGTGAGCAAGGCTGGCGCGGTGGCCTCGCTGGCGTCGCGTCCAGTGCTGTTCGCGCTGGCTCGCACGCTGGCGGAGGCATGGCCCGACGATGTCGCGCGCGACACGCTGATCGCGCACGCCTTCCGCACCCGTCATGCCGACGAAACGCTGCGCGCGCGACTGCGCGTGGAAATCGGCCGATTGCGTACAGTACTAAGTTCGATGGCCGGCATCCATGCAACGAAGCGCGGCTTCGCATTGGCGCCACGCCAAGCGACTGAAGTCGCGGTGCTGGCGCAGCCGGTCGAGGATGCGCATGCCATGCTGCTGGCCTGCCTTGCGGACGGCGAGGCTTGGTCAAGTTCCTCGCTGGCGCTCGCACTTGGCGCCAGCCAGCGCTCGATTCAGCGGGCGCTCGAAACACTGGCAGCCGCCGGCAAGGTGCAGTCGATCGGGCGCGGGCGCGCCCAGCGCTGGATCACCGCGCCGATGCCTGGATTCACGACAACCTTGTTACTCCACGTGCCGCTGCCAGGCGATTAGCATGAAATCCCGCTCAACGGATAACCATCATGAAACGAACCAACGCAACAATCCTCCGCGAATTCGGCCCCTTCCCTGGCGTCGAGCAAGTGAATGGCGTGACCTATGACGGCAAGCAGGTCTGGATGGCGGTTGGCAACAATCTGGTCGCGCTCGACCCAGCCACCGGCAAGACCCTGCAGACAATCGACGTCGCGGCACACGCCGGCACGGCATTCGATGGCCGGCATATCTTCCAGATCGGCGATGACCGCATCCGGAAAATCGACCCGGTGACGGGCCGCGTGCTGGCCACGATTCCAGCGCCCGGCGGCGGTGGCGACTCAGGGCTCGCCTGGGCCGAAGGCACGCTGTGGGTCGGCGAGTACCGCGAACGCAAGATCCATCAGATTGACCCGGAGACCGGCGCCATCCTGCGCACCATCACCTCTGACCGTTTCGTCACGGGGGTCAGCTGGGTGGACGGCACGCTCTGGCACGGCGCCGGTGAGAGCGATCAGGGCGCGCTTCGTCGCATCGATGCGGCAACCGGCGAAGTGCTGGAACAGATCGACATGCCACCCGGCGTGATGGTGTCGGGGCTCGAGTCTGATGGGAAGGAGCAGTTTTTCTGCGGCGGCGGCTCCAGCGGCAAGCTGCGCGTGGTGCGTCGCCCTGCCCGCGAATGACGTCAGGTTTGGCGGAGTGAAGGGCTGGAGCCCACGCAAGGGCTCCAGCCCGATACCGGATCAGTAACCGTAGTACGGCTGCGGTGCGTAGTTGACCGGAGCTGCACCACGGCACGGCACATACGCGCCGTCATAGCTGCGATAGCAGTAGCCCGGGGGTACTTGCGGCGCTGCGTAGGCCACGGGCTGCGGCGGCGCGTAGACCGGGGCCGGCGCAGCCATCACTGGCTGGCTGCTGGCCACCAGCGCGCCAATCGCCAACCCCGCGACGGCCGCCACCGCCAGCGCCGCGCCTGCCGAACTTCCGCCGCCACCGTGGTAGCCGCCACGATAGTAACGATCATGCGCCGAAGCCGAGCCCGCGACCAGCATGGCGGCGCTCAGGACGGCAATACCGGTATAACGAATCGACGTGCGCATTTCAGACTCCTTGACGGCCAACGATTGGCCTCGCTTGTTCGATTCCATCATGGACGAGGAACCATTACATTGGGTTACGGGATCGTGAGCAGATGTTAATGGCGGGGCATTTCTGGGGCGGATGAAATCCGCCGTTGCAATTGCTGCAAATACAGCAACACCTTGCCCCGCCATCAGGCGCCAGTTGACAGCCGGGGCCGCACTGCAAATACTGCCGGCACGCATCGCCGCAGCCCCGATACCCCCGAGACGGTGCCGGCAGTTCGAATCGTCGCAGTTCATTTCCCCTACTCATTGCCCAACAGGGCCCAATCAGGGACGACCATGATCAGACGCCGCCTTATCATTGCCGCCGCAGCCGCGACTGCGCTCGCCGCCTGCGCCTCGGGCATTTCGAACGCCCCCGCCCCGGTGCCGCAGCCCGACACCACCGGCAGCCATGCCGCTGGCAAGACCGAAGTGCTCTGGCTCGGCCAAGCCGCCACGCGCATCACCACGCCCGGCGGCAAGGTCATCGTCATCGACCCCTGGCTGACCGGCAATCCGAAGACGCCGCCCGCGTTCAAGCAACTCTCCGCGCTAGGCAAGGTCGACATGATCCTGCTCACCCACGCCCACGGCGACCATCTCGGGGATGCGCCGGCAATCGCCACGACGCAGCACGTGCCGATCTGGAATGGCGGCGGCATGGGCCAGCAACTGGTCAGCCTTGGTCTGGTGACCTCGGATCTGGTGCAACCGTTTGGCAAGAGCGGCACTGTCATGCCTTTCGGACCAAACGGTCCGAAGATCACCGCGGTCCATGCCGAGCATTCCTCCGAACTGGTCTGGAAGAATCCGGCCACGAACAAGAACGAAACCCACTACGGCGGCGAGCCGGTCGGCTACATCATCGAGATGGAGAATGGCTTCAAGATCTGGCACATGGGCGATACCGGACTGTTCAGCGATATGAAGCTGATCGCCGAACGCTACAAGCCAGATCTGGTCATGATCCCAATCGGCGGGCATTACACGATGGGCCCGCAGGACGCGGCGATAGCCGTGCGCGATTTCATCAAGCCGAGGTATGCCATTCCGATGCACTACGGCACGTCGCCGATGCTGCGCGGCACGCCTGACGAGTTCAAGGCCGCGCTCGGGGCCGGGGCCACCACGGCGGTAATCGTGCCCGATCCCGGCCAGCAGGTCGCGTTCTAAGGAACGATGCCGCAGTCCGTGGCATCGTTCCTGCCTTCAGGTCGAGAAATCATGACAGCACAAGCCCAGGACACACCGCACCCGGCGCGCACCCAATCGCTGCCGAGCCGCCACGACTTCGCAACGACGGTGGCGCGCCTCAAGGACGCGCTTGCGTCGCGCGGGCTCACGCTGTTCACGGATATCGATCAGAGCGCTGCCGCCGAACAGGCCGGCACATCGCTCAGGCCGACGCAGCTGTTTCTCTTCGGCAACCCGAAGGGCGGCACGCCGGCGATGCAGGCCAACCCCCATGCCGCGATAGAGTTGCCGTTGCGAGCGGTAGTCTGGGAAGACGACCGTGGCGCCACGCATATCGATTATCAGGATGCCGCAGGTGTCCTCAGCAGCGAGTACGGCTTGCAGCCGGCCCTCGTGGCACCGTTAGCCACGGTACGCGCGTTGCTCGAAGGCGTGGCTCACGACACGTAACACCCGCCACCGCGAGGCGGAGATCACGCCACTCGCGGAATACCTGGCCGTGGTCTGCAACCCGGCGATGCCAAAGAGGCACCTACTGAGGCACCTACTGGGGCACGCTGGGCAACGCAGGCTTCTCACTGCCCTGCACTGCTGCACCCGCTTCGGTCTGGTGCGTTGCCTCCATCGCCTCAAGCTTGCGCAGCGATTGCTGCAGCGAGTTGGGGTAGTTCTCGTCGTTGATATCGAAGCCTACCGACTTCAGCGCCTGCAACTCGCGAAGAATGCTCGCGCGAGTGACGGGCGGCGGAGCGGTTCCCGTCGTCGTTTGCGCGCGGGCATAGCCGCAGACGGCGATCATCGGCAGGACGATGGCACATGCACGGCACATTGTGGCGAAAGATCCGGATTCCATAGCGCACTCCTGATCCTGGAGTTGGGGTCGAACAGGGGTACTCACGTACTCGAGGGCCCAAGAGAAAAGAGCATAGGCGTCCGCGCAGCGGCATGCCGGGTCGGCCCGGCCCATCCGCGGACAGTTTCTTGATAGACCATTTTGCGGGCAAGTCCACCGGAAGCGTCGTCCGCGCAGAACATGCCAATCTGGCCGTGCGGCTGGCATCCGCACATGGCAGTCACACATGGCGGTCACACATGGCGGTCACAGGCGCAGGCGACGGTACATTGCGGCCCCTGCGGACACGAGAGGCAATCGATTCGAGGATTCAATGCGCAGGTTCGGAAGCTTCCCGAAATCGGCACAGGGCGGCTGATGTTTAATCAGGGCGTCCATGCCGCGCGGACATGCGGCATGGACTGGCATGGCGACAGGCTGGAGGGTAACCTTCGCACTCCTTCGCTACGTCCTCGAGAGAGAGGCAAGCATGCGGGAGAGTCTGTTACCGGCCGTGAGCGGCCATTGCCACCAAGGGCAGGTTGATGCAATGGCGGACTGATCCTCTGTGGGGCAGATCGAGAACCCCACCACTCTGGCAGCCTGGAAAGACAGGCACTTCAACCGTCACCTGCCCCTCCTTCCAGTTCGCAAATCTCATCGACGTGCGACTCAGGTAATGACGGTTGCGCTTGCGTCGCACACCATGCACGGTGGATCGGCTGCGGCATACGCTGCGGATGGCGCCAACAGGGCCGAGCAAAGCACGGCCACCATGCCCAGGGCAACAAGTGTGTGTGATGTCCGAAGGGGTTCTGACGCGCGGCGCGTCACGCTATCGTCCGCGAATTCTGCTGGTTTGACTGACATGATCAAGCTCCGAAGGTAGTCCTATTTGCCTGAACCGGCAGCGATGCGCCACCCGTTCCCTGCCTTCGTTATAGGCCACCGCGGCTACGCGCAACTATCCGAAAATTCCCAAAATCCAACAGGAAACTCCGGTCGCGATATCACCGCACGGTGTGGCGCTTGCGACGCTGATGGGAAAATTCGGAGCCGTCGTCCCGCCGAATGGGCAACATCCGAGCAAAGCGATTGCCTTGGGCAATCACAATGAGGAGTAACGGTCGACGATCCACGCATCGGTCACTGCATGACACCTCCCGGAGTTCCAACCATGCATTCCGAACTTCAAGACGAAATCCTGCAACTCAGGGCCAGGAGCGCGCGCTTTGCCTGCCTGTCGTATCGGCTCAGCGACCTTGAGGATGTGCTTCGCTTCATCAAGTCCGGTCTCCTGAAAGCAACGCCGGCAGCCATTGCGCAGTACCGGAAAGAGCGCCTTCAACTCATCAGCCAGATCCAGGCAATGCTGCTTGCGTCCAGGACCGCCTGACGACATTTCGGGGCAGCCACGGCCGCGCTATCGCTGGCGCGCCATGCAAAACGCCGCGAAACCCCCAAAGGATCTCGCGGCGCCCATCAGGCAGGACCTGTTTCGTCCCACCACACAGTCTGATTACCAGTTCGCGTCCGAAGTCGGTGGCCCAAGCTGCGCACTCTTCTTCACCACCTTCCGCCCCCCCTTGGCGGCAGCGGAACTGGCCCCGGCTGGCTCATTGCGCGATACCGCTTCGGCCCGCAACTGAAGCTCGCCAGATTTCACTTCGTCAAGGTTGATCTTGACCGACTCCAGGTGACCGTACGACATCGAAGCCGTCACCCGGTCCACCACCACCGTGCAACACTCCTGCTCGGTGAAGCCCAGCGAACGACCGGTCTGCGGATCGGTCAGCTCCTTGCCGAGACGCACCACCTGATAGGTCGCGCCCTGACGCACCGATTGCCCACCCTGGCTCAGGACCACGTTGTAGCCGTCGCGCGAAGCAATGCTCACCGGGTAGAGCCGAACCAGAATGTCTGCCACCACCTTCCGGACCACAGCCGATTCCATCGCATCGACGCGATCGCCTGACTGCTCGGCGGCGCCGCCATCCACGGTATTGCTGAACAGCACTTCACGCGTGGTGACATTCACGAACTTCTGCGACACGGACCAGCGACCGGCACGACCAGTTTGATCCGCGTCGGTGGGCCGTCCCGTTTCGAAGGCGTTGACGCTGCCGAACCAGATCAAATCGGCACCCAGGCCTTGCCCGATCTTCGAGAATTGGTCGTTCGAAACCTCGCCGCTGGCAATCCGCTCGATCTCGCCATACAGCTCGGGCGCATCGCCGCGCTCGAGCACCGTGAAGCGCCCGCTTTGGGTCAGGGCATCGGTGATGCGCTGACGCAGCTCGGCGGCGATCCGCTCGGCGTTGTTGCCGCCCACGTGTCCGATCCGCAGCGGCGCGATGGCAATCCGTAGCTTGCCCGTGTCCGCCGGCGCCTTGAACTTGGCCACGTCGGCTTCGATCGACGCCTTGTAAACCCGCTCCATCAGCCCCGGCGCATCCAGACTGACCACCTTGAAATTGGTCACCGCGCCGCGGGTAGTCTGGCTGACCAACTCCGCAAAGCCCGCCGAGGATAGCGTAATGGCTTCGCGACCCACCGCCGCGCCAAGCGCGGTCTTGAACTGGGTGCTAGACAGGTCGATCGTCGTCCCGGTGACCTGCATGATGGCCTGCCGCAGCGCCTGATCCACGGCCTCCGCCGCTGACGCGCCCACACCCGAAGCGGAGACGTGGACCCGCTCCACGACGCCGACATCGGGCTTGCCGGCTTGCGCCGTCGGATTGGACGCGGCCCCGGTCTGAGGGGATGCGGCAACGGGCTTGTCGCCCGGAGACTGCTGTCCGCAGGCAACAAGCAGGGCCACGGCGCAGGTTGCGGCCAAAGTGGCCCTTGCTTGCGAAATCATGATTGTCACCGTCAGAGACGCTTAGAACTTCGACGACAGCGCGGCCGTCGCATCCTTCGGTACGGGAATGTCATGCGACTTGGCATAGGCCGTAGCGGCCTGCAGCGTGCTGCTCAGACGCGACACATGCCCGGGCAGTTCGGTGGCGATATACGTGCCGGTCGAGAGCTTGCTGCCCAGTGACATCTTGTCCATGATCGACGCGCTCGTCAGTTGTGCCTGGGCGGCATCCTTGAACGCCATGACGTTGGATCGCAGGCCGACGTAGCGCAGCATGCCGAGCCCCAGATGCTTCATGCCATCGGTATAGGCGGCCTTGCCGGCGGCATCCATGCGCGTGTTGCCGTCCTTGAGCGCGGCCTCGATGGCCTTCGATGCCTCGCTCTGCACCTTGTCCGCTTCCTGCAGGCTGTCCTTGGTGGCACCCGAGGTCAGCGCATCGGCCGTGGCCTGCGCCTGTGCGGCAACTTCCTTGAGGCCGACAGCCTGCGCCAGATTGACTTGCGCCAGCAGCACTTCCTTGCCGGCCGCGCCATACGCGGCGGAAAGCTGGTCCTGCATAGCCCCCGCATCGGCACCACCACCCGATGCACTGCTGGACGGCGTCACGGCATTGGCAATGGCGCCAAGCGAAGGAAGAGCGTGCGCGTGCGCGGCGGCAAGTGACGACAGCGCGATGATGGCGAGGTGTTTTTTGATCATGATGTCAATTGGAGAATGTGAAAGAAGGCAGCCAGGCGGCTGCAAGCCGCTATCGCCTGGCCGGCCAACGGTGTCAGCGCACCTTGGCGTTATTCAGTTGCGCGGCCAGCTCACGTGCCGCCGAATCCGCCGCCCGCTTCAGGGCGTTCGTCTGGGCGACGCTGGCGTCCGGGCCCGTGCCCGAGAACTGCACCGGGCCCACCGATGACACCGTGCGCGGGAAGCGCGTCGTCACGTCGATCAGCTTCGCCGTCACCGTCACGTAGATCCGGGTCAGGCCCGTTACCGGATCGGTGTCCTGCATGCCGATATCGAGGGTGCCCAGCGCGAGGTACGGCACCTGGGCAGTCTGCAGTCCGAGCACCGCTTCGCGCATCGTGGC
>NZ_JBBHZL010000010.1:0-274401 GCF_049843575.1 Cupriavidus sp. Met-2
GAACTGTTGGTCGTTCTGAGCGTCCAGTTCGAATGCCTTGGTCAGGAGCGTGTGTCCCTCCTTGTAGCCGGGTAAGAAGCCTGACGGCGGAGTGGTCAGCACTTGGAAAAGCGGCGACTGCACCATCAGGGGCGGAGGCACATAGCTGGGCGTAGCGCCTGGCTTTTCTGCGCTCGGCGCCGCAGTTGGCGCGCTGTCCTGTTGTGGCAGCAAGCTCAGCGACTGGCCAGGCTTGACCACTTGAACAGTCGGTTCGCCGGCCACCACGGTGACCACGGTCGAAGCGGCGGCCTGCGCCATCTGTTCCGGCATCTGATTGATTTGGGCTGCAGCATTCACTAGGCCCTCTTGAGCAGCGCTGTTGGCAAGGAAGACATATCCGTAGCTCAGCAGCTTCGGCAACGTGTCCAAGCGCCCTTGGAGGCTGCGATGCACGCGCATGATGCGGCCAACGACCTGGACACCGAAATCGACATCACGGGTGCCACGCAGGGCTGCCAGCGTGAAGGCGCGGGGCGCATCAAAGCCTGTTGCAATCGCCATCTTGAAAAGAATCACCTCTACGCTGGGGTCGTTTGCCAAGGCGTCCAGGTTGGGGTCCGGCTCATCGGCAGTATGTTCGCGAACAGCTGACTCGGGGAACTTCAAAACGTCGACCAGGTACGCTTTGGCATCCTTAATGGCCTGCCCCCCGTTTGGCACCTGCACAAGCATCAGTGGCGTCAGGCCAATACATTCATCCACCAGCGTTTTCTTGATGAGCCGATGCATGGCTGCGCACTCGGACAGCGCAACCTCCTCATAGGCCACCAGTTGAGCATCATCCGCGTTCTGGCTGATGAAGCGAGCCGCTTTGACGGAGCGCTTGAGCAGTTGGGCATCAACACCTTCTGCACGGGAGATGGAAGCCCATTCATTCGGCGAGCCGATGCGGTAGCCCGTCTGTGTGGCGAACTTGCCGGCATCAGCGTCGCGCGGTGTCGCGGTCATCATCAGCACATAGTCCGGTGCGAGCACCTGAGCAAAAAAACGGCCAGCTTCGGTAGCACGAACAAAGCCATGGTGCGCTTCATCCACTACCACGCCAACGCGGTATCCCTGGGCACGGGCGGCGCCAATCAGGTCATCAATGGAGCAACCTGCATCGCTGTCCTGGCGGGCAAGTCGACTCTCCTTGCTTCGTGCAGCTACCGTCTGCCACGACAGGACAAAAATGCTGCCGTCAGCCAGCTTGTCTGGGCTGCGGTCAGAGTCAATGCTTAGCAAACTGAGTGTCGGGGCCTGGCGGGTGAGCGCTGCCTTGGCTTGGGCGAGGACCCCGGTAAAAGGAGCAAACCAGAACCAGACGACCCGGTCTTTGGTGGAGAACTCTGCCAACAGTTCGCAAGCCATCAGCGTCTTGCCGATACCGGTCGGTGCCTGGAGCATGACGCAGGCGCCATTCTGCCGAGCGGCAGTCAGCTGCTTCGGGTCCGGCCTGGAGCCCAAGGCGTCATAGGTCGCCTTCAGGTCTTCAAATCGAGCAACAAGTGCGCCAATGTGCTTGGACTGAAACTCCAGTGGCGAAATACGGCTCATGCCGGCTCCCCTTGATTTTGAATCTCAGATTGTTCTTCTTGGGTATCACGTACGTTGCCTTGCTTGAATGCGCGGCGGAAGTCGTGGGGCACGGAAACCAGGCGGATGCGGTGCATATGTTCTTCCAGCCGCTCAGCAACCACGGCGGGTGCCCAGGTCATGACCACAGCGACACCGCTATGCTGCGTGATTGCCGCCTCCAGCTTTTCGAGTGTGGCCGTTTTAACATTGCTGCAGTAGGCAACCATGTGCTCGTCTTGGACGGACACTGACAGTCCAGGTGTGGCTGGGGTCAGTGAGTGGCGACAGGCCTGTAGGGCGAACGTCCAGACCATGTTATCGGTGATGCCTTCCTCCAAGCGATGCATGGGTACGCGGGTAGCCTTCATATAGGCAAAGTTCCCCCCCAGACCATCAACCTTCTCGCCGCTTCCGTTCTCGTAGCCTTCAATGGCGTTTCGCACGCGTGCGGCGCAGACATCTCGGCACAAGTTCCGCTCAGGCTCATCCACCGTGGCCTCTGTGCTGGATACCAGCACGAACCTGCGCTGCCGACCATCCTCTTTGTTCAATGCCAGCAGCGCTTGAGCTAGCGTACCGGACCCGGCAAAGAAATCGACAACGAGATCGCCAGGTTTAGTTGCCAAGCGCAAGATGCGGTCCATCAGTTGCAAAGGCTTGGGCGTGGAAAACACATCCTCGTTGCGGGATTTGGGTAGTATCGCGTTGAGTTGCTTCTTTGCGTCTTGAGTGTGGCCTACTTCTTCGTAAGTCCATAGCGTTTGTGGCACAACGCCATCCTTAACTTCGGAACGAAAACGCTTTAGCGCCGGAATATTGTTCCCGTCCTTGCCCCACCAAATTCGGTTGTCGGCATCCAGCTCATCAAATTTCGGTCGAGAAACACGCCAGTAGGTGCCGGGTGGCGGGCCTTCAATCACGCGACCAGATGGACAAGTGATTGGGTAGCGGCCTTCACTATAGTAATTGCGTGCTGTTAGGTCGCTGGGTTTCCAAGGACCGCGCGGGTCTTTGTCAGGATTCTTGTAGGCCTTGTCTTGTTCAGCTGAGCGAGGCAACGGATTGGGACGCCACTTGTCCTTATTCAGTGCGTAAACAAGCACATATTCATGATCATCAGAGAAATGAACGGCCGTGTTCTTGGGTGAATAGACCTTTTGCCAGATGACGTTGGCGATAAAGTTTTGTTCACCAAACACCTGGTTCATCAGCAGCCCGAGGTTGAACAGCTCATTGTCGTCAATCGAAACGAAGATAGCGCCGTCCTCTGCCAAGAGGCTCTTGGCCAAGCTCAGCCGCTGGTACATGAACTCCAGCCAGGTGGAATGCCTGTACCTATTGGTGGCGTCAAAGTAGCTGTCGTTGTAGACAAAATCTTTGCGACCCGTGTTATACGGAGGGTCAATGTAGATGAGCTTGGCCTGGCCGGCATGGGTTGTCACAAGATGACGTAGTGCATCGAAGTTATCGCCTTCTACGACCATATTGGTCCAGGGACCTTCGCCTACCGACAGACCCGCATTTAGCTCGAAACCGACAAAATCTCGGTTGAGCGACTTGTCTTGCGAGATACTGCCGCGTTCCCAGCGCAAACCATAGCGCGCCAAGGCATCGCGCCTTTGCAGCACAGCAATCAGCTCTTCCCGAGTGAGGTTGTCGTAGTTCACGTAGAAACACCAATTTTTGCCAACCGGCGATTCTACTACTACGCAGGTAATCTGGAAGGCGCTTCCTGCACGACGAAGTTCGAATGTCCGGACCTGGCCGGTCTCTGCCCTCAGCCGATTCTGGCCAGGGCTTGCGGGTGCCGCAGGCAACTGCCGACCCGCAGATGTCGTCTTTTCCCCGATGGTCCAGGGGGACCTGGGAGGAACGAATGGTGAATGTCTATGGGGCGACCTGTCTTGACTGGTGCTGCGTCCTCAACAGCTTCTCTCCGAAAGCGTAGGGCAACAATTTGGCAATGTTCCGGGCATCGTCCAGGGCCCGATGATGAATACCCTCAAACGCCAGGTTGGCCAGGGTCAGCGCCCTCGTCGCGCCGACCTGCTTCCCGATTCGCTGTTGCTTGGCGAAAAGTTGTTTCAAATTCACATGCGGAAGGGTGATCGGTTCAGCTACGCCACTTCGCAGGGCGTCGCGCGTCAGTTGGGTGCGGTCGTACGCTCCCCAACTCGCCCAGCTCGATCCCGGTTCTTGATGCAGCTCGACGAACTGGCGCAGCAGCTCGGCTGCGACCGGGAACAGTGGCGCGCTGTCTACGTCGCTCTGGCTGATGCCAGTCAGTGCGGTACAGAACGCGGTGAGCCGTGGGTTCACCACGGGGCGCACGAAGGTCTGGAAGCAAGCTAGCACGGCACCATCACGAACGACGCAGGCCCCGATTTCGGTCGTTTCCATATCCCACCCCGTCATGTCCTCCGAGCACGTAGCCTCAAGATCCACCACAAGCACAGGGGCGTTCATAGCTGCCGCACCCCCAGGCCCTGAGAGTTCGCGGCGTGGTTCATTTTTTGAGCAAGCCGTTCAGCACGCAGGTGGGTGTAGTCTTTCAACATCTGTAAAGTCTTGTGCCCCGTAATCGACGCTGCCTCGATACGGTCCAGCCCCAGCTCAAACAGACGGCTGGTCGCTTCATGACGCAAATCATGAAAGCGGAGCCCGTCAATGGATGCCCGCTCACATGCAAGCTCCCAGATTGCCCGCAGCGCTGGTGTCTTGATGGGGAACACGGGACCTCCTTTCAGCGGACGTGGCATCGCACCTAGAATTTCGCATGCGGCCGCATTCAGCGGGACAATTCGCGGCTCCCCATTCTTGGTGTCGTGCAGCGCGGCCGTTCCATGCGTGCCAGTAATTCGTACGTCCTTCCACTCTAGCGCCAGCAATTCCCCTTGGCGCATCGCTGTTTCGATGGCTAGCCGCACCATCGGCACGACGACGGCCGCCTGCCGAGCCTTCGCAAGTTCACTCAGCAGTCGTTGCTCCTCCCCCTCTTCTAGACGTCGTTTCCGAGGTTTTCCTTGAGATGGCAACTCAATGTCGGCCACAGGATTTTGAACATCCATGCGAAAGCGCCTGCGAGCCACAGTGAAGACGTGCGAGAGCAATGCAACGAGCTTTCGCTTAGTTGAGTCAGAGAGCGGCTGGCCTTGCAAAGGACCCTCCTGGTCTCGCTTCAAGTCCTTGAGAAAGGCGGTAACGTCGTCCGCGGAAATCCTGTAGAGGCTCATCTTCGCGAGCTTGCTCCGCTTGAGCCTGGCGATCTTATGCGCCTCAGACTCCGCCGACTTCTTTTTGGCGGATACCTCTTTCGCATATCGATCCAAGATCGCCGATAGCGTGGCGGCCTTGACCTCGTGCCGTTTCACCCTGGCACCCAGAACGCGCTGCGCGTCGGGATCGAGTGCCAGGGCCGCCCGCTTACTGTTTCGATAGGCTCGCGCCTCTTCCAGCGAGTCAAAGGTACCCGTGATGCGATGGTCGTCCACCATGAGCTTGACCTGGAAGGAGTACGGGCCACGCTGGTAGATCCCTCGCTCAACCGCCCTGCTTTTTCCCATTTTTTCCCAAAAATTCGAGGTAGATTTGTGCAACCCATTGTACACAAAGACTTCTATGGAAGTAACGCAGGGGACTCAAAATCCCCCGCCGCAAGGCGTGTCGGTTCGAGTCCGACCCCGGGCACCAACTCCCCCATCGATTCCATTGCCAACCTATCCACCGCCAGCGTGGAGGATCCAGGCATGGCGAAACCGACGCTCCAGTCTTCGACCTTGCCCTTGGCATTGTCCGGGTTGCCCCTGGCGCTGGCATCGGTGCTGGAATGACCATCGCTGCCCATCAGGCTCAGGTGCCCCCGGCCCGTGGCGGTCTGGCTACCTTCCCACTTGCCAACCGCGTATAGCCCGCCGGAGGCCGGCTTGTCGCTGTCCCGGTCGAAGCCCTGCTCTTCCACGTACTGCGGCTCACCGAGCCGATCGTGCAGGCTGTGCACGAATACGTAAGACATATCCCGCTGGCGCAAAGGCGCATCCGTTGCTTATTCTTCTACCGTGCGATCGAGCGGGCCCGTCGAAGACCCGCCGGCACGAACAATCCTCGAAAACTGCAACACAGGGAATGAAGATGATCCGACTTACCGCCACAACCGCGGCCGTCGCCTGCGCCGCACTACTGGCTGGCTGCGCCGGCGCCAATATGGATAGCCTCACCCAGGCTGGCACCAGCATGTTCTCGGCCGCCACACTCAGTGATGCCAACGTCAAGCAACTGTCCGACCAGTCCTGCGCCCAGATGGACAAGCAGAACACGCTGGCCACGCCGGACAGCACCTATTCGAAACGGCTCGTGAAAATCATGAGCGGTCTGCAGAACACCGGGCTGCCGCTCGATGCGAAGGTCTACATGACCAAGGATGTCAACGCGTGGGCCATGGCCAATGGTTGCGTGCGGGTCTATAGCGGGCTGATGGACATGATGAGTGACGACGAAGTGCGCGGCGTGCTCGGTCACGAGATCGGCCACGTGGCGCTGGGCCATACCAAGTCGGCAATGCAGGTGGCCTACTCCACCGCCGCCGCGCGTGGACTGCTCGGTTCGACGGGCAACGCCACGTTGACCGCGCTGTCGTCGTCGCAGTTGGGCGCGCTCGGCGAGCAGCTCGTCAATGCGCAGTTCTCGCAGCGGCAGGAGAGCCAGGCCGATGACTACTCGTTCGACCTGCTCACCAAGAACGGCGCCAACCGCCAGGCGCTTGTCACGGCATTCCAGAAACTGGCCAAGCTCGATGGCGGCCAGTCGAGCATGCTGAGTTCGCACCCCGGTTCGGCTGCGCGCGCACAGCATATTCAGGACCGGATCGCCAGCGGGAAGTAGTCTCGCGCTCCCAGGCGCGGGAGCGGGTGTGGAGGTTCAGGATGCGACGTACGGCATATTGAACCGCTGGCCCCCGCTCCTCTCCCGCAAGCGGGAGAGGAACGAACACCGCAGGCGCATCAGCGCGCTTCGACAAACGCCAGCATCGTCTCCAGCATCTTGCGGATAGCGGGCTGGATCGCGGCGGCCTTGGCCTCGCTGTACGCGAACGGGTACACCTCTTCCATGTAGGACGACTGCGTCTGCTCAAGCTGGACCGCGTGCACGCCCTGTGCCGGGTTGCCATACTGGCGCGTGATATACCCGCCCTTGAAGCGGCCATTGAGCACCGCGGTATGGTTCGGCACCGCGTCGGCGATCGCGATCAGTTCGGCTGCCAGGCCAGCATCACAGCTCTTGCCATCGGCCGTGCCCAGGTTGAAATCCGGCAGCTTGCCTTCGAAAAAGCGCGGCAGCATCGAGCGGATCGAATGCGCTTCCCAGAGGCCAATCGTCCCATGCTCGGCACGCAGACGCGCCAGCTCTTCCTGCAACGCGTTGTGGTACGGGTGCCAGACTGCGCCACGGCGCAGCGCGACTTCCGCATCGTCCGGCCCGTTCGTGCCATCGGCGTAGATCGGCGTCTTGTCGAACGTATCGACCGGGCACAGGCCCGTGGTGTCCTGGCCCGGGTACAGATTCTGGTTATCGGGCGGGCGGTTCAGGTCGATGACATAGCGCGAGTGCGTGGCCATCAGGATCGACGCGCCCAGTTCGCGCGCGCATTCATAGACGCGATCCATGTGCCAGTCGGTGTCCGGCACGGTGCGGGCCTCTGGCGTCAGGCGCTCGGCCAGTTTCGCGGGAAGATGGGTGCCAACGTGCGGCATCGACACCAGCAGCGGGCGTGTGCCGCGATGCAGGGTGAAAGCGGGGATATCGGTGGTGAAGGACATCGTTGTCTCTGGGGCTTCGGGATTGCAGTCCAGGCTCGGTCGGCCTGGCTCAGTCGGCCAGCAGGCGAGCACGCGCCTCGGCGAACAACCGGCCCGCCTCCGCCTGTTGCGGATGCACGCCATGCTGCACGCGGCACATGCCGCCGGTGCGGACTTCCGCTAGTGTCTCATGTCCGTGGCTGGCAAACACGTGCGTGGCCAACGCGCGCGAGCCGTCCAGGCCAGCCAGCGTCGGATGATTGCCATCCAGCACGACGAAGTCGGCACGCTGGCCCACCGCCAGCCCCGCCACCGGACGCGCCGACGCGCGCGCGCCGCCAGCCACGGCATCGAGCCAGAGCAGATCCGCCACCTGCGGATGCCGCGCCGATGCCAGCACATTGCGCCGCTGCATGGCCAAGCGCTGGCCATATTCGAACAGGCGCAGTTCCTCGGCCACGCTCACGCTGGCATGGCTGTCCGAGCCGATGCCCCATGCGCCGTTCTGCGCGAGGTACGGCGCCGCGTCGAACACGCCATCGCCAAGGTTCGCCTCGGTGGTCGGACAGATGCCCGCCACCGCGCCGCTGTGCGCCAGGCGCCGGCGTTCGTCCCAGTCCATGTGCGTGGCATGGACCAGGCACCAGCGCGCATCCACCGGCGCGTGATCGAGCAGCCACTGCACGGGACGCACGCCCGTGGTCGCCAGACATTCATCCACCTCTTTCTGCTGTTCGGCGATGTGGATGTGCACGGGCGCCGTCGCGTCCATCGCGTGCAGGTGCGCGACGGCCTGGGCCAGGCTGTGCGGCGGCACGGCACGCAGAGAATGCGGCGCGAGGCCGAGTCGCGCCCCATAGGCCGCGCAGTGGGGCGCGAGCTTTTCCAGCAGCGCCAGCATCGCATCGGTATCGTTGAGGAAGCGTCGCTGGTCATCCTGCGGAGGCTTTCCGCCGAAGCCCGCTGTCTGGTACAGCACCGGCAGCAGCGTCATGCCGATGCCCGCCGTCTGCGCCGCGCGCAACAGCCGCAGCGACATCTCCGCCGGATCGGCATACGGCTTGCCATCGACATCGTGATGAACGTAGTGAAACTCGCACACGCTCGTATAGCCCGCGCTCAGCATCTCGATGTAGAGCTGGGTCGCGATGGCCTCCAGCGCATCGGGTGACAAGCGCAGCGCGAAACGGTACATCAGCGCCCGCCAGCTCCAGAACGAATCGCCACCGGCCGGGTCAGCGGTCTGGCTGACACTGCGGTACTCGGTGAGCCCCGCGAATCCGCGCTGGAACGCATGGGAATGGAGATTCGGCATCCCGGGCAATACCGGGCCTGCCGCTTGCGATTCTCCGGGGGCAGGTGCCACATCCGTCGTCACCGACGTAAGCACACCGTGAGCATCCCATTGCAGCCGTACATTGCGTGCCCACCCGCCGGGCAACAACGCGTGCGGCGCAAACAAGCTTGTCACTGCGGTCATCGTTGCCAACCTTCTCCCTTGCGGAATACCCGCCCTCGCCGCACGACGGCGGCGCATGGATTGCGGCCGAACCAGTACGCAAGCTCGGCCGGCGACGCGACCTGCCACAGCACGAAATCGGCGGCGCGATCCACCGCCAGCAGGCCATGCCGGTCGGCCGCGCCGAGCGCGCGCGCCGCGTGTGTCGTCACACCGGCCAGCACCTCGGGCACCGTCATGCGGAATATCGTGCAGCCCATGTTCATCATCAGCAGCAGCGAGGTGGTGGGCGACGTACCTGGATTGTGATCGGTCGAGATCGCCATCGGTACGCCATGCTTGCGCAGCAGCGCCAGCGGCGGCAGTTGCGTATCACGCAGGAAATAGTACGCCCCGGGCAGGAGCACGGCCACGGTACCCGCTTCGGCCATCGCCACCACACCGGCCTCGTCGAGGTGCTCGAGGTGATCGGCGGAAATCGCCTTGTGGCGCGCTGCCAGCGCCGCGCCGCCCAGGTTGCTCAGTTGCTCGGCATGGAGCTTGACCGGCAGGCCGTGGCGCGCGGCGGCCTCGAACACGCGCGTGGTCTGCGCGATCGAGAAGCCAATGCCCTCACAGAACGCGTCGACCGCATCGACAAGCCCTTCCGCAGCCAGCGCCGGCAGCATCGTCTCGCAGACCAGCTCGATGTACGCGTCGGCGCGGCCGGCGTACTCGGGTGGCAGCGCATGAGCGCCAAGGAACGTCGTATGGACGGCGACGCCATAGGTCTCGCCAAGCTGGCGCGCCACACGCAACTGCTTGCGTTCAGCTTCCAGCGACAGGCCATAGCCCGACTTGATCTCGATCGCGGTCACGCCTTCCGCGAGCAGCGGCTCGAGCCGCGCGGACGCCTGCGCGAACAGCGTGGCTTCGTCCGCCTCGCGCGTGGCGCGCACCGTGGACACAATGCCGCCTCCCGCGCGCGCAATCTCTTCGTAGCTTGCGCCGGCCAGCCGCATCGCGAACTCGTCGGCACGCTGCCCGCCATAGACCAGATGGGTATGGCAATCGACCAGTCCTGGCGTGATCCACGCGCCGTTGGCGTCGTGCCGCGGCAAATGGCGATATACGTCGGGCAGCGCGGCGAATGCGCCGAGCCATGCGATGCGGCCCTGCTCGACGACGATGGCGCCATCACGAATCGCCTGCGCCGGATCGGCGGCGGGCAGCAGATGGCAGTGATGCCAGACGCCGTCGGCTGACGGCGCTTCGTTGAATTTCATCGGACCGGTTCCTTATGCAAGGCCACGCGCAGGCACAGCGCGGACATCTCATCGTGAATCATCGTGACGGCCGGCGCTCCGGGCACCATCACGATGCCGTCGCCAGCCGTCATGTGCTGGCCGTCGCCACAATCCCATGCGCCGCGCAGCACCAGGATCAGCACCGTGGCGTCGGTGGGGTCGGCGGTGAACGCCTGACGCATCAGTCGAACCTCCGCGCGGCAAACGCCGCGACGCGTCATGACATTGAAGTCGCGCGTCGGTCCGTCAACCAGCGTCGCGTGGACGGCGCTATCGCCGGAGAATGCGAACGGCTCGCCGAGGTGCCTGAGCTTGTGGCAGAACGAATCGTCGTGAGCCTGCAGTTGCACGCCAGCCCCGTCGATCAGCACGATCTGTCGGTCGATACCCGGAAACGCCGAGAACGGCCCGTCCATGGCGATATCAGCCACGCTGATGCGCCAGTCGAACGTATCCATGCCCGCACCCGGCGGCCATACGGCGATTTCGCGCGTGGTGCCGCCACCGTTTTTCCACGGGGTCGGCACGATCCTGTCGAGTCCAAACTTCATGTACGGTTCACCATCGGCAGATTCAGTCCCTTTTCCTTCGCGCATTCGATGGCGGATTCGTAGCCGGCATCGGCATGACGCATCACACCGGTGGCAGGATCGTTCCACAGCACGCGTTCGATGCGCTTGGCCGCGGCGTCCGTACCATCGCAAACGATCACCACGCCAGCATGTTGCGAGAAGCCCATGCCAACACCGCCGCCGTGATGCAGGCTGACCCACGTGGCGCCGCCAGCCGTGTTCAGCAGCGCGTTGAGCAGTGGCCAATCAGACACGGCGTCGGAGCCGTCACGCATCGCCTCGGTCTCGCGGTTCGGTGATGCCACCGAGCCGCAGTCGAGGTGATCGCGGCCGATCACGACGGGCGCCTTCAGTTCGCCAGACTTCACCATTTCATTGAAGGCCAGGCCCGCGCGATGGCGCTCGTCGAGACCAACCCAGCAGATGCGCGCGGGCAAGCCCTGGAACGCGATGCGGTCGCGCGCCATGTCGAGCCAGCGGTGCAGGTGCTTGTCCTCCGGGAACAGTTCCTTCATCTTGGCGTCGGTCTTGTAGATATCCTCGGGGTCGCCGGAGAGCGCCACCCAGCGGAACGGCCCCTTGCCGCGGCAAAACAGCGGACGGATATACGCGGGCACGAAGCCGGGGAAATCGAAGGCGTTCTTCACGCCTTCGTCGAACGCCACCTGACGGATGTTGTTGCCGTAGTCGAGCGTGGGCACGCCCATCTGCTGGAACGCGAGCATCGCCTCCACATGCTTGACGATCGACGTACGCGCGGCCGCTTCCACGGCCTTTGGATCGCGCTGGCGCAGGTCCTCCCATTGCGCCACGGTCCAGCCCTCTGGCAGGTAGCCATTGACGAGATCATGGGCGGAAGTCTGGTCGGTGACGATGTCCGGCCGCATACCGCCGGCCTGCGCGCGACGCACCAGTTCCGGCACGATCTCTGCGGCATTGCCGAGCAGCCCCACCGAGATCGCCTGGCCATTTTTCGTGGCCTCGGCAATCATCGCCAGCGCTTCATCGAGCGTGGTGGCCTTCTTGTCGAGATAGCGCGTGCGGATACGGAAATCGATGCGCGATTCCTGGCATTCGATCGCCAGCACACAAGCACCGGCCAGCACGCCGGCCAGCGGCTGCGCGCCACCCATCCCGCCCAGGCCAGCGGTCAGGATCCACTTGCCGGTCAGGTCGCCGTTGTAGTGCTGGTTGCCTGCTTCGGCAAAGGTCTCGAACGTGCCCTGCACGATGCCCTGCGTGCCGATGTAGATCCACGAGCCAGCAGTCATCTGACCGTACATCATCAGCCCGGCGCGATCGAGTTCGTTGAACTTGTCCCAGTTTGCCCAGTGCGGCACCAGGTTCGAGTTGGCGATCAGCACACGCGGCGCATCGGCATGGGTGCGGAATACACCGACGGGCTTGCCCGACTGCACGAGCAGCGACTCGTCTTCGCCCAGACGGCGCAGGCAGTCGAGAATCGCGTCGAAGCACTCCCAGTTGCGCGCGGCCTTGCCGATGCCGCCATAGACCACCAGATCCTGCGGGCGCTCCGCCACGTCGGGGTCGAGGTTGTTCTGGATCATGCGATAGGCGGCTTCGATCAGCCAGTTCTTGCAGTGAAGCTGGCTGCCATGCGGCGCGCGGATCTCCCGCGGGCCACGCAGCGTCTGGGTGAATTGGTGTTCGTTGGCGTTCATGGTCGGTCCCGGGATGGATGAAGGCTGCTCGAATGGAGAATGGAGAATGGACTAGCGGTTCACAAAGCTCATGCGCCGACGTTCGTCGGCAAGATCGCCCGCACGGCTTCAGGCCAGCCCGCGCCCGCATCGCCTTGAACCACCCACTGCTTCATGGCCTCGATGTCCGGCGCGAGATAGCGATCGGCTTCGACGAACGCCACGCGCGCGCGGATACGCGCCAGTTCCTGCTCCACCAGCGGCGACGACTTGAGCGGTCGATGAAATTCGATACCCTGCGCGGCGGCCATCGCCTCGATGCCGACGATCACGGCGGTGTTGGCCGCCATATCGCCCAGGCGGCGCGCGCCGTAGGTGGCCATCGACACATGGTCCTCCTGGTTGGCCGAGGTGGGCAGGCTGTCCACGCTGGACGGATGGGCCAGCGACTTGTTCTCGGACGCCAACGCCGCGGCCGTGACCTGCGCGATCATGAATCCGGAGTTCAGGCCGCCATCGCGCACCAGGAACGGCGGCAGGCCCGACAGGCCGGTGTCGAGCAGCAGCGCAAGGCGGCGTTCCGAGATTGCGCCGATCTCGGCGATCGCCAGTGCGATGATGTCGGCGGCAAAGGCCACCGGCTCCGCGTGGAAGTTGCCGCCGGAGACCACATCACCCTGTTCGGAGAACACCAGCGGATTGTCGGATGCCGCGTTGGCTTCGATGCGCAGGATGCGGGCGGCATGGGTCAGGTTGTCCAGGCACGCGCCCATCACCTGCGGCTGGCAGCGGATCGAGTACGGGTCCTGCACCCGGCCGCACATCTTGTGCGAGTCGACGATCTCGCTGCCATCAAGCATCGCGCGTGCCGCGCCGGCCACGGCGATCTGGCCCGCCTGGCCGCGTGCCGCGTGAATGCGAGCATCGAACGGCTTGACCGATCCCTTGATCGCTTCGAGCGACAGCGCGCCCGCCACCAGTCCGGCCGCGAAGGCGTCCTCCGCGGCGAACAGGCCGGCCAGGGCCAGAGCGGTGGAAACCTGCGTGCCGTTGAGCAGCGCCAGACCTTCCTTCGGGCCCAGCGTGAAGGCGGCGAGCCCCGCATGGACCAGACCCTGCGCAGCCGGCACGCGCTGGCCGTCGACATACACATCGCCCACGCCGATCAGCGTGCAGGACATATGGGCCAGCGGCGCCAGATCGCCCGATGCGCCGACCGAGCCCTTGGCGGGGATGCACGGCGTCACGCCGTGGTTGGCCAGCGCCAGCAGCGCTTCGATCAGTTCGGGGCGCACGCCCGAATGCCCACGCGCGAGGCTGACAGCCTTGATGGCCAGGATCAGCCGCACGGTATCGACGGACAGGTCGGAGCCCGTGCCCACGCTGTGCGAGAGCACCAGATTGCGTTGCAACTCGGCGAGCTTGTCGTGCGCGATGCGCGACTGGGCAAGCTTGCCGAAGCCGGTATTGATGCCATAGACCACCGCGTCGGCGTCGATGATGTCCTGCACGGTGGCCTGCGCGGCACGCACGCCGGCCCACGCCGACTCCGCCATCGCCAGTCGCACTTCGCCACGATGGATGCGGCGCAGGTCGTCCAGCGACACGTGGCCGGGGTTCAGCGTCAGGAGCGGTCGGGAATCTTGGGTCATCGTCATTCTCTGCTTGCTTGTCGGTCTTGGATAAAGACCTTGTATGGGCCTGTCTATACAGGTTAGTCGAAAAATAAGCCCGATGACCAGCTGTTGCTGGCCTCAGGCGCAAATATCAGCCGAAGGCAGGATTGCCGTCGGCACGGAAGCGGCTGCCAAGCCGGTAGCGGTTGCCCGGGTGCAGGCAACGCACGAACGTCACCGGCACGCCGTTGGTCCATGTGCGGCGCGTCAGCAGCAGGCACGGCTGCGTCGGGGGCATCTCAAGCTGCGCCGCCTGCTCGGGCGTGGCGGAGATCGCATCGACCACATGCTCCACCTGGTCGTACGGCACATTGCGCAACAGGTATTCGCCGGGCTTGGTGCCGCTGAAATCCTGGTTGATGAAATCTGGCGCCACGCGCGGGTTCACGTAGCGGTCTTCGAGCTGAACTGGCACGCCGTCCTCGCGATGCACACAAACCGAGTGGTACACCGACTCGCCCGTGTGCAACTCCAGTGCGGCGGCGACCTCGATCGGCGCGGAGACGCGCTCCACCAGGATCACGTCGCACGCGTAGTCATGCCCACGCATACGGATCTCGTCCTGCAGGTTGACCACGGAAAGCAGCGTCGACTGCGGCTTCTGCTCGGCCACGAACGTCCCCACACCAGCCACGCGCACCACCCTGCCCTGCTCCGACAATTCGCGCAGCGCGCGATTGACCGTCATCCGCGATACCGAGAAGCGGTTCACGAGCTCCTGCTCGGACGGCACGCGGTCACCGGGTTTCCACACGCCGCTCTGGATCTGGCGCGCGATGTATTCCTTGACCTGCCGATATAGCGCGGCAGGCGCGGTGGCGTTGGTCGGGGTGGGTGCCTGGCTGGCGGACTGGTTCATGGTCTCAATGCTCGGCCGAGGCCATGGCTTCGGCGCGAATCTCCTCGGTCAGCCGTGCCTTCAGCGCGGAGAACTCGGGAGAGGTCTTGATCGTGTAGTGGCGCGGATGGGGGAAGTCCACCGCGATTTCGCTCTTGATCCGACCCGGCCGCGCGGAGAACACCGCCACCCGGTTGGCCATGAAGATGGCCTCGTCGATATCGTGCGTGACGAATAGTACCGTCTTGCGTGCGGACTCCCAGATGCCCAGCAGCAGTTCCTGCATCAGCACACGGGTCTGGTTGTCGAGCGCGCCGAACGGCTCGTCGAGCAGCAGGATCTTCGGATCGTTGGCCAGCGCCCGCGCAATTGCCGTGCGTTGCTGCATCCCGCCGGAGAGCTGCTTCGGATAGTGATGCTCGAAGCCGCGCAGCCCCACGCGCGCCATGAAGAAGTCGCTGCGCTCCTTCTGCGCGGCCTCGCTCATGCCGCGCTCGCGCAGCCCGAAGCGCACGTTCTGCTCGATGGTCAGCCACGGAAACAGCGTGTACGACTGGAACACCATGCCACGGTCCGCGCCCGGGCCGGCCACCGGCTGGCCATCGAGCAGCACGCGGCCCCCGCTGGGCGTATCAAGCCCCGCCACGATGCGCAGCAACGTGGATTTGCCGCAGCCCGATGGGCCGAGGATCGTCACGAAATCGTTGTCGCGTACTTCGAAATCCACGGGCAACAGCGCCTGCGTGGAGCCGCCGCGCGGATTCTCGAACGTGCGGGAGACCTGCTGGATCGACAGCGCGCTCATTTGATCGAACTCCACGGGAACAGGCGCTGGTTGGCCTGCTTGAAGACGAGGTCCGACACCAGCCCGATGCAGCCGATGACGATGATGCCGAAGATGATCTGTCCGGTATTCAGCAGTGCCTGGCTGTCCGTGATCATGTGGCCGATGCCTGACGACGAGCCGATCAGTTCAGCCACGATCACATAGGTCCAGGCCCAGCCGAGCACCAGACGCAGCGTCTCGGCGATATCGGGCGCGGCGCCCGGAATCAGCACGCGCCGCACGATGCCACGCGGCGTGGCGCCCAGCGTGTAGGCCGCTTCCACCAGATCCTTGCGCGCGCCGCCCACCGTCACCGCCACCATCAGCACGATCTGAAAAAACGAGCCGATGAAGATCACCAGCAGCTTCTGCGTCTCGCCGATACCTGCCCACAGGATCAGCAGCGGAATAAACGCCGACGCCGGCAGGTAGCGGCAGAACGAGACGAACGGTTCGAAGAACGCTTCCGCTGCCTTGTACGCGCCCATGAAGATGCCGAGCGGCACGGCCAGCAACGCGGCCAGCACGAACCCGCCCACCACGCGCCACACGGTCATGCCGATATCGCCGATGAAGCCGTACTGCGTGAAGAGCCTCCAGCCTTCATGCGCCATCGTCAGCGGATCGGCCAGGAACGTGCGCGACACGAAGCCGCCCAGCGTGGCGACGGCCCACACCGCGAAGAACGCGACGAAGAACGACATGCCAAGCAGCCAGCGCGCGCGGGGCGATACCGGCACCAGCGGCGACATCCACGGATGGCGCGCGCGCCGCGCGGGCGCGCCCTGCGCCTCGATCGGCGCGGGCACGCGGGCAGCGGCCGCGGTGGTTGGCGTGGAGGCTTGCGACATGGCCGGGGACTCCGTCTTACTTAAGGAAGCGTGCGTCATAGATCGCCGTCACATCCGGCACCTGGCGAATCACGCCGATGTCCATCAGCACGCCGGCGGCTTCCTTGCTGAAGCTGGCCAGCTCACCACTGAAGAACTTGCGGTTGGCGTCCTTGTCCTGCCAACGCAGGTACGCCGCGGATTTCGCGAACTGCTCGCCGGTCTGCTTGACCGCCGCGCCCATGATCTCGTTGGCCTTGTCCGGCTCCTTGCGGATCATCTCGAGCGCTTCGAAATAGCTATCCACCAGCGCCTGCGCGGCCTTGGGATTGTCCTTGAGCCACTTCGGCGCGCAGCCGAGCGTATCGGTCACCATCGGGTAGTCGAGCGTGGTGGCCAGGATCTTGCCCTTGTCCGGGTTCGCGCGCACCGTCGACAGGTACGGCTCGTACGTCATTGCGCCGTCGTTCTGGCCGGCCACGAATGCCTGGGCGGCAGCCTGTGGCGACAGCGTGGTCACTTTGACGTCCTTCAGCGTCATGCCGTTTTTCTTGAGCATCCAGGCCAGGCCGAAATACGGCGCGGTGCCTGGCGCATCGACGCCGATGGTCTTGCCCTTCAGGTCCGCGAAGCTCTTGACGTCGCTGCGCACGGCCAGGCCGTCCGCGCCATAGGACTTGTCGAGCTGCACGATCTGCGTGATCGGCACCCCGTTGGCATTCCACGCCACATGCGTTTCCACCGTGGTCGCCGCGCACTGGATCGCGCCCGACGCCAGCGCAAGGTGGCGGTCCTTCTGCGGAATCATCTTGATGTCCACGTCAACGCCATGCTTCTTGAAGATGCCGGCCTTGTCGGCCAGTGTCAGCGGCGCGAAGCCGGTCCATCCACTCATGCCGAGCACAACCGGCGTGTTATCCGCATGGGCGGTGGCGGCGGCGGAAGCCGCGAGGGCAAGAATGGCGGTAACTGCGTGGCGTTGCAGCGACATGCGTCGGCTCCAATGGTCGTCAGATGTGGGGGCAGGACCCGTCTCCCGGATCGGGCGGCGCTGACTGCGCTGCCGCCGTGACGGGCAATTTAGCAACGCTGTATATACAAGTCAAACCCGGGGTTTACCTGAGATCAGGCACGCATCTGATTGCCGGAATACCAATAAATATGCGCGATAGCGGTGCGCCGGGATGCTGCGGCGCACCGTTGCCGATCACATCCGGATCCACTGGGATGGCACGCAGCACCATTGCTGTATATACAACAAGCGATGACAAAGGCATACGCAATCGGCGTGCCACCGCGAGATGGCGGGAGCAGATAGGGTCAGCGGTCGAAGAACGACGCGACGGTGGGGTATCGCAGCCGCAGCCGCAGTTCGCGCTTGAGCCGGCGATTGTCGATCCGGCGCGACTCGCTCATGAAGCTCAGCAACGTCGGCTCGATCATCTCGCGCGCCTGCTGCCGCGTGATGCGCGGCGGACGCGGCAGGCCCTTGCGGTCCGCCACGAGGTCGAAGTAGTCGGCCATGCGCAATTCCGTGTCATCACTGGCGTGGACCACGCGCTGCGGGCGGCCACGCCACATCGCCGCGATCATCGTGCGCGCCAGGTCGTCGGCATGGATGTGGCTCGTGTAGACGTCATCCTGCGACGCCAGCGCCGGCGTGCGCTTGTTCAGGCGCGCGATTGGCAGGCGATCCTCGGCATAAATGCCCGGAATCCGGACGATACCGGCACGCCAGCCGGCGTCGCGGCCGAAACGCCGCACCGCCGCCTCCGCGGCGACCCGACGGCGCGCACGCGCGGTCTGGGGGCGCACCGCATCGAATTCCCGCACGCGAGCGCCGCCGCGATCACCGTAGACACCTGTCGTGCTGGCGTAGACGAACACCCCGCGTGACTGGTGCCGGCGGGCTGTCTGAAACGCCCGGTGCCAGCCTTGCTCGGGTAGAATGGCGGCCTCGCCAGCGCCGGTGGGGAGCCGGGTGAAGCGTGCTCGACGCCACGCCGTGCGGCGCAACGCGCCTAGCAAACCCTGCGTGCGCGGATCGCCCTCGCCCTGCCCGGGCGGCGGTGCCAGATCGATCACCCGCTCCGCCAGCCGCGACAGACGCGCCAGCGTGGCGGGCCGGTCCAGGTCCGCCACCAGCGGCACCGCGCCGGCTGCGCGAAGCTCGGCCCGGCGTTCTGGTTGTGAAGTGACGGCGAACACGCGCATACGCGCGGACAGCAGGCGCAGGATGCGCGTGCCGACATCGCCGCAACCGACGATCAGCAGGCGCGGACGACCCAGGCGCCGTGCGCCCCGTGGGGAAGACAATGCCGTTCGCGGCGACAGAATTTGGCTCATAGATCCGATTATGGCGTATCAAGTCACCGTAATGCCCAGCGGCCACAAGTTCGAAGTGGCCACCGATGAAACCATCCTTGGCGCGGCCCTGCGCCACAGCATTGGATTGCCCTACGGGTGCAAGAACGGTGCGTGTGGCTCCTGCAAGGGCCGCGTGCTCGAAGGCACGATCCACCAGGGCGACCACGCCGCCGCGGCCCTGACCGCCCAGGAAAAAACGGAAGGCCGCGCGCTGTTCTGCTGCGCCAACGCCACTTCCGACATTACGATCGAATGCCGCGAGGTGCATGGCGCCGGCGATATTCCGATCAAAAAGATCCCCTGCCGCGTGGCCTCGGTGGAGCGCCTGGCCGACGACGTCATCGCCATCAAGCTGCAACTGCCCGCCACCGAGCGCATGCAGTACCTGGCCGGCCAGTACGTGGAATTCCTGCTGCGTGACGGCAAGCGCCGCAGCTACTCGATCGCCACGCCGCCGCACGAGGAAGGCCCGATCGAACTGCATATCCGCCACATGCCTGGCGGCGCGTTCACCGACTACGTATTCGGCGCCAAGGAAGGCGCGCCGGCCATGAAGGAGCGCGACATCCTGCGCTTCGAAGGCCCGCTCGGCAGCTTCTTCCTGCGCGAGGAATCGGACAAGCCGATCATCCTGCTGGCCTCCGGCACCGGCTTCGCCCCGATCAAGGCGATTGTCGAACATGCCGCGTACACGGGCATCACCCGTCCGATGACGCTGTACTGGGGCGGACGCCGTCCGCGCGACCTGTACATGCACGCGCTGTGCGAACAGTGGGCGCGCGACCTCCCGAACTTCAAGTACGTGCCGGTGGTATCCGACGCGCAGGCTGACGACAACTGGACCGGCCGCACCGGCTTCGTTCACCAGGCGGTGATGGCCGACCATCCGGACCTGTCCGGCCACGAGGTCTACGCCTGCGGCGCGCCCGTGATGGTGAACGCCGCGCGCGGCGACTTCTCGGCGCAATGCAAGCTGCACGAGGACGCGTTCTTCGCCGACTCGTTCACGTCAGAAGCAGACCTGCACAAGGGTGGCGCGGCCTGAGGGCATTGCCCCCAGAACGCCACTCGCCGTTCCGCTGACACAACAATGGCACCCGGGCCTGCCAAATTTCGCTTTGACACCCGGGCCCATGCGTCTTATATTGGCCGCCATGAACACCGCCAACTTCATCCGACGCCGCGCTCGTACGTTGCTCCCATTCGGGGTGCCGCGCGGCTGACCGTCAACAGCGTCTGTTCAGGTCAACAAGCCACGGGCAATCCCCGTGGCTTTTTGCTTTTTTCGACTTTTAGTTTCATGCCGACCCCAGGAGTCCGCCATGGCATTTGCTGAGTTTCCCGTCCAATCCCTGATGTACATCACCAACCGGCCCGAACTGGTTTTCACCGAAGGCAAGGGCTCTTGGCTGACGGACCATAACGGCAAGCGCTATCTCGATTTCGTGCAGGGTTGGGCGGTCAACGCACTGGGCCATTCGAACGAAGGCATGATCCAGGCGCTGGAAAAGCAGGCGCGCAAGCTGCTCAACCCGAGCCCGGCGTTCTACAACGAGCCGATGCTGAAGCTGGCGCAGCAGCTCACCGATAACAGCTGCTTCGACAAGGTCTTCTTCGCCAACAGTGGCGCGGAAGCCAACGAAGGCGCGATCAAGCTCGCACGCAAGTGGGGCCGCAAGCACAAGAACGGCGCGTACGAGATCATCACGATGGACCACAGCTTCCATGGCCGTACGTTGGCGACCATGAGCGCGTCGGGCAAGGCCGGCTGGGACACGATCTTCGCGCCGCAGGTGCCGGGCTTCCCGAAGGCCGAGCTGAACGACCTGGCTTCGGTGGAAAAGCTGATCACCGACAAGACCGTTGGCATCATGCTCGAGCCGGTGCAGGGCGAAGGCGGCGTGATTCCCGCCACGCGCGAATTCATGCAGGGCCTGCGCGCGCTGGCCGACAAGCACAAGCTGCTGTTCATCGTCGATGAAGTGCAGACCGGCTGCGGCCGCTGTGGCACGCTGTTCGCGTATGAGCTGTCGGGTGTGGAGCCGGACATCATGACGCTCGGCAAGGGCATTGGTGGCGGCGTGCCGCTGTCCGCGCTGCTGTGCAAGGCCGATGTCGCCAGCTTCGAAGCCGGCGACCAGGGCGGCACGTACAACGGCAACCCGCTGATGACAGCCGTGGGCAGCTCGGTCATGGAACAACTGACCGCGCCGGGCTTCCTGGACGACGTGAAGGCCAAGGGCGAATACCTGCGCGAGCAACTGCTGGTGCTGACGAAGGAATTCGGCCTGGGTGGCGAACGTGGTGAAGGCCTGCTGCGCGCGCTGGTGCTGGGCAAGGACATCGGCCCGCAACTGGTGGAAGAAGCACGCGAAATGTCGCCGGTGGGCCTGCTGCTGAACGCGCCGCGCCCGAACCTGCTGCGCTTCATGCCCGCGCTGAACGTGACCCGCGAAGAGATCGACCAGATGATCGGCATGCTGCGCGAGTTGCTGAAGAAGCTGGCCTGACTTCACGCCATGCAATGAAAAATGCCTCGCTTTCGCGAGGCATTTTTTGTTTGAAGCACCGGGTGTCTGCTCCCCTCTCCCGCAAGCAGGAGACAGGAGCACCACTGGCCTTTTACTCCCCCAGATACGCGGCCCGCACCTTCGGATCGTCGAGCATCTGCTTTGCGTCGCCGCTCATCGTGATCAGGCCAGACTCCATTACGTAGCCGCGATGGGCCGCCTGCAGCGCCAGGCGCGCGTTCTGCTCGACCAGCAGAACGGTCACGCCCTGCGACGACACCGTGCGTACCACCTCAAAGATCTTCTCGACCATGATCGGCGAGAGACCCATCGACGGCTCATCCAGCAACAACAGCTTCGGCTGGCTCATCAGCGCGCGGGCCATGGCCAGCATCTGCTGCTCGCCGCCAGACATCGTGCCGGCGAGCTGGTTGGCACGCTCCTTCAGGCGCGGGAACGTTTCGAACATACGGTCGATGTCGGCCTTGATGCCGGCCTCGTCGTTGCGCGTGTACGCACCCATCTGCAGGTTCTCGGTGATCGTCATGCGCGCGAACACGCCGCGGCCTTCCGGCACCATCGCCAGCCCTTGCTTGAGCAGCGCATAGCTGGGCACGCCCTTGATCGACTTGCCCATGTACTCCACGTCGCCGCCGGCCCAGCCCTGCAGGCCGGTGATGGCCTTCATGGTGGTGGTCTTGCCGGCGCCGTTGGCGCCGATCAGCGTCACGAGCTCGCCGTCTTTAATATCCAGGTCCACGCCCTTGACGGCCTGGATGCCGCCGTAGGCCACCTTCAGGCCCGAGATCTTCAGGATCGTCTGTGTCATTTGCGTCTCTCCCGCCTTAGTGCGCCGCTGCGCCGAGGTAAGCCTCGATCACGGCAGGATTGTTCTGCACTTCGTGCGGCAGGCCCTGCGCGATGACCTTGCCGTAGTCCAGCACGGTGAGGCGGTTGCACAAGCCCATCACAAGCTTGACGTCGTGTTCGATCAACAGGATGGTCTTGCCATCGTTCTTGATCTTCTCCAGCAAGCCACGCAACTCCACCTTCTCGGTGGCGTTCATGCCGGCGGCGGGTTCATCCAGCGCCAGAAGCTTCGGCTCGGTGGCCAGCGCGCGGGCAATCTCCAGACGACGCTGGTGGCCGTACGACAGGTTGCGCGACGTGAAGTTGGCGTACTTGCCGATGCCAACGTACTCGAGCAGATCGTGGGCCATGTCTTCAACGGCCTCTTCTTCCTGACGCACCGCAGGCGGACGGAAGATGGCGCCGAACAGGCCTGCCTTGGTGCGCACGTGCCGGCCCACCATCACGTTTTCCAGCGCGGTCATGTCGCCGAACAGTCGGATGTTCTGGAACGTGCGCGCGATGCCAGCCTTGGCCACTTCGTGCACGGCAGTCGGCTGGTACGGCTTGCCGCCCAGCACGAACTCGCCGGAGTCCGGCGTATACAGGCCCGTGATCACATTGAAGAACGTGGTCTTGCCGGCGCCGTTCGGGCCGATAAGCCCATAGATCTCACCCGGATTGATTTGCAGGCCCACATCGGACAGTGCCTGCAGGCCGCCAAAACGTTTGTTGACCCCCTGTACGGACAGGAGGAAATCGGAATTGCTCATGTTGTCCCCCTGTTCAGAAACGACCGACACTGCCGGCACGACGCACAACTGGGCGGTCTTCCTTGCGTGGCGATGGCCACAGGCCGGCCGGGCGATACAGCATCACGCCCACCAGGGCCAGACCGAACAACAACTGGCGCAGCACTTCGGCATCGACAATGACCTGGCCGAAGATGCCGGTCTGGATCGGTTCCGCCACGGCACGCAACAGCTCCTGGAAGCCCACCAGAAGGATGCCGCCCAGGATCACGCCCGGGATGTGGCCCATGCCGCCCAGCACCACAATCGCCAGGACGTAGATCGATTCCCACAACGTGAACGATTCCGGCGAGACGAAGCCCTGGAATGCGCCGAAAGTCGCACCCGATGCACCGCCAAACGAGGCACCCATGGCAAAGGCCAGCAGCTTGATGTTGCGCGTGTTGATACCCATCGCCTTGGCGGCGATTTCGTCTTCGCGGATGGCCACGAAGGCACGGCCGATACGCGAGTTCTGCAATCGCAGGCAGATAAACACGATGACAATGACCAGCGCCACCAGCAGGTAGTAGTACATGAACACCGGTGTGAACTTGAGCCCGAAGATCTCGTGCGACTTCGAGAAGTCGAAACCGAAGATGTGGACCGGGTCCACTGCCGTGATGCCCTTGGGGCCGTTGGTGATGTTCACCGGACGGTCCAGGTTGTTCATGAAGATGCGGACGATCTCGCCGAAGCCCAGTGTCACGATGGCCAGGTAATCCCCGCGTAGCTTCAGCGTTGGCGCACCCAGCAGCACGCCGAACGTGGCCGCCACCACCACCGCGATTGGCAGGACGAACCACATCGACAGGTGCAGTCCGTTAGGGAACAGCTGGTGGATCCACTCGAACTGATTGGACAGGTGAGGCGAGCCGAGCAACGCCATCATGTAGGCGCCTACCGCGTAGAACGCGATGTAGCCCAGATCAAGCAGACCGGCAAAGCCGACCACGATGTTCAGGCCCAGCGCCAGCATGATGTAGAGCAGCGCGAAGTCGAGCACGCGCACCCAGTAATTGCCGCCAAAGGTCTGGACGAAGAACGGCGCGCAGAGCGCGACCACCAGGAAGCCGACCAGCGCGGCCAGCGTCTTGGCCGGCACGCGCGACGGCGCCGCCACGGCCGTGGATGGAATCGGAGTATTCATGGATTCTCTCCCCTCAGGCGCGGTCAGCCACACGTTCGCCCATGATGCCGGACGGACGGAACACGAGCACGATGATCAGCACGATGAAGGCGAAAACGTCCTGGTAGTTCGAGCCGAACACACCGTTGGTCAGGTCGCCGATGTAGCCCGCGCCAAGCGCTTCGATCAGGCCCAGCAGCATGCCCCCGACCATTGCGCCAGCCAGGTTGCCGATGCCGCCGAGCACCGCGGCGGTGAACGCCTTCAGGCCCGGGATGAAGCCCATGTAGAAATGGGCATTGCCGTAGTTGGTGGCCATCATGACGCCGGCCAGCGCCGCAAGCGCCGCACCGATCATGAACGTGGCGGAAATCACGAAGTTGGGGTTGACGCCCATCAGGCCCGCCACCTTCTGGTTCTCGGCGGTGGCGCGCATGGCGCGGCCGAGCTTGGTACGGTTCACCAGGGCCAGCAGGCCCGCCATCACCATCACGGCCAGGCCGATGATGACGATTTCCTTGCCGGTGATCGTGGCGCCGGTGGAGCCGATGTCGATCGGGCTCGACGGCAGCAGTTGCGGGAACGTCAGCGGGTTACGCGACCAGATCAGCATCCCCATGGTCTGGAGAATGATCGAGACGCCGATCGCGGTAATAAGCGGGGCCAATCGTGGCGCGTTGCGCAACGGCCGGTAGGCCACGCGTTCGATGGTATAGGCCAGAACTGCACAGACGGGCATGGCGATCAGCGTGGCGATCACCAGCGTCAGCCATTCGGGCAGGCCGGGGGCGAACTTTTGCAGCCCCATGATTGCCGACAAAGCGGTCAGCGCGCCAATCATCAGCACATCGCCGTGCGCGAAGTTGATGATGCCCAGAATGCCGTAGACCATGGTGTAGCCCAGTGCGATCAGCGCGTAGATGCTGCCGAGCACAAGACCGTTCACGATCTGCTGGATAAAGATATCCATGAAAACTCCTGCTTCAGCCCCGATCCGGCCGGCATGGTGTGGATGCCTCGGATGGGACGGTAATGTTGGATAGGTCAGGTGTGGGTGTTGCTCTGCTGGTGTGCCTCCCGCCCTGTTCCACCCTTGGTAAGGATGCTGTCAACACGTTGGCGAGACTAAAAAGAACGGCACCGTAAAAGTGCTCACGGTGCCGTTCGTCCGGGCTGGTAAGCCCTGATTACATCTTCACGACGTCGAGGACGGACTTCTTCTTGTCCTTGTAGTCGTACAGGGTGATGGTGCCCTCCTTCATATCGCCCTTCTCGTCGAAGGCGATGTTGCCGATCACGCCCTTGTAGTTCGTCTTCGGCATCTCGGCCAGGATGGCCGCCGCGTCGGTCGAATTGGCGCGCTTCATCGCGTCGACGATCACCATGACGGCGTCATAGGTGAACGGCGCGTAGATCTGCACCGGCGAGTTGAAACGTGCCTGGTAGCGCTTCTCGAAGTCGGCGCCCTTCTCCATCTTGGACAGTGCCAGACCGGCTTCCGAGCAGATGAGGTTGTCCACCGCATCGCCAGCCAGTTCGGCCACCTTGTCGGTACAAACACCATCGCCGCCAACGATCTTCGCCGTGATGCCCAGTTCCTTGGCCTGCTTGGCGAACGGACCGCCGGTGGCGTCCATGCCACCGTACATGATCACGTCGGGCTTCTTGCCCTTGATCTTGGTCAGAATGGCCTTGAAGTCGGTGGCCTTGTCGTTGGTGGCTTCACGTGCCACCACGTTCACACCATCGGCCTTCGAGGTCTTCTCGAACTCATCGGCCAGGCCCTTGCCGTAGGCGGTGGCATCGTCAACGATGGCCACGGTCTTGGCGTGCAGGGTCTTGGCAGCGTAGTTGGCCAGTGCCGGACCTTGCTGGGCATCCGTCGCCACCACGCGATAGGTGGTCTTGAAGCCCTGCTTGGTGTAGTCGGGGTTGGTCGACGACGGCGAGATCTGGACGATGCCGGCATCGCTGTAGATCTTCGAAGCCGGGATCGACACGCCCGAGTTCAGGTGGCCCACCACGGCCACGACCTTGGCGTCCACCAGCTTCTGGGCCACGGCGGTACCGGTCTTCGGATCGGCCGCGTCGTCTTCGCCAACCAGTTCCAGCTTGATCTTCTTGCCGTTGATGGTCAGGCCATCCTTGTTGACCTCTTCCACGGCCAGGCGGGCGCCGTTCTCGTTGTCCTTGCCAAGGTGGGCAATGCCGCCGGTCAGGGGCGCCGCGTGACCGATCTTGACGATGGTCTCGCCGCCACTCGTGTCGGCTGCCGCCGTGGCAGCGGGTGCCGGTGCGGCCGATTCAACCGGCTTTTCTTCTTTCTTGCCACATGCAGCGACCAGCGCCACAGCGGCCGCGATCGGCAGAATCTTGGCAAACGTGAATTGCATGAGTGATCTCCTAGGATTCACAAAAACAGGGAATAAAACACGCCTCCCGGACGTATTCCCCGAACCGCCTTTGTTTAGTTTCAATTTGAAACGCGCGAATTGTATCCCCTTTCTTTGTAGATGCAATACGCGACGCAACAACCTGAACCTTTTACCCGCCAAATGAGCTAGGGAATTTCCCCAATGCACAAAATGGGGCAATCTCCGCTCAGTTGGCAGACCCGTCACATACCCTTACAAGAATCGTGCCCAGCCCCTGCCCAACCAAGCGGCACCACCGTATAAGCATTGCCGGAGCCACCTATAATCACCAACTATTAATTAGGCATTTCATTTCAAATGCAAGATTGCCTCTCTAATGTGCAGAATATGTCGCCGCCCCAAAATAGGGAAAACCCCAGCATCGGGGATTACCCTGTATTGTCTGCGTGTATAGACACGCGAGAAACGTATTAATAAAGAAACGGCTATTACAGAAGTATTGGACGAGGAACAAATGCGCGGCGGCAACGAACGTGCGGAATGACACCCAAGCACCAATCATGGGCGGGAGAAAGGCGGTGCGGATTGCTGGGGAGGGATTTCGGCGCGGACACGGTCACGCGTACGCGTGAGGTGTCCGGCAGGGACGAGGCAGGCAGGGCGCCCGGCCTCGGGAACTCAGGGCTTCAGGATCAGGACTGGACCGACACGCTGGCCAGGCCGCGCGGCAGCGGGAACGACATGTTCTCTTCCACGCCCTCGAGCGCACGCACGCTCTTGACGCCGAAGGTCCGCAGACGCTCGACGATTGCCTGGGCGAGCGCCTCGGGCGCCGAGGCGCCGGCTGTCAGGCCAATGCGGCGCTTGCCAGTCACCCATTCCGGCTTGAGCTGTTCCGGATCGTCCACCATGTACGCCGGCACGCCCAGACGGTCGGCCAGTTCGCGCAGGCGGTTCGAGTTCGAGCTGTTCGGGCTGCCCACCACGATCACCACTTCCACCTGCGGCACCATGAACTTCACGGCGTCCTGGCGGTTCTGCGTCGCGTAGCAGATGTCCTGCTTCTTCGGCTCGCGGATCTGCGGGAAGCGGACCTTGAGCGCGGCCACGATCTCGGCGGTCTCGTCCACCGACAGCGTGGTCTGCGTGACGTAGGCCAGCTGTTGCGGATCGGCAACGACCAGACGATTCACGTCGTCCACCGATTCCACCAGCAGCATCCCGTGTTCGGATTGGCCCATCGTGCCTTCCACTTCGGGGTGGCCCCGGTGGCCGATCATGATGATCTCGCAACCCTCGCCGCGCATCTTGCCGACTTCCACGTGCACCTTGGTCACCAGCGGGCAGGTGGCATCGAAAACGGTCAGACCTCGCGCTGTGGCGTCGGCGCGCACTTCCTTCGATACGCCATGGGCGCTGAAGATAACCGTCGAGCCCTGCGGCACTTCGTCGAGCTCGTCGACGAAGATCGCGCCTTTCTTGCGCAGGTCGGCCACCACGTAGGCGTTGTGGACGATCTCGTGGCGCACATAGATAGGAGCGCCGAACCGCGACAGCGCGCGTTCGACGATTTCGATCGCACGATCGACGCCCGCGCAGAAGCCGCGCGGCTGCGCCATCAGGATCTCGGCATCGGCAGGGACAGTGGTTTCGGTCATGCTGCGTTCCGTTACAACGGCAGACATCAGAGAATTCCGATCAGCTGGACGTCGAACAGAATTGCCTGTCCGGCCAGCGGGTGGTTGAAATCGAAAAGCGCGGCGGTCTCGCCGTACTCCTTGAGCACGCCGGCGTACTTGCCGCCGCCAGGCGCGTTGAATTCGACAAGGTCGCCCGGCGCGTAGTCTTCCTCGAACGAGCTGTTCTCGCGCAGCGTGGCCAGCGAGACCCATTGCAGCAGTTCGGGATTGCGCGGGCCGAACGCCTGTTCGGGAGCCAGGCGATAGAGGGTGCGCTCGCCTTCGGCCATCCCCAGCAGCGCCTGTTCCAGCGTCGGAACGAGCTGACCCTGGCCAAGCAGCAGCGTGGCGGGCTTTTCCTCGAACGTGCTCACCACTTCGGTGCCGTTCTCGAGGGCAATGCTGTAATGAAGCGTCAGGAAGGAGTCTGCCTGGACGGTCTTGCGCGCAGGCGCGGCGTCACGTTCGGCCTGGGCCGCAGTAGATTGCAAAGTCATGGGAGTCAACCGGTCAACAGCCGCCATTGTATGCGACTAGACCATCGGCCGTTGGGCTGCTCGCGCTGGCAACTCGGAAAACCTTGAGGAAACACATCCCGGAAGAGACTGGACAGCACTCGCCGGGGCCGTTACATTGTGGGCCCCGTCGATCTCCGGTCGACGGCAGAACATGACCGGCCCATCCGTCAGCCCATGACGTGACGCAAGCAGCACGATGCAACGGCCCGCTTCCGAATCTGTCGGAAGGCATTGATTCGTCGCTCGTTTCCGGTCTATAATGTTCGTTTCGCTGAAGTACCAATCCGCTGCAGTCCGGGCCCGCGCGCCTTTTGTTGATCTGTTGCGAACATTGTCCACGAATAAGATTTAGGAGTGCTTCATGGCACGCGTCTGTCAAGTGACCGGGAAAGCGCCGATGGTCGGCAACAACGTTTCCCACGCAAACAACAAGACCAAGCGCCGTTTTCTGCCCAACCTGCAGAACCGCCGCTTCTTCGTTGAATCGGAAAACCGCTGGGTGAGCCTGCGCGTCTCGAACGCCGGTCTGCGCCTGATCGACAAGAAAGGCATCGACGCCGTGCTCGCAGACCTGCGCGCACGCGGCGAAGTCTAATTAGGAGTACACCATGGCCAGCAAAGGCGGACGCGACAAGATCAAGCTGGAATCGACCGCAGGTACCGGTCATTTCTACACGACCACCAAGAACAAGCGCACCATGCCGGAAAAGATGGAGATCTCGAAGTTCGATCCCGTCGCCCGTAAGCATGTGCCTTACAAGGAAACCAAGATCAAGTAATTGATCTACGGTCTTCAGCCAAAAGCCCCGCACTAGCGGGGCTTTTTGTTTCTGGGCGGCCGTCCGGCAATCGCCGCCAAACCTTGCCAGCCAAGGGGAAGGTGTAACAGTCTGGTGCAGGTGGGTGTAGACTTGCGAGCTTTCCCCCAACGCTCTTTCGCCCTCGCGCGATCCCTGCACCATGAACTACGACGTCGCGATCGTCGGCAGCGGGCTGGCCGGCCTTACCGTCGCTTTGCAGCTTGCCGATACCCACCGGGTTGTCATCCTCAGCAAACGCGCCATGACAACGGGGGCTAGCGATTGGGCCCAGGGCGGAATCGCCGCGGTGCTCGACTCGGGCGATAGTCACGACGAACACACGCAGGACACGCTGGTTGCAGGTGCAGGACTTTGCGACGAGGATGCGACGCGCTTCATCGTGGAGCATGGCCGCGAAGCGATCCAATGGCTGATCGACCGCGGGGTGCCGTTCACGCGCGACGAACAGGCCGAACTCGGCTTCCACCTCACCCGCGAAGGCGGGCATAGCCGTCGCCGCATCATCCACGTTGCCGACGCCACGGGCCATGCGGTGGTGACCACGCTGGCCGAGCAGGCCCGCCAGCATCCGAACATCACGATCCTCGAAGACCAGTTCGCAGTCGACCTGATCACGTCCGCCAAGCTCGGCTTGCCCGGCAACCGTTGCTATGGCCTGTACGTGCTCGATGCGGAAACGGGCGAAGTGCGCACGCTCACAGCCACGCATACGGTACTGGCCGCCGGCGGCGCGGGCAAGGTCTACCTCTATACGACCAACCCCGATACGGCTACGGGCGACGGCATCGCCATGGCCTGGCGCGCGGGCTGCCGGGTGTCGAACATGGAATTCATCCAGTTCCACCCGACCTGCCTCTATCACCCCTACGCGAAGTCGTTCCTGATCTCGGAAGCCGTGCGCGGCGAAGGCGGCCTGCTGAGGCTGCCGGATGGCACGCGCTTCATGCCCGAGCATGATGCCCGCGCCGAACTGGCGCCGCGTGACGTGGTAGCCCGCGCCATCGACTTCGAAATGAAGAAGCGCGGCCTGGATTGCGTGTATCTCGACATCACGCACCAGCCCGTGTCGTTCCTCAAGGAACACTTCCCGACGATCTACGCCCGCTGCCTGGAACTCGGCATCGATATCGCACGCGAGCCGATTCCCGTGGTGCCGGCCGCGCACTACACCTGTGGTGGCGTGGTCACCGATACGGCGGGCCGCACCGATCTCGGCAATCTCTACGCAGTTGGCGAGACGGGCTGCACGGGCCTGCACGGCGCCAACCGCCTGGCCTCGAACTCGCTGCTCGAATGCATGGTGATCGGCCGTGCCGCGGCTGCGGACATTGCCTCGCAAGGCAAGGCCGACGCGCCGGACATCACGCTGCCGGCCTGGGACGAGAGCCGCGTATCGGATGCCGACGAGGAAGTCGTCGTCTCGCACAACTGGGATGAGCTGCGCCGCCTGATGTGGAACTACGTCGGCATCGTGCGCACCGACAAGCGGCTGGAGCGCGCGCAGCACCGGATCGGCATGCTGCGCGAGGAGATTGCCGAGTACTACGCGAATTTCCGCGTTACTCGCGATCTGTTGGAATTGCGCAACCTGGTGGAAGTGGCGTCGCTGATCGTCGACAGCGCCTACTCGCGCCACGAAAGCCGTGGCCTGCACTTCAGCCGTGACTATCCGGAAACGCTGCCGAAGGCGCTGCCTACCGTGCTGCAACCGCTGACGGGCCGCGCGGCAAGCCGCCGGAAGGTCTGAGCCTCCGGCGACAGCCCAGGACCAGGTTCAGCCGACGATGCGCAGCGAGTAATCGGTCGCGCGCACATCCTTGGTGAGGGCGCCGACCGAGATCCGGTCGACGCCGGTTTCGGCGAAACGGCGAATCGTTTCGTAGTTCACCCCGCCCGACACCTCGAGAAGTGCGCGCTCACGGTTGATCGCCACGGCCTCTCGCATCATTTCCAGCGAGAAGTTGTCGATCAGCACGGACGTCGCGCCTGCCGCCAGCGCCTCTTCCAATTCGGCGATCGATTCAACCTCGATCTGGATCGAAGCATCGGTGCCAAGCGCCAGCGCCGCTTCCATCGCCGCCGCGATACCGCCGGCCGCCGCGATGTGGTTCTCCTTGATCAGGATGCCGTCGTATAGCGCCAGGCGCTGGTTCTCTCCGCCTCCGATCCTCACCGCATACTTCTGCGCAAGCCGCAGACCCGGCAGCGTCTTGCGCGTATCGAGCACGCGTGCGCGCGTATCGGCGATCAGATCGGCGTAACGGCGAGTGGCCGACGCCACGCCGGAGAGCAGTTGCAGGAAATTCAGCGATGGCCGCTCGGCGGTCAGCAACGCGCGTGCCGGCCCGGTGATTTCGCAGACCACGTCGTCCGGCGCCAGGCGCGCGCCCTCTTCCTTCTGCCACGTCACCTGCAGCCTCTCGTCGATGGCTTGCATGCAGGCGTCGAACCACGGGCGACCGCACAGCACGGCAGCTTCGCGAACAATCACGCGGGCGTGCACGGGCTTGTCGGCCGGCACCAGCAGACCGGTCAGGTCACCAGCCCCCACATCCTCGGCAATCGCCGCCTTGACGTTGGCGGCCAGCGCCACACGCAGCGCGGGGCCGTAGCTATCGAATACGGAATTCACGCTCATGCCGGGCCAACTCCGCTGAACAGTGCCGATTCCTTGGCGAGATCGGCTGCGGGGCGAACATTGGCTTTCTGCTGCGCGGCGAAATCGAGCATCCGGTTGATACACGTTACGGCGCGTCGTCCGATGTCGGCGTCGACGTGAATTTCGTTGCGGCCGGTCTCGAGGACTTCGGCCAGATTGGTCAGCGCATTCATGGCCATCCACGGGCAATGCGCGCAGCTCTTGCAGGTGGCGCTGTTGCCGGCGGTCGGGGCCTCGATGAACATCTTGCCCGGCGCGGCCATACGCATCTTGTGCAGGATGCCGTTATCGGTGGCAACGATGAACTCGTTGGCGTCCAACTGCTGGGCCGCGGCGATCAGCTGGCTGGTCGAGCCAACCACGTCAGCCTGCGCAACCACGTTGGCCGGCGACTCCGGGTGGACCAGGATCTTGGCCTTCGGATGCTCGCGGCGCAGCAGATCGAGTTCGATACCCTTGAACTCGTCGTGCACCAGGCACGAGCCCTGCCACAACAGCATGTCGGCGCCGGTCTGCTGCTGGATGTAGCTGCCCAGATGCTTGTCCGGCGCCCACAGGATCTTCTCGCCGCGCGCGTGCAGATGCTCGACGATCTTCAGGCCGATGCTCGACGTCACCATCCAGTCGGCGCGCGCCTTCACCGCCGCGCTGGTGTTGGCATAGACCACCACGGTGCGATCCGGGTGCGCATCGCAGAATGCCGAGAAATCGTCGGCCGGGCAGCCCAGGTCCAGCGAGCAGGTGGCGTCCAGATCCGGCATCAGGATGGTCTTCTCGGGGCTCAGGATCTTGGCGGTCTCGCCCATGAATCGTACACCGGCCACCACGAGCGTCTTGGCATCGTGATCGCGCCCGAAGCGGGCCATTTCCAGCGAATCGGACACGCAGCCGCCGGTTTCCTCGGCAAGATCCTGCAGGTCGGCATCGACGTAGTAATGCGCTACCAGCACCGCATTGCGCTCTTTCAGCAACTTGCGAATGCGGGACTTGAGCGCCTGGCGCTCATCGGGTGTCAGCGCCGGGGGCACCTTGGCCCAGGCGTGCGCGACGCAGCTACCACCGGCGGCCGCGTCAGGGTCCGTCAGGTTCGGCTTCTCGAACTCGACGCTCTTGATCGTTTGTGGGGTCATCTCTGCAGTACTCCTCGGCGCACCGTTGGCCGCCGCGCTGTGAACGCGCGGTCTGTGCCATCACATGGAGAAGTTTAGCCAAAAGAAAAGCCCCGCCTGGGGCGGGGCTTTGTAGCCATGACGGGCGCGTCGGCGATTGTATCAGGCGTACCGGCGCAGGCGCAGCGAAAACTCCTGCAGCGCCTGGATGCCGCTGGCTTCGGCGCGATGGCACCAGGCCTGCAGCTGAGCCAGCAGTTGCTCGCGCGTCAGGTTCGAGCGACCCCAGATCACAGCCAGTTCGCGGCGCATTTCCACGAACGTGCTCAGCATCTTGTTTTGCTCGACGATGGTCGCCAATTGCTGACGTTGCGGCGCAGCCAGCTTGGTTTCCTCGCGGTGGAACCACTTGCGGGCCGGCTTGAAGCTCGAGTACTCGGGCGTATTGCCTTCCTTGTGCTTGCGCAGTTCATCCTTGTAGGCGGACTTCAGCGTCTTGGCATAGCGGGCCATCACGTCGTAGCGGTTAGCGATGATCGCTTCCAGCGTGTTGTGATCCACCGGACGAGCCTCCACCAGGCGAGCCTTGGGCGGGATCTTCTTGACCTTGGCCAGGCCCACCGACTGCATCGCGCGGATGTACCACCAACCCACGTCGATCTCATACCACTTGATCGAGAACTTGGCCGACGTCGGGTACGTGTGGTGGTTGTTGTGCAGCTCTTCACCGCCGATGATGAAGCCCCACGGCGACACGTTGGTCGATGCGTCCTCGCAGTCGTAGTTGCGATAGCCCCAGTAGTGGCCCAGGCCGTTGATGATGCCGGCGGCATGGATCGGGATCCAGAGCATCTGCACTGCCCACACGGACATGCCGACCAGGCCGAACAGGGCCAGGTCGATGATCAGCATCAGCGCTACGCCTTGCCAGGAGAAGCGCGAGTACAAATTGCGCTCGATCCAGTCATCGGGCGTGCCGTGGCCGAACTTGGTGATGGTTTCCTTATTCTTGGCCTCGGCGCGATACAGCTCGGCGCCTTCCAGCAGCACCTTGCGGATGCCGCGGGTCTGCGGGCTGTGCGGATCGTCTTCGGTTTCGCACTTGGCGTGGTGCTTGCGGTGAATCGCGGTCCACTCCTTGGTCACCATGCCCGTGGTCATCCACAGCCAGAAACGGAAGAAATGCTGGGCGATCGGATGCAGGTCCAGCGACCGGTGCGCCATGCAGCGGTGCAGGAAAATAGTCACGCCGGCGATCGTGATGTGCGTCATCACGAGCGTGTAGATCACGATCTCCCACCAGGACCAGTTGGCGAGGCCGTTGGCGGCCCAATCAAGAATTGAGTCGAACAAACTGTGTTCTCCGTCTAAAAAACGAGGGATGCAGTGCGGCACTACCATGCAACGCACCAAACGCGCAGAAAAAAGACTGCAAATTCAACGATTGCGATAGCTTTCTGGCGCTGGCGCAATCCTGCGTACGTGGCAGGAGCCGGGCCGAGGCACGAACCGCTGCAATCTGGCGGTTGTCTGGAAGTGGGGCTGACGGGTTGGTCTGCAACCCGCGTTCAGCCCGATATTCTACCGGATCGACGCGGGTCAGACATCCGCTTTTTCCCCGACTTTGAGCGGCTGGCGCGGGAAACGTTCAATCCTGTGCGGCATCCGCCACGACAAGTGGCGTCGCCGGATTCAGCATCCGCACCTCGCGCTGCGGATATGGGATCGAAATGCCATTTTCGTGAAACGCGCGCCAGATGGCCCGATTCATCGCCGACTGCACGCCAAGCTTGCCGTTCTGTGGATCCGCGATGTAGACGGCAGTTTCGTACTCGATGCCGCTGTCAGCAAACATCACAAGGAATGCGGCGGGTGCCGGCGCTTCGAGCACACGTGGCAAATTGCGCACACAATCCTGCAGCAATCCGATCACCATTTCTGGATCGGCGGCATAGTCCGCTTGCACCCGGGTAGCCACGCGCACATTCGTTCCAGAGAACGAATGGTTTTGCACTGACTGGGCCACAAGTTGCTCATTCGGCACAAGCGTCTCGCCGTCGCCATTGCGCACAACGGTGTAGCGCGTGCGAATCTGCGACACGATGCCGGTGTACTTGTCGACCGTGATCTGGTCGCCAAGCTTGACCGAGCGATCGAGCAGGATGATGAAGCCAGATATGTAGTTGCTCGCGATCTTCTGCAGGCCAAGACCGAGGCCGACACCCAGTGCGCCGCCAAACACCGAGAGCACGGTCAGGTCGATGCCCACGAGCGACAGGCTCAGCAGCAACGACACCAGTAACAGCAGCGCCTTCGTGATGCGCGTCAGCACGACCTTCAGGTTCGAATCGAGCGTGGTCGCACGCATCAGGCGCTCTTCCAGCCACGAACCAAACCACATCGCCACCAGCACGGTCAGGAGAATCCAGACCATTGCCATCAGCGAATCGGCCAGGTTGATGTGCTGCTTGCCGCCAATCGAGAACCGCACGTCCCGCATCCACGCGACCACGTCCGGCAGCACGCCAAGCACGTACAAACCCATGGCGATCCACGTCAGGGTCGTCAGTACCTTCTCCACCAGCACAAGCATGCCGTGAAGCTGGCCATGTCCCGATATCACTCGCCGGAGGATGTAGAACGTCACATACAACGAGGTGATGCCGAACAGCGGCACCAGCGCGAGCCGCAGAACGCTGATCGGGATCAGCGATTCCAGCGAGAAACGCGCCACCAACACCAGCAGCCAGCTGATGAGCGGGAACACCGCACGCTCCAGGCTGACCGCGGCCATGCGCAACGAGAAGCTTGCCGACTGGTGGCGAACCTCCAGCCGCTTGACCACGCGCCGCGACAGCGGCCACGCGATCAGCAGGCAAATGGCCAGTACCCCGATCTGCCAGAAAAACCCCGGACCGCCCGCATCGTGGATCAGGTCCTGCACCATCTTGCCGAACATCGCGTGCGATCGTTTCAGCTCCGCGAGCGTATCGGGGTTCATCAGCGTGCTATCCGCCATCAGCGCGTGCGCTCCAGAACAGCGGCGAAGAAGCCATCGGTCTGATGGATATGCGGATAGAGCGCCAACATGCCGCCTTCCGCCGGCAACTCCGGCACCTCGATCTTCTGCTCGGCCAGCACTTCGCTCACCGGCACAAGTCGGAAATTCTCGTGGGATGCCAGGAAATCACGGATGATTGCCTCGTTTTCGGCCTCCAGCACGCTGCACGTGGCGTACACGACACGGCCGCCGCCCTTCACCAGCTTTGCCGCGGCATCGAGGATGGCCGCTTGCTTCGCAGTGAGTTCCACAACCGATTCCGGCGTCTGACGCCACTTCAGATCGGGATTACGGCGCAGGGTACCCAGGCCGCTGCAAGGCGCGTCCACCAGCACACGATCGATCTTGCCGGCCAGGCGCTTGACCTTGGCATCGCGCTCGGAGTCGATCAGCACCGGGTGCACGTTCGACAGACCACTACGAGCCAGACGCGGCTTCAGATTGGCCAGGCGCTTCTCCGACACATCGAATGCATAGAGCCGCCCAGTCGAGCGCATGGCCACACCCAGCGCCAGCGTCTTGCCGCCAGCGCCCGCGCAGAAGTCAACCACCATCTCGCCGCGACGCGGCGCAAGCAGATGGCACAGCAGTTGACTGCCTTCATCCTGCACTTCCACGCCACCGTTGATGAACAGCGGGAGCTGGTTCAACGCGGGCTTGCCCTTGAGGCGGATGCCAGCCGGCGCCATCGGGGCCAGTTCGGCGGCGATACCGGCAGTCTGGAGTTCGGCCAGTGCCTCTTCACGCGACAGCTTGGCGGTGTTCACGCGCAGGTCGAGCGGCGCGGGCCGCAGCCAGGCATCGCCAAGCGCAGCAGTGAATGCCTCGCCATGACGCGCCACCAGATCGTCATACAGCCACTCGGGCAGGTTGGCGCGCACGCGCGGCGCCAGGCTGGAGCGCTCGATCGTGGTCAGGCGGTCGAGCCAGACAGCTTCGTCGGGATGAAGGAACGGCGAAAGCACATCGCGGCCGAGCGTCGCGGCCAGGCCCAGCAGCCCGAGGCGGCGCGTGGCCGAACCCGTGCCACTTTCGGCAAATTGACCAAATTCGACGCGTCGGCGCAACACTGCAAAAATTGCTTCAGCGATGATGCCTCGGTCGCGATGACCAAGTTTGTTATTTTCGCGGAAGTAATGGCTGACCACCGCGTCGGACGGACGCGCGAACAACAGCACCTTGCCGAGCAGTCGGTCGATATGTTGCAGATGGAAAGCCTGCAGGCCGCCGGGCGTGCGCGGCGCGCCGTCAGCGCCCTGCTGCCGGGCGTTGGGCGACTTGCGGATCGGGCTGGCCTTGCCTTTGCTCGGACGCGAGCGCTGGCGATTGTCTTGGGAAGTTGCGGGATTGCGACTCATGGCTGTTTTCCTGCCGCTTGGGGCGAGATGGCCATGAACCATTGGGGCTCGGCCGGTTGAACTACTTGAACGACACCGTCCTGCACGTGCAGACGGTCTTCGACGAACCAGCGCACGGCGCGCGGGTAAATGACATGTTCGCTATCGAGCAAGCGATCGGCCAGCGACTCCGGTGTATCGCCAGGCAGAACATCAAGTGCCGCCTGCAACACGATCGGACCATGATCGAGTTCTGGCGTCACGAAATGCACTGTCGCGCCATGCAGCTTGACGCCCGCCTCCAACGCCTGCTTGTGGGTATGCAACCCGGGGAAGCTCGGCAGCAGCGACGGATGGATGTTGAGCATTCGCCCGGCGTAGTGCTCAACGAAGCCAGGCGTCAGGATCCGCATGAAGCCTGCCAGCACGACGAGGTCGGGCTGATAGACGTCGATGGCGTCCCGCATCGCGGCGTCGAAACTCTCACGTCCGGAAAACTGCTTGTGGTCCACCACACCGGTGGCAATACCGTGGCGCGAGGCGAACTGCAGGCCCGAAGCATCGGGGCGGTTCGACAGTACCGCGGCCACGCGCGCCGGCCATTTTTCGGCGGCGCAGGCCCGGACGATCGCTTCCATGTTGGAGCCACGCCCGGAAATCAATATCACAATATTCTTCATCGCCGCGATTCTACCAAGCTGTGGTCCAAACACTTGCAAACCGTGCGCATTAGGTACTTAATTACCGCCAAACGCACATGGGGCAACAAAGACAGGCGCGCCCACCAATCCCACTACCCCCGTGTGATGGATTGTGACGCGCAACCCGCTCTGTTAGAGTGGGCCCTACGCCCACGCGCCGCGACACAAAAAGACGGTGACAACAAGGGCGAAACGGGAACTTAGACGGGAATACGCATGTTGAACGCTGCACCGACTTTGTTGGTGGTCGATGATCATCCTATGGCGCTCTCGGGCACAACCGCCTTCCTGGCGGAAGTGATGCCCGACGTCGCCGTTCATTCCGCTGGCAGCGCCAAGGAAGCCCTTCACTCCCTGAATCAGGGCCTCCGTCCCGATATCGTGCTGCTCGACATCTGGCTGAACGATGGTACTGGCTTCGATGCCATGCAGTCGTTCAAGACCGTGATCCCGGGCGCCCGCTTCATCTTCATGTCGGCGGAGGCCACACCCGAGATCGTGGGCCGCGCCCGCGCGCTATCGGCCTGCGGTTTCGTCGGCAAGCATCTGGACGCCAACGCGTTCACTGCGGCCGTGCGCAAGGTCCTGGCCGGCGACACCAGTTTTCCATCCGATGAGGCCTTGTCCGGCCGATCGCAATCGTTCGGCCCCGCCCACGGCATTCCGGTCACGCCGGCCGAACTCGGCCTCACGCCGCGCCAGGGCTCGGTGCTCGCGCTGGTGCTCGAAGGACTGCCGAACAAGGTCATCGCCCGCAAGCTGGGGCTGACCGAGAACACCGTCAAGGAACACGTCTCCGCCATCCTGCAACGGCTGGGCGTGCGCACGCGCATGCAGGTCATGTCGCGCATGGAGCGTTTTCGCCTGCGCCAGTGAGGCAGTGAACATCGCCACGCATGAATGACAACGCCGCCCTTGAGGCGGCGTTGTCATTCATGCGTTCATGCCGTGGGCAACCAGCGGCGCAGCAACATGCGCAGGTTCGCCGGGTCCACCGGTTTCGGCAGGACGAAGTAGCCTGCCTCCTCGGCCGCCTGCAGCGCCGCGGACTTCAGATCGCCCGTCAGCAGCGCGCTGCGTGCCTGAGGCTGCGAGGTCTGCCAGCGCTCCAGCAAATCGAGCCCGTTCTCGTTGCCGGGCAAGCGCAGGTCACAGAAGATAATGTCCGGCTTGAGACCCTTCGCGAAGAGACGGTCGGCCTCTTCCCCGTGCGCGGCACATGCCACGCGAATGCCCCAGGCCTCCATCAAGGCGATCCACGCCTTGCGAATCTGGCTATCGTCATCGACCACCAGCACAGTGCCACGCAAACGATCGTGTCGCGCTTCTTCCGCCTGCGCATTCGCCCGCATCGCCCGAACACTGGCTACGGTCTCCTCGGGCACCGGCGCCAGCGCGAACCAGAATACCGATCCCTTGCCCGGCACCGAGCGCACGCCGTAAGTCCCGCGCATCAGACGCACGCATTCCCGGAAGATCGCGAGCCCCAGACCAAGACCCTGCGACGGATCGCGCTGCGGATTGTGAACCTGGTAGTACGGCGAGAAAATTTCCGGCAGGTGCTCGGGCGTGATGCCCGCACCGGTGTCCCAGACCTCCAGCCGCACGTGCTTGCGGCGCTGTCGCGCGGTTACCAGAATGCCGCCGCGCTTCGTATAGCGCAGCGCGTTCTGCACGAGGTTGAATAGCGCCCGCCGCAGCAGCACCGGCTCGGCCATGGCGAACAGTTCGTCAGGCACGCGTGGCGTCAGCGTCAGACCGCTTTCGCGCGCATCGGCGGCGAACTGGCTCATCACGTCATGGATCAGCGAATTGAGTTCGCATGGCTCCAGCGTTGGTAACACCTTGCGCCCTTCAAGCTTGGACAGGTCAAGCAGGGACCGGAACAGCAGGTCGATGGTCTGCGTCCCGGCGGCCACCTGTTCGACGAGTGGGTGGAGCGAACTCGATTGGTTGCGCGCACGCAACGCTTCGACCAACATCACCAGGGCATGAACAGGCTGGCGTAGGTCGTGACTCGCGGCCGCCAGGAAGCGGGATTTCTCCTCGCTGGCATGAAGTGCCCGTTCCTTCTCTTCCTGAAACTGCTTGGCGAGCCGGCGGCTTTCGGATTCGAGCTGGATGGCCCGCACCAGCGTGTGCTGCAGATTCAGCGAGTGCCGTGCCAGCATCAGCGCGTAGATTGCCAGCAGCAATTGCACATAGGTGCCGTGGCCGGGAAAGGCAAAGTCAGCCAGCAGCACATTCGGCACAAGGATCGGCACGCCGGCAAAGACCAGGTTCGATGGGATGGGCGACTGCGACGTGGCGCCGCCCGCGAGCACCCCCAACGTCAGCAGATACAGCACGCTCGAGAACACCACGGACGACGAATACAGATGCAGCAGCGCCGAACTGCCCCAGGTCAGTCCCGTCAGGAACGCAATGGCGCGCATGTTGTTCCACCACTTGCGCGTGTGCGCCGAGCGGCTCAACCTGCCCATATCGCGCTGGAACCCGAGGTAGAACCACATCCCGCCGATGGTCAGCAGCAGCATGATGGTGCACCAGATCACCAGCGCCACGTGGTTGGCTTCGTTCCAGAACGTGTACGCGGTCAGTCCCGGCAGCAGGGCCGAGGATGCAATGCCCGTGGGGGAGACACGATGAACGGTGACGAGCAGCTTGGCTCGCGTTTCGGTGTCCAGTTGCGGCCCGGGCGGGGGCAGGATCTTGTTGAGCAGCGCGTTCAAGTGTGGCGTGGCACGTAAGGCGACGTTCTTCGTCGCTGCAACTGGCATCAGACAAGTCTGCCGACGTTGCAGAAATCGCGCAATTTTGTTGCAAGTGGGGCATATCATGCCGATTTTTGCGGCGCCGCGCCATTGCGAGGCGCCCCAATAACCCACAAATTTGTCAAAAGCACCACGTTTGTGGGGGGCGTGTGTCGAAAGCGCGCGCCAGACCGGCGTCAAATTGGTCGGCCGGCAGGCTTTTCGGGCGGCAAACCGGTGGTTCGCCTTATAATGCCCCCTTTCGTGCGACACGCACCCTCGTGTCCGGTAGCTCTACGTTAAGAGCATCGACCTTTGTTGAGACAAGGGGAAGGCTTCGGCCAGAACCGTCCAATCTCAACCATTTCTTGCTTTGACAAACCCGGCCGCAAGGCCGGAGCGAGTCCATGTGTTGCGAGGAGGCCAAAGTATCGGCCGACTCAAAGCTTGCTTTCTGCTGGATGGATTTCCAGCCATTGCCCAAAGGCGGGGACGCTTGCCTTTGGGCAGGTGTCTTTGCAGTACGCACTCTCTACGGAGGTGTGGGCGAATATGCGGCGGTAATTTGCTGCGTCTTCGCTACATAGCATTCAGACCGGCCCAGTAGGGTCGGCACTACGTCTTTGGGATGAAGGCGGGCGCGTCAGCGTCTGTCTTCATCGAGCGCCTGCCAGTATGGAGGCACTGAAGTAATGAAGTGAGGTTTCCGGAGCGTTTAGCTCTGCGCGTTATGGTTCGGTCGAATACACCCGCGAGGGTGCCTCGATAGAGAACCTGCTATGCGACTAGCAGTAGCCTAGGGAGACATGCGTCACGGGTAACTGTGGGGTGTGAAGCTCTCCTGACAACGAAGCCCCCGCAAGGGTGCGTAACTGCCGAGAGGTAGAGACGCAGAGACTCCTAGCAGCAATGGGGTCGAGGAGCCAGGCTGGCTGGTATGGGCAACATATGTGAACTGCTGATAAACACCGTAAGCATTGCAGTGCCAAAGCTGCTGATAGGCACTAACCAAAAGGTATGTGGTCGGTTGTTCCGCTGAAAGTTCGGAACACGTCGCCATTCGGACCACCGGTGAAGAGGCAGGCCCTAACCCAGTCGTGTAATGCGCAGGGAACGTGGTAAGCCCGTATGGCTGCCGGAGCGCGGTATGGCTCAGGCAGGCGAACCGCAAGGAACGCTGTTGGCTGTGCGGGTATGGGAGGTTGGAAAAAGCGAATGCCGAGCTGTAATGGTCCGGATAGGGGTTGAGACATTACCTCACGCGAAAGCGGGCAGACTTCCAACTGGTCTTTCGTCGCAAGACGGCTGACTGAACCCGCTTGTTTAATTTTCTTCCCTTGGGGGGTGATATGCCCCTCAAGGGGCATGTTGTCTCCGTTGTCTTGGGAAGTCCTCAAGATAGGAGAGCAGCATGGAAGCATTGATCCGTGAGGATGAATCTGCGCCCTCCGGCATCCCGCAGCGATGGGGCGACATCAATTGGCGCCGCGTCGAACGGAATGTTCGGGCAATGCAGATTCGAATTGCGAAGGCAACACAGGAAGGGGATTGGCGCAGGGTGAAAACCTTGCAACGGTCCCTGACCCGCTCGTTTTCTGCCAAGGCATCGGCGGTAAGGCGAGTGGCGATGAACCAAGGGGCGCGGACGGCTGGTGTCGACCGCGTTGCGTGGGACTCGCCTGAAGCTCGATGGGAAGCCATTGGGAGGTTGAAGCGCCGGGGGTATCGTCCGCTGCCGTTAAGGCGGGTGTACATCCCCAAGGCGAATGGGAAGGAGCGCCCCTTGGGCATTCCAACTCTGCACGACCGAGCCATGCAGGCGCTATACCTGCTGGCGCTGGAGCCGGTGTCCGAGGGGACGAGCGATCCGAACTCTTACGGGTTTCGGATTAATCGTTCGACTGCGGATGCCATGTCCCAGCTGTTTGTCTCCTTGTCCAAAAAGGCTTCGGCCCAATGGGTGCTGGAGGCAGACATTAAAGGGTGCTTCGACCATATCAGCCACGACTGGCTGGAGCGCAATGTCCCCATGGACAAAGCAATCCTTCGGAAGTGGCTGAAGGCTGGCGTGGTATTTCAAGGCCAGTTTCAGGCGACCGATGCTGGAACACCACAGGGGGGCATCATCTCCCCAACCTTGGCCAACGTGGCACTGAATGGGCTGGAACGTGACCTGATGAAGTTCTTACGAACGAAACTCGGGACTGTCCAGGCCAACAGGCTAAAGGTGAATGTCGTGCGGTACGCGGACGACTTCGTGATCACCGGCAATACGCCGGAAGTTTTGGAGCACGAAGTGAAGCCGTGGGTAGAACAGTTCCTAGCAGTACGGGGACTCACTCTTTCCCCGGAGAAAACGCGAATCGTGAACATCGCCGATGGCTTTGACTTCCTTGGGTGGAATTTCCGGAAGTATTCGGGAACGCTGCTCATCAAGCCGAGCAAGAAGAACGCACTAGCGTTCTATCGCAGGGCCAAGGAGGTTATCAGGACACACCATGGGAAAAAGCCGGAGGATCTGATCCGAACGCTGAACCCGATGCTGAGGGGTTGGGCACAGTATCACGGCCCAGTGGTTGCAAAGGCGGCGTTCACCCGAATGGAGCACCTGATCTTCAGGTGTCTATGGAGGTGGGCAAAACGGCGACACCGAGGGAAGAATACCGAGTGGGTGCGGAAGAAGTACTTTGCCTCAATCGGAATGCGGAACTGGGTGTTTGGAACCAACGTTTTGGGTAAGGCTGGCGAACGCTACTGGATGGAGTTGTATTCGATACCGAGTACGCCTATTCGGAGGCACAAGAAGGTTCGAGGGGACTACAACCCCTTCGACCCAGCGCAGGAAATGTATGGCGAAACACTGCGGCAGGAACGCATGGCAGAAAGCATGTCGTACCGAAAGCAGTGGGCAAAGCTGTTCATGTCCCAGCGGGGCTTATGCGCGGTATGCCAAGGCAAGATAACCAAAGAGACAAGATGGCATGACCATCACATCGAACCACGGGTTTCCGGTGGCTCGGACGCTCTAGGGAATCGAGTTCTGGTGCACCCCGACTGTCATGTCCAAGTTCACTCCTATGGTCAAGTTGCAGTGAAGCCGGTGTTTGATTAACTCATTCATTTTGTAGAGGCTTGAGCCGTATGCGGGGAAACTCGCACGTACGGTTCTTAGGGGGGAGCATTGCCAGTGATGGTATGCTCCTACCCTCCCCAAAAACGCTCGTCCGCCGTCCTCGTGAAAGTCTTCCGCGGTCTGCCCAATGCCGAAAGCCGGGCGCCTTGCGCGCTTACCATCGGCAATTTCGACGGTGTGCATCGCGGCCACCAGTCGTTGCTCGCGCGCGCCCGCGCGGCCGCCGATGCACGCGGCCTGCCGCTGTGCGTGATGACATTCGAGCCGCATCCGCGCGAATTCTTCGCCCCCGAGCACGCTCCCACCCGTATCGCCCTGCTGCGCGACAAGCTCGACGCGCTGCGCCGCAACGGCGTGGATCGCGTGGTGGTGGAGCATTTCAACGCGCATTTCGCCGCCCAGTCGCCTCAGGCTTTCGTCGAGAACGTGCTCTGGCACGGCCTGCACGCCCGATGGGTGCTGGTTGGCGACGACTTCCGCTTCGGCGCCAAGCGCGCCGGCGACTTCTCCTATCTGCAGGAGGCCGGCCGGCAGTTCGGTTTCGACGTCGAGCAGATGGGATCGGTCTCCGAAGGCGGCATCCGCATCTCCAGCTCAGCCGTGCGCCAGGCACTGGCCGGTGGCGACCTGGAACATGCGCGCCGGCTGCTCGGCCACGGCTACGCGATCAGCGGCCACGTAATCCATGGACGCAAGCTCGGCCGTGACCTTGGGTTTCCGACGCTGAACCTGCGGATCTCGCACAAGCGCCCGGCCGTGAACGGCATCTTCGTGGTGCAGGTGCATGGCATTGCCGACCACCCGGTGCCGGGCGTGGCCAGCATCGGCGTGCGGCCGACCGTCGAGGACGCCGGCCGCGTGCTGCTGGAAGTGCACCTCTTCGACTTCAACGAAAACCTGTACGGCAAGCTGATACGGGTGGAATTCATGAAGAAGCTGCGTGACGAGAAGCGCTACGACTCGCTCGAAGCGCTGACCGCGGCCATCGCCAAGGATGCCGCCGACGCACGCGCATTCTTTGGCCAGACCGCGCCGGATGCCGGCCGGCGCGACTTCGCCACCTCCGCCACCGACCGAATTAGCTAGCGGCCGGCAGCGCGCTCGATCCACGAGCCGCGGCCGGGACCCGCCCTGCCTCACCCCGAATGACACGCGCGGTGGTCATGCACGCGCCGCGCCCTACCGAATTGCCTTGAGAATCAACCATGTCCGACGACAAACGCGCCAAGCCTGAAAAAAGCAAGTATCCGGTCAATCTGCTGGATACCCCGTTCCCGATGCGCGGCGATCTGCCCAAGCGCGAGCCGCAATGGGTAAAGCAATGGCAGGACAAGCAGCTCTACAAGAAGATCCGCGCCGCCCGCCATGGCGCCAAGAAATTCGTGCTGCATGACGGCCCGCCGTACGCCAATGGCGATATCCACATCGGCCACGCAGTCAACAAGGTCCTGAAGGACATGATCATCAAGGCGCGCGGCCTGACCGGGTTGGACGCCGTCTACGTGCCGGGCTGGGACTGCCACGGCATGCCGATCGAGATCCAGATCGAAAAGCAGTTCGGCAAGGGTCTCCCCGTGCAGGAAGTCCAGTCGAAGGCGCGCGCCTACGCCACCGAGCAGATCGCCCGCCAGCGCAAGGACTTCGAGCGTCTGGGCGTGCTCGGCGACTGGGAGAACCCGTACCTGACCATGAACTTCAGCAACGAGGCCGACGAGCTTCGCGCGCTGGGCAAGATCATGGAGCGCGGCTACGTGTTCCGCGGCCTGAAGCCGGTCAACTGGTGCTTTGACTGCGGCTCGGCGCTGGCCGAGGCGGAGGTCGAGTACAAGGACAAGGTCGACCTGTCGATCGACGTCGGCTTCCCGTTCGCCGAGACCGACAAGATCGCCCACGCATTCCATGTGCCGCTGGCCCAGCTAGAAGGCAAGCCGGGCTGGATCGTGATCTGGACCACCACCCCGTGGACCATCCCGTCGAACCAGGCGCTGAACATGCACCCGGAGGTGGAATACGCGCTGGTCGACACGCCGCGTGGCTTCCTGATCCTGGCCAAGGATCGCGTCGAGGAACAACTCAAGACCTACGCGCTGGAAGGCACGATCGTCGCCACGGCGCGCGGTGACGCGCTGACCGAAGTGCGCTTCCACCACCCGCTGGCGAAAATGGACGCCGGCTACGTCCGTACCTCGCCGGTCTACCTGGGCGACTACGTGACCACCGACACCGGTACCGGCATCGTCCACTCGGCGCCGGCCTACGGCGTGGAAGACTTCCAGTCGTGCAAGGCGCACGGCATGCCGGATTCGGACATCATCAGCCCCGTGATGGGCGATGGTGTCTACGCCAGCACGCTGCCGCTGTTCGGCGGCCTGTCGATCTGGGATGCCAATCCGAAGATCGTCGAGGTGCTGCGCGAGTCGGGCAACCTGTTCAACTCGCACAAGTACGAACACAGCTACATGCACTGCTGGCGTCACAAGACGCCGATCATCTACCGCGCCACGTCGCAGTGGTTCGCTGGCATGGACGTGGACCCGGTGGACAACGGCCCGACGCTGCGCGAAACCGCGCTGGCTGGCATCGAGGCCACCGAGTTCTACCCCGCCTGGGGCAAGCAGCGCCTGCACAACATGATCGCCAACCGCCCGGACTGGACGCTCTCGCGCCAGCGCCAGTGGGGCGTGCCGATGGCCTTCTTCGTCCACAAGGAAACGGGCGCCCTGCATCCGCGCACGCCCGAGCTGCTCGAGGAAGTGGCGAAGCTTGTGGAGAAGCACGGCATCGAGGCCTGGCAGACGCTCGACCCGAAGGACCTGCTCGGCGACGAAGCCGCGCAGTACGAGAAGAACCGCGACACGCTCGACGTGTGGTTCGACTCGGGCACCACGCACTGGACGGTGATCCGCGGCTCGCACCGTGACGAGCTGTACGATCCGGCCGCCGACCTGCCGGATGGCCGCCTTGCCGACCTCTACCTGGAAGGCTCGGATCAGCATCGCGGCTGGTTCCACTCGTCGCTGCTGACCGCGTCGATGCTCTATGGCAAGCCGCCCTACAAGGCACTGCTGACGCACGGCTTCACGGTCGACGGCGAAGGCCGGAAGATGTCGAAGTCGGTCGGCAATACAGTGTCGCCGCAGGACATCTCGAACAAGATGGGCGCCGAGATCATCCGCCTGTGGGTGGCATCGACCGACTATTCGGGCGAGCTGTCGATCTCCGACGAAATCCTGAAGCGCGTGGTGGAAGGCTATCGCCGCATCCGCAACACGCTGCGCTTCCTGCTGGCCAACCTGACCGACTACGACCACGCCAAGCACGCGCTGCCGGCGTCGGAATGGCTGGAGATCGACCGCTACGCCGTGGCGCTGACCGACCGCCTGCAGAAGGAGGTGCTGTCGCACTACCAGGCCTACGAGTTCCACCCGGTCGTCGCCAAACTGCAGACGTTCTGCTCCGAGGACCTCGGGGGCTTCTATCTGGACGTATTGAAGGACCGCCTGTACACCACGGCCGCTGACTCGAAGGCTCGCCGTGGCGCGCAGAACGCGCTGTATCACATCACCCAGGCGATGCTGCACTGGATGGCGCCGTTCCTGACGTTCACGGCCGAGGAAGCGTGGCAGATCTTTGCCCACGGCACCGAGCACAAGGACACGATCTTCACGAGCACGTACTATGCGATCCCGTCGGTGGACGACGGCGACACGCTGCTGCAGAAGTGGCACGAGATCCGTACCGTGCGCGCCGAAGTCACGCGCCAGCTCGAAGCCGTGCGCGTGGAAGGCGACATCGGTTCGTCGCTGCAGGCGGAAGTCACGATCGCCGCGGGCGGTCCGGTGCTGGCCGCGCTGCAGAGCCTGGAAGACGACCTGCGCTTCGTGTTGCTGACGTCGGCCGCCAAGGTCACGCCGGCGCCAGAAGGCGGCGACCTGCTGGTGACGGTCACGCCGTCGCAGCACGCCAAGTGCGAGCGTTGCTGGCACTACCGCGCCGACGTGGGCCACAACCCCGAGCATCCGACGATCTGCGGCCGCTGCGACAGCAACCTGTTCGGCGCCGGTGAACACAGGAGCCACGCCTGATGGCATCGTCCACTCGTTCGACGCGTTCGACGCCGGCCCGCGGCAAGAGCAAGGGCGCCAGCAGCAACGTCACGCCGTGGCTGTGGATGGCCTTTGCCCTGCTGGTGGTGATGATCGACCAGTTCTTCAAGGTGGTGATCACGCGCTCGTTCCAGTATGGCGAGTCGCGCCCGGTCACCAGCTTCTTCAACCTGGTACTGGTCTATAACAAGGGCGCCGCGTTCAGCTTCCTGGCGGATGCGGGCGGCTGGCAGCGCTGGTTCTTCACGCTGCTGGGCGTGGTGGTCGGCGCGTTTATCATCTGGCTGCTCTATCGCCATACCGGACAGAAGCTGTTTTGCCTGGCGGTATCGTTGATTCTCGGTGGCGCCGTGGGGAATGTGGTCGACCGGATCATCCACGGCCACGTGATCGACTTCCTGGACTTCCATCTGCGTAACACGCATTTCCCGGCATTCAACGTGGCGGACTGCGCGATCACGCTCGGGGCGATCCTGCTGATCGTCGACGAGCTGCGGCGCGTGCGACGTCACTGACGCCTGTCATACGCCCCTCTCCCACAAGCGGGAGAGGGCGCCAGCCAACCATCCCTTCCAGCGCGTCGCCTCTCCCAGCGGTATCATGCGCAGACTCCCGTCTCCCTGAAGAGCTCTCCCCATGGATTTGCGCGGCAAGCACATCGTCCTTGGTCTGACTGGCGGCATCGCCTGCTACAAGTCAGCCGAGCTGGTCCGACTGCTCACCAAGGCTGGCGCCACGGTGCAGGTGGCGATGACCGAAGCGGCAACGCACTTCATCACGCCGGTCACGATGCAGGCGCTCTCCGGACGTCCGGTGTTCCTCTCCCAATGGGACACCCGCATCGACAACAACATGGCGCATATCGACCTCTCGCGAGAGGCAGACGCCATCCTGATCGCGCCAGCATCGACCGATTTCCTCGCCAAGGTGGCCAACGGCCTCTGCGACGACCTGCTGACCACGCTGTGCATCGCGCGTGAATGCCCGCTGCTGGTGGCGCCGGCGATGAACCGGCAGATGTGGGCCGCCGCGCCAACGCAACGCAATGCCGCGCAGCTACGCGCCGATGGGGTCATGATCCTCGGCCCCGGCACGGGCGACCAGGCCTGTGGCGAAATCGGCGATGGGCGGATGCTCGAACCGGAGGAACTCGTCGACGACCTGATCGCGTTCTTCCAGCCCAAACCGCTGGCTGGCAAGCGCGTGCTGATCACGGCGGGCCCGACGTTCGAAGCGATCGATCCGGTACGCGGCATCACGAACCTGTCCTCGGGCAAGATGGGATTCTCGATCGCGCGCGCCGCACGTGAAGCGGGTGCCGAGGTACTGCTGGTGGCTGGCCCGACCGCGCTCGACACGCCCCGTGGCGTCACACGCACCGATGTGCGCAGCGCCCAGCAGATGCACGACGCGGTCATGGCGCAACTGCGCGATGTCGACGTGTTCGTCGCCGTGGCCGCCGTGGCGGATTGGCGTCCCGCGGAGGTCGCGCAGCAGAAGCTCAAGAAGGCCAACGACACCGACACGCCGACCCTGCAATTCGTGCAGAACCCGGACATCCTGGCTGCCGTGGCCGCCCGTGCCGATGCCCCCTATTGCGTCGGTTTTGCGGCCGAGAGCGAGAACCTGGAGCAATACGGCGAGCAGAAACGCAAGCGCAAGGGCGTGCCGCTGCTGGTCGGCAATATCGGCCATCGCACGTTCGGTCTCGACGACAACGAGATCGTGCTGTTCGATGCCAACGGCATGACGCGCCTGCCGCGCGCGGACAAGCTCTCGCTGGCGCGCGAGCTTGTCAACGCAATCGGCCAGCGTTTGCCGCGCAAACTCGTGTAATCCCCCGCCCTGCCCGCCATGAGCCAACCCCGCCCCAAGCTGCGCCTGTCCGTGCTCGACCAGAGCCCGGTCATCGCCGGCCATACCGCGCGCGACGCGGTGGCTGCGACCGTCGAACTGGCCCAGATGGCCGACGATCTCGGCTATACCCGCTACTGGTGCGCCGAGCACCACGGTCTGCAAGGCGTCTGCAATCCCGCGCCCGAAGTCATGCTTGCGCGGCTGGGCAGCGCGACGAAGCGCATCCGCGTGGGCTCCGGCGGCGTGATGCTGCCCTACTACAGCCCGTTCAAGGTGGCCGAGCAGTTCCGTATGCTCGAAGCGCTGTTTCCGAACCGCGTCGACCTGGGCGTGGGCCGCGCGCCCGGCGGCGATATGCGCACTGCGCAGGCGGTGGCCATGGGGCAGTACAACCGTGGCGACCAGTTCCCGCAACAGGTGCAGGACCTGGCCTGGCTGCTGCGCGGGGAAGTCCCGCCCGACCATCTGGCTGAAGGGGTGCTGCTGCAGCCGGTGATCGATACCAAACCCGAACTCTGGGTGCTTGGTTCGAGCGATTTCGGCGGCGCGCTGGCTGCCCGCCTTGGACTGCGATTCGCGTTTGCCCACTTCATCAATGCGCACAGCGGGCATCTGGTTACCCAGCAATATCGCGAAGCGTTCGAGTCCGGCTACGAAGACAAGCCTTACAGCGCCGCAGCTATCTTCGTGATCTGCGCCGATACCGAACAGGAAGCCGCGACGCTGGAACGCGCGGTCGATATCCGCCGGCTGCAGATGGCCTACGGCGTGAACGCGCCCATTCCCTCGCTGGCGCAGGCCGCCGACTTCACGCCGACCGAACGCGACCGGATGATCATCGAGCGCGAACGGCCGCGCACGATCTGTGGCACGCCCGAGCAGGTTGCCGAGCGGATGCTGGCGCTCAAGGACCGGTTCGCGGCGGACGAACTAGTTGTGCTGAGCGTGACGGCCTCCTACAAGGCGCGTCTGCGCACCTATCAGTTGCTGGCCGAGGCATTCGACCTGGCCGCCTGACTCCAGGCCATCCGGCGCGGCGCGGTATGATTCGGCCTTTGGCCAGTCCGTGCTTTTGCCGGACTGCCTAGCCCATCTTTCACGCATTGCAGGAAACCGCTTCCATGACCGTAGCCGCCAATCCGACCGTCGAAATCAAGGTGCTCGACGCCCGCCTGAATGACTGGGGCCTGCCCGCCTACCAGAGCGACATGGCCGCAGCCATCGACCTGCACGCGTGCGTGGACGGCCCGGTCACGATCGAGGCCGGCACGCCTGCCCAACTGATTCCGGCCGGTATCGCGGTGCATATGGCCAATCCGTACATGTGCGCCACGATCGTGCCGCGCTCGGGTCTGGGCCACAAGAAGGGGCTCGTACTCGGCAATTCGATCGGTGTGATCGACGCGGATTACCAGGGGCAAATCATGGTCAGCGTGTGGAATCGCAACGCGCCCGGCACCGAACCGATCATGATCCAGCCCGGCGAGCGTATCGCCCAGATGATGTTCGTGCCGGTGCTGCGTCCGGTGTTCACGACGGTGGAAGAATTCTCGGAAGATTCGACGCGTGGTGCCGGTGGCTTCGGGTCGACCGGCGTCGCGCACGCAAAGGCGTAAAGCCAGAGCGGTACTCTCCCTCTCACGCTGTCCTGGAGAGGGAGAAAGATTTCAGCGCTGCTCGAAGATCAGCGCTACACCGTTGGCCTGCATCGCCGGGATCAGCGTGACTTCCGGTGACAGGTCGATAGATTCGACACCCTGCTCGCGCCAGTGAGCGCGCGCGCCAGCCAGGTTGGACGTGGCAAGGCGAATAGCCGCGTAGCCGCGCTCGGCGTGTTGCAATCGCGGTGCGCCAGCGGCAACCGCCAGCGCCTGCGGCGCCACGATCACGAACCTGGCGTCGCCAATGGCGATCGTGGCAGCCTCATCGGTCGCCTCGATGATCGCCCCGCCCGTCAGCACAGCATAGGCCTCGGCCGTCGCGCTCACCTGCTCCGCCTCCACCACCAGATACGTTGCCGCAATGGCCCGAGCGCCATTGGCGTGCGCCATCCATTCTGGGCGCCACAGCAGCTCCGGCGTGCGGTGTTCGCAGACGAAGTAGCGCGCGCCCGGCGCGCCATCAAGTGCCGTGACGCGGAACGTGGCCGGATGCTCGCTGCCATCATCGAGCCGGACGGGGCGTGAGAACTCGATCGGATCGGACGGCTGGAAGCCCGCCGCACGCAGGCGGTCGGCCGTGGCGAACGCATCGCTGCTCTTGCAGGACATGGCCGCGCAGCCACCCCCACGCCGCTGGGCGTCCCAGTAATACTGGCGACTCGGGCTCGGCGCGGTGACGTGCAGCAGTTCCAGGTAATCACGCGCCAGCATGATGCAGTGGTTCTGCGATCCCAGCGTGTGATAGCCGCGCGGCGTCAGCGTGAATCCCAGCGCGCGCCAGTTGGCAACTGCGGCGTCCAGGTCGCCGCAAACCACCACGGCATGATCGAAAGGTTCAGGCAGACCGCTCATTGCTGACTCGACATTTACTCGAACTGGATATTGGCCTTGCGAGCCACCGCCTGCCATTTGTCATGCTCGTGGCGCACCAGGTTGCCAAGGTCGGCAGGTGTGCCAACCGCAATTTCGAAACCCTGAGCCGTCAGCGCCTCAACCACCTTGGGCTGGCGAATCGCGACGCCCAGCGCATCGTGCAGGCGAGTCACTGTATCGGGTTGCATATGAGCCGGGCCGAAAACGCCGATCCACGAGTAGGCCTCGAAGCCCTTGAAGCCCTGCTCGGCCACGGTCGGCACCTGCGGAAGTTGCTTGATGCGGCTCGATCCGGTCACGCCGAGCACCTTGATCGTCTTGGCGGCGATGTGGGCCTGCACGGCGGCGTAGCTGCTGAAGAACAGGTCGACTTCCCCCGCCAGCACGGCTTGCACGGCCGGGCCGCCACCCTTGTAGGGCACGTGGAGGAACTGGACGCCCGCGTCTGTGGCCAGCGCTTCCGCGGCAAGCTGATTCAGGCTGCCGATACCCGACGAGGCATAGCGCACGCCCTTGGGATTGGCGCGGGCCAATTCCACGAGCTCACGCACGTTCGAGGCCGAAAGCGCGGGATTGGCGGCGATCACCAGCGGGAAGCGCACCAGCTGGGAGATCGGCGTGAAATCCTTGAACGTGTCGTACGGCAGGTTCTTGTACGCAAATGGATTGATCGCATGCGTATCGAAAGCCATCAGCAGCGTATTGCCATCTGGCTTGGCGCGCGCCACGGTGCTGCTGGCGATCAGTCCACCAGCGCCAGGCTTGTTATCGACGACGACGGTCTGGCCGAGTCCACTCTTCAGCCCGGGCTGCAGTTGGCGCGCAACGATGTCCACGCTGCCACCCGGCGGGAACGGCAACACCATGGAAATGGGACGGCCACCCGAGGCAGGTTCTGCCGCGCGGGCAAGGCTGGAGATCGAAGCGACGGGCACGGCACCCATCGGCAAGGTCTTGAGCAGCAGACGGCGCAGCCGCATGCGGTCTGGAGAGGACATCGGTGACTTGAGCTGTGCGGCCACATGGCCGCGTGACAAAAAAGAAAGGGCGACATGCCGCCCGCCCGTATTTTGCCCGATGATCGCTCGCGTTGGAGGCAATGCCTTCGCTGATCGCCCAAAAGCCCACGAAGCTGGAACAATCGCCCAAGAAAAACGGCCGGGAATGACCCGGCCGTTATCCAATTTGCTGATATGTCAGACGCTCAGACTTCTGCGCGCTGCTCGCTTTCCGGCGCCTCGGGCGGCTCCGGATCCGCTTCGGAGAACGTCAGCTTGATCTGGTCGTCGTCGTCCAGGTCCACCGCGACCTTGCCGCCGCTGACAAGCTTGCCGAACAGCAGCTCGTCGGCCAGCGCCTTGCGGATCATGTCCTGGATCAGACGTTGCATCGGACGGGCACCCATCAGCGGATCGAAGCCCTTCTTCGCCAGATACTTGCGCAGCTTCTCCGAGAAGCTGGCATCTACCTTCTTCTCGTGCAGTTGCTCTTCCAGCTGCATCAGGAACTTGTCCACCACGCGCAGAATGATTTCCTCATCCAGCGAACGGAAGCTGATCATCGCATCGAGCCGGTTACGGAACTCGGGTGTGAACATCCGTTTGATATCGGCCATCTCGTCGCCCTGCTCGCGGGCGGTGGTGAAGCCGATCGTGGCACGGTTCATCGTCTCGGCACCCGCATTGGTGGTCATGATGATGATCACGTTGCGGAAGTCGGCACGGCGACCGTTGTTGTCGGTGAGCGAACCGTGGTCCATCACCTGCAACAGGATGTTGAAGATATCCGGATGTGCCTTTTCGATCTCGTCGAGCAGGAGCACGCAGTGCGGCTTCTTCGTGACGGCCTCGGTCAGCAGGCCGCCCTGGTCGAAACCGACATAGCCCGGGGGCGCGCCGATCAGGCGGCTCACCGCGTGGCGCTCCATGTATTCGGACATGTCGAAGCGCAGCAACTCAATGCCCATGATGAACGCGAGCTGCTTGGCCACTTCGGTCTTGCCGACGCCGGTCGGGCCCGAGAACAGGAACGAGCCGATCGGCTTGTCGGTCTTGCCCAGGCCAGCACGCGACATCTTGATCGCAGAAGCCAGCGCCTCGATGGCCGGGTCCTGACCGAACACCACCGACTTCAGGTCGCGTTCCAGCGTCTGCAACTTGCTGCGGTCGTCCTGGTTCACGCTTTGCGGCGGGATACGCGCGATGCGCGACACGATGTCCTCGATCTCGGCCTTGCCGATCGTCTTCTTCTGCTTCGACTTCGGCAGGATGCGCTGTGCCGCACCCGCTTCATCGATCACATCGATCGCCTTGTCCGGCAGATGACGGTCCGTGATGAAGCGTGCCGACAGTTCGGCCGCCGCGGTCAGCGCCGAGGCCGCGTATTTGACGCCGTGATGCTCCTCGAAGCGCGACTTCAGGCCACGCAGAATCTGCACGGTCTGGTCTACCGAAGGCTCGACCACGTCGATCTTCTGGAATCGACGCGATAACGCCGCATCCTTCTCGAAGATGCCACGGTACTCGGTGAACGTGGTCGCGCCGATGCACTTGAGCTGCCCCGACGACAGCGCCGGTTTCAGCAGGTTGCTGGCGTCCAGCGTGCCGCCCGATGCGGCGCCCGCGCCGATCAGCGTGTGGATCTCGTCGATGAACAGGATCGCGTTCGGATTGTCCTTGAGCGACTTCAGCACGCCCTTGAGGCGCTGCTCGAAGTCGCCACGGTACTTGGTGCCGGCCAGCAGCGCGCCCATGTCGAGCGAGTACACCACGGCCTTTTCCAGGATATCCGGCACCTCGCCCTTGGTGATGCGCCAGGCCAGACCTTCGGCGATCGCCGTCTTGCCCACGCCGGCCTCGCCGGTCAGCAGCGGGTTGTTCTTGCGGCGGCGGCACAGCACCTGGACGACGCGCTCGACTTCGCTTTCGCGGCCGATCAGCGGATCGATCTTGCCGGCCTTGGCCAGCGTGTTCAGGTTCTGGGTGTATTGCTCGAGCGGGCTTTCCTTGCCGTCACCGCCCTCGCCTTCGGCGTTGCCGTCGCCATGCTTGGCGGGCTCGGCCTGATCCTTGCGGATGCCGTGGCTGATGAAATTCACCACGTCCAGGCGCGTGACGCCCTGCTGCTGCAGGTAGTAGACCGCGTGGGAATCCTTCTCGCCGAAGATCGCCACCAGCACGTTTGCGCCAGTCACCTCCTTCTTGCCGTTGGAGGTCGACTGCACATGCATGATGGCGCGCTGGATCACTCGCTGGAAACCGAGTGTCGGCTGTGTGTCCACTTCATCGGTGCCGGGCACGACCGGCGTGTTGTCCGCGATGAAGTTCTTCAGACTAGTGCGCAAGTCCTCGATGTTGGCTGCGCACGCGCGCAGCACCTCGGCCGCCGTGGGGTTGTCGAGCAACGCCAGCAGCAGGTGTTCCACGGTGATGAACTCGTGGCGCGCCTGGCGAGCCTCGACGAAGGCCATGTGCAGGCTCACTTCCAATTCTTGCGCAATCATGCTTCCTCCATCACGCACTGCAGCGGGTGCCCCGCCTGCCGCGCATGGGTTGATACAAGCTCGACTTTGGTCGCCGCGATATCACGCGTATAGATACCACAAACGCCCTTACCTTCCCGGTGGACGGTCAGCATGATCTGCGTCGCCGTTTCCCGGTCCCTGCTGAAATACTGCTGCAGGATCATCACGACGAACTCCATCGGAGTGTAGTCGTCGTTGAGCAGGACCACCTTGTACATCGCCGGCGGCTTGAGCTGCTGCTCCTTCCGTTCGATGACAGTGCCTGTTTCGCGTTGGGGGGTGTTCGCCAGCCGTGTCGCCATGGCTTTTATTCTAACCCTTGTTCACAAGTCTGCAATTTGGGGAACTGGGCTGTTATTCAAGCCCCGCACCCGGTAAATTCTCTGCGTGGCCCGCCACACAAAGGACGTTCGGCGCACGTTGGCGGAGCACGCCGCACACGAGCGGGACGGCTCCCTGGCACCAGTCCGGGGCATTCGGGAAAATCCGTACGCCCCGGCGCCAAAGGTACCACTGGTGGCCGTTTCAATCCCGCCACACCCCGCGCCGAGTGGGGATTCTGCCAGCTTGACAGTATGTAGGTTTGCCGAAAGAATCGTTCGCGCATTCGGGCATGGTCACGCGAGCCAAGCAACAAGGTCAGTCCGGATGATTCCGTGAGCAGGGGAGGCCCACGACCGGCGTCGGTCATGCGCCCGCATGCCAGCATTTGACTGGTAACCGGGCGCCGACCACGCGAATCTCATCGATACGGCGCCTTCTGGCTGCCGGTGCCGCAGGGCGCCGACGCTGGAAGCCCGTCGAAGTGTTTTTCAGCTGGCCATCGGTTTCCCCGCTTGAAATCTGCTTTTTCGTTGGGGGAGTTTATGGCAAGCGGTATCGTCAAATGGTTCAATGACGCCAAGGGTTTCGGCTTTATCAAGCCGGACGACGGCGAGGAAGAACTGTTTGCGCACTTTTCGGCAATTCAGATGTCGGGTTTCAAGACGCTGAAGGAAGGCCAGCGTGTGGTGTTCGAAATCGTGCAAGGCCCGAAGGGCAAGCAAGCTACGAACATCCAGGACGCGAACCAGTAAGAGTGCGCCGCGACCGAACCGGCCGCAGAGCCGCGTCGGTCCGTCAGGATGCTGGGGGGATGTACCCCCGCGGAACGGGATCCAGTGCCACGGTACGGCAATGCCGGCCAGCGGCACGCTGCTTTTGGCGGTACGCCACGCATCCGATGGAGCGCCCGGCCTCGTGCCGGGCGTTCTGCTTTCCGCCCCTCGCCTCACTCCCACCGTCCGTCGATATTCAGACCGCTCACCCGCTGGGCGTCTTCGCGGCTGACTATCCGCAACGCAAGGACCGAAGACCTTGCCCTAATCGAATTTCGCTATCAGGCCAGCGCCGCGACGATCGGGTGATCTCCGTCAGCCAATAGACGTGAAAAAGCCCCGCATCTGCGGGGCTTTCTGTCTCCGGCGGAGTGGCCGTCGCGCTTACATATTGTCGATCATCACCTGACCAAACCCCGAGCACGACACCTGCGTCGCACCTTCGAGCAGCCGGGCGAAGTCGTACGTGACCTTCTTCGACTGGATCGACTTCTCCATCGAGCGGATGATCAGGTCGGCCGCTTCGGTCCAGCCCATGTGGCGCAGCATCATTTCCGCGGAGAGGATTTCCGAACCTGGGTTCACGTAGTCCTTGCCTGCATACTTCGGCGCGGTGCCGTGCGTGGCTTCAAACATGGCGACCGAATCGGACATGTTCGCGCCCGGTGCGATGCCGATGCCACCCACCTGGGCAGCCAGGGCGTCGGAGATGTAGTCACCGTTCAGGTTCAGCGTGGCGATCACCGAATATTCAGCTGGACGCAGCAGAATCTGCTGCAGGAATGCGTCGGCGATAGCGTCCTTGACGACGATATCGCGGCCAGTCTTCGGATTCTTGAACTTGCACCACGGGCCGCCATCGACCAGTTCCGCGCCAAATTCCTGCTGCGCGAGTTCATAGCCCCAGTCGCGGAAGCCGCCTTCGGTGAACTTCATGATGTTGCCCTTGTGCACGAGCGTCACCGACGGCTTGTCGTTGTCGATCGCGTACTGGAGCGCCTTGCGCACCAGGCGCTGCGTGCCTTCCTTCGAGACGGGCTTGATGCCGATGCCTGACGTTTCCGGGAAGCGGATCTTCTTCACGCCCATTTCGTTCTGCAGGAAGGCGATCAGCTTCTTCGCGCCTTCGCTTTCGGCTTCCCACTCGATGCCGGCATAGATGTCTTCCGAGTTCTCGCGGAAGATCACCATGTCGGTCTTCTCCGGCTCGCGCACCGGGGACGGCACACCCTTGAAATAGCGCACCGGGCGCAAGCAGACATAGAGATCGAGCTGCTGACGCAGTGCCACGTTCAGCGAGCGGATGCCACCACCGACCGGCGTGGTCAGCGGGCCCTTGATCGACACCACGTATTCCTTGACCACTTCCATGGTCTCTTCCGGCAGCCACACATCCGGGCCATAGACCTTGGTCGACTTCTCGCCCGCGTAGATCTCCATCCACGAGATCTTGCGCTTGCCGCCATACGCCTTGGCCACGGCGGCATCCACCACTTTCAGCATCACCGGGGTGATATCGACACCCGTGCCGTCACCTTCGATGTAGGGAATGATCGGATTATCCGGCACGTTCAGCGAAAGATCGGCGTTGACCTTGATCTTCTCGCCTGCCGGCACCTTGATGTGCTGATACATATTTGTCTCCAACTGCGGATGGGGGTAAGGACAGCACCAGGCCGCAGAGCCCGGCAATGCGATTGTGTCGTGCAAGGCATTGTAACGGGCGAATCGGGTTCGCCACGTGACCGGCCGCGATCACATCTCGCTCGGCATTTCATGTCAGTCTTATATAAGACCCAAGAGCATCCGCATATTATGCATAAACGCCGTGGGCGCGCCAAATGATTCGGCGGCTCGTGCATACTTCGCGCCCATGACCCTGATCGCGCTAAACAAACCCTACCAGACCATGAGCCAGTTCTCAGCGCACCCCTCGCGCGCGACGTTGGCTGACTGTGTCGATGTGCCTGGCGTCTATCCTGCCGGCCGGCTCGATGCCGAGAGCGAAGGCCTGCTGCTGCTCACCGACGATGGCGCGCTGCAGGCACGCATCGCCGATCCGCGACACAAGCTCGTCAAGACGTACCTCGCTCAGGTGGAAGGTGTTCCAGACGAGGCTGCGCTTGCCACCCTTCGCACCGGCGTGGACCTGGGAGATTTCAAGACGCTGCCAGCAAAGGCGCGCGTCGTCGATGAGCCGGCATGGTTGTGGGAGCGCCATCCTCCGATCCGCTATCGCGCAGCCATTCCCACTACGTGGATCGAGTTGTCGATCCGCGAAGGCAAGAACCGACAGGTGCGCCGCATGACTGCCGCGGTGGGGCTCCCCACGCTTCGACTCGTCCGCATATCTATTGGCAATCTGAAACTGCCGGAGCTGGGACTGATGCCCGGCCAATGGTGCGAAACAGATGTCTCGAGACTAGGACTTTCAAGCGGCAATCCGCATGTTTCGACTGCAAGACCTGAGCGCGCGCCCACATCGGGACCGGCAAGACGCAGTTACAAATTCAAGTAAATATGGCGTCAACGGCCAGCCTTGCCGCTTCGTTTTTTCGAGTGACACGTTCTACTACGCGTCGCACTCACCAAATGCTGGACACAAATTCTCGAGGTACTCGCAAATGAAAAAACTGATCGCTGCCCTGGTTGTTGGTCTGTTCGCTACCGGCGCTTTCGCCCAGGCTTCGGCTCCCGCCGCTGCTGATGCTGCTGCACCGGCCGCCAAGGAAGCCAAGCCCGCGAAGTCCACCAGCAAGAAGCATCACAGCAGCAAGAAGCATAGCTCGAAGAAGACTGAAGCTTCGGCTCCGGCTGCTCAGTAAGGCGGTTCGCGCGCGACTCGCCGGCATCGGTCCGGCGCTCACGCGAAGGGCAGGCACGTTTCGACGGCCTGCCTTTTTTATTGCGCGAACGACTGACGCACGCGCGCTGCGCTATGCTCTCGGCTGCAGTCGACCCTCTCACTTCCGATAACGCCATGCATCGCATGATCAAGACTCTGCTGGCCTCAGGCACCACGGTGCTGGCCACGCTCGCCCACGCACAAAGCGCGCTGCCCGTGATTCCGCTGACCGCTGGCATGTATGCCATCCAGGCGGAGGTGGCAGCCTCGCCCGAGGTGCGCGAACGCGGCCTGATGTTCCGCAAGAACATGCCAGCCAATGCCGGCATGTTGTTCGTGTTCGAGGATAAGGCCGGCCACTGTTTCTGGATGAAGAACACCGACCTGCCGCTGTCGATCGCCTTCCTGGCCGATGACGGCAGCATCGTGAACATCGAGGAAATGAAGCCGCAGACCGAGGACAATCACTGCCCGCGCGCGGCCGTGCGCTACGCGCTGGAAATGAACAAGGGCTGGTTTGCCCAGAAGGGCCTCAAGCCGGGCGCGAAGATCGGCGGACTGCCTCAGCCGAAGTAGCCTCAATAGCGCTGTAAGGCAGCCCGCGAGCTGGGTGGTTGCGGGCTGCGACGCGCTTAATCGCGGAAGTTGTTGAAGTCGAGGGGCGCCTCGTTGGCGTCCTTGCGCAGCATGGCGATTACCGCCTGCAGATCGTCGCGCTTGGTGCCCGATACGCGCACCGCATCGCCCTGGATGCTGCCCTGGACCTTGATCTTGCTGTCCTTGATCATACGCACGATCTTCTTGGCCAGATCGCCGGTCACGCCCTTCTTGATCGTGATGACCTGCTTGACCTTGTCGCCGCTGATCTTCTCGACCTTGCCGTAGTCCAGGAAGCGCACGTCCACGTTGCGCTTGGCCATCTTGTTGATCAGGACGTCCTTGACCTGATCCAGCTTGAAATCGTCATCGGCAAAGGCGGTCAGCTCACCCTCCTTCTGCTCGACCCGGGCATCGGAACCCTTGAAGTCGAAACGCGTGGAGATTTCCTTGTTGGCCTGCTCCACGGCGTTCTTCACTTCGACCATATTGGCTTCACACACTACGTCAAACGACGGCATTTCAATTCTCCTGGTATTGCATGGCCGCTGGCACTAAGCGGCGGCCGGTCCGTAACGGTTACGTATAATCGGGCCTGCCTCTCAGTCCGGGGAGGCCATTTCGCCGCTTCGGCGCCCGCTTTTCCCGTCCTTGCATGGCAGATTTCCTCGAATTCTATCCCCTGCGCACCCACAATACATTCGGGTTCGATGCGCGCGCGCGCCTAGCCGTCCATATTCGCAACGAATCGGACCTAGTTTCGGCCCTGTCCGACCATCGGATCGGCAATCTGCCCATCGTCGTGCTCGGTGGCGGCAGCAATGTGGTACTGACCGGCGATCTCGATGCATGTGTGCTGCTGATGGAGATCCCCGGGTACGACGTGGCGGAGGATGATGCCAGCTGGCTCGTCACGGCCGGCGCCGGGGAAACCTGGCACGGGCTGGTAAACCGCACGATCGACGAAGGGATGCCTGGCCTGGAAAACCTGGCGCTGATCCCGGGCACGGCCGGCGCCGCCCCGATCCAGAACATTGGCGCATACGGCGTGGAGTTGCGCGAACGTTTCGCCCGGCTACGTGCCTATGACCGGCAATCCGGCGACTTCGTCACGATCGACCTGGACACATGCGCGTTCGGCTACCGGGACAGCCTGTTCAAGCGCGAAGGCCGCGACCGCTACATCATCACGGCGGTCACACTGCGGCTGCCCAAGGCCTGGCAACCGGTACTGAACTACGGCGAGCTGACGCGTGAACTGGAAGGTGTGAGCACGCCCGATGCAGCGCAAGTCCGCGACGCGATCGTTGCGATCCGCTCGCGCAAGCTGCCGGATCCGGCAAAGATCGGCAACGCCGGGAGCTTCTTCAAGAATCCGGTCGTCGACGCCTCGCTGCGCAATGCCCTGCTGGCCGACCACCCTGCCCTCGTCAGCTATCCGCAACCCGATGGCAGCTACAAGCTGGCCGCAGGCTGGTTGATCGACCAGTGTGGATTCAAGGGTGTCGACGACGGCCCGGTGGGCGTCTACGGCAAGCAAGCACTGGTGCTGGTGCACCACGGCGGTGGAACTGGGGCGGCGCTGCTAGCGCTGGCTAACCGCATCGCAGACGCGGTGCAGGCGCACTTCGGGGTCCGGATCGAGCCGGAACCGGTGATTCTGTAGAGGGTGTCTTGCTCCCCTCTCCCACGTTGTGGAAGAGGGGTAAATTCTCGGTACGGCTTAACCGAAGTGGCAGACGTAATCCAGGGTCTCGGTCACTTCGATATCGAAGCTGCTGTTGCCCGGCACGTCAAACTGCTGACCAGCGCCATAGGTCTTCCACTCGTCCGAACCCGCCAGACGCACGCGGCAGACGCCGGCATTGATTTCCATGATTTCTGGCGCACCGGTGTTGAACGTCAGCGCGGCCGGGAAAATGACGCCGAGCGTCTTGCGGGTGCCGTCGGCAAAGGTCACCGTATGGCTAACGCACTTGCCATCGAAATACAGGTTGGCCTTCTTGACCACGGATACGTTGTCGAACTGGCTCATCTCAATCTCCTCGAGTCTTCGGGTTTCATTAAATCGGTGGGCGTAAAAAAGGGAGCCTGGACGGCCCCCTTTGATCAGCTCCGGCAGGCGCTTAGTAGCGGCCGCAGAGCAGGTATTCCATCAGCGCCTTCTGCACGTGCAGACGGTTCTCGGCTTCTTCCCACACCACGCTACGCGGGCCGTCGATCACCGCCGCTTCCACTTCCTCGCCACGGTGCGCGGGCAGGCAGTGCATGAACAGGGCGTCGTCCGCGGCGCGATCCATCATCGCGGTCGTCACCATCCAATCCTTGAATGCACGCTTGCGCGCATCGTTCTCGGCCTCGAAGCCCATGCTGGTCCACACATCGGTGGTGACCAGATGCGCGCCCTGGCAGGCGTCGAGCGGATTATCGAACACCTTCACGCGCGATGCGGCCCAGTCCGGCACCATCGCCGGATCGAGCTGATAGCCCGGAGGCGCCGAGAAATGGAACGTGAAATCAAGGCGCTCGGCGGCCTGGATCCAGGTGTAGGCCATGTTGTTGGCATCGCCGATCCACGCCACGGTCTTGCCGGCGATGGTGCCGCGCTGTTCGATGTACGTGAACACGTCGGCCAGTACCTGGCACGGGTGGTATTCGTTGGTGAGCCCGTTGATCACCGGCACGCGCGAGTGCTTGGCGAAGCGGTCGATGATTTCCTGTCCGAACGTGCGGATCATGATGATGTCGACCATGCGCGAGATCACCTGGGCGGCATCCTCGATCGGCTCGCCACGGCCCAGTTGCGAATCGCGGGTGTTCAGGAACACCGCGTGACCGCCGAGCTGGTGGATGCCGGCTTCGAACGACAGGCGCGTGCGCGTGGAATTCTTCTCGAAGATCATGGCCAGCGTGCGGTCATGCAACGGGTGCCACGTTTCGTAGTTCTTGAACTTCGCCTTGAGGATCCGCGCGCGGTCCAGCAGGTACTCGTACTCGTCGGCACTGAGATCGCTGAACTGGAGGTAATGCTTGATCGGGGTTGGGCTCATAAAACAAATAAGGCGGCTCGGTTTGGACACGTGGCCCGGACGCCAGACCGGGCGATCCTTCAGGGCCAGAGCGTGTCGCGGAGCCGCCTTTCGCGTCGCTTACGCAATGTAATTGCAAGAATCATAAGGGATTATTCCTGCTTTGGCGAGCCCGGAGCGCCCGCCGGCGGCACGCGCCCGGGCCGCCATTGACAGGTTTCCGACAGGATTTCCCGCTATGCGCAACTCTTATATAAGATATAATACTCGCTGATTCACGCGGGGCCCGGCATACCCATGCCACCGCCCGCCGCCGGCATCAAAAGTGCCCCCGCCGACACCACCGCCCTGCTGCTCCAGCCCGGAGAGCGAGAACCTTCGCGCTCCGGATGCGTCAAACGGGCGCCCGTTGAAGCGGGTTTACCGTCGAGTCACCAAGCAGATCCCCGCAGTCCCATGACGACCCCCCAAGTTCGCGAATATTTCATCCAAGGTGTGACCAAGGAAGGCAAGACCTTCCGCCCGAGCGACTGGGCTGAGCGACTGTGCGGGGTGATGGCGCAATTTCGCCCCGAGGGCGACACCGGCGACCCTCGCCTGACCTACTCACCGTATGTGCGACCGATGATCGTGGCCGGGGTCAAGAACGTGGTGGTGGACACCCGGCTGCGGGATATCGAGCCCAAGGCGCTCGACTTCGTCCTGAACTTCGCGCGCGACAACAACCTCCAGGTCGTCGAAGCCTGCTCGGTCGGCGACTAAGCGACGGGGTCACGGGTCGCGACAAGCGCGGCCCGGACAGTGCCATCAGGCAAACCTAATAGGAAGCAAGAGGAAGGAAGGCGGATCCGAAGCCGGGATCAGAAGCCGAAAACAAAAAAAGCTCGTCGCAATGACGAGCTTTTTTGTACCACAGGGTCACCGGAGTGACCCAGGCAGCTATCAGGCAGCCATGGCCTTGATGGCGGCCGACAGGCGCGACTTGTGACGTGCAGCCTTGTTCTTGTGCACGATCTTCTTGTCGGCGATGCTGTCGATCACGACTTGCGACTGCTTGTAGATCTCAGCAGCAGCGGCCTTGTCACCAGCGTCGATAGCCTTGCGAACAGCCTTGACGGCGGTACGCAGGCGCGAGCGCAGGCTGGAGTTGTGGGCGTTCGCGGCGACGGCTTGGCGCGCGCGCTTGCGAGCTTGTGCGGAATTTGCCATGTATCTCTTCCTGAATTCAGAATGCGCGCCCGGGGCGACGCAACAAAATGGGACGCAACAATTAAGTCACATCTGCGACCCGGGATGTTCGGACAAACGAATCCGGAACGCGACTGTCCTTGCGAATCGGCGATTATACACACATCGCAACAGGACAGGCAAGAACAACCCGTACCTGTCGCGCTACGCCCGCCCCTGCCCCGCCGTACGGGGGCAAGTCACGGTCGATCCGCAAGGCTGCATCCGTATAATACCCGCCACATGAGCAGTCGCAGCCGCGCAGGAAGCGTGGTGTCGCGGCAACTTTACGGCCGGCCGAGCGTCTCAAACCCGTTTGCCGCCCCGGCGCAGACCGCACGCCGGCCTCACGCTTCCCCGAATTCTCATCTTGAACCTGCTCAAAGCGCTTGCCACCATCAGCAGCCTGACGATGCTCTCCCGCATCACCGGTCTGGTGCGCGAAATCCTGATCGCCCGTGCCTTTGGCGCCTCGGACATGACCGACGCCTTCAATGTGGCGTTCCGCATTCCCAACCTGCTGCGCCGCATTTTTGCCGAAGGCGCGTTCTCGCAGGCCTTCGTGCCGATCCTGAACGAGTACCACGGCAAGCGCGGCCATGACGAGACCATGAGCCTGGTCGATGCCGTGGCCACGGTGATGACCTGGGTGCTGGCCGCAGTATCGCTGCTCGGGGTGATCGGCGCGCCAATCGTCATGACCGTGGTCGCCACCGGCTTCCGTGGCGACTCCGAAACCTACAACGCCGCCGTCTTCATGACGCGCGTGATGTTCCCGTACATTGGCCTGATCTCGATGGTGGCCCTGGCCTCGGGCATCCTGAACACCTGGCGCAACTTCGCCGTGCCGGCGTTCACGCCCGTCCTGCTGAACCTCTGCCTGATCGTGGCCGCCCTGTTCGTGGGCCCGCACATGAGCCAGCCGATCTACGCGCAGGCGTGGGGCGTGCTGGTCGGCGGCGTGCTGCAACTGGTGATCCAGGTACCCGCGATGCGCAAGCTCGGCGTGATGCCGCGTGTGTCGCTCAACCTGCGCGCCGCCTGGGCAAACCCTGGCGTGCGCCGCGTGATCACGCAAATGCTGCCGGCGCTGCTGGCCGTATCGGTGGCGCAGATCAGCCTGATCATCAATACCAATATCGCGTCGCGACTCGGAGCCGGCGCGGTGTCGTACATCACCTATGCCGATCGGCTGATGGAATTCCCCACCGCGCTGCTGGGCGTCGCGCTCGGCACGATCCTGCTGCCGAGCCTGTCTCGGGCAAGCGCCGAGGACAATCGCGAGGAATACTCTGGCCTGCTCGACTGGGGCCTGCGCCTGACGTTCCTGCTGGCGCTGCCGTGCGCGGCCGGACTGATGCTGTTCGGCACGCCGATCACGTCCGTGCTGTTCCACTATGGCCGGTTCGACGCCCATGCGGTCGAGATGACGCAGCAGGCATTGACCACCTACGGCGTCGGGCTGCTTGCGCTGATTCTGATCAAGATCCTGACGCCGGGCTTCTACGCCCGCCAGGACATCCGGACGCCGGTCAAGATCGCCATTCTCGTGCTGATCATCACGCAGGCATCCAACTATGTGTTCGTGCCGATGCTCCAGCACGCGGGCCTGCCGCTGTCGATCAGCTTTGGCGCCACGGTGAACGCCCTGCTGCTGTTCTATGGCCTGCGCCGCCGCGGCTACTACCACCCGGCGCCGGGCTGGGGCCTGTTCCTGCTGCGACTGGTGGCCGCGATGCTGATCCTGTCGGGCGTGCTGCTCTGGTTCGCACGCAACTTCGACTGGATCGCGCTGGGCGCCACCCCGGGGTTGCGCATCGCGCTGATGGGCGCCTGCCTGGTACTTGCGGCGACGGTCTACTTCGGTACACTGTGGCTCATGGGCCTGCGCTACTCCTCCTTCCGGCGCCGCGCGGGCTAGTCAGGAACCCGCCATGACCTCCACGAAAGTCCTGGACTACTTCGCCAGCCTCGTGGCCGACGACGACGCGATCCCGCTCACCGAGACCGCGCTGGCGATCGCCCAGGACGCCTATCCTGACCTGGACCTGCAAGCCGAACTGGCAGCCCTGGATGTTCTGGCCCTGCGTCTGAAGCGCCGGATCGCGGAGGGAACAGCGGCCATCCAGCGCCTGCGCCTGCTCAATCATTTCTTCTATCGCGATCTCGGCTTCGGCCCCAACGCGAACGACTACTACGATCCGGACAATTCGTACCTGAACATGGTGCTCAAGCAGCGCCGGGGTATTCCGATCTCGCTGGCCATCCTCTACATGGAACTCGGCCAACAGATCGGCCTGCCGCTCAAGGGTGTTGCCTTCCCCAGCCACTTTCTGGTTCGCATGACGATTCCGGCGGGCGAGGTCGTGCTCGACCCGCTGACTGGCGAGACGCTTTCGAAGGAACAGTTGCAGGAAATGCTCGACCCCTATCTCGAGCACGAGGGGATCACTAATTCGAGCGAAGTGCCGCTCGGCCTGTTTCTGCAAACGGCCAGCCATCGCGAGATCATCGCGCGGATGCTACGCAACTTGAAGGCGATCTATTTGCAGGAGTCACGCTGGCAGCGGCTGCTGGCGGTGCAGAACCGCCTGGTGATCCTGCTGCCGGACTCGATCGAGGAAGTACGCGACCGGGGGCTGGCGTATGCCAACCTGGAATGCTTCCGCCCGGCACTGGAGGATCTGGAAGCCTATGTCCAGGCCCGCCCGGATGCGGCCGACTCCACGCAGATTCGCGATCGGATGCCAGCCTTGCGGATGATGAGCCGCAGCCTCAACTAACGGCTGCTGGCCCATCCGGCCCTGCTGCGCTCAGGAAGCGCGCGTATCGCGCGCCTTGCCGCGCACCAACTTCCACAACCCGCCGAGCACCAGTGGCACCACGGCCGCGCCGATACCAGCCAGCACGATCAGGTTCAGGTATTGCTTGATGAACGGCAGGTTGCCGAAGAAGTAGCCGGCGAATACCAGGCCGAACACCCAGATCACCGCGCCGATCACATTGAACAGCTGGAATCGCGCGAACGTCATCTGCGACACGCCGGCCACGAACGGCGCGAACGTGCGCACGATCGGGATGAAACGTGCCATCACCAGCGTCTTGCCGCCATGCTTCTCGTAGAACATGTGCGTCTTGAGCAGCGCCTTCTGGTCCAGGAATCGCCACTGGTGATCGAATACCTTCGGCCCGATCCAGCTACCGACCATGTAGTTGACCGTATTGCCGGTCACCGCCGCCAACAGCAGCAGCCCCGCCAGCACCCATTCGTTCATCGCGCCCGTCGCGCACATCGCGCCGGCAATGAACAGCAGCGAGTCACCCGGCAGGAAGGGCAGCACCACCAGCCCCGTCTCGGCAAAGACGATCGCAAACAGGATGCCGTAGACCCAGACGCCATAGTCCTGGACGAACTGTCCGAGGAATTTGTCGACATGGAGAACCATGTCGAGCAGTTGCAATGCGGTATCCAAATTTGTCCCCATTCAATGAAGGTCCACATCATACAAGAGCGCCCGGTTTGATCCGTCACCTGGCGCCCGGAAAAGTGCCCGGACTGTGCCGAATTCGTGTCCTCGCGCACGTATAATCGCCCACATGCCTGCCGAAGCCGACCGTACCCATCCTCGCACCGCCCAACCCAACCGCCCCATTCGCCCGCTGCCGGACCAGCTGATCAGCCAGATCGCCGCCGGTGAAGTGGTGGAACGGCCCGCGTCGGTCGTCAAGGAACTGCTCGAGAACGCACTCGACGCCGGCGCCACGCAACTGGGTATCCGGCTCGAGGAAGGCGGCGTGAGACGCATCGTCATCACCGACAACGGCTGCGGCATCCCCGCCGACGAACTGCCCGTCGCGCTGATGCGCCACGCCACCAGCAAGATCGCCTCGCTGGACGAACTCGAATCGGTCCTGACACTGGGCTTCCGCGGCGAGGCGCTGGCCTCGATTGCCTCGGTCTCCCATCTCGTGCTGACCAGCCGCACGGCCACCGCCACGCACGCCACCCAGATCAGCGCGGACACCGGCCATCTGCAACCCGCTTCAGGCGGAGTTGGCACGATGATCGACGTGCAGCACCTGTACTTCAACACGCCAGCCCGTAGAAAGTTCCTGAAATCGGAACAAACCGAGCTGGGGCATTGCCTGGAGATGATCCGCCGCGCCGCGCTGGCACGGCCCGACGTCACGATTTCGGTGCATCACAACGGCAAGCCGCTGGAGCACTGGAATGCCGGCGACGTGGCCACGCGCACGGCGCAGGTGCTCGGCAGCGACTTCGCACGCGCCCGCCTGCCGCTCGACGAACAGGCCGACGCGCTGCACCTCTATGGCTTTGCCGGGCTACCCACTGCATCGCGAGGCCGGCCTGACCAGCAGTATTTCTTCGTCAATGGCCGTTTCGTGCGCGACAAGCTGCTCAACCATGCCGTGCGCAGCGCCTATCAGGACGTGCTGCATGGGGACCGATTCCCATCGTATGTGATCTGCCTGGACCTGCCGCCCGAACTGGTCGACGTGAACGTTCACCCGTCCAAGATCGAGGTTCGCTTCCGCGAATCGCGTGCGGTGCACCAGTTCGTCTATCACGCAGTGCAGCGATGCCTTGCACGCCAGGCCGGCGAGCAAGGCGACAGCCTGCATTCGGAGATCGCCGATGAGGCAGGACGGCCTTCGATGCCTGCGGCCCGCCCAGTCGGCGCGCCGGGTGCGCCGGGAGCCGCGCCGCAGTGGGTCAATTATTCGGCAGGCCGCCAGACCGAGCTTGGTATCGCACAGCCGCGCCAAGCCTATCTGGGCATGGTCCGCGACGCCGCCGGGCAAGGTAGCGCGCGGCCCTGGCAACCGTCGCCGCAGCCGCCCGCATGGCTGGCCGACGCACAGGCGGCACGCGCAGACGAACCGCCGGGCCTGCTCGACCGATTACCGCAGCAACCGCTGCAGCCTTCCACCCTGCCCGCGGCAGGCGAAGGCGACGATGATCATCCGCTCGGTTACGCAGTGGCGCAGTTGCACGGCATCTATGTGCTAGCGCAGAACGCTCGCGGGCTGGTGCTGGTCGATATGCACGCGGCGCACGAGCGCATCCTGTACGAACAGATCAAGACCGCCCTTGAGGCGCGCGAACTGGCGGTGCAGCCGCTACTGATTCCGGTCACGCTGCCGGCCAGTCCGGTGGAAATCGGCGCGGCCGAAGAACACCAGGAAACGCTGCAACTGCTCGGCTTCGACATCAAGCCCGTATCCCCCACGACGCTCGCCGTGCGCGCGATTCCCGCGCTGCTCAAGCAGGCCGATACCGAAGCCTTGGCACGCGACGTGCTGCGCGACCTGCAGGCCTACGGAGGCTCGCGCGTGCTGGCCGAGCGCCAGAATGAATTGCTGGCCACGTTGGCTTGCCACAGCGCCGTGCGCGCCAATCGCAAGCTGACCGTAGAAGAGATGAACGCCCTGCTGCGCCAGATGGAGCAGACCGAACGCGCCGACCAGTGCAACCACGGCCGCCCGACATGGGTGCAGTTGACAGTTGCGGAACTCGACCGCCTGTTCCTCCGCGGCCAGTAATCTCCCCAGCTTCAAGATGTCCGCACAGTCCCACCCGCCCGTCGTCTGCCTGCTCGGCCCCACCGCATCGGGCAAGACGGCGGCCGCGCTCGAACTGGCCGCACGCACGCCGGTCGAGATCATCAGCCTCGATTCAGCGCTGGTCTATCGCGAGATGGACATCGGCACGGCCAAGCCCACGCACGAGGAACTGGCCAGCGTGCCGCATCACCTGATCGACATCATCGATCCGCTCGAAAGCTATTCGGCGGCGCAGTTCGTGACCGACGCCGAGCGGCTGATCGGCGAGATCCGCGCACGCGGCCGCACGCCGCTGATCGTTGGCGGCACGATGCTCTATTACAAGGCGCTGACGCAGGGGCTCAACGACCTGCCTCAGGCCGATGCCACGGTGCGCGCGGAGCTCGACGCGCTGGCGGCCGAGCGCGGCTGGCCGGCGCTTCATGCGATGCTGGCCGAGGTCGACCCCATCACGGCTGCGCGGCTCGCGCCCAACGATGCCCAGCGCATCCAGCGCGCGCTGGAAATTCATCGCCTCAGCGGTCAGCCGATGTCCGCGCTGCTGGCACGGCAAGCCGACGCCCGCACCTTCACTGGCGCGGCCGACGCACGCTACCGCGTGATCGCCCTGGAGCCGTCGGACCGCGCCGTGCTGCACGCGCGCATTGCCGACCGCTACGACGCGATGCTCAAGGGCGGGTTGATCGAGGAAGTGGAGCGGCTGCGCGCGCGCGGCGACCTGCACCTGGGTCTGCCGTCAATCCGCTGCGTGGGCTATCGCCAGGTGTGGGAATACCTCGATGGCGACTGCGACTTCGCCACGATGCGTGAGCGCGGCATCGCCGCCACGCGCCAGCTATGCAAGCGACAGCTGACCTGGTTGCGCAGCACCCCGGAGCGCATTGGCATCGACTGCCTGGCGCCGGACTACGTTGCAAGGGTTGCCGACGCGGCGGGGTGGTGACGGCGTGCGGAGTGGACGATAATCGTCGCTCAAACCTTTTTGGCCTGCTTGCCGCCCGCCCCAGATGACCACGTTCACCATCCGCCCCGCCGCCCCCGCCGATAGCGAGACCCTGTACAACCTGATTTCGGCGCTGGCCGAATACGAGAAGCTCACGCATCTGGTGGAAGCCACGCCGCAGAAGCTCTGCGATGCGCTGTTCGGCGCGCATCCGGGCGCCGAGGCCGTGATTCTCGAAGTGGATACGGAAAGCGGCAAGCTGCCGGTCGGCTTCGCGCTTTTCTTCCACAACTTCTCGACATTCCTGGCCAAGCCGGGGCTCTACCTGGAAGACCTGTTCGTCGACCCGGCATGGCGCGGGCACGGGCTGGGCAAGGCCCTGCTCAAGCACTTGGCGGCGCTGGCCGTGGAGCGCGGCTGCGGCCGCTTCGAATGGTCGGTGCTCGACTGGAACCAGCCGTCGATCGATTTCTACCGCGCGATGGGTGCCGACGTGATGCCGGACTGGCGCATCTGCCGCGTGACGGGCGATGCGCTGACGAAGCTGGGTGCGTGATCCCTGACGCCCAGAAAACAAAAAACCCGGCCTCTCGGCCGGGCTTTTTGTTGATACGTCAGCAAGGCTGATCAGACCACCACGGTCTGCGCCTGGCCTTCGGCACGCTCGCGGATCTCACCGATCTGCCACACGGCCTCGCCGGCCGCCTGCAGGTGGCGGATGGCGCGTTCAGCGTCTTCCTTCGCCACGATCACGACCATGCCGATACCGCAGTTGAACACGCGGTGCATTTCGGCGTCGGCCACGCGGCCTTCGGCCTGCAGCCACTGGAACAGCGGCGGCAGCGTCCAGGCGTCGCGCTGGATCACGGCGGTGACGTTGTCGGCCAGCACGCGCGGCACGTTCTCGGTCAGGCCGCCACCAGTGATGTGGGCCATGCCCTTGACCGGCAGCGTTTCGATCAGCGACAGCAGCGGCTTCACGTAGATGCGCGTCGGCGCCATGATGGCGTCCTGCAGGCGCTGGCCGTGGAAGTCCGCGTCCAGGTTCGGGCGGGCCACGTCGATGATCTTGCGCACCAGCGAGTAGCCGTTCGAATGCGCGCCCGACGAAGCCAGGCCCAGCACCACGTCACCCGGGGTGATCGTGCTGCCATCGATGATCTTCTTCTTTTCCACGGCGCCGACCGCGAAACCGGCCAGGTCGTATTCGCCGTCCGGGTACATGCTCGGCATTTCAGCGGTTTCGCCGCCGATCAGCGCGCAGCCAGCCAGTTCGCAGCCGTGGGCGATGCCCTTGATCACGGTGGCCGCGGTTTCCACATCCAGCTTGCCGCAGGCAAAGTAGTCGAGGAAGAACAGCGGCTCGGCACCCTGCACGAGGATGTCGTTGACGCTCATTGCCACCAGATCCTGGCCCACCGTGTCATGGCGGTTGAGCTGGAACGCCAGCTTGAGCTTGGTGCCCACGCCGTCGGTGCCAGAAACCAGGACCGGTTCCTGGTACTTCTTCGACAGCTCGAACAGCGCGCCGAAACCGCCGATGCCGGCCATCACGCCTTCGCGCATGGTGCGCTTGGCAAACGGCTTGATCCGGTCAACCAGCGCGTCGCCGGCTTCGATGTCAACACCGGCATCGCGGTAGGAAAGGCCTGCCTGGCCGGCGGTCGGGGATGCGCTCATGAGAACCTGCTTGTCTTTGAGGAGGTGAAGTGTGGATTCCGGCGCTCGGCTGACGCGCTTTTCGCCAAATCTGGCGTAGAAGGCGGGCTCGAGTCCAGTAAAATCGCAATTTTAACGGATACAGGCTCCCGGCGACCAGCTATCGCGGTCACTCTCCGTCAGCCGCAGAATCGGGCAAGTAACGCATTCGTCATGTCACCGCGTCAAAAGCAGCTCTCGCTCGAACTGGGCAGCCCGCCGCCGTCCACATTCGAGAATTTCTTCGTGGCCGCCAATCGCGAGTCCGTGCAGCGCCTGCGCGAACTGCCTGGCCTTGTCGCGCGCGAGCAGGCCACGGACCGCCTGATCTACCTGTGGGGCGAGATCGGCTCCGGCCGCACGCACCTGCTGCATGCCGTATGCGACGCCGCGCTGCACACCGGCCTGAATTGCCGGTACCTGAGCCCGCACCACGCCCTGTCCGACTTCATGTTCGATCCGTCGTGCCAGATTTATACGGTCGACGACGTCGAATTGCTCGACGAAGCCCGCCAGATCGCGGTGTTCTCACTGTACAACGAGGTCCGCGCCCATGTGCGGTGCGCGCTCGTGGTGGCCGGGGGCCTGGCGCCGCGGGCCATGCCGGTACGTGAAGATTTGCGCACCCGGCTCGGCTGGGGCCTGGTATACCAGGTGGAATCGCTCTCGGACGAGGACAAGATGGCCGCGCTCCTGCAAGCCGCACGCGAGCGTGGCCTGCAGTTGTCGCCCGAAATCCCGCACTGGCTCGTCACACGCCATTACCGTGACATGCCCAGCCTGATGGCGCTGCTGGACGCACTCGACACCTACTCACTCGAACGCAAACGCGCGGTGACGCTGCCGCTGCTGCGGGAAATGTTCGCCGAATTCCGGGAGTAACCGACGCCCCGCCGGCCTGACTGGCACGAAATCCGCCCGGTCCGGGCTCAGGACACCGCCGGGCTGGCAAGGCCGGCTCCCGGCCCCGACTGCCTGTTGCACTCTCATGTAAAATCGCCGCCCATGAATCTGGCACTGTTTGACCTCGACCACACCCTGATCCCCACCGATAGCGACCATGAGTGGGGCCGCTTCCTAGTTCGCATGGGCGTCGTCGACGAGGAATCGTATCGTCGCAAGAACGATGAGTTCTATAGCCAATACAAGGCTGGCACGCTCGACATCGGGGCATTCCTGCGCTTCGCGCTGGCCCCGCTGGCCGCCAATCCGCGCGACCGCCTGGATCAATGGCGTGTGCGCTTCATGCACGAGGTAATCGAACCCGTCATCACGCCGCAGGCCCGCGCGCTGGTCTACAAGCACCTGGAAGCCGGCGACCTGTGCGCGGTGGTGACTGCCACCAACAGCTTCGTGACGGCCCCGATCGCCCAGGCATTCGGGATCAAGCACCTGATCGCCACCGAGCCTGAGACCATCGACGGCAAGCCGGAAAGCGCCTTCACCGGTGAAGTATTCGGCGTGCCGAGCTTCCGGGAAGGCAAGATCACCCGCGTGGAAAGCTGGCTGAAGGGCCTGGGCGCCCGCTGGGACGACTTCGGCTCGACGACGTTCTACAGCGACTCGGCCAACGACCTGCCCCTGCTCGAGAAAGTCAGCGAGCCGGTGGCCGCCAACCCGGACGATCGCCTGCGCACCCATGCAGCCTCGGCCGGCTGGCGCATCATGGATCTGTTCTGAAGTGATCAAAAAGCTCATCAACCGGCTGCTTGGCAAGCCGGGGCCCAAGCAGCGCCGCACTGGACGCGCCCATGCGGCGCGCGTCGTCGGCGTTGACGAACACCGAATCGACCCGGCGCTGATCTCGCGCAACGCGGTCAAGGTGACCTCCACCCTGCAGCAGGCCGGCTACCAGGCCTTCATCGTGGGTGGCGCCGTGCGCGACCTGCTGCTCGGCATCAAGCCGAAGGACTTCGACGTGGCAACCAATGCCACGCCCGAGCAGGTGCAAGCGCTGTTCCGCCGCTCACGCATCATCGGCCGGCGCTTCCAGATCGTGCACGTCACGTTCTACGGCGGCCGCGAGCAGGAGATCATTGAAGTCTCGACCTTCCGCGCGCTGGTCGATGCCGTCGCCAGCGAGACGCTGCCCGAAGGCCGCCGCCTCAAGCGCGCGGAACTCGACAGCAAGACCCACGCGATCGACGCCAGCGGCCGCGTGCTGCGCGACAACGTCTGGGGCACGCAGGCCGAGGATGCGGAACGCCGCGACTTCACGATCAACGCGATGTACTACGATCCGGCCGCGCAGACCGTGCATGACTACCATCACGGCATGGAAGACATCCGCGCGCGCACGCTGCGCATGATCGGCGACCCGGTCACGCGCTATCGCGAGGACCCCGTGCGCATGTTGCGCGTGGTGCGTTTTGCGGCCAAGACGGGCTTTTCGATCGACGACCACACCCGCGAGCCGATCGTCGGTCTGGCCTCGCTGATCCACAATGTGCCCAGCGCGCGCCTGTTCGACGAAATGCTCAAGCTGCTGATGTCCGGCCATGCGTGGGCCTCGCTGCAGGAACTGCGCAAGGCGGGCCTGCACAAGGGCCTGCTGCCGCTGCTGGACGTCGCGCTGGAACAACCGATGGGCCAGCGCTTCGTGCAACTCGCCCTCGACAACACCGACCGCCGCGTGCAGGCCGGCAAGCCGGTTTCTCCGGGCTTCCTGTTCGCATCGCTGCTCTGGCACCACGTGCTGCAGCGCTGGAACAAGCTGCGCGAGCAAGGCGAGCACCCGATCGCCGCGCTCAACACCGCGATGGATCAGGTGCTGGAAAAGCAGACCGGCCAGCTTGCCATCCAGCGCCGCTTTGTCACCGACATGCGCGATATCTGGGGAATGCAGCCGCGTTTCGAGAAGCGCGTTGGCCGCATGCCGTTCCGCCTGCTGGAATCGCCGCGCTTCCGCGCCGGCTACGATTTCCTGCAACTGCGCTGCGAAGCCGGGGAACAGGCGGCCGAACTGGGCCAGTGGTGGACCGACTTCCAGAACGCGCCCCCCGATGAGCGCGAAGCGATGATCGAGGCCGCGCGCCCGGCCCGTTCCAGGGGTGGCAAGGGTGGCCAGGGCGGCCAGGGTGGACAGAGCGGCGCAAACGAACCGGAAGCTGGCGAAGGCGTGGAAGGTGCGGAAGGCGATGCGCCGGCCCGCAAACGGCGTCGCCGACGCGGTCCGCGGAAATCAGATAAAGTGTCTTCCCGCAGCGAGGCGGATTCGGCAGAAGGAGGTCAGGCCGTCGCACAATCCCGCCGCGCCCAGCCGGAGGAATAACATGACGCTCGCCTTCATCGGCATCGGCGCCAATCTTGGTGATGCACGCCAGGCAGTAAAAGACGCCATCGTGTGCCTGGCCCAGCAGGTCGGCATTACGGTGGTCGCCAAGTCGTCGTTCTATCGCACCGCACCAGTCGACGCCACGGGCGCGGACTACTTCAATGCGGTGGTGAAGATCGAGACGCCGTTCACGGCAGCGCAGCTCCTGCGTATCTGCCACCACATCGAAGACCAGTTCGGCCGGGAACGGCCGTTCCGGAACGCACCGCGCACGCTCGACCTGGATCTGCTGCTGTTCGGCGCGGAGTCGATCAATACCGAAGCGCTGACCGTTCCGCATCCGCGCATCACCGAGCGTGCGTTCGTGCTGGTGCCGCTGGTCGAGCTCGATCCCGCGATCGAGATTCCCGGAGTTGGCCCCGCGGCCGGTTTCCTGCCGGACGTGCAAGAACAGCGCATCGAGAAGTTTTCCTCATGCAAATGCTCGCGCATGAAGGAAGGCGACGGCGCGCGGCCATGAGCGCGCCACGCCGCGGCTGACACATGCTCGATCATCTGCGTCGTATTGTCATCGAAGGCCCGGTCGGCTCCGGCAAGGCCGCGCTGGCCCAACGCCTGGCGCGCCATCTCCAGGCGGCCGAACTCCCCGATGGCGCGCGCAACAACCCCTTCCTCGAACGCTTCTACCGCGAACCACAGCGCTATGCGCTGGCGATGCAGCTCGCCTGCCTGAACCAGCGCGTGACCCAGCTCCAGCAGTGGCATTCGGCGATGCTGGCCGGCCAGCGCATGATCGGCAACTTCCTGTTTGCGCGCGACCGTGTCTACGCTTCGCTGACACTCGAAGCTGACGAACTCGCGCTCTACGACGCGCTGGCGGCACGCCTGCAAGCGCCAGCGCAGCGCGTGGATCTGGTCATCATGCTGCAGGCCACGCCCTCGCTGCTGCGTGAGCGAATCGCGCGGCGCGGCCTGCCCGGCGAGAGCGGTATCGACGAGCAATATCTGCAGCGGCTCACCGATGCCTATGGCGAGTTGTTCCACCGCTACGACGAAGCCCCGGTGCTGATCGTCGATACCGCACATTTCAACCCGGTAGACAACGACGTCGATTTCCGTACACTACTGTCGCGCATCGAGAACATGCGAGGCCGCAGGGCCTTTCTGAATCTCGTAGCGTCCTGAGTCGTCCCGACGCGTCTGTCGAGCCGTTTCCACACGTGAAGCGGCTTTCGCCAGGCAGCACAACACACGAAAAAGACAGCGGTCGACCCTGGCCATCCGATGCACGGGTCCGAACCGATCAACCACGGGTACTGCCATGAGTTACCTCCTCGATCCCTCCCGCAAGACCGTCACCATCCCCAAACTGCAGGCCATGCGTGAAGCCGGCGAAAAGATCGCCATGCTCACCGCCTACGATTCCAGCTTCTCCGCGCTGCTCGATCTCTGCGGCGTGGAAGTGATCCTGGTCGGCGATTCGCTCGGCAACGTGATGCAGGGCCAGCAGACCACGCTGCCCGTCACGCTCGAGCACATGGTCTATCACACCGAATGCGTGTCGCGCGGCAACCAGACCGCGCTGCTCGTATCCGACCTGCCGTTCGGCACGTATCCCACCCCCGAGAAGGCCTTCGAAAGCGCCGCCGCGCTGATGCGTGCTGGCGCGCAGATGGTCAAGCTCGAAGGCGGAGACTGGCTGGCGCCGACGGTGAAGTTCCTGGTCGAGCGCAGCATTCCGGTATGCGCGCACATCGGGCTGACACCGCAATCGGTACACGCGCTCGGCGGCTTCAAGGTGCAGGGCAAGACCGACGAGAGCGCCGCGCAGCTGAAGCGTGACGCGCTGGCGCTGCAGCAAGCCGGCGCGCAGCTGATCGTCATGGAGGCCGTGCCGGCCAAGCTCGCCGCCGAAGTGACGGCGCAACTCTCCATCCCGACCATCGGTATCGGCGCTGGTGTCGATTGCTCGGGCCAGGTGCTGGTGCTGCAGGACATGATCAACATCTACCCGGGCCGCAAGGCCAAGTTCGTACGCAACTTCATGCAGGGACAGCCCTCGATCGAAGCGGCGATCCGCGCCTATGTGGCTGCTGTGAAGGACGGCAGCTTCCCGGCCGTCGAGCACACGTTCTCGGCCTGAACCCCGCGTGGAGATCGGCGCCGCCACGCTCGAAGCATTCCGCCTGCTGGCCAGCGGCAACGGCGCCTTATGGTTCATTGTCTGGACTTCGCTGATGGTGGCCGGGCTGGGACTGGCACTGGCCACGGTGCCGGCCATCGGCGCGGCCTACCTGATCGCCACGCAGCAATTTCCTGGCCGGCGCGCCGTCGTGGTCGTCGCCCAGGCATTTCTCTCGTTCCCGACCGTGCTGGTCGGCCTGATTCTCTACCTGCTGTTCACGCGCCAGGGGCCGCTGGGCGGCTTCTCGCTGTTGTTCACGCCCGCGGGCATGGTGATCGGCCAGGCCGTGATCGCCTTCCCCGTCATCCTGGCGTTCGCGCTATCCACGCTGCAGTCGGCCGATCCACGTCTGCGTGAGACAGCGTGGGTGCTCGGCGCAGGACGCTGGCAGACCTGCATGACCGTGCTGCGCGAGCTGCGTTTCGGCCTGATGGCCGCAGTGGTCGCGGGTTTCGGCCGCGTGATTGCCGAGGTCGGTTCGGCGCTGATGATTGGCGGCAATATCGAAGGCACCACACGCACGATCACCACGGCCATCGCGCTGGAAACGAGCAAGGGCGAGTTCGCCGAAGGCATCGCATTGGGCATCGTGCTCGTGGCACTGGCGCTGATCGTCAATGTGCTGATGGCCTGGTTGCAGGGCGCCGGAGGTTTTCGCCGATGAGGACGCGGACACCTGCCCCGCTGCTGACGGTGCGAGGATTGTCGCGGCGCGTCGGCGCACGCAAGTTGTTCGACATCGCCGAACTGGATTTCCCGCGCGCGACGGCCATCGCGCTGACCGGTGTCAACGGTGCGGGCAAGTCGACGCTGCTGCGGATAGTGGCCGGGCTCGAGCCGGCGCCCGGCGCGACCGCAAGCTGGACCGATGCGGATGGCACCGCGCACACCGTGCCGCTTTCGCCGTTGCCAATGTCGCTACGCCGTCGCATCGCCTACATGCATCAGCATCCATACCTGTTTCGCACCTCAGTGCGCGAGAACATCGCCTATGGCCTGCGTCACCACGGCCTGCCACGCGACGAGATTGATCGGCGGGTGGGCGCGGCGCTGGGCTGGGCCGGCGTGGTGCACGTTCAGGACACTGCGCCCGACAAGCTATCCGGTGGAGAAATCCAGCGTGTGGCACTGGCGCGCGCGAAGGTGCTGGAGCCCGATCTGCTGCTGCTCGACGAGCCGACGTCAAGCCTCGATGGTCACGCGCGCGAACAGGTCATCGCACTGATCGGCGAACTGGCCGCCGAAGGGCGAACCGTCGTAATGGTCTGTCACGACCGCGAGCTGATCAACCTGCCCGGCGTGGTGCGCTGGAAGCTCGGCGAAGGCCGGCTTGATACGCGACACAAGTAGTCGCTGCGGCAGACACCCTAGACACGTTGCTCAGATCAGGCGCGCGCGCAGCGTGCCGCGCAATGCGTTGGCGATAACGATGGCTTCGGCGCGTTGCACCATGTCACGCGTCACGGTGGCTTCCTGCACCGGTCCGTCGATCAATGCGTCCCCTTCTTCGAGCACCACGGCACGCATCACGCCCGGCAGGATGTCCGCCGAGAGTGGCGGTGTCATCCAATGACCATCTACCTTGATGAACACCGAACTGCGGCCGCCTTCGAGCAGTTCGTCGCACGTGTTGAAGAACAGGCTATCGAACCCGCCTGCCCGCTCCGCGGCCTGCCATCCCTGATCGAACACGGCGCGCGCGCTGAGCTTGTGCCGGCGCAGCGGATCGTGAACGGGCAGGCATGTCGGTGCGATTTCGAGCCCCACGACGCCATGCGCGAGCGGAGCCAATGCCCCGCTGGCAAATACCAGCGTGCCGCGCTGGTCCACACTCACGCGCAGGCGCCAGTCGCCATCGCCCAGTCGCGCGGCTTCAGCCAGCACCGCCGCGCGGGCTTCAGGCAAGTCCAGCGCGAAGCCGAACGCCGCCGACGAGTTCGCTAGTCGCTGCAAATGGCGCTCGCGATGTAGCACTGCGCCATCGCGCGCATGCATGGTCTCGAACAACGTGAAGCCGGGGTCATGACCGATCAGGAACCGCGCTTTCCATCCGCATTCGGCGTACTCATCGTCGGCCACGCTGTCGTGCACGATGCCACCGCCCACGCCCATCTCGGCCGCGCGCAGACCATCGGCCCCGGGCGGCGCCAGCACCAGCGTGCGGATTGCCACAGACATGCCGAAGGCGCCGACGCCTATGACCTCCGTAGTCTTATGCGATGTCGCATCGAGCCAACCGATCGCGCCCGTGTACAACCCACGTGGCGACGTCTCGAGCTCGGCGATGATCTGCATCGTGCGCCGCTTGGGCGCGCCGGTAATCGAGCCGCACGGGAACAGCGCGGCCATCAACGCACCGAACGACGTACCCGGGCGCGCGGTCGCGGTGACTGTCGACGTCATTTGCAACACGCGACCGAACGGTTCGACGACGAAGCGCTCGGGCACCGCCACGCTCCCGGGGATCGCCACGCGACCGAGGTCGTTGCGCAGCAGGTCGACGATCATCACGTTCTCGGCGCGGTTCTTGGCATCGGTGGCCAGTCGTTTCGCGGCGCGCGCATCCTGTTCGGCATCCCCTGAGCGCGGCGCGGTGCCCTTCATTGGACGTGCGACGAGATGTCCGTGGCCATCGTGCTCGACGAACAGTTCGGGCGATAGCGACAGCACCCAACCGCCACCGGGCAGATGCGCAAGCACGCCGAACGGCACCGGCTGTGCCGCGCGCAACGCCGCATAGAACGCCATCGGATCGCCAAACACGCGACAGCGTAGTCGTTGCGTGAAGTTAACCTGATAGGTATCGCCCGCCTCGATGTAATCGTGGATACGCGCGATCGCTTCGGTGTATTGCGTCCGCGTGGTGCTGGCCGTCACGTCGAGCGCGCCCGTCGGGCCTGGTTGTGCGCCTGCGGCTAGCCACTGCGCCACACCTTCCGTATCGAGCCGGCGCAACGTGCGAAACCACAGCACGCGCAGGGCGCCGTCGTGAAACGGCAGCGCATCGCCAACGTGCACGGGTGCGCCAACGATCGCACCACCGAATTCGTAGGGCGCAAAGAACGTGGCGTGCAACCCGTCCCGCCAACCGCTGGCCAGCAGCGTGTCAAGCGCCGATACGTCGGCACCGGCCGCCAGCACGTCCTCCCGGACGAAATCGGTATAGAGGCGCGAAGCCGTCACGCCAGAGCCGGCTGTGGCGTCGTCGAGCAGAACGAAGGGGGGCGAAGGGATGGGTACCACGAAGACTGGATGCGAAAACGCTGCAGTCGGCATTATCGCTGCGTTGGGCATAAAAAAACCGGCCACGCTGGACACGTGGCCGGTTTCATCGTCCTGTCGACGGGTCGATAAGGCGATCAGCTAAAGAAGCTCTTCACCTTGTCGAGCCAGGACTGCTCCTGCGGGCTGTGACGCGAACCGCCCTCGTGCACCGAGCGGTCGAACTGACGCAGTATGTCCTTCTGGGCCTCGGTCAGCTTGACCGGCGTCTCCACGTTCACATGCACATAGAGGTCGCCCGGATATCCCGAGCGCACACCCTTGATGCCCTTGCCGCGCAGGCGGAACGTCTTGCCGGCCTGGGTGCCTTCCGGCACCGGGAAACTGGCCCGGCCGCCCAGCGTCGGCACTTCGATATCGCCGCCCAGCGCCGCCGTAGCGAACGAGATCGGCATCTGGCAGTGCAGGTCGTCGCCGTCGCGCTCGAACACCGGGTGCTGCTTGATATGCACCTCGACGTAGAGATCGCCCGGCGGGCCACCGTTGATGCCCGGCTCGCCGTTGCCCGACGAACGGATACGCATCCCTTCATCGATACCGGCCGGAATCTTGACCTCGAGCGTCTTCTGCGACTTGAGCTTGCCCTGACCGTGGCACTTGGTGCACGGCTTGGGGATGAACTTGCCGCTGCCGTGGCACTTCGGGCAGGTCTGCTGCATCGTGAAGAAGCCTTGCGACACACGCACCTGGCCCACGCCATTACAGGTCGGGCAGGTTTCGACCGACGAACCCGGCTCGGCGCCATTGCCGTGGCAGTGTTCGCAATCGTCCCAGTGCGGCACGCGGATCTGCGCCTCGTGGCCATGCGCGGCCTGCTCCAGCGAGATCTCCATGCTGTAGCGCAGGTCGGCGCCACGGTAGGCCTGCGGGCCGCCGCCACGGCGTCCGCCGCCGGCTGCCTGGCCGAAGATGTCGCCGAAGATATCGCCGAACGCTTCCGCGAAGCCACCGCCGCCAAACCCGCCGCCGCCGAATCCACCGGCCATGTTCGGGTCCACGCCAGCGTGGCCGTATTGATCGTAAGCCGCCTTCTTCTCGGGGTCGGAGAGCATCTCGTAGGCCTCCTTGACCTCCTTGAATTTCTCCTCGGCTTCCTTGTTATCCGGATTGCGGTCCGGATGGTGCTTCATCGCGAGCTTGCGATAAGCCTTCTTGATCTCGTCGTCGCTCGCGTTCTTGCCTACCCCGAGCACTTCGTAGTAGTCACGTTTTGCCATGGTGGCTCATACCTGATTGGCCCGACGGAGCGCTTACATGCCCGCCGCGCGATAAGCAAAAAAGCCGAGCGCAGTGTCCGACCGAGGTTTGCACCTGGTGTCAGACAACCGTCGCCCGGCGTCGGGAACGGGTGGCGGCGCCGGCATCACCCGCGCCGCCACCCGCCGTCCCGATTACTTCTTGTCGTTCACTTCCTTGAACTCGGCATCCACGACGTTGTCGTCCTGCGGCTGGGCCTGCTGCTGAGCGCCGCCGGCTGCGCCGGCACCTGCCGCCGCACCTTCACCGGCCTGGGCCTGCATGTCGGCGTAGACCTTCTCGCCCAGCTTCTGGCTGGCTTCGGACAGCGCGTTGACCTTGGCATCGATCTCGGCCTTGTCACCGCCGCGGGCGGCGTCTTCCAGGTCCTTGATCGCGGCTTCGATCTTTTCCTTCTCGCCAGCTTCGAGCTTGTCGCCGTACTCGCCCAGCGCCTTGCGCGTCGAGTGGATCAGCGCGTCGGCCTGGTTGCGGGCATCGGCCAGCTCACGGGCGCGCTTGTCTTCCTCGGCATTGGCTTCGGCATCCTTCACCATGCGCTGGATCTCGTCTTCCGACAGACCCGAGTTCGCCTTGATCGTGATGCGGTTTTCCTTGCCGGTGGCCTTGTCCTTGGCGCCCACATGCAGAATGCCGTTGGCGTCGATGTCGAACGAGACCTCGATCTGCGGCGTGCCACGCGGTGCCGGCGCAATGCCTTCCAGGTTGAACTCGCCCAGCATCTTGTTGCCGGTGGCCATCTCGCGCTCGCCCTGGTACACCTTGATCGTCACGGCCGGCTGATTGTCGTCAGCGGTCGAGAAAACCTGTGCGTGCTTGGTCGGGATGGTCGTGTTCTTGTTGATCATCTTGGTCATCACGCCACCCAGCGTTTCGATGCCCAGCGACAGCGGCGTCACGTCCAGCAGCAGCACGTCGGTACGGTCGCCCGACAGCACCGAACCCTGGATGGCGGCACCCACGGCCACGGCTTCGTCCGGGTTCACGTCCTTGCGGGCTTCCTTGCCGAAGAACTCGCGCACCTGTTCCTGCACCTTCGGCATACGGGTCATGCCGCCGACCAGGATCACGTCGTCAATGTCGCTGACCTTGACGCCTGCATCCTTGATCGCGGTACGGCACGGTTCGATCGTGCGGGTGATCAGTTCTTCCACCAGCGCTTCGAGCTTGGCGCGCGTGATCTTCAGGTTCAAGTGCTTCGGACCCGAGGCATCGGCCGTGATGTACGGCAGGTTGATCTCGGTCTGCTGCGAGCTCGACAGTTCGATCTTGGCCTTTTCAGCGGCTTCCTTCAGGCGTTGCAGCGCCAGCACGTCCTTCGACAGATCGACGCCCTGTTCCTTCTTGAACTCGCCGATGATGTAGTCGATGATGCGCTGGTCGAAGTCCTCGCCACCGAGGAACGTGTCGCCGTTGGTCGACAGCACTTCGAACTGCTTTTCGCCATCCACGTCGGCGATTTCGATAATCGAGATGTCGAACGTGCCGCCGCCGAGGTCATACACGGCAATCTTGCGGTCGCCCTTCTCGTTCTTGTCCATGCCGAACGCCAGCGCTGCAGCGGTCGGTTCGTTGATGATGCGCTTGACGTCCAGCCCGGCGATGCGGCCGGCATCCTTGGTTGCCTGGCGCTGCGAGTCGTTGAAGTACGCCGGCACCGTGATCACGGCTTCGGTCACGGGCTCGCCCAGGTAGTCCTCGGCGGTCTTCTTCATCTTGCGCAGCACTTCGGCCGAAACCTGCGGCGGGGCCAGCTTCTGGTCGCGCACGCCAACCCAGGCGTCGCCGTTGTCGGCCTTGACGATCGCGTACGGCATCAGGCCGATGTCCTTCTGGACTTCCTTCTCTTCGAACTTGCGGCCGATCAGGCGCTTCACCGCGTACAGCGTGTTACGCGGGTTGGTGACGGCCTGGCGCTTGGCAGGCGCGCCAACCAGGATCTCGCCATCTTCCATGTAGGCGATGATCGACGGCGTGGTGCGTGCGCCTTCGGAGTTCTCGATGACTTTCGGCGTGTTGCCTTCCAGAATGGACACGCAGCTGTTGGTGGTACCGAGGTCGATACCGATGATCTTACCCATAGTGTTCTCTCCTATTGAGCCCTGCTTCTTGAGATCAGGGCTGCAATTCAACCTGAATGCGAAATGTGGCCATCGCGGGCCATTTCAAGGGCGAAATTCGCAAATCCGAGTAAATTTCTCGGAAAAACGAGTCAGGCTAATAAGTGGCTCATACGTAACTATTCAGGACTCCCGCTCACGCTGCCAGAGCACGTCGCTCCCGCCACCCGCGCGGTTCAGCACACGGGCCAGCACGAACAGCAGGTCTGACAGCCTGTTCAGGTACTGGCGCGGCGCCTCGTTGAGCGCTTCGGCGGCGCCCAACTCCACAAGCGCACGTTCCGCCCGGCGGCAGACCGTACGGCAGATGTGGGCCTGCGCGGCGGGCCGGCTTCCGCCCGGCAGGATGAATTCGGCCAACCGTGGCAGGGCGGCATTGTAATGGGCCAGCCAGTCGTCGAGCTGGGCCACCTGGGGTGCCTTGAGCAAGGTATAGCCCGGGATGGAGAGTTCACCACCCAGGTCGAACAGGTCGTGCTGGATATGGAGCAGCGCGGCGCGGACGTCCTCGGGCAGATCCGGTTCGGTCAGCAGCAGGCCGATATGGGAATTCAGCTCATCCACGTCGCCGATCGCGACGATGCGCAGGCTGTTCTTGCCGACCCGGCTGCCATCGCCGAGGCCCGTGGTGCCGGCATCGCCGGTGCGCGTGGCAATTTTGGACAGGCGATTACCCATGCCGGTCTCCTTGTGGTCAGTGTTTTAGAAGTGGCGCAATTATGGACCCTCCGGGGCCGGGCGGCGCGTACCGGGGACGTATGGGAGACGTGGAAGGCGACGTAGAATGGCGGCATTCCCTTGCATACAGAGCTATACGGCCCGAGCCGGAGACCCGCATGAACCACCCCACACCTGCCACCGCCCTGGCGCGCCGGCCGTTCCCATCGGAACTGGCCGATGCCCTCGCCGCCCGCTTCGGCGACCGCTTCACCACCTCGGCCGGCGTGCGCGAGCATCATGGCCGCGACGAATCCCCGTTCCCGCCCGAACTGCCGGACGCCGTGGTCTTTGCCCATAGCACCGAGGAAGTGGCCGAACTGGCGAAGCTCTGCAACACGCATGGCGTGCCGCTGATCCCCTACGGCGCCGGCTCCTCGCTCGAGGGCCACCTGCTGGCCGTGGCCGGCGGTATCAGCCTCGACCTGTCGCAGATGAACCGGGTGCTGGCCGTGCACCCCGAGGATCTGACCGTCACCGTCCAGCCCGGCGTCACGCGCAAACAGCTCAACCAGGAGATCAAGGACACGGGCCTGTTCTTCCCGATCGACCCAGGCGCCGATGCATCGCTGGGTGGCATGTGCGCCACGCGCGCCTCGGGCACCAACGCGGTCCGCTACGGCACCATGCGCGAGAACGTGCTGGCGCTGACCGTGGTCACGGCCGACGGCCGGGTCATCCGCACCGGCACCAATGCGCGCAAGTCGTCGGCGGGCTATGACCTGACGCGCCTGTTTGTCGGCAGCGAAGGCACGCTCGGCATCATCACCGAAGTTACGGTGCGGCTCTATCCACAGCCGGAAGCGATCTCCGCGGCCGTCTGCGCCTTCCCGAGCATGGGCGACGCCGTGCGTGCCACCATCCAGACGATCCAGCTTGGCGTGCCCGTGGCCCGCGTGGAGTTCGTCGACGCCCTGGCAATCCGTGCGATCAACCGCCATGACAATCTGACCTTGCCGGAAACGCCCCACCTGTTCTTCGAGTTCCATGGCACCGAGGCCGGCGTGCGCGAACAGGCCGAGACCGTGCAGGACATCGCCGCCGAGCACGGCGGCCAGGGCTTCGAATGGGCCACACGGCCCGAGGACCGGTCGCGGCTCTGGAATGCTCGCCACACCGCCTATTTCGCGATGCTCCAGCTGAAGCCGGGCTGCAAATCGGTCACCACCGACGTCTGCGTGCCGATCTCTCGGCTGGCCGACTGCGTGACCGAAACCGAGCGCGATCTGAATGCGTCGTCGCTGCCCTGCCCGATCGTCGGTCACGTCGGGGATGGCAACTTCCACGTGGCGATCCTGGTGGACCCGGACAAGCCCGAGGAAATGGCCGAGGCCGAGGACATCAACCGCCGCATCGTGCAGCGCGCGCTGGCGATGGGCGGCACTTGCACCGGCGAGCACGGCGTGGGCCTGCACAAGATGGGATTTCTGGTGCAGGAGCATGGCGAGGATGCGCTCGACCTGATGCGCGCGATCAAGGATGCGCTCGACCCGAACCACATCCTGAATCCGGGCAAGATCTTCAGCGCCACGCGCTGAGCACGCGGCCATGGCATCGGTTTTCCATCGCGTCCCACCCCTGCACCTGCTGATCGCGTTCGAAGCGGCTGCCCGGCTGGGCAGCTTCGCGCGTGCTGCCGAGGAGCTCTCGGTGACGCCGAGCGCGGTCTCGCACAGGATCAAGAACCTTGAGGAACTCTGGGGCGACGACCTGTTCGTGCGCTCGAACGCCGCGCTGCGGCTGACCGCGGCCGGCACGCGCTACCAGCGCAACGTGCAGGATGCGCTGAAGTCGCTCAACGAACTGGCGCGCCCCGAGTACAACAAGCTGCGCACACGGCTGCGCGTGGCGATTCCGCCGACATTCGGTCGCCAGCACCTGGTGCCGCGCCTGCCCGAGTTCACCGCGCTCTATCCGCATATCGATCTCGAACTGCACCTGGCCGTGCCGTTCCTCGACGTCAAGGCCGAGGACACCGATATCGAAATCCGCTACGGCACCGGCCGCTACCCCGACCTGAAGACCACGAAACTGCTGGTCGAGCCCGTGTTTCCGGCGTGCGGGCGCGAGTACTACGAGCGCGTGAACGGCTTTGCGGTCACCAAACCCGAGGATCTGCACAATCTGACGCTGCTGCGCAGCCCGCTGGAACCGTGGCGGCCGTGGTTCGAAACCGCCGGCCTGGACTGGCCGGAGCCGCAGACTGGCGCGCAGTTCAACGATATCGGCCTGATGCTGGAGGCGATCGTCTCGAACCAGGGCGTGGGACTGGTGCGCCAGCGCATGGCGCGGCAGTGGCTGGCGGCGGGCCAGATGGTGAAGCTGCTCGATATCGAGTCGGTATCGCCACACGGCTACTACATCGTCGAACGCGAGCAGGCGCCGCTGATGCCCGAGGCGCGCTACTTCATCGACTGGCTGCTCGGGCTGGACTGGTAGCGGGCAAGCCACTACGCTGGAAGCGGCTTCGTCCGCGACCTTGGGCATTTGCACCCGGCATGAACCTTTTTGATCGGGTCGTCGTGCCGAATTCACGTGCGCCAGGGCGCTCCCGGCGGGGTGCCTGCGCTATAGTCTGCCGTCCCGGCCCCGGTACGAGCACGCATCCACGCGGGAATCGTGCGCGTCGGCCGGTCCGTCACAGGAGTTGTCATGAACGCCCCGCAAGACGCCCAAACTGTCGCCGGTGAATCCGCGGAGACGCGACGCGCCACGCTGCTGGCCGGCCTCGCCCGCATCCTGCCCGACACGGCCGTGCTGTGGAAGGCCGAGGACACCGTGCCGTACGAATGCGACGGCCTGGCCGCCTATCGCCAGGTTCCAGACGCCGTGGTGCTGCCCGATACCGAGGAGCAGGTCTGCGCAGTGCTGCGCCTGTGCCACGAGCTCGGCGTGCCGGTGGTGCCGCGCGGCTCCGGCACCAGCCTGTCTGGCGGCGCGATGCCGATCGCCGGCGGACTGGTTCTGTCGCTGGCCAAGTTCAAGCGCATCCTGTCGCTCGATCCGTATTCCCGCACGGCGGTGGTTCAGCCCGGCGTGCGCAACCTGGCAATCTCCGACGCTGCCGCCCCGCACAACCTCTACTACGCGCCCGATCCATCCTCGCAGATCGCCTGTTCCATCGGCGGCAACGTGGCCGAGAACTCGGGTGGCGTGCATTGCCTCAAGTACGGCCTGACGGTCCACAACGTGCTGCGCGTGCGCGCGGTGACGATGGAAGGCGAGGTGGTCGTGTTCGGGTCCGAGGCGCCCGACGCGCCGGGCCTCGACCTCCTGGCCGCGATGATCGGCTCCGAGGGCATGCTGGCCGTGGTCACGGAAGTCACCGTGAGGCTCATTCCCAAACCGCAACTCGCGCAGGTCATCATGGCCAGCTTCGATGATGTGGAAAAAGGCGGCAATGCCGTGGCCGACGTGATCGCCGCTGGCATTATCCCGGCCGGGCTGGAGATGATGGACAAGCCCGCCACGGCCGCCGTGGAGGAGTTCGTCAAGGCCGGCTACGACCTCGACGCCGCCGCGATCCTGCTGTGCGAGTCGGATGGCACGCCCGAGGAAGTGGCCGAGGAAATCGCCCGCATGAGCGAGGTGCTGCGCGCATCAGGCGCGACGCGCATCACGGTGTCGCAAAGCGAAGCCGAGCGCCTGCGCTTCTGGAGCGGCCGCAAGAACGCCTTCCCGGCCGCGGGCCGCATCTCGCCCGACTACTACTGCATGGACGGCACGATTCCCCGCAAGCACATCGGCACGCTGCTCAAGCGCATCGAGCAGATGGAGCACAAATACGGGTTGCGCTGCATCAACGTTTTCCATGCGGGCGATGGCAATATGCACCCCCTGATCCTGTTCGATGGCGCCGATCACGACGAGTGGCAGCGCGCGGAGCTGTTCGGGTCGGACATCCTGGAGGCCTGCGTGGAACTCGGCGGCACCGTGACCGGCGAGCACGGTGTGGGCGTGGAAAAACTCAACTCGATGTGCGTGCAGTTCTCCCCGTCCGAGCGCGACGCGTTCTTCGGGGTCAAGGCCGCATTCGATCCCGCCCGGCTGCTGAACCCGGACAAGGCAATCCCCACGCTTGCGCGCTGCGCCGAATACGGCAAGATGCACGTCAAGCGCGGCCTGCTGCCGCATCCGGACCTGCCGCGTTTCTGACACTATCCAGACGGGAAGGCGCGAGAGTCCGCAACCCTTCTCCGCCTTGCACATGTCACGATCCACACGATCCGATCAAAACGCGCGCATTCGTCAACGGCTCGGCCAACCCGAGTCGGGATGGCGCCAGCGCTGGTACACGATCATCTTCGAAGCGGACACGCGCCCGGGCCGCACGTTCGACATCGTGCTGCTGGTGGCCATCATCGCCAGCGTAGCCGTGGTCATGCTCGACAGCATCCAGGCCATTCACGCGCGCCTGGGCACGGTGTTCACCGCGCTCGAGTGGCTGTTCACGCTGCTGTTCACGACCGAATACATCATGCGGCTGAGCGTCGTGCGGCGCCCGCTGCGCTACGTCTTCAGCTTCTACGGCATCATCGACTTCTTGTCGATCATTCCGACCTGGGCGTCGTTCTTCGTGCCGGAACTCGCCTTCCTGATCGACGTGCGCCTGCTGAGGCTGTTGCGTGTCTTCCGGATTCTCAAGCTGACGGTCTATTTCGAGGAAGCCGAGATCCTCATGCTCGCGCTGTCCAACAGCCGCCGCAAGATCTTCGTGTTCCTGGGCACCGTATTCATCATCACGGTAATCCTGGGCACGATCATGTACGTGGTGGAAGGCCCCACGCACGGCTTCACGAGCATCCCGGTCAGCATGTACTGGGCCATCGTCACACTCACCACCACGGGCTTCGGCGACATGGTGCCGAAGACGCCGATCGGTCAGTTCATTACGTCGATCACGATCCTGCTCGGCTACGGAATCATCGCGTTTCCGACTGGCATCGTTGGCGCGGAACTGGCTGCAAGCATCATCCGGCGCCCGCTGACCACGCGCTCGTGCGAACACTGCCTGACCGAAGGCCACGAGCCCGACGCCACGTTCTGCAAGCACTGTGGCACCGCGTTGCCAGAGTATCGAACCGAACTGGCCACCGACCGACGCGGCGACGACGGTAGCCGATCCCGCTGACGCCCCCCAATTCCCAATTACGACAACGTCCTCATGCAAGCCACTCTCGACGCCTTTCGCGATGCGATCCGCCAAGCCGGCGACACCCGCACACCGCTGCGCCTGCGCGGTGGCGGCAGCAAGGACTTCTATGGCCAGGCGCTGGCCGGCACCGTGCTCGATACGCGGGCCTATCGCGGCATCGTCGAATACGATCCCGCCGAACTCGTGATCACGGCACGCTGCGGCACGCCGCTGGCCGAGATCGAGGACGCGGTGGCGCAGAAGCGCCAGATGCTGGCCTTCGAGCCGCCGCATTTCGCGCTGCGCGGCCAGGCCAGCACGGCCACGATCGGCGGCGCGGTGGCGGCCGGGTTGTCCGGTCCTCGCCGTCAGTCCGCGGGAGCGCTGCGCGACTTCGTGCTGGGCGCGCAATTGATGGACGGCCACGGCGAGATCATGAACTTCGGTGGCCAGGTGATGAAGAACGTGGCCGGCTATGACGTGTCGCGCCTGCTGGCCGGCTCGCTCGGCACGCTCGGCCTGATTCTCGAGGTCTCGCTGAAGGTGCTGCCCGTGCCATTCGATGACGCCACGTTGCGCTTCGCGATGGACCAGGCCGAGGCGATCGACCAGCTCAACAAATGGGGCGGCCAGCCGTTGCCGATCGCGGCGTCGGCGTGGCACGACGGATTCCTGCATGTGCGACTCAGCGGCGCGACCGCCGCAGTTTGCGCCGCGCGTGACAACCTGGGCGGCGAGGTCGTCGACGCCAGCCACGCCCAGCAGTTGTGGATGGTCTTGCGCGAACAGACGCACGCGTTCTTCTCCCCAGCAAACGATACAGGCCGCGCCCTGTGGCGCATCGCCGTACCGACGGTCTGCAAGCCGCTGGACCTGCCCGGCGCTCAGCTCGTGGAATGGGGTGGCGGCCAGCGCTGGTGGATCGCTCCGGATGACAGCGCCGCATCGGCGGATCGGGTACGCGCCGCAGCGCAGGCAGCCGGTGGTCACGCCACGCTGTTCCGCAATGGCGACAAGTCCGTTGGCGTGTTCACGCCGCTGTCATCGCCGCTGGCCGCGATCCACAAGCGGCTCAAGGACACCTTCGACCCTGCGGGCATTTTCAATCCGCAGCGCATGTACAACGGACTCTGAGTCCGCAGGCAACCCCATAGCGACCTTCGCGACCACAGCGACCCCATATCATGCAAACCACACTGGCCGATTTCCTGCGCAACACGCCCGAGGGCGAAGAGGCGAAATCCATCGTCGGCAAATGCGTGCACTGCGGTTTCTGCACGGCCACGTGCCCGACCTACCAGTTGCTCGGCGACGAACTCGACGGGCCGCGCGGCCGCATCTACCTGATGAAGCAGGTGCTCGAGGGCAACCCCGTCACGGAAAGCACGCGCCTGCATCTGGATCGCTGCCTGACCTGCCGCAATTGCGAATCCACCTGCCCGTCTGGCGTGACCTATGGCCACCTGGTGGACATCGGCCGCAAGATCGTTGATGACCGGCTGGAGGCGCAAGGCATCAAGCGCCCGGCCAAGGAACGCATCGTGCGCTGGGTGCTGCGCGAAGGCCTGACGCGCCCAGCGCTGTTCGGCCCCGCACTGAGACTCGGCCAGATCGTGCGCCCCTGGCTGCCGCAGATGCTGCGCAACAAGGTACCCGCGAGCGAGCCCGTGGCGGGCACCTGGCCACGCACCGAGCATCCCCGCAAAATGCTGTTGCTCGACGGCTGCGTGCAACCGGCCATGTCGCCCAACATCAATGCCGCCACGGCACGTGTGTTCGACAAACTCGGCGTACAACTGGTGGTGGCGCGGGAAGCCGGTTGTTGTGGCGCCATCCGCTTCCACAATGGCGACCATCCAGGCGGGCTCGACAATATGCGCGCGAACATCGACGCATGGTGGCCGCATATCGAGGCCGGAGCCGAAGCGATCGTCATGACCGCGTCGGGCTGCGGCGCCATGGTCAAGGACTACGGCCACCTGCTGCGCAACGATCCGACGTACGCATCGCGCGCCGCGCGTGTATCGGCCATGACGCGCGACTTGTCGGAGCTGCTGCCCGACTTTACCGATGAACTGCACCGCCTGGCCGGCGCCGTGCCGCGCGATAGCCGCCGCGTGGCGTGGCATCCGCCGTGCACGCTGCAGCACGGGCAACAGATCCGCGGCAAGGTCGAAGCGCTGCTGACCCGCCTGGGTGTGGACGTGCGCCTCTGCGCGGACAGCCACCTGTGCTGCGGCTCCGCCGGCACCTACTCGGTGCTGCAGCCCGAACTGTCGTACAAGCTGCGCGACGACAAACTCGCCAAGCTGCAGGCCACCTCGCCGGAATCCATCGTCACGGCCAATATCGGCTGCATCACGCATCTGCAAAGCGGCACCGAAACACCAGTGATGCACTGGGTCGAGCTGGTGGACCGGATGCTGGCGCCGGTTGTGGCGGCACAGGCGGCGTAAGCCACGGGTGATGGCTGTCTCCTCTCTCCCGTGCATGGGCGAGGGGAGCAGGAAGCCAACGACAGCACTGACGTCCGGCTTGCACGCATCTTGTACGGGAGTACCATGTCGGCACATTTCGTCTCCCTACGCGCCCCATGCTTCAGACGTTTGCCATCCTGCTGGTCTTTCAGACCGTGGGCGAGGTGATCAGCTACGCGCTGCACCTGCCCGTGCCGGGTCCCGTGATCGGCATGCTCCTGCTGTTCGGCTGGCTGGTCTTCGACAACCGGTTGCTGCCCGTCGTCCAGAACTCCGCGAATGAACTGCTCAAGCACCTGTCGCTGCTGTTCGTGCCGGCCGGCGTCGGCATCATGGTGCACGCCAACCGAATCGGCAGCGAATGGCTCCCCATCGTCATCGCATTGGTGGTTTCCACCTGGGTGGCCATCGCGGTCACGGCGCTGGTCACGCGCGCGCTGATGCGCAAGCCTCCTGCCGACACGCCTGTCGACACGTCGGCGGACACGGGAGCACAGCCATGATGTCGCCACGCCTGAACGAAATCTGGGTCTACCTGGCAGCGAGTCCGCTGATCGGGCTCACCGCCACGTTGATCGCCTACGTGTTCGCGTTCCGCATCTACGAGCGCGCGCGTTTCTCGCCGCTGGCCAATCCGGTGATGATCTCGGTGGCGATCCTTGTGACCGTGCTGACCGTCACGGGTACGCCGTACAAGACCTACTTCGACGGCGCGCAGTTCGTGCACTTCCTGCTCGGCCCCGCGACGGTGGCGCTGGCCGTGCCGCTCTACACGCAATTGCCGAAGCTGCGCACCAACGTGTTCCCCCTGCTGTGTGGCCTGGTGGCCGGTTCGTTCGCGGCCGTCGTGTCGGCGGTGGGCATCGCCTACGCACTCGGCGCGACGCCTGACGTGATTCGATCGCTTGCGCCGAAATCGGTGACCATCCCGATTGCGATGGGGGTATCGGAAAAGATCGGTGGCCTGCCCTCGCTGACTGCGGTGCTGGTCATGGCAACCGGCATCATCGGCGCCGTCACCGCCACCGGCCTGCTTAACCTGCTGCGCGTGCGGGACTACACGGTGCGCGGCTTCGCCACGGGCGTGGCCGCGCACGGCATCGGCACGGCACGGGCATTCCAGGTCAGCCAGGAAGCCGGGGCCTTCTCGGCACTCGGGATGGGGCTGAATGGCGTACTGACGGCCATCATGGTGCCGGTGCTGGCGGCCTGGATGCCGCATTGACACCCCTGACACGCTCCTGACAGTACGCTGTCAGGAGCCCGCGCGCATGATCCGTTCTCCCAACTTCGTAACGAGGAGAGCCAAGATGTCCACCCCCAACACCACCCTGGTCAACTGGCTGGAAATCCCGGTGACCGACATGCAGCGCGCGGTCCAGTTCTATGAAGCCGTGTTCGAGCATCCGCTGCGCCGCGAGACAATGGGTAAAGTCGATATGGCCGTGTTCACCCACGGCGACGGATCGGGCGCGCTGGTCCAGGGCGACCAGTACCGCGCGAGCGCGTTCTATGGCCCGGTGCCGTACCTGAACGCCCCGCAACTTGACGACGTGCTGGCACGTGTCAGCCACGCCGGCGGCCATACGCTCGAAGGGCCGGTCAACCTGCCTGACAACCTTGGGCGCTACGCGCATATCAAGGACAGCGAGGGCAACCGGATCGGCCTGCACGAGCCGGGCACCCACTGACGAGGAAAGTGAGCACCCCGTGAGCCGACGCGCCGACCGCCTGTTCCAGATCGTCCAGGTCCTGCGAGGCCGCCGCCTGACCACGGCGGCGCTGCTGGCCCAGCGCCTGGGCGTTTCCGAACGCACGGTCTATCGGGATATCCAGGCGCTGTCGCTCTCGGGCGTGCCGGTTGAAGGCGAGGCCGGCATTGGCTACCGGCTGCGGCCCGACTACGACGTGCCGCCACTGATGTTCACGTCGATGGAAGTCGAGGCCATGGTGGCCGGGTTGCGCCTGCTCAAGGCCTGGGGAGGCGGCGCACTGGCCGCCGCAGCCGACCCCTCGCTCGAAAAACTGATGGCCGCGCTACCGCCGCAACGGCGCGTGGCTGCGCAGCAGAGCCGCATTTTCGCGCCCGAGTACGTCAACCAGCCCGCCGTGCGCGAGGCTTTCGACATCGTGCATACGGCCATCGGCGCGCAACGCCTGCTGCGGATCGACTACAGCGACGCGCAGCAACGCGAAAGCGTGCGCGTGGTGCAACCACTGGGCCTGTTCTTCTGGGGTAATGTCTGGCTGCTGGCGGCGTGGTGCACGACGCGCTCCGACTACCGCAGCTTCCGGCTGGACCGCTGCCGCGCCCTGACGATGCTCGACGAGCATTTCCTCGAGACGTCAGAGCGTTCGCTCAACGGATTCCTCCGCACCATCCATTCCGACACGCAGGGATAGTCGGGCACGGCGCCGACCGGTTTATCTCACGCCGGTTGTTCGGCGAGCAGCGACTCGATGTCCGCGCGGATTTCCTCGGGCTTGGTTGTGGACGCATAACGCTTGAAGACGGTACCGTCGCGGCGCAGCAGGAACTTGGTGAAATTCCACTTGATCGCCTGGGTACCGAGGAACCCCCGCTTCTCCGACGTCAGCCACTTGTAGAGCGGATGCGCGTCCGCGCCGTTCACGTTGATTTTCTCGAACATCGGGAACGTGACGTGAAATCGGGATTCGCAAAACGCGCCAATTTGTTCGGCGTCACCAGGCTCCTGCTTGCCAAACTGGTTGCAGGGAAAGCCAAGCACGTCGAAGCCGCGCGCCTGATAGGACGCCTGCAGCGTCTGCAGGCCCGCGTATTGCGGCGTGAAGCCACATTCGCTCGCGGTGTTGACGATCAGCAGCACCTTGCCGCGGTAGTCGGCCAGCGGCTGAGGCTGGCCGGACAGCGAATTGGCTTCGAACTGGTACACATTGCTCATCGTGGTCTCCTGCGGTGTATGGGGGCAGTACAGGCCGTGAGAATACCGCGTCCGCTCAGATCACGTTCAGGTGTTCGGTGCCGGCGCCGAGATCGTTGTCGCGATGGCGTTTGCTGTGGAGTTTGATCATCAGGCGCAGGTCGTTGAGCGAGTCAGCGTTCTTGAGCGCGTCTTCGTACGTGATCTTCTCCGTCTCGTAGAGTTCGAACAGCGCCTGGTCGAACGAGATCATGCCCTGCTCGCGCGACTTCTTGATGACTTCCTTGAGCTCGTGAATCTCGCCCTTGAAGATCAGGTCGGCCACTAGCGGCGTGCCGATCATGATCTCCACCGCCGGCACGCGGCCCTTGCGGCCGGCACGTGGCAGCAGGCGCTGCGAGATCATCGCCTTCAGGTTCAGCGACAGGTCGATCAGAAGCTGCTGGCGCTTTTCCTCTGGGAAGAAGTTGACGATACGGTCGATCGCCTGGTTGGCGTTGTTCGCGTGCAGCGTGGCCAGGCAAAGGTGGCCCGTTTCCGCGTACTGCATCGCGTATTCCATCGTGTCGCGATCGCGGATTTCGCCGATCAGAATCACGTCCGGCGCCTGGCGCAGCGTGTTCTTGAGCGCGACGTGCCACGACTCGGTGTCGATCCCCACCTCGCGCTGCGTGACGATGCAGTTCTGATGCGCGTGGACGTATTCGATCGGGTCCTCGATCGTGATGATGTGGCCGTACGAATGCGCGTTGCGGTGGTCGAGCATGGCCGCCAGCGAGGTCGACTTGCCCGAGCCAGTGGCGCCGGTGACGATCACCAGACCGCGCTTGGACATCACGATCTCATGCAGCGTCGGCGGCAGGTCCAGGTCTTCGACCGATGGAATGCGGGTGTTGATGGTCCGCAGCACCATGCCTGCGCGGCCTTGCTGGATGAAGGCCGAGACACGGAAACGTCCGACGTCCGGCACGGCGATCGCGAAATTGCATTCGCGGGTGTCCTCGAACTCCTTGGTCTGGCGTTCGTTCATGATCGAACACACCAGGGTCAGCGCGTGAGTCGGATTCAACGGCTGCTGGGAAACCGGCGTGATCTTCCCGTCGACCTTGACGGCCGGAGGAAATTCCGCGGTGATGAACAGATCGGAGCCACGGTTCTTGACCATCAGCCCCAGCATTTCGTTGATGTACTTTGCAGCGGATTCGCGGTCGAGTATGGTCATTCCCTTCCCCCTTAACCCATGAAGGCGTCGGGATTTTTCGCAATCGCCCGCGCGTCGCTGTAGTTGATCATGCCCCGCTTGATCAGGTCGCTCAGGCACTGGTCCAGCGTCTGCATGCCCAGGCCGCTCGACGTCTGCATCATCGAGTACATCTGCGCGATCTTGTTTTCGCGGATCAGGTGGCGAATCGCAGGCGTGGCGATCATGATTTCATGTGCCGCCGTCCGACCGTTGCCGTCGCGTGTCTTGAGCAGCGTCTGCGAGATCACGGCCTCGAGCGACTCCGACAGCATGGTTCGCACCATGTCCTTTTCTTCCGGCGGGAACACGTCGACCACACGGTCAATCGTCTTGGCGGCCGAACTCGTGTGCAGCGTGGCGAAAACCAGGTGACCGGTTTCCGCGGCGGTCAGCGCCAGGCGGATCGTTTCCAGGTCACGCAATTCACCCACCAGAACCACGTCCGGGTCCTCGCGCAGTGCCGAGCGCAGCGCGTTGGCGAACGAATGGGTGTGAGGGCCAAGCTCGCGCTGGTTGATCAGACTCTTTTTGGACTGATGCACGAATTCGATTGGATCCTCCACCGTGAGGATGTGACCCATGTCGTTGTCGTTGCGATGGTCGACCATCGCGGCGAGCGTGGTCGACTTGCCCGAGCCCGTGGGCCCGGTGACCAGCACCAGGCCACGCGGCTTCATGCACAGATCGGCGAACACGGCGGGCGCGCGCAGGTCCTCGAGCGTCAGGACCTTCGACGGAATCGTCCGGAACACCGCGGCCGCGCCGCGCTGGGTGGTATAGGCGTTGACCCGGAAACGGGACAGACCAGAGATCTCGAAGGAGAAATCGACCTCAAGGCGCTCTTCATAAGACTTGCGCTGAACGTCGCTCATGATGTCGTACACCATGGCGTGGACGTCCTTGTGCGTCATTGCCGCGACGTTGATGCGGCGCATATCCCCGTGAATACGCACCATCGGCGGCATGTCAGCCGAGAGGTGGAGATCGGATGCCTTGTTCTTGACCGCAAAAGCCAATAGCTGCGCGATGTCCATCTATAATGACCCCACCCTAAAAGACTGCTTTTTGTTGTACTTCTTTGGTATGTTCGCCGGATTATGTCTGTAATCGCCGCCAACTTGCAAGCCGTGAAGAATGACATCGCGGCGGCTGCACAACAAGCCGGCCGGGCCCCTTCCGGGGTGACCCTGCTGGCCGTCTCCAAGACCGTCTCACCTGATCGCGTGCGCGAGGCCTTCGAGGCCGGACAGCCAGCGTTTGGCGAGAACTACGTGCAGGAAGGTCTGGACAAGATCGCCGCGCTGGGCGATCTGCGCAGCCGCATCGCGTGGCACTTCATCGGCCCGCTGCAAAGCAACAAGACCCGCCCCGTGGCCGAGCAATTCGACTGGGTCCACGCCATCGACCGCCTGAAGATCGCGGAGCGGCTGTCTGCGCAGCGGCCGGCGGATCTGGCGCCCCTGCAGGTCTGCATCCAGGTCAATATCAGCAACGAAGACACCAAGAGCGGCGTGCTTCCCGAGGAAGTGCTGGCGCTGGCGCGCGCCGTGGCCGCATTGCCGAACCTGCGATTGCGCGGCCTGATGGCGATTCCCGCGCCGGCAGCGGACCTGGCCGCCCAGCGCGTGCCATTTGCCGCGCTGCGCCGGTTGCTCGAGGAACTGCGGCAGTCCGGACTGGATGTGGATACGCTCTCGATGGGGATGTCCGCCGATATGCCCGCGGCCATCGCCGAGGGCGCGACGATGGTGCGGATCGGCACCGCGATATTCGGCGCACGAGGCTGACGGCGCCCGTCGCTTCACACCCTCCACGCTCAACAGATTCATCAACGCCAGCCGACATGCGTCGTGCCGGCAGACTGGAACCATGATGCTCGACTCCCTTACTTTCGGCTTCCTCGGCGGCGGCAATATGGCCTCTGCCCTGATCGGTGGCCTGGTAGCCCGTGGCGTGCCAGCCAACGCGATTCGCGTGGTCGATCCGTTCGAAGACGCCCGCCAACGCCTGGCCACGACGCTTGGCGTACAGACCCTGGCTGCACCGGACGCCGCGTTTGGCGCCAGCAACGTGATCGTGCTGGCGGTCAAGCCGCAGCAGTTCAAGGACGCAGTGGGAGCCCTGGCGCCGCAGTTGAAGAACAGCCTGATCATCAGCGTGGCGGCTGGCATCCGGCTTCAGGACATGCAACGCTGGCTGGGCACCAACCGGCTTGTCCGCGCGATGCCCAATACGCCCGCGCTGGCCGGCATGGGGATGACCGGACTGGCCGCCGCCCCGGGTCTGTCCGACGAAGACCGCGCCATCGCCAAGGCCGTGGCCGAGGCCGTCGGCCAGTGCGTGTGGGTCGAGGGCGACGACCAGATCGACGCCGTAACGGCGATTTCCGGCAGCGGCCCGGCGTACGTGTTCTATTTCGTCGAGGCGATGGAACGCGCCGCCACCGAGATGGGCCTGTCCGCCGAGCAGGGTCGCAAGCTGGCCGTCGAAACGTTCCGCGGAGCCGCCGCGCTGGCAGCGGAGTCGTCCGAACCAGTATCGACGCTGCGTGAGCGTGTCACGTCGAAAGGCGGCACGACCTATGCCGCGCTGACCTCGATGGACGCCAGCGGCATCCAGGACGCCTTCGTTCGCGCCATGCTGGCCGCCGCCGCGCGGGGCCGCGAGATGGGAGCGGAGTTCGGGAAGGACTAAGAAAAAACCGGGGCCTGGCCCCGGTTTCTTACTTCAGCAGATACGCCACGAACGTCCCGGCGAACACGCAGGCACCCAGCCAGTTGTTGTGCCGGAAGGCCGCGAAACACTTCATGCGGTCGCGCTCGCGAATCAGCGTGTAGTGATAGCCCGCCATCCCCGCGGCTGCCACCAGGCCGGCATAGTACGGCCAGCCCAGTCCGAGCAGCGATCCTGCCCAGGCCATCAAACCCAGGAAGGCGGCGTAGCAGATCATGATCGCGGCCACGTCGAACCGGCCAAACGTGATCGCCGACGTCTTCATGCCCAGCAGCAGGTCGTCATCGCGATCGACCATCGCGTATGCGGTGTCATAGGCAATCGCCCAGAACACATTGGCCAGCAGCATCAGCCAGGCCACGAACGGCACCTGATCCTGGATCGCCGCGAAGGCCATCGGGATGCCGAAGCCGAATGCGATACCCAGGTACGCTTGCGGGATCGCGAAAAACCGCTTGAAGAACGGATAGGTACCCGCCAGGACGGCGGCCACCACTGCCAACCATTTGGTCAGCGAATTCAATGGCAGAATCAGCGCCAGCGCGATCAGCGCCAGCACCGCCGCCACGGCCAGCGCTTCCCAGCTGGCAATCAGCCCGGCGGTCAGCGGCCGCTCCTTCGTGCGTTTCACGTGCTTGTCAAAATCGCGGTCGGCCCAATCGTTCATGGCGCAACCGGCCGAACGCATCAGGAACGTGCCAGCGAAGAAGATCCAGAACAGGGTCCATCCCGGCGGCCCGCCGGCGGCCATCCACATGGCCCAGAGCGTGGGCCATAGCAACAGCAGCGTGCCAATCGGCTTGTCGATGCGAACCAGGCGCGCGTATAGCGCCAGACGGCTCGGGTGGGCGGGGGCGGTGGAGGGATGGGACATGGCGGCGTACTTCTGGCAAGACTCAAGCAAAAACGCGCCGCGGCCAGTTGGGCCGTGACGCGTTGGCCCGGTTGCCGCAAGCGACGTGGCAACCGGTGACTGGCATGACGGGGATCAGGCCAGCAGCGAACGCAGCATCCACGCGGTCTTCTCGTGCGTCTGCATGCGCTGGGTCAGCAGGTCCGCCGACGGTTCGTCGCCAGCGGCATCGATCGCCGGGAACAGCGAGCGCGCGGTGCGCACCACGGCTTCCTGGCCTTCCACGAGCTTGCGGATCATCTCGGTGGCTTCGGGCACGCCCTCTTCCTCGGCGATCGAGGACAACTTGGCGTATTCCTTGTAGGTGCCCGGGGCCGGATAGCCCAATGCGCGGATACGCTCGGCGATTGCGTCCACGGCCAGCGCCAGCTCGTTGTACTGCGTCTCGAACATCAGATGCAGCGTGTTGAACATCGGACCCGTCACGTTCCAGTGGAAGTTATGGGTCTTGAGGTAGAGGGTGTACGTATCGGCCAGCAGCTTGCAAAGGCCTTCCGCGATCTTCTTGCGGTCCTTGTCCGAGATACCGATGTTCACGCTCATCTCATTCTTCTTTGCCATGGTCGTTCAGCTCCATTTTGTTCAAGCCACGAGGATCGGCGCCCCAATGTGACGCGGGCGGACAGTGGCCATTATCGCACCAGGACTACGCCACAAGGGAAGAAAGCCCCCTTGCGGCATCGAGGAACATCGCCATCGCGCCGAGCGCGACGATTGCCATGCCGATTTCCTTGCGTACCACCTTGCGGCGCAGGCGAGAGGCCTCACCACGGCCGGCGTCGCGCGCTTGTGCGCGGAGTTGGCGGAAGCCTGATACGAAAAGATTGAGCATTGCCATGATGTCACTCCATAGTCCATCGCGTTTCTGGACGGGTTCCCGGAACCCGATGGAAGAAGTGTATTAGGCGACTATTGAATCGTCTATTCGATAAATTTCATATATCGAATAGACGATACCTATGCTTGCAGAAGGGATATGGCCCGGCGGTCAGGCCGGGATGGGATTCAGGCCGCGACGGCCTCGACCGTCTCCGTGTCGCTGAGCCTGCGCACGCCGGGCAGTTCGCACGCGGTCACCGCGTTGGCCAGCGCTTCCATGGCGGGAAGGCGCGTGAAGCTCTTGCGCCAGGCCAGCACCACGCGGCGGTCCGGCACGGGCTCGGCGAACGGCACGTAGGACAGCATGTCGTTGTGCGGCTTGAGGTCGGGCACCGAGGTGCGCGGCAGCACGGTGATACCGACGCCGCTGGCCACCATATGGCGGATGGTCTCGAGCGACGAACCTTCGAACGTCTTCTGGATGCCGTCGGCCGCCTGCGAGAAGCGCGACAGTTCCGGACACACGCTCAGCACGTGATCGCGGAAACAATGGCCGCTGCCGAGCAGCAGCATGGTCTGCTGCTTCAGTTCGTCCGGATCCACCTTGGTCTGCTGGGAAAGCTGGTGCCCGCGCGGCACGGCCACCACGAACGGCTCGTCATACAGCGGACGCACCGTCAGGCCGGAGTCCGGGAACGGCTCGGCCATGATCGCGCAGTCGATTTCGCCCTGCTTGAGCAGTTCGATCAGCTTGTTCGTGTAGTTCTCCTGCAGCATCAGCGGCATCTGCGGCACGGTCTCGATCATCTGCTTGACCAGTGCCGGCAGCAGGTACGGCCCGATCGTGTAGATCACGCCCAATCGCAGCGGCCCGGCCAGCGGGTCCTTGCCCTGCTTGGCGATCTCACGAATCGCCATGGTCTGCTCAAGCACACGCTGCGCCTGCGCGACGATCTGCTCGCCGATGGCCGTCACCGACACCTCGGAGGTGCCCCGCTCGAAGATCTGCACGGTCAGCTCGTCCTCCAGCTTCTTGATGGCGACCGACAGGGTCGGCTGCGACACGAAGCAGGCCTCGGCAGCCCGGCCGAAATGGCGCTCGCGCGCCACGGCGACGATGTACTTGAGTTCGGTGAGCGTCATGATCAATCAATTCCGGTTAGGCGATAGATTTTAGCTTCGATTCCCGTCCTTGTCAGATCGACAGGCAAAAGAAACTTATTAGCCACTTTCAGACGTCTCCAATATGGCGAAGGCGCGACATCAGGCCTTCAGGAAGTGCTCCCGGCCACCCAGCCAGCGCGACAGATGCGCCTCCACCGCTTCCGGGTACCGTTCCAACATCAGCTCGGCGGCCTCCTGGGCGTAATCGACGAGCCAGGCATCGGTTTCGAGGTCGGCGAATCGCAGCATCGCCTCGCCCGACTGCCGGGCACCCAGGAATTCACCGGGGCCGCGAATCTGCAGGTCGCGCCGTGCGATCTCGAAGCCGTCGGTGGTTTCGCGCATCGTCGCCAGCCGCTCGCGCGCTGTGGGCGACAGCGGCGCCTGGTACATCAGCAGGCAGACCGACTCGGCGCTTCCCCGCCCCACGCGCCCCCTTAACTGGTGGAGTTGCGCCAGCCCGAAACGTTCGGCGTGTTCGATCACCATCAGCGATGCATTGGGAACGTCGACGCCCACTTCGATCACGGTGGTGGCCACCAGCACCTGCAGCCGGTTGGCGGTGAAATCGTCCATCACGGCGGCCTTCTCGGCCGGTGGCAGCCGCCCGTGAACCAGCCCGACACGCAGATCGGGCAGCGCCGCAACCAGCGTTTCGTACGTCTCGACTGCCGTCTGGAGCTGCAGCGCCTCGCTTTCCTCGATCAGCGGACACACCCAGTAGACCTGGCGCCCTTCGGCGGCCGCATGGTGCACGCGCTCGATCACCTCGTCGCGGCGCGCGTCATTGACCAGCCGCGTGACGATTGGCGTGCGGCCGGGCGGCAATTCGTCGATCACCGACACATCGAGGTCGGCGTAGTAGGTCATCGCCAGCGTGCGCGGGATCGGCGTGGCCGACATCATGAGCTGGTGCGGCACCACTTTTTCCTCCGCCGGTCGCGCCGGCTCGCCCGGCTGGTCCGCTTCCGCGGCCTTGCCACGCAGCGCCAGCCGCTGGGCAACGCCGAAGCGATGCTGCTCGTCGACCACGGCCAGACCGAGCCGGGCGAACCGGACGGTGTCCTGGATCAGCGCATGGGTGCCGATCACTAGCTTCGCCTCGCCCGATTCGGCGCGCGCCACGGCCTCGCGCTTCTCCTTCGCCTTCAGACTGCCCGCCAACCAGACCACAGGCACGCCAAGCGGTTCGAGCCATGCGGACAACTTGCGGAAATGCTGCTCGGCCAGGATTTCGGTCGGCGCCATCAACGCGGCCTGATAGCCGGCGTCGATCGCCTGGCACGCGGCCAGCGCGGCGACGATCGTCTTGCCGCTGCCCACGTCGCCCTGAAGCAGACGATGCATGGGGTGCGGACGGGCCATGTCGGCGGCGATTTCCTCGACCACCCGCTGCTGCGCGCCCGTCAGGCGGAACGGCAGCGCGCCAAGGAAGCTGGTCAGCAAGCCACCCGCACGGCGCGGCATCGACGGCGCGTTCTTCTCCTTGCGCGCGGCCTGCGAGCGGCGCAGCGAAATCTGCTGCGCGAGCAGTTCATCGAACTTGATCCGCACCCACGCCGGATGCGAGCGATCGGCCAGCGCGGCCTCGCTTTCCTGCTGTGGCGGGTTGTGCAGCAGGCGCAGGCAATCGATCAGCGGCGGCAGCTTCAACTGCGCCAGCGGCCCGCGCAGCACCGCCTGGGGCAGGGTTTCCGGCATCGGCGTGCGCTGCATCGCCCCGCCGATGGCCTTGCGCAGGTAAGCCTGAGAAATCCCGGCGGTGGCCGGATAGACCGGCGTCAGGCGGTCCGGCAACGGCTCGCCCGGCGTCACCGCCCGCACGGTTGGATGGACCATCTCGGCGCCAAAGAAGCCGCCGCGAATCTCGCCGCGCACGCGCAGACGCGTGCCTTCGGCCATCTGCTTGGTCTGGCCGCCGTAGAAATTGAGGAAACGCAGCGTCAGTTCGCCGGTTTCATCGGCCACCTTGACCACAAGCTGGCGGCGCGGGCGGAACGTCACCTCGTTCGAGATCACTTCGCCTTCGATCTGCGCCGGCAGGCCAATACCCGCACGGTGGATCGCGTCGCGGATCGGCTCGAGCGTGGTTTCGTCCTCGTAGCGGAGCGGCAGGTGCAGCACGAGGTCGACACTGCGTCGCAGGCCGAGCTTGGCCAGCCGCGCTGCGGCCGTGGACGGCTTGGCATCGGCAGCCTTGGCGGATTTCCTGGCGGCGGAGGCGGGTTCGTCGATCGGTTCGGTGGCGGAGCCTGGCATCAGCGCGGGAATATGGGCGGCAACATGGGCAAGCAGGCGAAGCCTGGCGCCCAAGCCTTACAATGTCGGATTCGCCGATTTTACCCATGCCGTACCGATCACCGCGGTAGCACGCCCACAAAGCTTGCCGCCGTGCACGGTTTTGGCCGTTGTATCCAGCCATGTTGACCCTGTCCGATTTCGATTTTCCGCTGCCGCCCGAACTGATCGCGCAGTCCGCCCTGCCTGACCGCAGCGCCAGCCGTCTGCTGGTGGTGGAGCGGACCGCCCCCGAGGACACGTCCGAGGCGGTGCGGCTGGTCGACCGCGCCTTCAGCGACATCCTTGAATATCTGAATACGGACGACCTGCTCGTGTTCAACGACACGCGCGTGATCAAGGCCCGTTTTTTCGGCCACAAGCCGAGCGGCGGCCGGATCGAAGTGCTGGTGGAACGGGTGGTCGATACCCACACGGTGCTGGCCCAGGTGCGCGCGTCGAAGACGCCTGTCGAGGGCAGCCTGCTGCACCTGGCGGATGACGCCTTCGCAGTGACCGTGGGCCCCCGCGTCGACCAGTTCTTCACACTGCGCTTTCCCGAGCCCGCGCTCGACCTGATCGAACGTTACGGCCGCCTGCCGCTGCCGCCGTACATCACCCACGACCCCGACGCCTACGACGAAACGCGCTACCAGACCGTCTACGCGCGCAACCCCGGCGCGGTGGCCGCGCCCACGGCCGGATTGCACTTCGACGACGCCCTGTTCGCCCGGCTGGACGCCGCCGGCATCCGCCGCGCCTTCCTGACGCTGCACGTTGGCGCGGGCACGTTCCAGCCCGTGCGTACCGAAAACCTGTCCGAGCACAAGATGCATTCGGAGTGGTATGCCATCTCGCCCGAACTGGCGGATGCCGTGCGCGAGACCCGCGCGCGTGGCGGACGCGTGATCGCCGTCGGCACCACGTCGCTGCGCGCGCTGGAATCGGCCGCCGCCGAAGATGGCACGCTGGAGGCGGGCAGCGGCGATACTGACATCTTCATCACGCCCGGCTACGCCTTCCGCATCGTCGACGCGCTGATCACCAACTTCCATCTGCCCAAGTCCACGCTGCTGATGCTGGTCTCCGCGCTGGCCGGCGTGGAGGCGATTCGCGACGCCTACCGTCATGCCGTGGACGCGCGCTACCGCTTCTTCAGCTACGGCGACGCCATGCTGCTCACCCGCCGCGACCGCCGCGCCTGACCGCCCCCGAGAACACACCATGCTCAATTTCGAACTGCTGACCACTGATGGCAACGCCCGCCGTGGCCGCGTCACGCTGAACCACGGCGTTGTGGAAACGCCGATCTTCATGCCCGTAGGCACCTACGGGTCGGTCAAGGCAATGTCGCCGCTCGAACTCAACGAGATCGGCGCGCAAATCATCCTCGGCAATACGTTCCACCTGTGGCTGCGCCCGGGGCTCGACGTCGTTGACACCCACGCCGGCCTGCACAAGTTCATCGGCTGGGACAAGCCGATCCTGACCGATTCGGGCGGTTTTCAGGTGTTTTCGCTGGGAGAACTGCGCAAGATCACCGAGGAAGGTGTCACGTTCGCATCGCCGGTCAATGGCGACAAGCTGTTCCTGTCGCCCGAGATCTCGATGCAGATCCAGCGCACGCTGAACTCAGACATCGTGATGCAATTCGACGAGTGCACGCCGTACGAGATCGACGGCCGTCCCGCCACGCACGACGAGGCCGCCCGCTCCATGCGGATGAGCCTGCGCTGGGCCAAGCGTTCGCGCGACGAGTTCGACCATCTGGCCAATCCCAACGCGCTGTTCGGCATCGTGCAGGGCGGCATGTTCGAGGACCTGCGCGACGAATCACTGGCGGGCCTGTCGGAACTGGACTTCCATGGTTACGCGATCGGCGGCCTGTCGGTTGGTGAGCCGAAGGAAGACATGATGCGGGTGCTGGAGCACGTTGGTCCCCGCTTGCCGGCGCACAAGCCGCACTATCTGATGGGCGTTGGCACGCCCGAGGACCTGGTGGCCGGCGTGGCGCACGGCGTCGACATGTTCGACTGCGTGATGCCGACCCGCAACGCCCGCAACGGCTGGCTGTTCACGCGCTTTGGTGACGTGAAGATCCGCAACGCGGCGCACCGCAACGACCCGCGCCCGCTGGACGAACAGTGCGGCTGCTACACCTGCCGTAACTTCTCCCGGGCCTACCTGCACCACCTGCACCGCGTGGGCGAAATCCTTGGCGCGCGCCTGAACACGATCCACAACCTCTATTACTACCTGGAACTGATGCGCGAGATGCGCACGGCCATCGAAGAGCACCGCTTCGAGGCATTCCGCCGCCAGTTCGCCGAAAATCGCGCGCGCGGCACACGCTGAGTGTCTCTCGGACCGGGCCGGCTGAGAACTTTCGGCGCGGCCAAGGTCGAATAGCTGGCCTGAAATCGGCCGCTTCGGGGTGGCTTTCCGCATCCTCCGCAAAGTACGCGGAACGCACCCCGAACAAACCCGCAATTCGCCCTAGAATGCCAAGGCGGGACAATGACCGGGTGATAGAATGCCCGATTCCCTGATTGAACTTTGTGACGGAGAAGTAACGTGTTTATCTCTAACGCTTTTGCCCAGACTGCTGGTATCGGCGGCGGCGCCGGTGGCCTGATGAGCTTTCTGCCGATCATCCTGATGTTCGCGGTGCTGTGGTTCATCATGATCCGCCCGCAGATGAAGCGCCAGAAGGAAACCAAGGCAATGATGGAAGCGCTGGCCAAGAACGACGAAGTCGTGACGGCGGGCGGCATCCTGGGCCGCGTCACCAAGGTCAACGAGAACTACGTGACCCTGGAAGTGGCCGAAGGTACGGAAATCACCGTGCAGAAGAATGCGGTGACCACTGTGCTGCCGAAGGGCTCGCTGAAGTCGCTCTGATCCGGCACGTTTTCCGCCTGAATCAGGCATGGACGTGGCGCACGACGCCTCCGACCATGCCCTGCGCAGCCGCCTGAATCCGCACAGGGGTCCCGTCCGGACCCTCCTACGGATTGCCAGGCGGCTGTTTGCCAACCGGTCCGGCCGATCCGGCGCGCGATGCGCGCGATTATCGACCACGCCAACCGCAATGACTGGCCAACGATGAATCGTTATCCGATTTGGAAATACATCGTGATTCTGGTGGCTCTGGCCATCGGCATCACCTACACCCTGCCGAACTTCTTCGGCGAGGCGCCCGCCGTCCAGGTATCGTCGGCCAAGGCCACGGTCAAGGTCGACCTGTCCATGCAGAAGCATGTCGAGGAGATCCTGGCGCAGAACCAGCTGCAGCCTGACGGGGTGTTCTTCGACGTGTCCGGCCAGTCCGGCTCGGTCAAGGCGCGCTTCCGCACCACTGACGAGCAGCTCAAGGCCAAGGACGTGCTGTCGCGCTCGCTGAACCCCGACGCGAACGATGCGACCTATGTCGTGGCGCTGAACCTGCTGTCCGGTTCGCCGCGCTGGCTGACCGCGCTGCACGCGCTGCCCATGTACCTGGGTCTGGATCTGCGCGGTGGCGTGCACTTCCTGCTACAGGTGGACATGAAGGGCGCCGTCGACAAGAAGCTCGACAGCCTGGCCGGCGATGCGCGCACGCTGCTGCGCGACAAGAACATCCGCCACGGCGGCATTGACCGTGACGGCGAGCGTCTGACCGTGCGCTTCAGCAATGGCGACGACGCGGAACGCGCGCGCGGCATCCTGGCCGACAACCTGCGCGAGCTGGCCTTCACGATGGACGGCACGAACATCGTCGGCACGTTCACGGAAGCCGCCCGCAAGACCGTGCAGGACGGCGCCGTCAAGCAGAACATCACCACCCTGCACAATCGTGTGAACGAACTTGGCGTGGCAGAGCCGGTGATCCAGCAGCAAGGCTCCGACCGCATTGTGGTGCAGCTGCCGGGCGTGCAGGACACCGCCAAGGCCAAGGACATCATCGGCCGTACCGCCACGCTCGAGGCGCGCCTAGCCGATCCGGATGTGCGCAACCCGCGCCCGGGTGACCCCGTGCCGTTCGGCGACGAGCTGTTCACGCAAGGCAACAGCGCCCCGGTGCTGCTGCGCAAGCAGGTGATCTTCACCGGCGACCGTATCGAAAGCGCCTCGGCCGGTTTCGACCAGAACCAGCGCCCGTCCGTCAACATCAAGCTCGACGCCCAAGGCGGCCGCATGCTGCGTGACGTGTCGCGGGAGAACATTGGCAAGCCGATGGGCATCGTCCTGTTCGAGAAGGGCAAGGGCGAAGTGCTGACTGTGGCGACGATCCAGTCCGAGCTTGGCTCGAGCTTCCAGATCACCGGTTCTTACTCGACCGAAGCCGCCAACGACCTGGCCCTGCTGCTGCGCGCCGGCTCGCTGGCCGCCCCGATGGAAATCATCGAGGAACGCACAATCGGCCCGTCGCTGGGCGCGGACAACATCCAGAAGGGCTTTGACTCGGTGGCCTACGGCTTCGCCGCGATCGCCGTCTTCATGGTGCTGTACTACATGCTGTTCGGCGTGTTCTCCGTGATCGCGCTGGGTGTGAACCTGCTGCTGCTGGTGGCGGTGCTGTCGATGCTGCAGGCCACGCTGACGCTGCCTGGCATCGCCGCTATCGCGCTGGTGCTCGGCATGGCCATCGACGCGAACGTGCTGATCAACGAGCGGATCCGCGAGGAACTGCGCGCGGGCGCATCGCCGCAGATGTCGATCGCCATCGGCTTCGAGCGTGCCTGGGCCACGATTCTCGACTCGAACGTGACCACGCTGATCGCTGGCCTGGCGCTGCTGGCCTTTGGCTCGGGCCCGGTGCGCGGCTTTGCCGTGGTGCACTGCCTGGGCATTCTGACCTCGATGTTCTCGGCGGTGTTCTTCAACCGCGGCCTGGTCAACCTTTGGTACGGCCGCAAGAAGAAGCTCCAGGGCCTGGCCATCGGTCAGATCTGGAAGCCGGACACCACCGACACCCCGGTCGCCAAGTAAGCCAGGACACATCAGGAACCCATCATGGAATTTTTCCGCATCAAGCGCGACATTCCGTTCATGAAGCACGCGTTGATCTTCAACGTGGTGTCCTTCCTGACGTTTGCCGCCGCTGTTTTCTTCCTCTGGCACAAGGGCCTGCACCTGTCGATCGAATTCACCGGCGGCACGGTGATGGAGGTCAACTACCAGCAGGCCGTCGATCTCGAGAAGGTCCGTGGCCAGGTCAGCAAGCTCGGCTACTCCGATGTGCAGGTGCAGAATTTCGGCACCTCGCGCGACGTGATGATCCGCCTGCCGCTGCAGAAGGGCCCGGACGGCAAGCAGGTGACCTCCGCGCAGCAGAGCGAGCAGGTCATGGGCGCGCTGACGGCGGCCTCGCCTGACGTCAAGCTGCAACGCGTGGAGTTCGTCGGCCCGCAGGTGGGCAAGGAACTGGCCACGGACGGCCTGCTGGCGCTGCTGTGCGTGGTGGCCGGTATCGTGATCTACCTGTCGTTCCGCTTCGAATGGAAGTTCGCGGTCGCCGGTATCATCGCCAACCTGCACGATGTGGTGATCATCCTGGGCTTCTTCGCCTTCTTCCAGTGGGAGTTCTCGCTCTCGGTGCTGGCGGCGATCCTGGCGGTGCTGGGCTACTCCGTGAACGAATCGGTGGTGATTTTCGACCGGATCCGCGAAGCCTTCCGCAAGTACCGCAAGATGACTACGCATGAAGTCATCGACCACGCGATCACCAGCACGATGTCGCGGACCATCATCACCCACGGCTCGACCGAAATGATGGTGCTGTCGATGTTCTTCTTCGGCGGCCCGACGCTGCACTACTTCGCCCTGGCCCTGACTGTGGGTATTCTGTTCGGTATCTACTCGTCGGTGTTCGTGGCCGCGGCGCTGGCGATGTGGCTCGGCGTGAAGCGCGAAGACCTCGTCAAGGGCGACAAGAAAGGCGGCGACGTAACTGACCGCAACGACCCGAACTTCGGCGCGCAAGCTTGACGCGGCGCTCGGGTTGAACGAAAAAGGCACCTTCGGGTGCCTTTTTCGTTTGGCGAGGAGTCCGGGACTGCCATACCCGTCAGCACCCGTGGCAAAAAGCGCTGTGCGAGGGAACGAACTCGCCCGCAAACCCACCCTTGGCTGAATGACCGTCAAGCCAAATTGGACATTGCGTCAATCACCATTGTGATTGTTCTAATTATTTATGCGGGCAAGAATGTCCGATTAACCACAAGCAGATGATCGCCACGTCACGGCATACGTGAATGGCGGAGGCAGGAGACAAGCCATGCAGCAGACCATTGAACCATCCAAGGACACCGAACTGCCTCTCGACGGCGTGCGCGTGCTTGACCTGTCCCGCGTCTTCGCTGGCCCGCTGTGCGGGCAAGTCCTGGCCGACTTCGGTGCCGAGGTGGTCAAGGTGGAACATCCCGGCCGTGGCGATGACACCCGTGATTGGGGGATGCGCATTGGCAAGACGGAGACGACTTACTACAACAGCATGAACCGCAACAAGCGGTCCATCACGCTGGATCTGCAGAGCAAGGAAGGCGTGCAGATCGTCTACGAACTGCTGCCGAAGTTCGACGTCGTCATCCACAACTTCAAGACGGGCGGCGCCGAGAAGCTGGGCCTGGGCTACGAGCAGCTCAAGGCCATCAAGCCTGACCTCATCTACTGCGCCATTTCTGGATACGACACCAGCGGCCCGGAAGCGAAACGCCCCGGCTACGACCTCGTCATCCAGGGCGAGGCCGGCCTCATGGCGCTCAATGGCGAGGCCGATCAGCCGCCGTTGAAATTCGGCGTTGCGGTCGTCGACCTCATGACCGGCATGTATGCGGCACAAGCCGTACTGGCCGCCCTCTTCCGCCGCGAGCGAAAGGGCCTGGGCCAACTGATCGAGATGGCGCTGTACGACTGCGGCGTGATGGTGACGGGCTACTACGGCCTGGATGCCATGCTGCTGGGGCGCGACCCGGCACGCTACGGGAACGCCCATCCGTCCATCGTGCCCTACGGCATGTTCGAGGCTGCCGATGGTCCACTGATCATCGCGGTGGGAAACAACAACCAGTTCGACAAGTTCTGCCGCCAGGTCATCGAGCGCCCCGATATCGTCGAGGATCCACGCTACGCCACGAACGTCGAGCGCGCGAAGAACCGCGTCACCCTGACACCGCTGATCACGGGTCTGATCCATGCGTTTCCCCGCGACCTTCTGCTGGAACGCATGACCGCTTGCGGTATCCCGTGCGGCAGGGTGGCCGGGCTGCACGAGGCACTGACCAGCGAACGGACTCGCAGGGGTGGGCTGATGCGTGAGATGCCGCATCCGGTGGCAGGCACGACGCATGTATTTGCGCCGCCGTACCGTCTGGACGGAAAGCGCCCGCCGATTCGCAATGCACCGCCGACGCTTGGCGAGGGCACGCGCGCGGTATTGCAGAGTCTTCTGGATATGAGTGACGCGCAACTGCAAGAACTGCAGGCGCTCGGCGTTCTCACACTGCCCGAGGCACCTGCCAACTCCTGAGTCTTCTCCGCCCGCCGGCATGGTCCGCGCAGGACCGCCCGGCGAAGGGGACAGGCATTGGAAGCCGTTTCAAGACGATTGTGGCGTCGTTGCGGGGCCTTGCCAGAGCTGCTTCGCGTCATCGCGAAACAGCGTGTTGGAGAAAGACATTCGATGACCGCGCCGGCTCGCGCGGCATCGATTCAGGCCCCCTCCCCCCGCGTTTGCGGAGAGGGAGCCACTACGCTCACGTACGCTTAGGCTTCCGTCAACTGCTCGATCCACACGGCCAGCCGGTCCTTGGCGAACGACTCAGTCCGCGTTGTCGCGCGTGCCGTGATCGCGTCGCCTTCGCGCTGCAGTTGCAGCGCCCCACCAGCCTCTTCCAGCCACAGCAGCGCCGCCAGCCATGCCGCGTGCTCGTCGGATACAGCATCGGCCACGGGTCTTGCCACGAACTCACCGAGCGCGTCCGGCGCGGCCCACGTGACGACATCGCCGTCGCGGCGTACCGCTGCACCCAGCACTTCCGCCAGCACCGCCGTCGCGTCACCAGCGCCACGACCAGCCAGTCGCGCGCGGAACTCTGCCAGCTTCGTGCCAACCGCATGGCCGTACACGCCGCAGCGCTGGCTTTCCGCGCCGACCAGATCCGCATAGTCCAGACGCTGCCAGTCGGGCTCGGCATTGCGCGCACCCGCCAGCGACGTGCCAGCCAGATAGGTCTCCACCGGCTGGAATCGCCCCGGGCCGATCAGGCTGGCGCAGATCGCGTGGACCATGCCAACGCGCGTGGCCACGGTCTGCTTCTGCAGCACCATGAGCTTTTCACGCACCAGTTGATCACGCTCCCTGCGCAGACCAGACAACTCCAGCGCCTGCTTCATCTCCATGCGCAGCGCGGTAATGTCCCACGGCTTCTTGATGTAGCGATGGATCTGGCCCTGGTTCACGGCCTCGACGGTCTGGTCGAGTTCCGAGTACGCCGTGGTCAGAATCCGTACGATATGCGGATAGCGCTCGCGCGCGTAACGCAGCAACTCGTTGCCATATTCGCCCGGCATGCGTTGGTCGGACACCAGCACGGCCAGGCTGTCGCCATGGGCGTCGAGCAGCGCCTTGCCTTCTTCAACGGATCCCCCGGTCACCACCGGGGCAAGCTGGCCAATGGCGCGCTGGAAATACTTGACGGCCGTGGCCTCGTCATCGACGAACAGAATTGCCGGGGGTGCCTGCGTGGTATTCGGTTCGCTCATCGATCACTCCTGTTCATACGATTCTTCATATTGGGGAAATCGAGGGTTACGGTGGTGCCTGCGCCCGAAGCCGAAGCGATCCGGATGCCGCCACCAAAAGATTGCATGACGCGGTTACAGAAGATCATGCCCATCCCGCTGCCGCCCGCCGAGGCGTGCGTGGTGACGGGGTCGACGAGCAGACGATCCATCACCTCCGGCGGAATGCCGGGCCCGTTGTCCGCGATGCGGATTTCCGGCCGATCTCCAGCCACCACGACAAAGCGCAGCGACGGGTTGTCCACATCGGCCAGCGCGCGCAGCGCATTGCTCATCACCGACGACAGCACCAGCGCCACGCAGTTCGGCAGCGTCGGCACGGGAAAATCGTCGTGCAACTCGACTTGCACCCAGTTACGTTGGTTATCGGCAAACGGATAGCTATCCAGCAGGGATGCCACCAATGCCCCCGCACTGACGTCATTGCCCGGACCCGGCTTCGGCTTGGCACCGCCCGCGCTGCTGCGCACGGACTGCAGGAACGACGACAGCACTGCAAGGCAGTACTGGGCGTTGTCATGCATGGCACCGGCCGCGCGGCCGATCTCGGCATTACGCTGCTGGTTGTACTCGCCAGCCACGCGCGCCTCGATCCCGCGTGCGAAGTTGGCAATCGCCGCCAGCGGCGTATTCAGTTCATGGGCCAGAAAGGCCAGCGTCTCGTCGATCGCCATCAGCCTTTGCTGACGCACCGCGCGTTCGCGATAACGCTCTCCGGCCAGGCGCAGCACCTCGCGCACATCGGTCACGGTGATCGGCTTCTCGAGAATCTTGAAGACTTCGCCGCTATTGACGGTCTCGAGCAGCATGTCCTTGTCGGCATAGGCCGTGACCAGTATCCGCACGATCTGCGGATACTCCAGCGCCACCTGTCGCAGCAGGTCGCCACCATCGCGGCCCGGCATCCGATAGTCGGTGACCAGCACCGAGATCTTCGCTTGATGCTCCTGCAGGATGGCTATCGCCTCATCCGCGCCGGTGGCGGAAAGTACTTCGTGTTCGCTGCCGGCCGCGCGCGCGAAATACTTGCACGCCATCTCCTCGTCATCGACGTAGAGAATGGTCGCGCGCGGCTGGCTCGTATCGGTCGTCACGGCTTACTCCGCACGCGGCAGGTCGAAGCTGAAGGCGGCCCACTGGCCCACTTCGCTCTCGGCATACAGCACGCCGCCATGACGTTCGATCACGGCGTAGCTGATCGACAGGCCAAGACCCAGGCCCTGGCCCACTTCCCGCGTGGTGAAGAACGGCTCGAACACGCGGGCGAGATGCTCCTGCGCGATGCCAGGACCGTTGTCGCGCACGGTCACGCGCAGGCGTTTGTCCTCCCACCGCACCGTCGTATGGATCGCCGGATTCTGCGTACCCGCCTTGCGCATCGCCAGCGCGGCGTTCGAGAACAGGTTGATCAGCACGCCGATGATCGCGGCCTCGTCGCCAAGGACGAGGGTGTCGTCTGGCATCTCGCGCGTCATCTTGACCCCACGCAGTTCGTGCGCAGTCAGCCGTTGCGACGAATCAAGTGCCTTCTCGAACAGGAACGGGGTGCCTTCCACCTCGGCGCCCGGCTTGCGGTAGGCGAATGTCTTGAGGTCGGAGACGATATGCTGGATGCGCTGCATACCCTGTTTGGCATCGACCAGACACTCCTGGATGCCCGGTTCGGACTTCGCGGCCGGTTCCTCCATGGCCACTTCGATCGCCATCAGGCAGAAGTTGACCGGATTGTTCACCTCGTGCAGCAGGCCCGCCGCCAACGTGCCGATGGCCGCCATCTTCTCCTGCTGAAGCATCTGGCCCTTGATGTCGACCAGCTTGCGATTGATGACCTCGAGCTCCGCGTTCTTGTCCGCCACCTCGGCCTTCAAGCGGAACAGCATGAAGCGCGCGCGTTCATTGAAGAACGTGTACACGCCACTCGCTGCCGCGGCAAACAGCAGGAACAGCGAATTGACGATGAACGTCCCCACGGGCTCGATGCCGCCCGGGTGCAGCAGGCACGCGGCGGCATAAAGCACATACGACAGGACGCCGAACACCAGGTTTTGCCACAGCCCAAACGGCAAGGCGATGCCCGAGGCGAAGATCGCGAGATTCAGCCCGACGTAGTACGGCGATTCGACGCCTTCGGTCTGCGAGATCATCCAGGCGATCATGATCTGCGGCAGCAGCAGCCACGTCATGGTGAGCCACGGCGCGAAGCGGCGGCCAGCCTGGCTGTAGAGCGCGACCACCACGCCTGCGATCAGCAGCGAAACGACGATGCGCGCCGCAGCGAATGGCACTTGCCACTGCGGATACTGGCCGTAGTCGAGCCCAACCCCGAGCAGCACCAGCACGATAGCCGTGTACGCGCCGCCCCGGCTGAATGCCAGGCGGAAATCGGCCAGTTCGGACTGGTATCCGGCGTATAGCTGGTTCGAACTCATCGCCTTCGCCGGTTGGGCGGCCGAATCCTCAACGGATAGCGGCTTCGGCGAAGACATTGACGCCGGTTTCATCGACATAGAGTCGGTGGGCATGCGAGTTCTCCGGCAACAGCGAGGCCATACCGGCCTCGTCGCGATAGATCAGGTACCACTCCAGCAGATGCTCCATCCCGAACTTCTCGGGGTTGTCGGAGTGGACGTTGGTAACGAGCAGATGACCGCCCGGCCTCGTGCGCGAGGCGAAGTACGACAGCAGGCGCGAGCAGACCTTGTCGGAGAGATAGTCGAACAGACCGGCGCAATACACGGCGTCGAATTCGCGCACGCTCGGGTCGTCCGCGGTGATGCGACGCTTGAGCAGGTCGTGCACGGACTGGTGCACCATCTCGACCGATACCTTGTGCCCGGCCGACGCGGCGGACCGTTCGATCGAACCCCGCGTGTACTCGAGCGTCTCCGCGCTGAAGTCCACGAGCTGGAACGACAGCAGCTCCGGATTCGCATACTCCCGTACGAAGCGCTGGATCTCGAACGCGGGGCCGCAGCCGACGTTGAGCACGCGGAACGGGCGGCCCTCGGCACGTGCGCGTTCGGCCTGGCGCGTCAGGAAATCGACCAGCAGGTCGATCCGGTTGCGGTGCGCAGTGGCCACGGCCGCCTTCAGGAACGCCGTGTTGACGATCTGGAAGTAAGTGGTGGGCCCCTGCTGCGGATCACTGAGGATCTGGTTCACCATTTCATAGTCGCCGGCATAACCGAGCGGCTTGGTGAACGTACGATAGACGAACGGCGCGCGCAGCAGCAGCGGGTGCAGCGCGGCCTGCGCATAGGTGCGGTGGACCGGCGCCAGTTCGGGATCGACGCGTTGCGCCTCGTCCTCGAGCCAGTCCAGATAGACCTTCACCTTGCCCATCAGCGGCGTGGCCAGTTCGTAGAACACGTCCTCGCGCAGGCGTCCTTCCCGCTTCGGCAGCGACTCGGTCAGGTCCACCTGCTCGACCCATCGGGAGACTTCCGAGAGATACGCGCGCATCTCGTTGACCACGATCTGGTAGTCGCGCCGGATATTGAAACGTGTGTCCCAATCCTGCACGAACAGCTCGGCCTCGCGCGCCACCGATTTGGGCGCATCGTTGACGTCGGTGAGCTCGCGCCACTCGTCGATCAGCGTCAGGGACACCACCGCGGTCAGGCCGGTATTCACCAGACTCATGACCACGGCCTTGCCCAGGTACGCATTTTTCGCGCCCATGCGCACGCTCAGTTCGCTCAATACCTCGCTGACCTGAACGATGGAATAAGGATTGTAGATTTCCATCACCAGCGACTTGCGCTGGAGATTGATGATCGTGCCTCGCACCTGCTCGCCCTGCGAGTTGCGGAAGCTAACTACCGGATCGATTTGGGTTTTGGAGTACACGGTATCGCGCCAGGGGAAATCCGAAAAACGCTGCGCACCGTGGCGCCAATGGGCACCGGCCGGGTACAGCTCAGGCAAGGGGCCTTGCGGCGGACAACCAACTCAGGGAATGCAGCCAATGCTCATAGCGATGCGCGTGACCTGTTGCGGGGACGGGCTCGATCGGCGCAGGCCGATGCGAACGCCGTCCCGGGGGTGGGACTGCGGCGAACCATTGTACTGTGGCTGCCCGAAACCGTACAACTGTGCACCTGCGGTATTTGAGTAGGGTATGCAATCCCCAAAAAAAATGAGCCAGCACATGGCTGGCTCATTCAGATGGGGCCGGAAATGTCCCCTTGTACGTTCATCGCTACTGCAGCAGGCTCAGTCCGCCTTGACGGCTTCCACCTGGATGGCAAGCTTCACGTCCTGCTTGAAGCCGTACTTGACGCCGTAGTCGATGCCGAAATCGGCGCGGTTGATCTGGGCCACGGCATCGGCGCCGCAGGCTTCACGCTTGAGCATCGGGTGCTGCATGCACTTGAACTCGCGAATTTCCAGCTTGACCGGCTTCGACACGCCGTGCAGCGTCAGCACGCCGTCGACTTCGGTCGGGACATCGCCCTTGAACTTGGAGAACTTGCCCTTGTACGTGGCTTCCGGGAAGGCCTGCACGTCGAACATTTCGGGGCCCTTTGCGTGCTCGTTGAGCTTGCCGTTACCGAAATCGATCGACGACGCGTCGATCTTGATATCCACGGAGCCCGTCTTGCCGGCACGGTCCAGTGTCACGACGCCCGACGACTTCTCGAACTTGCCGCGCCACGTCGACAGACCGCCCATGTGGTCAGCCTCGAAGCTCGGGTAGGTGTGGGTCGGATCGATGTTGTACGTCGACGCATTGGCCAGTGCGGTACCGGCGGCGAGCGTGGCGGAAGCAGCCGCGACAGCGGCGAAAAGGGTGCGCATCTTCATATAAGGTCTCCCGTCTGGGGGTTGGATAGGAAGGTCTGATAAAACCGGCAAAAGGATGACTTCAGGTGAACCGGGCGGTCCGGGGACCGCTGTCGCCTCACCCCTTCTTGACCGGGGTAACGATACGGAACTTGATCTGCACGTCGTCGGCGACCACGGAAGTGTCCTTCCATTCGCCGTCGCCGATGTTGAACACTGTGCGCTTGATCGGCAGCACGCCTTCGAAGACCTGGCCGCCGGCGTCCTGCTTGTACGAGGCCGGCACCACCACGTCCACGGTCTTGCCCTTGATGGTCAGCTTGCCGGCAACGTCATACTTGCCCGCAGCGCCAGCCTTGATGCTGGTGGACTGGAAAACGGCTTTCGGAAATTTCGCAGCGTCGAACCATTCGCGACCCTTGACCTCCTTGGTCGTTTCCGCGTCGCCGATCTCGAAGCTCGACACGTCGATCTCGACCTTGGCCGCCGACGTTGCCAGCTTGGCGGGATCGAAGTCGACCGTGGCGTCGAACTTCTTGAACTTGCCCTCCATCGGCACGCCGATCTGGCGAGCGGTTGCGGTGACCGAGCTCTTGGCGGTGTCGATCTGGGCCCAGCCGATATTGGCGGCCAGCCCGGCGGTGACCAGTGCGGCCGACACGAGCATCACGCCAGGGCGAGACATGCGTTTCATCTTTGACTCCAGTGCGAATAGATGGATCAAGCGGTTAGCGCAGGAACGGGATCATGCGTCCGAGCGTGCCATCGCGGTCGATCACCTGGTGCTTGATCGCGGCGGCTGCGTGGACGACGACGATCGCCGCCATCAGGTAATTCAGCCAGATATGGGCAAACTTCAGGATCGGCTTGAGCGTGTCGCTGGCCTCGATCAGCGGCGGCAGCTTCCACAGGCCCAGGTACACCACGGGCACGCCCGCCGAGGAGCTGTAGAGATAGCCCGTAATCGGCACGATCAGGATCAGCAGGTACAGCAAATGATGCGCGCCAGCGGCAGCCTTGGCCTGCCAGGCCGGCGTGCCGGGCGCCACGGGCGGCGCGGCATGGGTGGCGCGCCAGATCACGCGCAGCACGGCCACGATGAAGATCGTCACGCCGATCCACTTGTGCCACGAGAACAACTTCAGCTTGGTCGGCGTCAGGCCGGGAATCCCGGTCATATAGAGGCCCAGGCCGAACGCTGCGAAGATGCCGAAGGCGATCAGCCAGTGCAGACCGATGGCGGTGGCCGTGTATCCGGCGGGCCGGCCGGCCGGAATGGAGCCTTTGGAACTCATGTCTATCAATCCCTTCGTTGATGCATTCGTTGTGCGCGCGACGTGAATGTTGCAGATCCGGCCAGTCCCGTCGCAGCGAATCCTCGCATTATTGGGGCCCGCCCATTAGCTGGGAATGGCCGAACTTCATTAAGTTGTTCAAATCATTTGAAGCGACCAGATGTCGCACCCGCCGCAATGCCGGTGATCGTAACCCGCCATCCGGGTCACATGTGGCGGCAATTGGCCGCACGGCGGTAATTTCTGCCTCAACCCTGGCGACCGGCAACAACAAAAAGGGCTGGCACCAGGCCAGCCCTTTTGTTTCCTGACGCGTCTCGAGCGTCAGATGCGATTCGCCAGTTCCACCGCGCGGCCGATGTAGCTGGCGGGCGTCATCGCCAGCAGCAGCGCCTTGGCATCGTCGGGAATCGCCAGACCCTGCACGAAGGTCTGGAGCGCCTCGCGCGAGATGCCCTTGCCGCGGGTCAGCTCCTTCAATTGCTCGTACGGATTGGGCACGCCAAAGCGGCGCATCACGGTCTGCACCGGCTCCGCCAGCACTTCCCAGCAGTTGTCGAGGTCTTCGTTGAGGCGTTCGGGATTGGTTTCCAGCTTGCCCAGGCCACGCAGGCAGGCCTCGTAAGCCAGCAGGCTGTAACCAAACGCCACACCCATGTTGCGCAGCACGGTCGAATCGGTCAGGTCACGCTGCCAGCGGGACACAGGCAGCTTCTCGGACAGGTGGCGCAGCACGGCGTTGGCCAGGCCGACATTGCCCTCCGAGTTTTCGAAGTCGATCGGGTTGACCTTGTGCGGCATGGTCGACGAGCCGATCTCGCCAGCCTTGGTCTTCTGCTTGAAGTAGCCCACCGAGATATAGCCCCAGACGTCGCGGTTCAGGTCCAGCAGGATCGTGTTGGCGCGGGCGACGGCATCGAACAGCTCGGCCATGTAGTCGTGCGGTTCGATCTGGATCGTGTACGGGTTGAACGTCAGGCCCAGGCGCGTCTCGATCACCTGCTTCGAGAACGACTCCCAGTCGAACGTCGGATAGGCGGACAGGTGCGCGTTGTAGTTACCCACGGCGCCGTTCATCTTGCCGAGCAGTTCCACGCGTTCCACACGCTCGATGGCGCGGGCCAGACGCGCGGCCACGTTGGCCATTTCCTTGCCGAGCGTGGTCGGGCTGGCCGGCTGGCCGTGCGTACGCGACAGCATCGGCTGGGCGGCGTTCAGCTTCGCCAGTTCGACCAGACGCGCATGCACGCGCTTGAGCGCCGGCACGATCACGCCGTCGCGGGCGCCCTTGAGCATCATGCCGTGCGACGTGTTGTTGATGTCTTCCGACGTGCAGGCGAAGTGAATGAACTCGCTGGCGGCCTCGAGCTCCGCGTTGCCCTTGACCTGCTCCTTGAGCCAGTACTCGACGGCCTTCACGTCGTGGTTCGTGACGGCCTCGATTTCCTTGATCCGGGCGGCGTCGGCCTCGGTGAAATTCTCCACCAGCGAGAGCAGCTTTGCCTCCGATGCGGCCGAGAACTTCGGCACGTCCGGCAGGCCGGCCTGGGCCAGCGCGATCAGCCAGTTGACCTCCACCTTGACGCGGTTGCGCATGAAGGCCGCCTCGGACAGCCACTCGCGCAATGCATCGGCTTTGGCGGCATAGCGGCCATCGATGGGAGACAGGGCGGTAAGCGGCGAAAGGGAAGACGTGGACATGCTGGCAACCAGAAGTAAGGGAGGTATGGGCGCGTTCCGCACATGGCGGGTGCGGGGGCGAGGCACGTGCGAAGCGATCAATGCGCCGCACGGCGCGATTTGTGCGATCACCGGGCAACGTTGGTGTGCACGGGGCCGCGGAAAGCGTAACGCGCGATTTTATCATCGGACCATGGCGCTGTGCTGCACGCCATGACCAATGTCCCGCCATCCGTGCGCCAGGCCGCATTGGTGGCGCATCCGGCGCCCGGCGCGGGTATACTCGCGCTCGCTCATCCATTAGCCTGTTATGAAGTGCATCGGGCAAGCGGCCCGTCTGCCAGCGTGGAAATCCGCCTGCCAAGGAGCGCCGATGCACTTCATAACAAGCTCAAGGGGAGAACATGAAGCTGTATGCGTCCCAAACCAGTCCGTACGCGCGGAAAGTGCGCGTGGTGCTGGCGGAGAAGAAAATTGACTACGAGATGATCGAGGAGAACGTCTGGTCGCCAGACACCACGATCGGTCGGTTCAATCCGCTCGGCAAAGTGCCCTGCCTGGTCATGGAAGACGGCGGCGCGGTCTTCGATTCGCGCGTGATCGCCGAGTATGCCGACACGCTCTCGCCAGTCAGCCGCCTGATTCCGCAGGGCAGCCGTGAGAGGCTGGAAGTCCGCTGCTGGGAAGCCCTGGCCGATGGCCTGCTGGACGCCGCACTGCTGGCGCGCCTGGAGGTCACGCAGCGCAAGGAAAGCGAACGCAGCGAAAGCTGGGTGCAGCGCCAGCGCAGCAAGATCGACGCCGCGCTGACGGCGATGTCGACCGGCCTGGCCGACAAGACCTGGTGCACCGGCACCCACTACACGCTGGCCGACGTGGCCGTTGGCTGCGCGCTGGCCTACCTGGACTTCCGTTTCCCGGACATCGCATGGCGCGACCGCCATCCGAATCTGGTGGCGTTCCAGGAGAAGATCGAAAAGCGCCAGTCGTTTATCGACACCGAGCCGCCGCGAGGCTGATCGCCCTCACACGGCTGTTTGCATGTGATCTTGCACGGCGCTTCACACCAAGTGTGAAGCGCCGTGTTGCATTCCGGTGCCGCCCAATCTGCCGGCACCCTTCCCGCCTTACTGGATAATGCCGCCACCCAGGCAGACATCCCCGTCATACAGCACGGCCGACTGCCCCGGCGTCACCGCCCACTGCGGCTCCGCGAACGACAGCTTCAACGCATCGCCTTCGGCTGCCACCACTGTGCAAGGGGCATCGCTCTGCCGATACCGCGTCTTGGCGGCCATCGTGGCACCCGCCGCTGGCGGCTCGCCGGCCACCCACGACAGATCCGCAGCGTTCAGTTCCGACGTCAGCAGCCACGGATGGTCGTGGCCCTGCACCACGTAGAGCGTGTTGCTGGCCATGTCCTTGCGCGCCACGTACCAGGCATCGCCACTGCCATCACGGCTGCCGCCCAGCCCGATGCCCTTGCGCTGGCCCAGCGTGTAGAACGCCAGGCCGATGTGTTCGCCCACCACCTTGCCTTCGGGTGTCTTCATCGGGCCCGGTTGGGTCGGCAGATAGCGGTTCAGGAAGTCGCGGAACGGACGTTCACCGATAAAGCAGATACCGGTGGAGTCCTTCTTCTTCGCGTTCGGCAGGCCGATTTCCGCGGCGATTTCGCGCACGCGTGTCTTCGGGATCTCGCCTAGCGGGAACAGCGTGCGCGAGAGCTGTGCCTGGTTCAGGCGGTGCAGGAAGTAGCTCTGGTCCTTGGTGTGATCGAACGCCTTGAGCAATTCGAACTTGCCGTTGGCCGCCTGTCGCACGCGCGCGTAGTGGCCCGTGGCAATCGTATCGGCGCCCAGCGACATCGCGTGATCGAGGAAGGCCTTGAACTTGATCTCGGCGTTGCACAGCACGTCCGGATTCGGCGTGCGGCCGGCAGAGTATTCGCGCAGGAAATCGGCGAACACGCGGTCCTTGTACTCGGCGGCGAAGTTGACGGCTTCCACGTCCACGCCGATCACGTCGGCCACGGACGCCACGTCGAGCCAGTCCTGGCGCGTCGAGCAGTATTCGCTGTCGTCATCGTCTTCCCAGTTCTTCATGAACAAGCCGATGACTTCATAACCCTGCTGCTTCAGCAACCATGCGGTGACCGACGAATCGACGCCACCGGACAAGCCCACCACCACTCGCTTGCCGCTCATGATGCCGCTCCTGCCTGCGCCGGCGGATTCGTCGGTGCGGCGGTGTCGCCCGGCGCGATCGACGCGGCCACGGTGCTCGGATGCGTATGGATCATGTCGAGCGCGAAGCGCTTGCCGGCCAGGTAGTCGTCGACGCAAGCCATCAGCAGCGGCGAGCGATGGCGCTCGGGGCAGCCGCGCAGTTCCTCGGCGGTCATCCACACGGTACGGACGATGCCGGTATCCAGCTGGCGCCCGGCGTCGAGTGTGCCGATATCGCCGGTAAAGGCGAAGCGGATATAGGTGGTGTCGCCCTGGTCGCGCGACGAACGGCCGCGGCTCGTGTAGACGCCCAGCAGCGCGCGCGGTTCGAACGAATGCGCGGTTTCCTCGAGCGTTTCGCGCACGACGGCGCGAATCAGGCTCTCGCCCGCTTCCAGATGGCCGGCGGGCTGGTTCAGACGCAGACCATCCGCGGTTTCCTCTTCCACCAGCAGGAAGCGGCCACCCCGTTCGATAACGGCGGCTACAGTGACGCTGGCATTCCAATCACGTGACATGGTGCACATTTTTTAAGCAATCCGGCATTTTACCGGTTGCCGTGCGAACGTGCATCGCGCGATGGTTCTTTCGGGCCACCTCGGCCCAGGCGTCTGCCAGTTTCCCCCGCCGGTCAGCGCCCGCTCAGGCGGCTTCCCGTGCGACGACAGGCGGCAGCAGCGCAATCGCCGCGTCGAGCCTCGCCACAAGTGACTTCGACGCCGGCATCAGCGGTCGACGTACCTCCGGACGCGCCAGACCACACAGCGCCAGCGCCGCCTTCACCGGGGCTGGGTTGGGCTCGTCGAACAGCATTCCGATCAGCGGCGACAGTTGCCGGAACAGCGCGCGCGCCGCTTCCTCGCGCCCTGTGCGCGCAAGTTGAATCAGCCGCACGAACAGATCGGGCCGGATATGGGCCGAGGCCGGCACGATTCCCGCGCCACCGCGCAGCAGATGGTCGAGCATGGCAGCGTCATCGCCGCAGAACACGTCAAGGCGATCCTGCCCTGCCAGCGCGCGCATTCCCGCCGCATCGCACTCCTTGAGCGCCACGATCTGCGGATGCGCGGCCAAACGCCACGTGAGGTCAGGCGAGATCGTGCAGCCCGTGCGCTTCGGCACGTTGTACAACATCAGCGGTCTGGCCGTATGACTGGCGACGCTGCGCATATGCCACGCGATCCCTTCATCGGACACGCGCAAGTAGTACGGTGGCGGCACGAGATAGCCAGCAAGATCAAGCCGTTCGAGCCGACGCACCTGCTCGCAGACCGCATGGGTTGCCACGCCGCCAACCCCGGCGATCACGGGCACGGTGCCTTGCACGGCCTCGAGGGTGGCGGCGGCGACCTGAAGGCGCTCCACGTCGGTCAGCAGGCCACCCTCCCCGGTCGTGCCGAGCACGATCAAACCGTCGACGCCAGCATCCGCGTAGTGCGCGGCAAGCCGTTGCACGCCGTCGAAATCCACCTGGCCGTGATGCAGCGGCGTGACCATCGGCAGCCATAGCCCATCGACGATGCGCGGGCGAGCGAACTCAATGCGTGGCATGGTCGTCTCCGAGCATCGTCGTCACGCCAAACTCGGCGGCGGGCAGCGCGGCCATGATGGCGTGCATGGCTGCCTCGCGGTCTTCGCGCTCCACCTCCACGTGCAGTGTGGTCTCGCCGTGGCGATGATCCACCTCCACCACATAGACGCGCGCAAGATTGCCGATAGCACGATGCAATGTCTGGCGCAGCATGAAGACCTGCGCCGATGACACGGCAAGCCGCAGGCGAATCCACTGCACGTTCGAAGCGATCCGGCGTCGGGGCACCGACGCATAGGCCACGGCGAGATTCGAAGACTGTCGCATGTCGCGATGATCCGCGTCTGGCGGACCGTCTGTTGAACATGACATCCATGCTAGGGATAGCGATCTCAATTTGGCGCAGCATTCCGCGAGCGGGTCATCAACATCGCGTAAAGATGATGGGCTCAAAACGTCTTGGTGATCGACGCCCACGCCGCTGCCTTGCCGAGATATCGCCCACGATTGGCGCTGGTGTAGAACGACGCCTTCGCGTTGGTATCCACATAGGCCACCGCCAGCGAGAAGCCCTTGCCCAGGTCCTTGGTCAGGCCGAGTTTCCAGTCCGTGTACGACGCATCGCTGTGATGGGCCACGCCCTGGTAGCCCACGTGCGCATTGAACGTGAGACCCCAGACGTTCAGCGGCACATTCGCCGACAGGTCGACGTAGTAACTGTTCTTGCTGTCATCAATACCGAACAGATTGGTCACCGCATGCGAGTACTTCAGGAACACCGGGCCATAGCCGATGCCTGCGTACACCTCCGTGGTGTACGGGCGCGTAGTGGTGTACCCACCTGGGTAGTAGTACTCCAGCACGCCAACGTCGTAGTTGAACTCGAGGTCCGACAGCTTGAACGTGTTCCTGAAGCCACCATAGAAATCCATTTCCACGGGCGATGACACCGACGAATCGGCGTCCTCAAGCCAGCTGATGCTCGAGTTCCAGTTGCCGACGTAAAAGCCGCTGGCGTGGGAATAGTCGAATCCGCCCTGGATGGCCGGGCGCAGATTGGTCTGGCTGATGCCGCGATAGCGGTAGTCGGACACCAGCGACACATTGGCCGTGAACGTATGGGGAGTGGAAGGTTCGGCCACGGGCGCAGAGGCTTCCTGCGCAAAGGCCGGCGAAAACGGCATGGCGAACAGCACGGCAGCGGCCAAGCCCGCCGGCGCCGAAGTAAGCAGACGTGTTGCGATCATGAGGAATCAGTTGTGCGTTTGGAGAGACGCCTCGAAAGAGACGTGAACGCCACGATACGCAGCCGCGCGTCAAATCGGCATCAAGAATGGGCAGGCCACTGAAGCAAATCCATCAAGGTGAATTGCGAAGCAATCGCCGCTCGATGAAAGAAGTCATTTCATGAGGCGCAAGAATGAGTCTCTGTGACGCCACAAATCCCCGACCGGCCAGTCACCACCGAATGTAAGTTTCGGGTAAGCTGCGCAAAAAATGGTGCGCCGCACGCGGTACACCAAGGGCGAGGACGTCTGCCCGACCAATCAGATACGACGCCATCAAAAGGAGAAATGGACGATGCATATCGGCATCCCGCTCGAGACGCGGGCAGGTGAGGCGCGAGTCGCCGCCACCCCGGAGACCGTCAAGAAGTACGTTGCGCAGGGCCATCAGGTAACGGTGCAAGCCGGCGCCGGTATCCGCGCCAGTATTCCCGACGCAGCGTTCGAAGCGGCAGGCGCGCGCATCGGCTCCGCGGCCGATGCGCTCGGCGCGGAACTCCTGCTGAAGGTCCGCGCGCCGGACGATGCCGAACGTGCCCAGATCAAGCCGGGTGCCGTGCTGGTCGGCATGCTCAATCCCTTCGATATCGAAAACAACGCGCGCATGGCCAGCGCCGCGATCACGGCGTTCGCGCTTGAAGCCGCGCCGCGTACCACGCGTGCGCAGAGCATGGACGTGCTGTCCTCGCAGGCCAACATCGCCGGCTACAAGGCCGTGCTGGAGGCCGCGCACCACTACCAGCGCTTCATGCCGATGCTGATGACGGCAGCGGGCACGGTCAAGGCTGCGCGCGTGCTGATCCTCGGCGCTGGCGTGGCGGGCCTGCAGGCTATCGCCACGGCCAAGCGACTGGGCGCCGTGATCGAAGCCTCCGATGTGCGCCCCGCCGTGAAGGAGCAGATCGAATCGCTCGGCGCGAAATTCCTCGACGTGCCGTTCCTGACTGACGAAGAACGCGAGATCGCGCAAGGCGTGGGCGGCTATGCCCGTCCGATGCCCGCCGACTGGATGCGGCGCCAGGCCGAACTGGTGCACCAGCGCGCCACGCAGGCCGACATCGTCATCACCACCGCGCTGATCCCGGGCCGCCGCGCGCCGGTGCTGCTGCAGGAAGAGACTGTCAAGCAGATGAAGCCCGGCTCGGTCGTCGTCGACCTCGCCGCAGCACAGGGCGGCAACTGCCCGCTGACCGTCGCCGACGAAGTGGTCGAGCGCCACGGCGTCACCCTGATCGGTCACACGAACCTCGCCGGCATGGTTGCCGCCGATGCGTCCGCGCTGTACGCGCGCAACGTGCTGGACTTCCTCAAGCTGATCATCGACAAGGATGCCCGCTATACGCTGAATCTCGAGGACGACATCGTCGCCGCCTGCCTGATGTGCAAGGACGGGCAGGTCATCCGCGAGGCAGCCTGATCCGACACCGGCGCCAGGCCATCACGCCCTGGCGCCCGTCCGCCGATGACCTTGCAGCGGCGCGGGGAGCCACCCGCACTGCAACCCGCCATCGGCGGACCCAGATCTCGCAGCCTCGATCCGACGCAACGCGAAGCGAAGCGCATCAGCAAGTATTCAAAAGCAACGGAGGAGAAGTCGATGGAGATGGTTAACCACACGGTGATCAACCTGATCATCTTTGTGCTGGCGATCTACGTGGGATACCACGTGGTCTGGACGGTGACGCCCGCGCTGCACACCCCGCTCATGGCCGTGACCAATGCGATCTCGGCCATCATCATCGTCGGCGCCATGCTGGCGGCCGGCCTCACCGAAGGCGGCGTAGGCCGCGTCATGGGCACGGTGGCCGTGGCACTGGCCGCGGTGAACGTGTTCGGTGGCTTCCTGGTGACCCAGCGCATGCTGGAGATGTTCAAGAAGAAGGAACCGAAGGCGAAGGCTGACAACAAGGGAGGTGCGTGATGGAAGCCATCAGCATGAACCTTGTGACGCTGCTGTACCTGGTGGCATCGGTCTGCTTCATCCAGGCGCTGAAAGGCCTCTCTCACCCGGCATCGGCCCGCAAGGGCAATGCGTTCGGCATGATCGGCATGGCCATCGCCGTGGTGACCACGCTGGCGCTGATCGTCAAGATCAAGCACGAGTTCCTGGCGGTAGGCGCGGCGCAGTCGTCGGTTGGTACGGGTCTGGCACTGATCTTCGGCGCGCTGGTGGTCGGCGGCGGCATCGGCGCCTATGTGGCGAAGAAGGTCGAAATGACCAAGATGCCCGAGCTGGTGGCCGCGATGCACTCGCTGATCGGTCTGGCCGCCGTGTTCATCGCCGTGGCCGCCGTGGCGGAGCCCGCCGCGTTCGGCATCACGCCGGCTGGCTCGCACCTGATCCCGCTCGGCAACCGCATCGAACTGTTCATCGGCTGCTTCGTCGGTGCGATTACGTTCTCCGGTTCGGTGATCGCATTCGGCAAGCTGTCTGGCCGCTACAAGTTCCGGCTGTTCCAGGGCGCGCCGGTGGTGTTCCCGGGCCAGCACTGGCTGAACCTGCTGCTGGCCATCGGCATGATCGGCTTCGGCGTGATCTTCTTCCTGTCGCAGTCGTGGCTGCCGTTCCTGATCATGCTGGCCATCGCGTTCGTGCTCGGTGTGCTGATCATCATTCCGATCGGCGGCGCCGACATGCCCGTGGTGGTGTCGATGCTGAACTCGTACTCGGGCTGGGCAGCGGCCGGCATCGGCTTCTCGCTGAACAACCCGATGCTGATCATCGCGGGCTCGCTGGTGGGCTCATCCGGCGCGATCCTCTCGTACATCATGTGCAAGGCGATGAACCGCTCGTTCTTCAACGTGATCCTGGGCGGCTTCGGCGCGGATGCATCGGCCGGCGCAACGGCGGGCGCGCAGGCGCAGCGCAATGTGAAGTCCGGATCGGCGGATGACGCGGCCTTCGTGATGAGCAATGCGGAAACCGTGATCATCGTGCCCGGCTACGGCCTGGCTGTGGCCCGTGCCCAGCATGCGCTTAAAGAATTGACCGAGAAGCTGACCGAGCACGGCGTGACGGTGAAGTATGCGATCCACCCCGTGGCGGGCCGAATGCCAGGTCACATGAACGTGCTGCTGGCCGAAGCCGAGGTGCCGTACGACCAGGTCTTCGAGATGGAGGACATCAACAGCGAGTTTGGCCAGGCCGACGTGGTGCTGGTGCTGGGGGCCAACGACGTGGTCAATCCGGCCGCCAAGACCGACCCGAAATCGCCGATCGCCGGAATGCCGATCCTGGAGGCGTACAAGGCCAAGACGATCATTGTGAACAAGCGTTCGATGGCAGCCGGCTACGCGGGTCTGGACAACGAACTGTTCTACATGGACAAGACGATGATGGTGTTCGGCGACGCCAAGAAGGTGGTCGAGGACATGTTCAAGGCGGTCGACTAATCTGCCGTTAAGCTTCCGAGCTGCGGCAGGTCCGCGAAGTGAATAAAACAACGCGCAGACCTGAAATCAACGAAATCGAACGAGTGCGGCCGGCAACCAACGCCGGCCGTTTCGTTTTCCGGATTTCGATTCCTGCGCGCGGGTTCGGCGCTATACTCGCCTAGCCCCGGCCTCCCACGCAGACCATCCACCGCCGATGGCAGATTTGATCGCACCATGACATTCAGTTCGCATGACAGGAATCTGTCGGTCTTCCATCACCCCGTGCTGACGGTGCTGGTGGACGACAGCAAATCGTTCATCGACAGCCTGGCGTTCCAGATGGATGCGTCCCGCGCGGTGGTCAGCTTCACCGACCCGCGCGAGGCACTCGCATGGATTCGAGAAGCGTATGCCACACGGCACCCGGCGTTCCTGCCGGTGCACGTCACCCATGATGACCTGACTTTCCTGTCCGAGCGCCGCACGGTGCAGCTCGACGTCGATCGCATTCATCGCCAGATTCACGATGTGAAGCGCTTCCTGCAGCCCGGCGTGATCGTTGTCGACTACTCGATGCCCCAGATGGACGGTCTCGAGTTCTGCCAGGCACTGGAAGGCCTGCCCTGCAAGACCATCCTGCTGACCGGCACGGCCGACGAAAGCATCGCTGTGCAGGGCTTCAACCACGGATTGATCGACCGCTACGTAAAGAAGCACGATCCGAATATGGTGGCGCGGCTCAACGAGGAAATCGACGCGCTGCAGCAGCAGTACTTCGCTTCGATCTCGCGCACGCTGCGCGACCTGCTGACCCGCCATTCGTACTCGTTCCTGTCCGACCCGGCGATGGCCGACCGCGTGCGCCAGACGGCCGCACGCTATGGCTTTGTCGAGTACTACCTGTATCCGAATCCGGTGGGCATGCTGCTGCTGACCGCCCAGGGTCATGCCACGCTGATGGTGATCGAAACGCGCGCGGGGCTGATGAGCCAGGTGGAGTCTGCAGAGGCCTACGAGGCGCCGGCCGCGCTGATCGAAGGCCTGCGCGAGGGCCGCATCGTGCCGTTCTTCTGGCCCGGCAACGGCATGTACACGCCGGCCTGCGTGGACTGGGAACAGTACTGCCTGCCCGCCGAGCGTTGCGAAGGTCACGAAGAGTACTTCTACGCGCTGTTCGACCTGCCCCGCCACATGCTGCAGGAACCCGTGGTCAGCCTGCAGAGCTTTCTGGCGGAATTCACGCGGAATCCGGAATTGATGACGGGGCGGAACAAGCGCGACTGATTCGACAACATTGGAAGCACCAATTGTTGTCGCCCCTCCCCCACACGCGGGAGAGAGGCGTAGAGCCATCGCTCAATCCTTCTTCTGTTCCCGATTCCCGCCCCGCACCATATCGAACCGGAACAACCTGCACTCGATATTGCCGTTGTAGAGCGGCGTGCGGCGCGATTCTTTCAGGCGTAGTCGCTTCGGCATCGTCAGATCGCCAGTGAATACCCACGCCTGCCAGCCCGAGAAACTCTGTTTCAGCGTCGTCGCAAACGCCGCGGCGAACTGGTTGGCGGCGGCTTCCTCTGCCTCGTCGCGCGGCGCGTCCTCCATGGCGCCCCGGCGATCGCCACGCACGGCAATCCGTTCGCCGTAGGGCGGGTTCATCAGCATCAGTCCTGCATCGGCAAAAGGCGGTTGGACGAAGCGCGCATCCACCTGCTTCAGTTGCACATCGCCCGGCAGGCCGGCGCGTTGCCAGTTGGCCTGGGTCATCGACAGCATGTCCGTGGAAATATCCGACCCGGCGATCTTCAGATTCGTGGCGCGGCCGGCAGCTTGCTCACGCGCGCGCTGTGCATCGGCACGCAGCGCCTGCCATGCCTTGGTGTCGCAGCCCTTCAGCCACTCGAACGCAAATGTGCGAGCGGCGCCCGGCGCGAGGCCCAGCGCCACCTGCGCGGCCTCGACGAGGAACGTGCCGCTGCCGCACATCGGGTCGAAGAACGGACGATCGGTCTGACCCGCCGTCCAGCCGGCCAGACGCAGAATGCCGGCGGCCAGGTTCTCCTTGAGCGGCGCCTCGCCCTTTTCCATACGCCAGCCGCGCTTGAACAGCGGCTCGCCGGTGGTGTCGAGATAGACGGTGCAATCGGTTTCGGTCAGGTGCGCGTAGATGCGGACATCCGGGCTCACCGTATCGACGCTGGGACGCGCGCCCAGCCGCTCGCGCATTGCGTCGCAGACGCCGTCCTTGACGCGCAGTGCCGTGAAATTCAGGCTGCGCAGCGGCGACTTGTGCGCCGTGACGTCGACACGCAGCGTCTCGTCTGGCGAGAACCACTGTTCCCAGCGCTGCTGGCGCACCAGCGAGTAGATGTCGTCCTCGTGCCGGTAGCCACGCTGCGCCACGCGCAGCAGCACACGGCTGGCGATGCGCGAGTGGAGGTTGACGGCATAGGCGGCCGCCATCTCCCCCGAGAACGTCACACCGCCCGGCACCTCCCGATGCACTTCGAACGGCGCGGCGGCCACCACGGCCGGATACCGCGCGATTTCGCGTAGTTCCTCGGCAAGGGCGGGTTCCAGGCCGCGCGGGCAAGGAACAAAGAAAGCTTGGGTCATGGCGTGAAAATCCTGCAAACAAAAACGTCCGCCATGGCGGACGGAAGGTATCGGTGACCGTCCCCCGATCAGCCCGCTGCGAGCGCGCGGTCGAGGAAATCGAGTCGGTCCTGGCCCCAGTATGGCTGGCCGTCAAAAACGAACCACGGCGCGCCGAACACGTTGGCGGAGATAGCGTCCTGGGTGTTCTGCGCATATGCGGCCTGCACCGCCTGCCCCTCGCTGGCCTTGAGCAGGCTCGCGCCGTCGAGACCGCATTCCTCGGCGATCAGCGAAAGCGTGGCGGCATCGGCGATATTGCGCTGCTCGGCCCACACCGCGCGCGAGATCGCGCCGGTCAGTTCCAGCGCGCGCGCTGTGCCGTTGGCCAGTTGGGCGGCGATGATCAGGCGTGCCGCGGTATCACCTGAAACCGGGAAGAACGTTGGGTGCAAGTTGAGCGGGATGCCAAGGAACTTGCTCCAGCGTTCCAGTTCGACCAGCCGGTAAGCCTGACGCTGTGGCGGGCGCTGCGCCAGTGGCAGGCCGCCCGACACCGCGAAAACCTTGCCGATATCGCAGGGCTTCAGCAGCACCTGGGCCTTGTGACGGTTGGCAATCTCGACAAAGCGCGCGTGTCCCAGATAGACAAACGGGGAAGGCGGCGCCAGAAAATACTCGACCTGCTTGCTCATCACGACCTCACGGTAGAACGGATTGGAACGTCAGCTTAAAACGGCTTTACGACAACCAGGATGACAACCGCCAGCAATACCAGCACCGGCAGTTCGTTGAACCAGCGGTAGAAGGTGTGCGAGCGCGTGTTGGCGCCGCGTTCGAATTTGCGCAGGAGCACGCCGCAACCGTGGTGGTAGCCGATCAGCACCAGCACCAGCGCCAGCTTGGCATGCATCCACCCCTGCCCCGCGCCACGGCCGATGCCATAGCCCAGGAACAGCCAGAGGCCGAATACGACAGCCGGAACGGCCAGCATCGTCATGAAGCGGAACAGCTTGCGCGCCATCAGCAGCAGGCGTTTCACGCTGGCCGCATCGGTCTCCATCGCCAGATTGACGAAAATGCGCGGCAGGTAGAACAACCCCGCGAACCACGAAGTCACGAACAGGATATGGAACGCCTTGACCCAGAGCATGTGCTGATCCGCCTCCGGTTACGTACGAATCTCGCCGTGACCGAACACGACGTACTTGAGCGAGGTCAGCCCCTCCAGGCCCACCGGGCCGCGAGCGTGGAGCTTGTCGTTGGAGATGCCGATCTCCGCGCCGAGGCCGTACTCGAAGCCGTCGGCAAAGCGCGTCGAGGCATTGATCATCACGCTGGCCGAATCGACTTCACGCAGAAAACGCATCCCGGTGGTGTAGTTCTCGGTGATGATCGAATCGGTATGCGCCGACCCGTAGGTGTTGATGTGCGCGATGGCGGCGTCCAGTCCGTCCACCGTGCGGATCGCCAGCACCGGCGCCAGGTACTCGAGACGCCAGTCCTCCTCGGTGGCGTCGACCAGGCCCGAGAAGCCGGCGGCTTCCAGCGTGGCGCGCGTTGCCGGGCAGACGCGCAACTCGACACCTTTTTCCTGGTAGATACGGCACAGCGGCGGCAGCGCCTTCGCAGCTATCTCGCGCGACACGAGCAGCGTTTCCATCGTGTTGCACGGTGCGTAGCGCTGCGTCTTGGCGTTGTCGCACACGCGCACGGCCTTTTCCAGGTCGGCGTCGTCATCGATATAGACGTGGCAGATGCCGTCCAGGTGCTTGATCATCGGCACGCGCGCCTCTTCCATCAAGCGGGCGATCAGGCTCTTGCCGCCGCGCGGCACGATCACGTCGACATACTCGGTCATCGTGATCAGGCGACCAACCGCGGCGCGATCCGTGGTTTCGATCACCTGCACGGCTTCGGAGGGCAGCCCCGCCGCGGCCAGTCCCTCGGCCACGAGCGCGGCCAGGGCGGTATTCGATTCGATCGCCTCGGAGCCGCCACGCAAAATCGTGGCGTTGCCCGACTTCAGGCACAGCGCCGCCGCATCGATGGTCACGTTCGGACGCGATTCATAGATGATGCCGATCACGCCGAGCGGCACGCGCATCTGGCCCACCTGAATGCCGGTGGGACGGAACTTCATGTTCGAGATTTCACCGATCGGGTCCGCCAGCGCGGCTATCTGCTCGAGGCCGGCTGCCATCGTGGCGATCGCCTTGTCCGACAGTGTCAGGCGATCAATGAAGGCGGCGTCCTGGCCGTTGGTGCGGGCGCGTTCGACGTCGCGGGCGTTGACGGCCTTGAGCTTGTCCGCATCGCGGCGGATGGCCGCGGCAATCGTCAGCAGCGCACGGTTCTTGTCGGCCGTGGAAGCGCGCGCCATGGCGCGCGATGCCGCGCGGGCCTGCTGGCCAACGCGGGTCATGTAAGTGTGGAGATCGAACTCGGTCATGATGGTGTCCGGGCCTGTGCCCGGTCTGCTATGAGTGCCGCGATGTCGATGCGCCGGCGCGGCTGCCGGCGATTGTTCTGGTTCGGTGGTCCGGTCACCTGTCCGGACCCCGGGGGCCCGGAGGCCTCATGCGGGTCTGGCGATCATCAGCGCGAGCTGCATCAGGCCGTCCCATGGCTCGGCTGGTAACGCACCGGCCGCTCCGCCAGCGCCTGGCAGGTCGGACAGGCCCTTGACCTGCCGGTCCAGCCGCGCGGCCATGGCAAGCGCGGCTTCCAGTTGCGGCATCGACAGCCGTTGCGCGGCCTGTGGTACGAGCCGCTCGCGCGGGCCCCAGACGCGCAGTTCGCGCATCAGCACGCCCGCCGGCTTGCCGCCCGCCAAGCCTTGCCGGACCTTGGATAATACGCGAATTTCCTCGGTCAGCGCCCACAGCACCAGCACCGTAGCCTCGCCCTCGCCACGCAGCCCTTCGAGCATACGCACCAGGCGCGGCACGTCGCCGCCGAGCATGGCTTCGGACAGTTTGAACACGTCGTAGCGGGCCACGTTCAGCACCGCGTCCTGAACCTGGTCGAAGGTCAGCGCGCCGGGCGGATAAAGCAGGCCGAGCTTCTGGATTTCCTGATGCGCGGCCAGCAGGTTGCCCTCGACCTTTTCGGCGATGAACTGCAGCGCGCGCCGCCCTGGCTCGCCCGGCTCCACCCGCTGCTGCTGCAGGCCGAGTCGTTCGCCCACCCAGGCGGGCAGCCGCGTGCGGTCCACGGCATCGACCTTGATCGACACCCCCGCCGACTCCAATGCCTGGAACCAGGCCGATTTCGTCGTGGCGAAATCCAGGCGCGGCAGTGTGACCAGCATCACCACATCCGGCGACGGCTGGGCGGCCACGGCGCGCAACGCCTCGCCGCCGTCCTTGCCCGGCTTGCCCGATGGAATACGCAACTCGACGATCTTGCGGTCGCCGAACAGCGACATCGACTGCTGGGCCTCGATGACCTGCCCCCACTGGAAGCCACGTTCGGCCACCAGCACGTCGCGTTCGGAGAAACCGGCCTCTCGCGCAGCGCGGCGCAGGCGATCTACCGCCTCCAGCACCAGCAGGTGCTCGTCGCCGTGAACGACGTAAAGCGGCGCCAGGCCCTTGGCCTGCGCCTGCCTCAGATGTGCCTCGAGTCCGTCGAGCTTGAGCTGCATTGTCGCCCTATGTTTCCTGTGTCGGCCTGAGTCGCGCCGATACCCGGCGCGTCAGATCGTCTTGACCGAGGCCAGCCGGCGCATGAGCTGATTCACAACATCGCGCTGCATGTCGCGATAGAGCTGCTGCTCTTCGTAATCCTTGGCCAGCGTGCTGGCTTCGTTGTACGTCAGGTCGCGCGTCAGCAGCAGCGTCGACGGTGGGATCAGCTCCTTGCCACTGGCATCGCGCAGGCGGAAGGTAAAGCGGTAGGTCAGACGGTATTCCCGCACCACACCCTCGGTGGTAATCGAGAGGATCGACTTGGCCCGCGTATCGGCCAGCACGTCGAGCAGTGCGTCCGCTTCCTTCGGGTCGGTAACGATCTGCGTGTCCGAGCCATTGCGGATGTTGCGGCGCAAATCCGCACCCATCAGCGAATTCGCGGGAATGCCGATGTAGAGCCGCTTGAACGCGAAATCGGCGTTACCGCGCATATGGAAGCCGCAGCCACCCAGCAATGCCGCCGCCGCTGCCGCGGCGCCGATGGCGAAGAAACCGCGGCGTCCCATGTTCGGTCGATCCATTCGTTATCCCTGTCTGCTGATTCCAGTCCGCGTGCTTCAGAGCACGACGTTGACGAGACGGCCCGGCACCACCACGATCTTCTTCGGTGCGGCACCGGCGGCGAACTTGGCCACGATCTCGCTGGCGGCCGCGGTGGCCTCGATCGCGGCGCGGTCAGCATCGGCCGGCACCGTCAGGCTGCCACGCACCTTGCCGTTGACCTGCAGCACCAGTTCGATCTCGCTGCGCACCAGCGCGGCTTCGTCGACTTGCGGCCATGCGGCGTCGAGAATGTCGACCGTCTCAGCGGCGTAGCCGAGTTCCTGCCACAGCCCGTGGGCGATGTGCGGCACCACCGGGTACAGCACGCGCAGCAGCACGCTGAAGCCTTCACGGCGCCCGGCCGGCGAAGCGGTCTTCGCATCTTCCAGCGCGTTCAGCATCTTCATCGTAGCGGACACCACGGTGTTGTACTGGATGCGCTCGTAATCGTAGTTGGCCTGCTTGAGCACGGTGTGGATCTCGCGGCGCAGCGCGGCGTCATCGGCCGTCGGCGCGGTGCCGGCGCCATCGCGGATCGCCTGGGCGTTCGCGTAGCCGTAGTTCCACACACGGCGCAGGAAGCGCGACGCGCCCTCCACGCCCGAACCGCTCCATTCGAGTTGCTGCTCTGGCGGCGCGGCGAACATCACGAACAGGCGTGCGGTATCGGCGCCGTACTGGTCGATCAGCGCTTGCGGGTCGATGCCGTTGTTCTTCGACTTCGACATCTTCTCGATGCCGCCAATCACCACCGGCTGACCGTCGGCCTTCGCCGTGGCGCCAGCCGGGCGGCCACGCTCGTCGGTCTGCACGTCCACATCGGCCGGGTTGTACCAGGTCTTCTTGCCGGAGGCGTCCTCGCGATAGAACGTCTCGTTGAGCACCATACCCTGCGTGAGCAGGTTCGTGAACGGCTCGTCGAACTTGACCAGGCCCATGTCGCGCATGACCTTGGTCCAGAAGCGTGCGTACAACAGGTGCAGAATCGCGTGTTCGATACCGCCGATGTACTGGTCCATCGGCATCCAGTAATCGTTGCGCGCATCGACCATCGTGCCAGCGTCGGGGCACGTATAGCGCATGTAATACCAGCACGAGTCGATGAACGTATCCATCGTATCGGTCTCGCGGCGCGCTGGCTTGCCGCACGACGGGCAGGTGCACTCCAGGAAACGCGGGTCCTTGGCCAGCGGGTTGCCCGTGCCGTCCGGCACGAGGTCCTCGGGCAGCACCACCGGCAGATCCTTCTCCGGCACCGGCACCACACCGCAGCTGTCGCAGTGGATCAGCGGAATCGGCGTGCCCCAGTAACGCTGGCGCGAGATGCCCCAGTCGCGCAGGCGCCAGGTCACCTTCTTCTCGCCCAGGCCCTTGGCGGCGAGATCGGCGGCGATGGCGTCGACGGCGGCCTTGTAGCCGAGACCGTCGTACTTGCCGCTATGGATGCAGAGGCCGTGTTCCTTGTCGCCGTACCATTCGAGCCACGCGTCGGTCGAATAGGCCTGACCCTTGACGTCGATGACCTGCTTGATCGGCAGGTTGTACTTGAGCGCGAACGCGAAGTCGCGCTCGTCATGCGCCGGCACGCCCATCACGGCGCCGTCGCCATAGGTCATCAGCACGTAGTTGCCGACCCAGACGTCGACCTGTTCGCCGGTCAGCGGGTGCGTGACCTTGAGGCCGGTCGGCATCCCCTTCTTCTCCATGGTCGCCATGTCGGCTTCCATGACGGAACCGTGCTTGCATTCCTCGATGAACGCGGCCAGCGCCGGGTTGCTCTCGGCGGCGTGCGTGGCCAGCGGATGCTCGGCGGCCACGGCGCAGAACGTCACGCCCATGATCGTGTCGGCACGCGTGGTGAACACGTAGAGCTTGCCGTCGTTGATCAGCTTGCCATCCGCGCCCTTGATCTCATGCGGGAAGGCGAATCGCACACCTTCACTGCGGCCGATCCAGTTCTGCTGCATGATCTTGACGCGCTCGGGCCAGCCGAGGCCTTCGAGGTCGCCAAGCAATTCCTGCGCGTAATCGGTGATGCGCAGGTAGTACATGGGGATTTCACGCTTTTCGACCACCGCGCCCGAACGCCAGCCACGGCCGTCGATAACCTGCTCGTTGGCCAGCACGGTCTGGTCCACCGGATCCCAGTTCACGGTACCGGTCTTGCGATAGGCGATGCCCTTTTCCAGCATCTTCAGGAACAGCCACTGGTTCCAGCGGTAGTACTCGGGGCTGCAGGTCGCCACTTCGCGCGACCAGTCGATCGCCAGGCCCATCGACTGCATCTGCTTCTTCATGTAAGCGATGTTGTCGTAGGTCCAGGCGGCCGGTGCCACGCCGTTGTTCAGCGCGGCGTTCTCCGCCGGCATCCCGAACGCATCCCAGCCCATCGGCATCAGCACGTTACGGCCGTTCATGCGCAGGTAGCGCGCCATCACGTCGTTGATCGTGTAGTTGCGCACGTGGCCCATGTGGAGCTTGCCCGACGGGTAGGGCAGCATCGAGCAGGCGTAGAACTTGGACTTTTCCTTGCCGTCGGGCCCGACCGCGTGCTCCGACACCTTGTAGGCATCGATCGCTTGCCAGTGCTGCTGGGCGGCTTGTTCAACGGCGGACGGAAGATATTTGTCTTGCATGGTCGGGACGACGGTCTGGGCAGCGGTCCGCGGGCGACTGGCGCGCCGGGCGACCGGGAGGGATCGGAAATGCGAAAGAGACGATTATAACCGTGGCGTATGTCCGCCACGGTTCGCACGGAAAGGCTGGAACGGCCCGCTTCTGGGCCGCGCCGGGCGTGCTTGCGGGCTTACTTCAGGCCCAGCACATCCTGCATGTCAAACATGCCGCTCGGCTTGTCGGCCAGGAAACGCGCCGCACGCACCGCACCATCGGCATACGACTGGCGGCTGGACGACTTGTGGCTGATCTCGATGCGCTCGCCGATGCCGGCGAACATCACCGTGTGATCGCCGACGATATCGCCGCCACGGACCGTCGCGAAGCCAATCGACTTCGCGTCTCGCGGGCCGGTATGGCCTTCGCGCGCGTAGACCGCGCATTCGTCGAGATCGCGGCCGATGGCCTTGGCGACCACTTCGCCCATCGCCAGCGCCGTGCCCGACGGCGCGTCGACCTTGTGGCGATGGTGCGCTTCGATGATCTCGATGTCGTAGCCCGTGGAAAGCAGCTTGGCCGCCACTTCCAGCAGCTTGAACGTGGCATTGACGCCGACGCTCATGTTCGCGGCAAACACCACGCCGATCGACTTGGCGGCATCGGCCAGTGCCTGCTTGCCGGCGGCATCGAAACCGGTGGTACCAATCACCATCTTCTTGCCGAGGCGCTTGGCCACCGCCAGGTGCGCCAGCGTGCCCTCGGGGCGGGTGAAATCAATCAGGCAATCGGCGGCCGAGAGCACGGCCTCGATGTCAGAGGAGATCTTGATGCCCGTCTCGCGGCCCAGAAACAGCCCGGCATCCTGGCCCAGCGCCGCAGCACCTGGCACGTCGAGCGCGCCGGCCAGCGTCACGCCGTCGGTATTGAGCACCGTTTCGATCAACATGCGACCCATGCGGCCGGAAGCCCCTGCAATGGCGATTTTCATGATTGGGTATGTCGGAATGAAAACCGTCCGGCATTCGACCGGACGGCTTGGGTGTCTGAAATGGACTCGCCGCCGCGTTTAGCTGGCAGGTTTGGCCGGAACGTCCGAAGCCGCGCTGGCTGGCGCCTCGGCCGGCTTTTGCTGAGCTGCCTCGGCGGCAGCAGGTGCCACGGCTGCCGGCGCGGCTGCCGGTTCGCTCGCTGCCGCGACGGGCATGGCAGCCGGCGCCGATGCCGGCATTGCCGCCGGCGCGGATGCTGGCGCTGGCTCGCCGCCAAAGACAATCTTGCCTGGCGTCTGATTCTTCTGCGCCGCCTTCATGCCGTCAATTTCGGCGATAAGCTCGTATTCGGACGGCAACTCGTTGCCCACCCACCGCACAAGCTTGTCACCCTCGAAGTACACGGTGAACTGGCGCGATTGCACGACCGGCCGGCTGCCGCGACGGAAAGAGAAGTAATAGTCCCATCGATCCGCGTGAAAGACGTCCGTCAGCAGCGGGGTGCCGAGCAGGAAGCGCACCTGATCGCGCGTCATGCCTTCGCGCAATTGCGACACGGCCTCGCGCGACACGAAGTTGCCCTGGACGATGTTGATCCGATACGGCGTGATGGCATCGGCCACCTTGCGCGAGGTGCTGTCGTAGGCGGAACAGGCACCGGCCAGCAGTGCCGCCGCCAGCAGGGAAGACACCAGCGCGGGGCGCATGGCGGACGAACGGAATGAACGCATGTATCTCGCTTCCAGACGGGAATGGGTAGATACCGGCACCGGCACACCCCAAAGACTGCGGAGGCATCCGGCACGGCCAGGCGCATTCTGGTCACTCCGCGGAGAGCGGCGTGTACGCGTCATGGCACCGGGGCGACATTTGCCGCCAAAACCCTTATGATTCAACTATCCAGACATTGTACTCTAGGGAGTCACGCCCATGCCGAGTCCGGCGGACCTCAAAAATATCGGCCTCAAGGCGACCGTCCCCCGCCTGAAGATCCTTGAGATCTTCCAGACCAGCGAACAGCGCCATCTAAGCGCGGAAGATGTCTATCGCATCCTGCTCAACGAGCATATGGATATCGGCCTCGCCACGGTCTATCGCGTTCTCACGCAGTTCGAACAGGCTGGCCTGCTCTCGCGGAACAACTTCGAGTCGGGCAAGGCGATTTTCGAACTGAACGAAGGCAAGCACCACGATCACCTGGTGTGCCTGGATTGCGGGCGCGTCGAGGAATTTTTCGATGCTGATATCGAACAGCGGCAACAGAGCATCGCCCGCGAGCGCGGCTTTGCACTACAGGAACATGCCCTGTCGCTCTATGGCAACTGCACCAAGGACGATTGCCCCCACAGACCGAGACGATAACCCCGCTGCGGTACCCGCCCAGCAGCAGGCAATAAAAAACCGGCGCCAAGGCGCCGGTTTTTTATTGGGTCGACACAGCGTTATTCCTGCGTCAGATCCTGCTCGGCCACGACGCGCAGGCTACGCGGCACGGCAGCGGCTGCCGCAGGCAGGCCCAGAAACTCGCCAACCACCTGACGGAAGAGACCACGTGCCCAAACCAGCATCGGATGGGTATTGCGGCTGCGGTGCCAGAACATATTCAGGCCCAGCATCGTATTGAGCTCCGCCGGCAGCGGGTAGGCCTTCAGGCCATACGTTTCACAGGCCATGTCCTTGGTCAGCGCGTTGACCGTGAAGATCATGTCGGTCTGGGAAGCCAGTTCGGCCTGGGCGCGCCACGAATGAACGGTCAGCGTGGCATTCCGCTTCAGGCCCCGCTGCTGCAGCGCGTAGTCCAACGGAATCAGTGCCGGTGCCGGACGGCCCGCGCCACCGGAATGCGCCATAAAGATATGGCTGCAGTCGAGGTATTGCTCGAGCGTGCAATCGTTCTTCAGGAGCGGATGATTCTTGCGTGCGCAAACCCACAGGTTCAGCGACGTCACCACTTCCTCAACGATTTCGGGATGGCGGGTCGGGAACGGCGAAAAGGCCAGATCGAGTTCGTTTGCACGCATCGACGCGACGTCGGCTTCCCACGAATGCGATTCGACCAGGCGGATATGCAGGTCCGGAGCCAGTTGCTTGATGCGCAGGACAAAGCGGTTGAAAACCGTGTCACCAAGTTCGGCGGCAAAACCGATATTCAGCGTGCCGGTGGCGATGGCCGGATCGAAATTATCGGCATCCCCCTCGTTGATCGACGACCAGAGGTCGAGCATGTCCCGGATCTTCGGGCCCAGTTCCAGCGCGCGCGGCGTTGGCGTGAGACCATGAGGCACCCGAATGAATAGGGGATCGTCGAAGATTTCGCGCAGTCGGCCGAGCGAGTGAGAAACGGCCGGCGCGGTCATGTGCATCTTTTCCGCCACATAAGTGGCGTTACGCTTGCTGAGCAACTCGGTGAAGATCACGAGCAGCTTGGTATCCACGTTCACCATGATCAGGCCCGGTTTGTTATGTCTTACGCTTCGATGGCCCCACCACTTTCACTGGCTGCACATCAGACATTAATAGATCCTTCCGAGTGTAAGAGAAAATAACAGGAGCGAAAAGCAAATTCAGCATTTCTCGCATTACTGAACGCGAACTTTCGCGGATTTTTGACAGCTTTGAGACAGATAATGTCAAAAATCGCCGTTCATTGAATTCCATGACCCGCTATAGTGCCTGAAGGCGTCCCAATTCTGCCTCGCAGCCCGCCCCGTCTTGTTTCAGATCAAACCATGGCTTCCCACCGACTCGACGTTGATCTCGCCAAAGCCTATCGCCTGCTGAATCACGGTCCGACCGTTCTGGTCAGTGCCGCGCACAATGGACAACGCAATATCATGGCGGCGGCATGGGCCATGCCGCTCGATTTCGCGCCGCCGAAGGTGGCCGTGGTGCTGGACAAGTCCACCTGGACGCGCCAGTTGCTTGAAGCAAGCGGCGAATTCGCGTTGCAGGTTCCCACCGCCGCCCAGGTCGATATCACGCAGGCACTGGGCTCCAGTTCGGGACGGGCCCTGACGGAAAAGCAAGGCATCGACAAGTTCGCCGCGTACGGCTTGCAGACCTTCGCTGGCAGCGTGATCGGCGCTCCGCTGCTCGAAGGCTGCGCGGCGTGGCTGGAATGCAGGCTATTGCCCGAACCCGCGATCCAGAACAGCTACGATCTGTTTCTCGGCGAAGTGGTCGCAGCCCACGCCGACGGCCGCGTCTTCAGCAATGGCCGCTGGCACTTTACCGGCCAAGACGACCTGCGCACGATCCACCATGTCGCGGGTGGCCACTTCCTCGTCGATGGCGATGCTATCGATGCGCGGCCGCTAACGCCACCAGTCACCCCACCTGCCGCCTGAGCAACAAAAAACGCGCCCGAGGGCGCGTTTTTTGTTCAGCGAGGATGGCTTACTTGGCCACGACGCGTGCCATTTCCAGGCACTTGTTCGAATAGCCCCACTCGTTGTCGTACCAGCTCACGACCTTGATGAACGTGCCGTCCAGCGCGATACCGGCTTCAGCATCGAAAATCGAGGTGCGGGCATCACCGCGGAAGTCCGTGGCCACAACCTTGTCTTCGGTGTAGCCCAGCACGCCCTTCAGCGCGCCCTGGCTCTGGGCCTTCATCTCGGCGCAGATTTCTTCGTACTTGGCCGGGTTTTCCAGTTCGACGGTCAGGTCGACCACCGAAACGTCCGAGGTCGGCACGCGGAACGACATACCGGTCAGCTTCTTGTTCAGCTGCGGAATCACCACGCCAACGGCCTTGGCGGCGCCAGTCGACGACGGGATGATGTTTTCCAGGATGCCACGGCCACCGCGCCAGTCCTTGTTCGACGGACCATCCACGGTCTTCTGCGTGGCGGTGGCAGCGTGCACGGTCGTCATCAGGCCGCGCTTGATGCCCCACTTGTCGTTCAGGACCTTTGCCACCGGGGCCAGGCAGTTGGTCGTGCAGCTTGCGTTCGAGATGATCGCTTCGCCCTTGTACGTCTCGTGGTTCACGCCGAACACGAACATCGGGGTGTCGTCCTTCGACGGGGCCGACATGATCACCTTCTTGGCGCCCGCGTCGATGTGCTTCTGCGCGCCTTCCTTCGTCAGGAAGATGCCGGTCGACTCGATCACCACGTCGGCGCCGACTTCGCCCCACTTCAGCTCGGACGGATCCTTGACGGCGGTCAGGCGGATCTTCTTGCCGTTGACCACGAGCGTGTTGCCTTCCACCGACACTTCGCCGTCGAAGCGGCCGTGGACCGAGTCGTACTTCAGCATGTACGCCAGGTAGTCCGGTTCCAGCAGGTCGTTGATGGCGACGACTTCAATGTCCTTGAAGTTCGCGGCGGCGGCGCGGAACACCATGCGCCCGATGCGGCCAAAGCCGTTGATGCCGATCTTGATGGTCATGTCTATCTCCTAGAGTGCAATCGCGATAAAGCTGGGGCCGGCGCCGCAGCCGGCGCCTCGCGCCGGCATACCGCGCTGGCGAGAATTACTGGGCGAGCGTGGCGCGCACCGTATCGGCCACGTTTTCCACGGTGAAGCCGAAGTGCTTGAACAGCACGCCTGCCGGGGCCGATTCGCCGAACGTGTCGATACCGACGACGGCCTGAACCTGGTACTTCCACCAGAAATCGGTGACGCCCGCTTCCACGGCGATGCGCGGCACGCCTGCCGGCAGCACGCTGGCCTTGTAGGCGGCGTCCTGCTTGTCAAAGACGGAGGTCGACGGAACCGACACCACGCGCACGTGCACGCCTTCCACGGCCAGCGCATCGGCGGCGCCCACGGCCAGGCCGACTTCCGAGCCGGTGGCGATAATCACGGCATCCGGGCGCTTCTTGCGCGGATTCGTGCCATCGCGCAGCACGTAGCCACCGCGCGCGATATTGGCGCGCGTGACATCGTCACGCTTCTGGAACGGCAAGTTCTGGCGGCTGAAAATCAGGCAGCTCGGACCGTTCTCGCGGCGGATCGACTGCGCCCAGGCCACTGCAGTCTCGGTGGTGTCGGCGGTACGCCAGACATCCATGTTCGGGATCAGACGCAGGCTGGCCACGTGCTCGATCGACTGGTGGGTCGGACCGTCTTCGCCCAGGCCGATCGAATCATGCGTGAACACAAACAGCGAGCGGATCTTCATCAGCGCGGCCATGCGCAACGCGTTGCGACTGTAGTCCGAGAACGTCAGGAACGTGGCGCCGTAGGGGATGTAGCCACCATGCAGCGCGATGCCGTTCATGATCGCGCTCATGCCGAACTCACGCACACCGTAGTTGATGTGGTTGCCCCACGAGTCGAAGCGAACGGCCTGCGTGCCCGACCAGTTGGTCAGGTTCGAACCGGTCAGGTCGGCCGAGCCGCCCAGCAGTTCCGGCAGTACCGGCGCCAGTGCCTCGATCGAGTTCTGGCTGGCCTTGCGGGTAGCGATCGTCTCGGCCTTCTCCTCGCACTTGGCGATGTAGGCGTCCACGGCCGCATCGAACGCGCCCGGCAGCTCGCCGCGCACGCGGCGCTTGAACTCACCGGCTTCGTACGGATGCACTTCGGCGTAGGCGTCGAACAGTGCGTCCCAGGCCTTTTCCAGCGCGTGGCCGTTCGGCTTCGCGTCCCAGGCGAGGTACGCGTCCTGCGGCACTTCGAACGGGGCGTGGGTCCAGCCCAGCGCTTCGCGGGTGGCCAGCACTTCGGCGCCGCCCAGCGGCGCGCCATGCACGTCGTGGCCGCCGGCCTTGTTCGGCGCACCCTTGCCGATGACGGTGCGGCAGCAGATCAGGGTCGGCTTGTCGCTGGCCTTGGCCAGCGCGATGGCGTTGTCGACGGCAGCCACGTCGTGGCCGTCCACGGCGCGGATCACGTTCCAGCCATAGGCTTCGAAACGCTTCGGCGTATCGTCGGCAAACCAGTGCACCACGTCGCCATCGATGGAGATGCCGTTGTCATCCCAGAAGCCGATCAGCTTGTTCAGCTTGAGCGTGCCGGCCAGCGAGCAGGCTTCATGGCTGATGCCTTCCATCAGGCAGCCATCGCCCATGAACACGTACGTGTGGTGGTTGACGATGTCGAAACCCGGGCGGTTGAATTCCTCGCCCAGCAGGCGCTCGGCCAGCGCCATGCCGACGGCATTGGTGATGCCCTGGCCCAGCGGGCCGGTCGTGGTTTCCACGCCCGGGGTAATGCCATACTCCGGGTGGCCGGCGGTCTTGCTGTGCAACTGGCGGAAGTTCTTCAGTTCCTCGATCGGCAGGTCATAGCCGGTCAGGTGCAGCAGCGCGTAGATCAGCATCGATCCGTGGCCGTTGGACAGCACGAAGCGGTCGCGGTCAGGCCAGTGCGGATTGACGGGGTTATGCTTCAGATGCCGGCCCCACAGCGCCACGGCCATATCGGCCATACCCATCGGCGCACCGGGGTGACCGGAGTTGGCTTGCTGGACAGCGTCCATGGCAAGCACGCGGATGGCATCCGCCATCAGTTTGACGGGTTGGTTGGCGTAAGGACTTGTGGCGGGATGGGCGAGGGCAGACATGCGAGAACCTGACGGCGGGAAAACCGCAATTTTAGCAGAAGCAGGGGGAATTCCCGGGACGGATCCGGCACTCCGAAGGGGGACTCAGGCCTGGACCGAATGGTTGATACCCGGCGTCGGCACCACGCTAGGCGAAATCACATTGCTAGCGGCCGCGTGCAGCCCCTATCAGCAGATAGAAATCGGGGAAAGCGCACATTTTGGCCGGATCTTCCGGCTCGATGGCCGCGTGATGAGCACCGAAGCCGACGCCTGGATCCAGCACGAGCTGATGGTGGCCCCAATGGCGGCCACCCATGGCGCGCCGCGCAGCGCGCTGGTGGTGGGCGGCGGCGACGGCGGATCGGCATTCGAACTGCTGCGTATCCCCACCATGCGAGAGGTAGTGGTGGCCGAACTCGACGGCGAGGTGGTGCGGCTGGCGCGCGAGTGGTTGCGCGGCATCCACCAGGGCGCGCTCGACGAACCAGGCGACCCGCGCCTGAGCCTGGCGATCGGCGAAGGACTCGGCCTGATGGAAGCCTTCGCGCGCGCCGGACGCCAGTTCGACCTGATCGTCTATGACCTGACCGAAGCTGACGACGGCAGCCCCGCCGCCGCCCTGTTCTCCCCGCATGGCCTGCATACCGCGCGCCGCTGCCTGGCGCCCGGCGGCGCGATGTCGCTGCACCTGGGGCCCCCGCTGCATCGGCCGGAAACGGCGCGGCGGCTGCTGGCACGGCTACGGCATGTGTTCCGGCATGTCGCGCCACTGACGACCTTCGTCCCGGCCTATGGCGCGCTGTGGGGCATTGCGCTGGCCAGCGACGCGCTCGATATCGCCGCGCAGCCCGCTGACAAGATCGCAACGCGTCTGCAGCAGTGGCAACTCGAACACAAGCTGCGGGCCTATCACGCGTACCTGCACCCTGCCCTGTTCGTCCATCCGCGGCACGTGCAGGCGATCTTCGACAGCGGCAGCCGTCCCGCGTAACATGCACGGACGCGCCTCGCGCCACGCAGCGCGGGGACGAGATTCGTTCCATCCGGGAGATCATCATGTCCAGACCGCCCAACACGCCCTGGCTTACGCCCTATCTGACGGTCGCCAGCGGTCGCGCCGCACTGGATTTCTATGCGCGGGCTTTCGGCTTTGCGGCCGGCCATGTCGTCGATGAAAACGGCGTGCCCATGCACGCCGAGATGCATTACGAAGGCCAACTGGTGGTCATGTTTGCGCCCGAGGGCGCGTGGGGCAGCACGGCACGCACACCCCGGTCGCTAGGCGTGGAAGCCCCGCAAACGTTCTATGTCTACTGCGGCGACGTGGATGCGATGTACCAAAGGGCCTTGGCCGCCGGCGCCGCAAGCGTCACGCCGCCTGCCGACCAGTTCTGGGGCGACCGGTACTGCATGGTCGAAGATCCCGATGGCTACCGCTGGGGCTTTGCGACGCCGCTGCCCAAGACCCCGGATTCCAAACCCACTCCCTGATGCCACCCAGATTTTTTGTCGATGCGGCGCTCGCCGCGGACACCGTATTGGAATTACCCGACGCCGTCGTGCGCCATGTCCAGGTGTTGCGCCTGGCGCCCGGTGACGCCATCACCCTGTTCAACGGTCAGGGCGGGAGCCACCCGGCCACGCTGACCGAGATCGGCAAGCGCCACGCTAGTGCGACGCTTGGCACCCACGACGCCTCGGAAGCCGAAACCCCGTTCGCCGTCACGCTCGCCCAGGGGCTTGCCGGGGGCGACAAGATGGACTGGCTGATCGAGAAGGCAGTGGAACTCGGTGTATCCGCCATCCAGCCACTTCAGGCTGCCAGATCCGTCGTCCGGCTTTCCGGCGAGCGCGCCACCAAGCGCCAGGCGCACTGGCAGGCACTGATCGAGGCCGCCTGCGAACAATGCGGCCGTAATCGCTTGCCGGCGTTGGCGCCCGTGGCTAACTTGGAGTCATGGCTGACCAGCGTGCCGGCCACTGCTGCAAGGCTGGCGCTCTCGCCACGCGCATCGGCATCGCTGCCCGAACTGGCGCAAGCCGAGCGCGAGGCATGGCGCGCCGGCGGCGTGACGTTGCTGATCGGGCCCGAGGGCGGCTTGTCGCCGGAAGAAGAAGATCGCGCACGCCGAGCCGGTTTTATCGGCGTGTCATTGGGACCGCGCATTCTGCGAACGGAAACCGCCGGGCTGACCTGCCTGGCGACACTGAACGCCATCCTTGGCGGGTTTTGACCTAGAAGGAGTCAAACATGGGACTACTCGATAGCGTGCTGGGCGGTGTGCTCGGCCAACTGGGCGGCGGCCAGCACGGCGAACAGGCCGGAGGCGGCCTGAATCCCAAGATGATGATGGCGCTGGGCCTGCTGGCGATGATGGCAATGCGCCACAAAGGTCAGGAGGCAGACGGTGGCGCGGCGTCCGCCGGTGCGGATGCGGGTGCCGGTGGCCTGGGCGGCCTCGGTGGACTTGGTGGCGTGCTGGGCGGATTGCTTGGTGGCGCTGGCGCTGCCGGTGGCGGTGCCTCGGCCGCGGGTGGACTGGATCTCGGCTCGCTGCTCGGCGGCCTGCTTGGCGGTCAAGGCGGCGCGGGCGATTCGGCGCAAGCAATGGGTGCCGCCGCAGGCGGCATCGGCGCCTTGCGAGACGTCCTGGCGCAAGCGGGTCTGGGTCAACAGGTCGATTCGTGGATTGGCACGGGCGCGAACCAGGCCGTGAGCGCGTCGGATTTGTCTTCCGCGCTGGGCGGTACGGGTGCGCTCCAGTCGCTCGCGGAGAAAACCGGGCTGTCGGCCGACGACGTGGCTTCAAGCCTCAGCGAAGGCCTGCCCGAGGTGATCGACCGGCTGACGCCGCATGGAGCGGTACCGCCGGCTGCGTAACATCGGCACCGCAAACAAAAATGCCCGCTTTTACAGCGGGCATTTTTTTGACCGGAACACGGCGCCGATCGTGCGCCTGGAGCACCGCCAGATCCGTTCAGGCGAACGAGTAGAACACCCGGAACTGCACCTTGCGCTCGCCCCAGAACTCGGCGGCATCGCGGAACACGTCGAGCAGTACCTCGCGCGCTTCCTTGTCGAACTTCTGCGCGATCGGCAGGCCTTCCAGCACGATCACAAAGCCCGGTTGCGGTCCGGCCTTGTAAATCATGTCCGTCAGGCAATCGGACAATGCATCGAAATTCTTGCCGAAATGCTTCGGGAAGGTGAATTCGGTGGCAATGCGCTCGAGGATCTCGGCCTTGCTGGCGCAATCCGCGCAGTTCGCATAGAGGAAGTGCTGATTCAGTGCGGCGGCTGCCTGGGCCAGCTCCGGCACGCGGAACGCGCGGATCGACTGGACGATGTTTGGACGCACCGTCTTGAACAGGTTCATGGCTCCCTCATTGGTGCCGTTGTCATCGCAAGCCACCATGGCGGGCGCGCATGCGGGCGGAAGTCGATGCGGCAGATCCTGGCGCGGCATCATCAGCACATTGTCGTATAGGTTCTGGGCCTGATGGTGGGCCCTTTGCCAGCCATCTCCGGCGCCGCGCTCCTCGCGGGCGGCAAGGGCGTCGCCCAATCCGAAAATGTCAGTCATCATTTGGTTATCCGTTTGAAGCTGTTGTAGTGGTCTTCCGTGTAATAACAGTCGTTGGCGGCGCGTTGATCACCACCGCAAACGATCCGCTTGGCTCCCCGGTTCCGGCTATTGCTGTTCTTGACGGTGTACTCGCGGTAATACCCGCGAGATTGCTGCGGCAGGCTGCGCTCGTAGTTGCCAAAGCGCGAACCGTCCTTGTCATACGGGAACGGCCCACCGGCCTCGATACGCTCCAGCGTCTGCCGTGCCTCGTTGGGCAGTTGCTGTGCGGCGATGGTTCCCACCACCCCCTGCACGTCGTCGGGCGACTGCCTGGCCATGGCGCCTTGCGGCGCCAAAGTCAGCGCGATGGATATCGCCGCGCCCGCCAGCACGTGGCCCAGGCTTCGGGCCAGGCTCAGGGACTGCCAATGTGACTGCCGCTGCGACTGACTCGACAAAATCCGGGAACCCACGTTATCGAAAAGTTGGCGAAATGTTATTTGCGGGTCACTCCGGCACCTGTTAATCACCCCTCGCAGGCCCGGCGCACGCTTCAGGCGAACGCCCGCATTCAAAGGCGTAAGGTTACGCGCATGTCCATCATTAATCAATCCCCGCGCCTTTGCCCGCCAGTTTTCTTCAATTGTTTCAACATGTTATCGATATGTGTGCGCATACTAACCTCACAAGCAGCGAGATCACGCGGGCATGAAAAAAGCCGGGCGAACCCGGCTTTTTTGGCACTGCATCAAGAAGGCTGAAACGCTTCGTCCGCTCAGACCTTGGCTGCCGCGTCCACGACCACCAGCGCGGTCATATTGACGATACGGCGCACCGTTGCCGAAGGCGTCAGGATATGGACCGGCGCCTTCACGCCCAGCAGGATCGGGCCGATCGCCACGTTGTTGCCAGCCGCCACCTTGAGCAGGTTGTACGAGATGTTGGCGGCATCGATGTTCGGGCACACGAGCAGATTGGCTTCGCCCTTGAGCGCGCTGTCCGGCACCAGCGAATCGCGCAGCTTTTCGTCGAGCGCGCTGTCGCCATGCATTTCGCCATCCACCTCGAGGTCCGGCGCGCGGTCGCGCAGGATCTTCAGCGTGTCGCGCATCTTGCGTGCCGACGGCGCTTCCGACGTACCGAAGTTCGAGTGCGACAGCAGACCCACCTTCGGCTCGATACCGAAACGCTTGAGCTCCTCCGCAGCCATGATCGTGATCTCGGCCAGTTGCTCGGCGGTGGGATCGACGTTGACGTGCGTGTCCACCAGGAAGATCTGGCGGCCGGGCAGAACCAGACCGTTCATTGCGGCGTACACGCAATTTGTGCCACCGATGACCTGGTCGATATAGCGCAGGTGGGCGGCGGTGGTGCTAACCGTACCGCAGATCATGCCGTCGGCTTCGCCCTTCTCGACCAGCATCGCGCCGATCAGCGTGGTACGGCGGCGCATTTCCAGCTTGGCGTACTGCGGCGTGATGCCTTCACGCGCCATCATGCGGTAGTACGCGTCCGAGTATTCGCGGAAACGCTCGTCGTGCTCTGGGTTCACCACCGTGAAGTCCTCGCCCATGCGCAGGCGCAGGCCGAAACGCTCGATGCGGTGAGCCAGCACGGCCGGGCGGCCGATCAGGATCGGGTTGGCCAGCTTCTCGTCGACGATCACCTGCACCGCACGCAGCACGCGCTCTTCCTCGCCCTCGGCGAAGACGATGCGCTTCTTCTCCTTCTGCACCTTGCGGGCGGCCGCGTAGATCGGCTTCATCAGCGTACCCGAGTGGTACACGAACTGCTGCAATTGCAGACGGTACGCGTCCATGTCCTCGATCGGGCGCGATGCCACGCCCGATTTGGCGGCGGCCTCGGCCACGGCCGGGGCGATCTTGACGATCAGGCGCGGATCGAACGGCTTCGGAATCAGGTATTCGGGGCCGAACGACAGGTCCTGGATGCCATAGGCCGACGCGACGATATCGCTCTGCTCCTGGCGCGCCAGCTCCGCCACCGCGTTTGCCGCGGCGATTTCCATTTCACGCGTGATCGTCGTGGCGCCGCAATCGAGCGCGCCACGGAAGATGAACGGGAAGCAGAGGACGTTGTTGACCTGGTTCGGATAGTCGGTGCGGCCCGTGGCGATCACGGCGTCCGGACGGACTTCCTTGACCAGTTCCGGCATGATTTCCGGATTCGGGTTGGCCAGTGCCATCACCAGCGGCTTGTCGGCCATCTTCTGCACCATCTCGGGCTTCAGCACGCCCGCAGCGGACAGGCCCAGGAAAATGTCGGCGCCTTCGATGACCTCGGCCAGCTTGCGCTTGTCGGTCTTCTGCGAGAAGCGCGCCTTTTCCGGGTCCATCAGTTCGGTACGGCCTTCGTAGACCACGCCGGCCAGGTCCGTCACCCAGATGTTCTCGATGGGCAGGCCCAGGTCGACGAGCAGGTCCAGGCAGGCCAGCGCGGCGGCGCCGGCGCCCGAGGCCACCAGCTTCACCTTCGAGATGTCCTTGCCCACCACCTGCATGCCGTTGATCACGGCGGCGCCCACGACGATCGCGGTACCGTGCTGGTCATCGTGGAAGACGGGGATCTTCATCCGCTCGCGCAGCTTGCGCTCCACGTAGAAGCACTCCGGCGCCTTGATGTCCTCGAGGTTGATACCGCCGAACGTCGGCTCGAGCGAGGCGATGATGTCGACCAGCTTCTCGGGGTCTTTCTCGTCGACTTCGATATCGAACACATCGATACCGGCGAACTTCTTGAACAGGCCGGCCTTGCCTTCCATCACCGGCTTCGACGCGGCCGCGCCGATATCGCCCAGACCCAGCACGGCGGTGCCGTTGGTGATCACGGCCACCAGGTTGCCACGCGCCGTGTAGCGGAACGAATTGGCCTGGTTGGCCACGATTTCCTCACACGCTGCCGCCACACCCGGCGAATAGGCCAGAGCCAGGTCGCGCTGGTTCGACAGCGGCTTGGTCGGGGTGACCGAGATCTTTCCGGGGGTGGGAAACTCGTGGTACTCGAGCGCGGCCTTGCGCAGCGCCTCACGCTGCTGCTGTTTCAGATCGTCTTGGGACGGGGACTGCTGAGGGCTTGTCATCTGCGCATCTTCCGATCGGTGGAGCCGCACTGAATAACGCTGGCGATTGAGCGCGGGCCGGCTCCACGAACCCGCTGTCTCCGCTGTAGGCGCTTTTGGAAGTGTGCATTTTATATTGTGAAATAGTATTTCACAATAAGCCTTTTGTTTGGGGCACCTTTGCGTTTCGGTACAATATGCCCCATGCCGATGGGCTTTACCAGCCGAGTCTCCAGCAGAATTTCCGCGGCATGTTTCCTCCCAGGTTCCCCGCCCCGTCATGCCCGAATCCTCCCCCGCGCTTTCCGAGTTTGACCTGATCCGACGCTATTTCACGCGCCCGGTCCACAAGGCCGCGCTGGGCGTGGGCGATGACTGCGCGCTGATCGAGGCGCGGCCGGGCCACCAGCTCGCCATCAGCACCGACATGCTGGTCAGCGGTCGGCACTTTTTCCCGGACGTTTCACCGCGCGCGCTGGGCCACAAGGCCCTGGCCGTGAACCTGTCCGATCTGGCGGCAATGGGCGCCGAACCCCGCGCATTCACGCTGGCGCTGGCGCTGCCCGAGGCGGATGCCGGCTGGCTTGCCGAATTCGCGGCCGGCATGTTGGCGCTGGCCGACGACCACGGCTGCGAACTGATCGGCGGCGACACCACCAAGGGTCCGCTGACGCTGTCGATCACGGTGTTCGGCGACGTGCCCCCGCGTCAGGCGCTGCGGCGCGACGCGGCGCGCCCCGGCGACGATATCTGGATCTCCGGCACGCTCGGGGACGCGCGCCTGGCCCTGGGCGACTGCCGCGGCGAATGGCTGCTGCCCGAGCCCGACTTCACACTGATCCGTCCCCGGATGGAAATGCCGACGCCCCGCGTGGCGCTGGGCCTGGCACTGCGCGGCGTGGCTCATGCGGCACTCGACATTTCGGACGGGCTGATCGGCGATCTCGGTCATATCCTTGAACGCTCATCGGTCGGCGCAATTGTCGATGTCGATGCCTTGCCGCGCTCGGAGATTCTTGACGCCCAGCCGGAGGAATGCCAGCGCGCCTGCGTGCTGGCCGGTGGCGACGACTACGAACTCTGTTTCACGGCGCCGGTGGGCGCGCGCGAAACCATTGCCGGCATCGCGCGCCGGCTTCACCTGCCGCTCACGCATGTCGGATCCATCACACCGGAGGCGGGCCTGCGGCTGGTGGATCGCGAAGGCAATCCCTACGTGTTCAAGGGCGCCTCGTTCGATCATTTCGCCGCGCCCTGACACGCGGCACGCAACCCATGTCATGATCCCCCATGCGCACGGGAGAAATATCTGAAAGTGCGCCCCGAAACCTATAAGACTGACGAGCCAATCCTTGATGTCCGCCTATCCCCCGGGGGCCGCGCCTAGCGACCCCGTTGACCCCGTCACGCTGGAAGCCGGCCAGACCGCCAAGGTCACGCGGCCAACCGGCCGGTTCATGCTGGGCCACCCGGCCCGTCTGATTGCGCTTGGATTCGGCTCTGGCCTGTCGCCGGTCAGCCCCGGCACCGTCGGCACGCTGCTCGGCTGGCTGTCGTTCATCGTGATTTCGAAGTGGATCGATCCGACCACTTGGCTGTGGATCATCGCCGGCGGCTTCGTGATCGGCATCTGGGCTTGCCTGCGTACGGCACGCGACATGGGCGTGTACGACCACGGCAGCATGGTCTGGGACGAGATCGTGGCGTTCTGGCTGGTGCTGCTGTTCGTGATGCCAACGGGCTTCTGGGGCCAGTTCGCCGCGTTCGTGTGGTTCCGGTTCTTCGACATCGTCAAGCCGGCACCGATCCGCTACTACGATCGCACGCTCAAGGGCCCGGGCTTTACCGGCGCCTTCGGCGTAATGTTCGATGACATCTTCGCGGCGTTCTACACGCTGCTCGTGTTCGCCTTGTGGCGTTCGATCTGACACGCAGAAACACCGAAACACCCCGGGAATTTCAGGAACCGCCGTTATGTCCGTCAGCCGACTGCTCGACCAGCTTGCCATCCAGGCCGGCGCCGCTCTATCGGAAAGCTCGCTTATGCTTGCCACCGCGGAGTCCTGCACTGGCGGGCTAGTCGCGGCCGCGATCACGGATGTTTCTGGGTCTTCGGGATGGTTCGAGCGCGGCTTCGTGACCTATTCGAACGAAGCCAAGACGACGATGGTCGGGGTGCCGGCCAAACTGATCCGAGACCATGGCGCGGTCAGCGAGGAAGTGGCGCGGGCGATGGCCGAAGGCGCGCTGCTGAACAGCCGCGCCCAGGTATCGCTGGCCATCACCGGGGTAGCCGGCCCGGGCGGCGGCACCCCCGAGAAACCGGTTGGCATGGTCTGCTTCGGCTGGAGCAACCGCATCACCACGCATACGGAAACGCAGCGCTTCAAGGGTGACCGCGCCCAGATCCGCCGCCAGGCTGCCGAACACGCGATGCGCGGTCTGCTGGAACTGATTCGCAACGAAGCCTGAATCTGCCCCCCTCTCCCACGACTGGGAAAGGGAAAACCGTTCACGCGGATCAGCCGTGACGATAGCGGTTGATCGTCTCGCGCGTCTGCAACGCCACGTTTCGCGCAGCCAGCGCAAAGTCCTTCTCGCGGCTGGCGTACAGGATGGCCCGCGACGAATTGATCATCATGCCCGTGCCGTCGGCCGTACGGCCGGCCTTGACCGTAGCCTCGATGTCGCCGCCCTGGGCGCCGATGCCCGGAATCAGCAGTGGCATGTCGCCGACGATCTGCCGGACCTTGGCGATCTCGTTCGGGAACGTCGCGCCCACCACCAGACCCATCTGCCCGTTGGTATTCCAGCGTTCGCGTGCGGCTTCGGCCACCACCTGGTACAGCGGCTTGCCGTCGACCTGCAGGAACTGCACGTCAGACCCACCGGGATTCGACGTGCGGCACAGCACGATCACGCCCTTGCCCGGATACGCCAGATACGGCGACATCGAATCGAAGCCCATGTACGGGCTGACGGTCACGGCATCGGCCTTGTAGCGCTCGAAGGCCTCGATTGCATAGTGCTCCGCCGTGGAGCCGATATCGCCGCGCTTCGCATCGAGGATCACGGGGACGCCGGGGTGCGCGTCATGGATGTACTCGACCAACTGTTCGAGCTGGTCTTCGGCGCGCTGCGAGTGGAAATAGGCGATCTGCGGCTTGAACGCGCAGACCAGGTCGGCCGTGGCATCGACGATTTCGCGGCAGAACGAGAAAATCGCGCCGCCGGTACCGGTCATGGACAGCGGCAGCTTGGCCGGGTCGGGATCAAGCCCGACGCACAGCAGGGAATCGTTACGCTGCCACGCGGCGGACAGCTGCTCGGTAAAAGTCATGGGATGCTCGGAATTCGGGTGAAGCCGGCGGCCCGGCTGTGAACCAGTGTCTACACAGCATAACGCGGGCAGGTGCCGACCGGTTGGCTGCAACGGCACCCGGACAGGTTCCGCACTGCAGCATATGGGGCGTTGGCGGCAATTTTACCTGTTGGCGTGATATTGTTTGCAGCTTCCGCTTAAAAAGAGCGACGGCGACGCCTGGGTTGCAGGACGTCCGCACGCCGCCAGTCTCCCGATTCATGAATCTCGACCGCCGCGGTCTCATCCTCCTCGTCATCCTGACCCTCGCCTGGGGCATCAACTGGCCGATCATGAAACTGGGTGTGGCGCACTTTCCCGCCATGGCTTTCCGGCTGCTGTGCATGGCCGGCGGGCTGGTGGCGCTGGGGCTGGCGCTGACCTTCCGGGGCGACTCCCTGCGCGTGCCGCGCGCGGCGTGGGGCACGGTCCTGAAGCTGGCGATCCCGAACATGGTGATCTGGCATCTGTTCGCCATCTGCGCGGTCAAGATGCTGTCATCGGGCCGTGCGGCAATTCTCGGCTACACCATGCCGATCTGGGCCGTGGTCTGGGGCCTGGTGATCTTCCGGGACCGTATTGCCTTGTCGGCCTGGATTGGCATTGGCTGCGCGCTGGCCGGCACGGTCCTGCTGCTTTCGGGCGAGATTGCCGCGCTGACCGGCAGCCCGGCCGGCACGCTGCTGATGCTGGTAGCCGCTGCCGGCTGGGGTTTCGGCACCCAGCTCATGAAGCGCACCCACACCGACGTGCCGATCGGCGCCATGACGTTCTGGATGCTGGCCATCACGCTGCCATTCCTCGGCGCGGGCACGCTGCTGTTCGAGAGCGGCTGGCGCATGCCGACCGCGATCGAATGGGGCGCCATCGCCTACAACGCCGTGGTGGTCTTCGCGTACTGCCATTTGGTCTGGTTCGCGCTGGCGCGCAGCCTGCCGCCGGTAGTCTCGAGCCTGTCGATCATGTTCATTCCCGTGGTGGGCGTGTTCTCGGGGATGTGGTTTCTCGGCGAAACGCCGCACTGGCAGGACTACGTGGCCATCGTGCTGATGTTCGCGGCGCTGTCCTCGGTCATGCTGGCGCCGCTGTTGCGTCGACGCATGTGAACCCGCTTGTGAGCAGCAGCGCCGCCGAGATTTCACTTAACAAGCCACCCCGCGTTGGGCTACACTCGCGGCCATCAGAATCCCGGAGAAAGTACGTGGGCAGTAGCATCGGGTGTTCGAGTTGCCGCGACAAAGTTGCGACACCGTCGAATGCCATGTCACTGCGGGCTGCGTAACGTCGATCCGTGTGGGGCACAGTCCCCGCCCGTCGCCGTCCTTGCCCGCAGACACCTGCGGGTGAGTGTCTTTCCGTTTCCCCCAGCGGCCGCCGCACCGGCTGCCGTGTCGCGTTCGGATCCTCCCTCCCCCGGCTTGCCAGCCAAATCCAGGCAAATCGCAGGCAAACGCCATCGCGTAGCGGCCCTTGAGTCGCAGCGCGATCACGCTTGCCCGGCCGCGCCATGATCACGCTGCTGGTGAGCCTTGCCTGCGCCCGTCTCCGACGTAGACCCAGCGCAATCGGCAGCACCATCGGGATGCATCGACGCATCCTGGCGGCGCCGCCAAGTAACAAGGAATCCAAGGGATGATCAACCTGTTCGTCCTGCAGAAAGGCCGGCTTGCCCAGGAGCAGGTCGACGAGCGCAACGAGCTGCTGCAGCACAAGCCCATCTGGATCGACGTGGTAAGCCCCGACGACGAGGAACTCGCGTGGATCAAGGAAGCCTATGGCGTGGTCCTGCCCGAACTCGAGGACCTGGGCGACCTGGAAGCCTCGGCACGATATTTCGAGGGCGAGGACGAGAACATCCACATCCGCACGGACTTCCTGCTGGCCGAGGACGACGCCTCGCGCAACGTCCGCGTGGCCTTCGTGCTCACGCGCGACGTCCTGTTTTCCATCCACGATGAAGACCTGCCCGTGTTCCGGCTGGTGCGGCTGCGCGCCCGGATGCGTCCGGGATCGGTGCGCAACGCCAAGGACGTGCTGATGGACCTCTACGCGACTGACGCCGAGTATTCGGCCGATTCGATCGAGGAGATCTACGAACGCCTGGAGGAAGCCAGCCGCCGTGTGCTGGCCGAGAACGTGACCGATGCCGCCGCCGCCGACGTGCTGGAAACCATCGCGCGCGAGGAAGACTTGAACGGCCGCATCCGCCGCAACGTCATGGATACGCGCCGCGCGGTGTCGTTCCTGATGCGCAGCCAGTTGCTATCGGCCGAACAGCAGGACGAAGCGCGCCAGATCCTGCGCGATATCGACTCGATCGAGAACCACACCGCGTTCCTGTTCGACAAGATCAACTTCCTGATGGATGCCACGGTCGGTTTCATCAACATCAACCAGAACAAGATCATCAAGCTGTTCTCGGTGGTGTCGGTGGCGCTGATGCCGCCCACGCTGATCGCCAGCATCTACGGCATGAACTTCAAGGTGATGCCCGAGCTCGACTGGGCCGCCGGCTATCCGTGGGCGATTGCGCTGATGGCGGTGTCCGCGGCGATTCCGCTGGTGTATTTCCGCAGGAAGGGCTGGCTGAGCTGATAGCCTTCCTGGTCCCCTCTCCCACAAGCATGAGAGGGGGGAACCGCCCCTAGTCCGGCAACGTTGCCGCGCCCATCCGCCTGGCGATGATCGACGCCTTGACGCGGAAGTTCACGTGCACGTTGGCGCAGTACTGCTTCTTGTCGAAGCACTTGGGCGCCGGTAGCGCGGCCGCGAGCCGGGCGGCCTGCCCCACGCTGAGCTTCGAAGCCGAGGTATGGAAGTAGTGCTGCGCGGCAGCCTCGACGCCGAACACGCCTTCGCCCCACTCCACCGAATTCAGGTAAATCTCGAAGATCCGCTGCTTGTCGAGCCAGAGCTCCAGCATCCACGTGATCGCCAGTTCCTGGCCCTTGCGCAGGTAGTTCTGCTCCGAAGACAGGAACAGGTTCTTGGCCAGTTGCTGCGTGATGGTGGAACCGCCGCGCACGATGCGTCCACGCTGCTTGTTGCGTTCCCAGGCATCGAGCATCGCATCAAGTTCGTAGCCGGGATGATTGACGAAGTCGGCATCCTCGCTGGCGATCACGGCGCGCTTGATGTTGCGCGAGATTTCGTCGTAGCGCACCCATTGCCGCTGCACCGGGCAGCTCCAGAAATTGAAGCCGCACAGCCGCCAGCGCTCGGCACGCATGAACGTGGTGGACGACGGATTGACGACCTGCCAGGCAGCGATCTGCAGGAAGAAATAGACCTGCATCGCCACCACGCCAACGATCAGGCAGCCGGCCAGATAGGCCAGCCAGCGCAACGGGTTCGCCCCGCCGGCGCTACTTGCCGACGATCGTGGTGACGATCTGGCGGATGCGCGGGCCACGCTGCGTCAACGCCGCCTTAGCGGGCGGCTTCGGCCTGCAGCGCCGCGCGCAGCTCGGCCAGCACGGGGGCGGTGCTGGGCCGCACGCCGCGCCAGTTGTAGAAGGCTTCGGCAGCCTGTTCGACCAGCATGCCAAGCCCATCCGCCGTGCGCGCGCCGCATTTGGCCGCATAGGCCAGGAACACCGTCGGCTGCGCGCCGTACATCATGTCGTACGCCAGCACGCCTTCGCCGAGCAGGTGCTCGGGCACGGGCGGCACTTCGCCTTGCAGGCTGCTGGACGACGCATTGATCACCACATCGCAGCGCTCGTCCTCGGACAGCGCATCGAGCGCGTCGAGGCCACCGGCCCACAGCTCCACGTTGTACTGGTCCGCCGCTTCCACGAATTCCTCGACCATGTCGCTGGCGCGCGAGGCGGTACGGTTGGCCACCACGATGCGCGCCGGGCGGCATTCGATCAGCGGCAGCATCGCGCCCATCGCGGCGCCACCGGCGCCAAGCACCAGAATGCGCTTGTCTTCGAGCAGCACATCAAGGTTGTCCTGAATGTCACGCACCAGGCCGATGCCGTCGGTGTTGTCGCCATGGATCAGTCCGTCCTCGATCCACATCGTGTTGACGGCGCCGGCAGCCTCGGCACGCGGCGTGAGGCGATCGGCCAGGTCATACGCTTCGAGCTTGAACGGCACGGTTACGTTGAAGCCATGGCCTCCGCCGGCCAGGAATTCGCGCATCGTATCTGCGAACGCATCGAGCGGGGCTTCGAGCCGGTCATACTGCACCGCCTCGCCGGTCTGGCGCGCGAAGGCGGCATGGATCGCCGGCGAGCGGCTGTGCGAAATCGGATTGCCCACCACCACGTAGCGGTCGACGCTATCGGCAGGTTCGGCGGTGTTGGGCTGGGAATTCTGGTCTGCGGTCATCAGCGGCCTTGCAGGCGGACATCGAGCCCGCTGCGGGTGAACTTGAAAGTGGAAACGACTTCGAGGATATCCTGCTTCGCCTGCATCTCCGCCGTGAACGCCCCGAACGGCGCGGCCGCACGCACAATGGCCACGGCCTGGCGGTCGAGCGCCGGGTCGCCGGAGCTCTTGGCCACGTCGATGGCCTCGACGTTGTAGCCGTCGCGGTTGTAGCCAAGCTTGCCCTGGCGATTCACGTTGATCACGAGGATCAGTTGCCCATAGATCGGCTTGCCATTGCGCTGCGGGAAATCGCTCGTGCCCCGCGTCTCGATCTTGCGGCGCAGGCGGTCGTAATACTGTGCGTAGTCAACGCCCTGTGCGCTGGTCGCGGTCAGCTGCATCCGCTTCGGGCGCTTGGCGTAGTGCTCGAGATTACGGCCGATCTCGGCTTCGAGCCGGGCCATTTCATCGTTTGACGTGCGGTCGTCCTGGCCGCGCGTGGGCTGGTCGGAGCGCTGCTCGCCTGGCTTGACCGGCTGGCTGCGCACAGCGGGCGCCGCCTCGCGCGATTGCGTCATCAGCCGGCGCTGCTCTTCCTCGAGTTGCTCGACGCGCCGCTGCGTCATCTTGATGAGGTCGCCCTCCTTCGATTCGGTCTGCGCGGGCAGCGGCGTGGTAGCGCGCTGGGCGTCATGCTCGCCGCCACCGTCGAGATTGGCCTGCGCCAGCACGGTCGGATTGCGCGGCTTCACAGCCGATTTCGAATTGACCAGCACGACGTCGAGCTGCGGGTCGGAACGCTTGATCTCGAACACCTCGGGCGCTGCAACCCGCACCATCAGCAACAGCGCGTGCACGGCCACGGAGATGGCCAGGGCCTTGGTCAGCGTGCTGCTGGATTGCCACCATTCGCGCGGATGGCGCGGGAGACGGGGAGCAGGAAGGACGGCGTTCACGATTGGGATGGGCGGACGGCGGCAGGAATCGATCGAAACGCCGGCCACCCCACTGTCGGGGGGCGGCCGGAACAGGTTTCGATTGTAAGGGAGTCGACCTGTTTACCGAAGACTCAACGAAGACTCAGGCAGCCGGATTGGCGCCAGTGTCGCGTGGCGCAGACGCCTCGTCGTCCTGATCGCCCTCGGAAGCCTCGGAATCGGCGTCCTCCGGCGCAGCATCGGCCCCTTCCGCCGCGCCTTCCACGGCGTCTTCAGCCGCTGCCTCGGCGGCGGCATCGGCGGCCGCTTCCGCGGAAGCCTCGTCCAGTTCCTCGTCGGCGTCGAGATCCTCATCGGGCATCGCGCCCTCGCCAGCAAAGACTTCCAGCACCCTGCACGACACCTCGAGCGAGATCTCGTCCGTCGTGGCGATCTCCAGCAGCACCTGCGTGCCACGCACCGCCTGCATCAACTCCGGCACACGGGTGACCAGCGGGATGTCGGTAAAGCGCACCGCGCCATCCTTGAGCACCGTGGCCATCATCCGGTCACGATTCTCCTGCTTGAGCCAGCGCAGGCACCAGTAACGCTCCATGGTCGACTGGTGGTCGGCGTAGGCCGCATAGGTCCCTTCGAAGTCGGCCACGGCCGCCAGCAGGTCGGCGTCCTTGGGCTTGAACGGCGCAACGAGCTTGGCGGTCACGCCATGCTGGGCCACGGCCATGATCTGCCATTGATTGACCAGGTCGACGTAGCGGCGCAGCGGCGACGTACTCCACGCATACTGCGCGACGCCCAGGCCCTCGTGCGGCGCGGGGTACGTCTGCATCCGCGTGCGGTGCATCCCCCACGCCTTCTGCGTGCGGTAGATACCCGGCACGCCGTGGTCCGCCAGCAACTTGCCCCACGTGCTGTTGGCCAGAATCATCAACTCGGCCACGATCTGGTCCAGCGGCGAGCCACGGCGGCGCTGCTCGATACGCACGCGCTCGCCGCCACCCTCGATCTGATCGATGTAGAAATTGAAATCGGCGCGGTTGTGCGCCTCCGGGCGCAGGCCGCTGGCAAGACGCGCGCGCTGACGCTCGTCGTGCAGGTGGTTGGCCAGCCGGTACAGCTCGGTCAGTTCATCGCGGAACGGATAGTCGCCCGTGCCCGCGGCCAGCGCGGCTTCCGTCACGATGTCGTCGAGCAGGTTGTGCCGCAGGTTCGCGGCAATCGGCACCTGCTCGGCGCGCGTCTCGCTGCCGACGATTGTCAGGCCATCCACGCCGTTCGGGTCGATCGTCACGTAAAGCGACAGCGCCGGGCAGGTGCGGCCTTCCTGCAGCGTGTAGCGGTCCACTACGCTGTCGGGCAGCATCGTGATCTTGTCGCCGGGGAAGTAGACCGTGGACAGTCGATGGCGCGCGATGGCGTCGAGCGGCTCGCTGCGGCGGATGCCGAGCCCCGGCGCAGCGATATGGATCCCCACGCGCAGCTTGCCGTCGCCCAGACGCGTCACGGACAGCGCATCGTCGATCTCGGTCGTCGTAACGTCGTCGATCGAGAACGCCTGCACATCGGCCACGGGCAGGTCGGCGGGCGGCTCCGGCACATCGACGTCCGGGAAACCGGTGCCCTTCGGGAAACAATCGGCCAGGAACTTGGCCTCGTGCAGCGCGCGCGGGCTTTCCACGCCGCCAACAGCCACCATCAGCCGCATCGGCGTCATGCCGAGCGCGGTGCAGGCGGCATCCATGGCCTTGTATTCGAGACTGTTCTTGTCAGGCTTGAACAGCAGTTGCAGCGCCTTGCCGCGGAACGCTTCGGGCAGAGTCAGCGCCTTGAGTTGCTCCTCGTACTCGCCCTGCACCAGCGCCTGCTGCTTCTTGCGCTCCACCGCGGCCAGCGCGGCCTTGAGCTGGTCTTCCGGCGCGCGCATGTAGCGGCCCCGTCCCTTGCGGCGGAAATAGATCGGATTGCCATGCAGCGCCATCGCCAGCGCGGCCTGCTGCACCGGGCCCGCGTCGGCGCCATAGTATTCGGCGGCCAGTTCGGCAAAGCCGAATTCCTCGGCCGGCGCGCATTCCCAGAGGAAGTCGAGATCGATCTCGGCGGTCATTTCGCCGGTCTGCCGCACCATCTCCATTGCCGACGGTTGGGCGAACTGCAGCAGCACATCCTTGGCCTTGACCTTGGTGCGCTTGCCCGCAGGCAACTCGACCTGGTAGGCCTCGCCCTGCTGGGCGAGCACGGTGCCGGCGCGGATTTCGCCGCCTTCTTCGAACAGCAACTGCATTGGATTGGACTTTCAGAAGTGCCGGGCAAGGCATGAGGAATGCCCGGACGGATACTCGACCGGGGATGATACCGCACCCCGCCACCGCGGCCGCCGTGGCCGCATCTGACGGGGTGCTTCAGGTCAATGCGATTTCGGAGCCAGATTACAGCGACATGCCGCCGCTGGCTTCGATCGTCGTGCCGTTGACGTAGCTGGCGTCGTCGCTGGCCAGGAACGTGTAGATCGCGGCGATCTCCGACGGCTCGGCCAGGCGGCGCATCCAGCAATGTTCCTTCATGCCGTCGAGCACCTTCTCCGGCACGGTCTGCAGGATCTCGGTATTGACAAAGCCCGGGCATACCGCGTTCACGCGCACGCCCTTCGGACCCAGTTCGCGCGCCCAGGTCTTGGTGAAGCCGATCACGCCGAACTTGGAAGCCGCGTAATTGGTCTGGCCGAAGTTGCCATACAGGCCAACCACGCTCGATGCGTTCAGGATCACGCCGCTGCCCTGCTCGGACATGATGCTGGCCACGGCCTGTGAGCAGTTGAACACGCCCTTCAGGTTGACGTCGATGACCGCATCGAACTGTGCCTCGGTCATCTTGGCGAGGCGCGCGTCCTTGGTGATGCCGGCGTTGTTGACGAGAACATCGATGCGACCGTGGCGGGCCAGCGTGGCTGCCACCATGGCATCGACCTCGTCGCGGCGCGTGACGTCGACCTTGTGCGCCTCGACCTGCGCGCCCTTGGCGGCCAGCCGCTCGGCGGCCTCGCGCACGCGGGCCTCCTGCACATCGCACATGATGAGCTTCGCGCCTTCGGCGGCGAAACGTTCGGCGGTGGCAAAACCGATGCCGGCGGCGGCGCCGGTGATGATCGCTACGCGTCCCTGCAATTTCATGATTCGGGTCTCTCTTCCTGCTTGGATGGTGTGTGATGTGTGTCGATACGGCGGGGCAGTCTGGTGCCGCCCGCGCCGGTGTTCTCAGGCGCTGCCCGTGTCAGCAGGTCCGGCAAGAAGACCTCCGTCACGAGCATGGCGCCGCCGCCACGCCGGAACACCGACCGCCGCGCGGGCAACATCGGCTCCGACGACAGCGCCGGCAATACCCGCTGCAGCGCCTGACGCAGCGGGTGGCACGGGGTCAGCCGTGCAAACTGGAATGGGTCGCGCCGCACGCGCGGATCGACGAACAGCGCGCCGCCGAGCGGCCGGTTGCCGAGCCCGCGCAAGAACGGCCAGTCGCGCCGCGCATACCGGGGGTCGACGATCGTGTGAGCGAATACGGCTGGCGTCTCGTCGCAGATCAGCAGCACTTCGCGCGTGATGGCCGGCAGCGGACGGATCAGGCCGAGCGCCCGCCATTCGTCGGCGAGCGGCAACTGCGGCGCCTGCGCCAGTCGCCGCACGCGGAAGGCGGCGGACGCCGACATCAGCCGAGCCGTCAGTGAGCCTTCACCAGTGATCCAGCGGCGCTGGTTCAGCGGAATCGACGCGTCATACGGCAGATGCGCGTGCCATGCCGCACGCAGCTTTTGCATCCCTGTTACGCCACTCATGCCACGGTCTTTCCGTTGGGGGTATAGCCACAGAAAGCCAGTACGTCGTCGACGTATTCCTCGAACTCGCTGATGCCGTGATCGCTGCCCTCGATGACCCGGATGCGCGCGCCCGGACAGGCCGCGATCATCTCGCGATAGTCGAGCACTTCGTCGCCGGTGGCGGCCAACAGGTAGTAGCGCTCGGGTCTGGTGATCGCGTCCACCCGCAGGTCCAGCAGTTCCTGCAGGTGCTTGCGTTCGACCACCACCGAGCCGCCGCCGTGATAAAGCGGCTGCTCGCCCAGATAGCGCTCCAGATCGGTCCACGGGTGAACCGCCGGATTCAGCAGCACGGCGCGGCAGCCGTGTTTTTCCGCCAGCCAGCGCGCGTAGAACCCGCCCAGCGACGAACCGATGATGGCGATGTCGGTTTCGCCGCCGGCACGCGCGCCACGGATCGCGGCTTCAGCCTGGGCAATCGCCAGCGAGGGCGAGACATTGAGCATCGGACAGGCGAAATACTTCTCCACGCCCCAGGCGCGCATCCGGTCCTGCACGACCCGCGACTTGAACGACTGCGGCGAGGAACGGAAACCGTGCAGGTACAGCAGCATGTGGATTCCCGGTCAGGACTTCGCGCCGAGCGCGTCGAGCAGTTTCTGATGTACCCCGCCGAAGCCGCCGTTGCTCATCACGAGCACCTGGTCGCCGGGCTGGGCGGCAGCGCGCACGGCTTCCACCAGCGTGCCGAGGTCCTGGAACGCCGCGGCCTTCTCGCCGAGGGGGGCCAGCGCTTCGGCCAGGTTCCACCCCAGCGCGTCCTTGCCAGAGGGCGCGCCATATCCGAACACAAGGTCAGCCTCGCGCAGGCTGGCCGGCAATTGGGCAGCCATCACGCCAAGCTTCATGGTGTTCGAACGCGGCTCCAATACGGCGAGGATGCGTGCGTCGCCCACCCGGCGGCGCAGCCCGTCGACCGTGGTCTGGATGGCCGTGGGATGGTGCGCGAAGTCGTCGTAGACCGTCACACCACCCGCCACGCCGCGTACTTCCATCCGGCGCTTGACGTTGGAGAAACGGCCAAGCGACTCGATCGCCTGCGCCGGCGGCACGCCCACGTGGCGCGCGGCGGCAATCGCGGCAATGGCGTTCAGGCGGTTGTGGGTACCCTGAAGGTCCCAGACCAGCGTGCCCTGCAGCGCCTCGCGGAACCAGATGTCGAAGGCATCCTTGCCCTCTGGCGCGGCGGTCTTCGGATCGGTCTCGCTCCAGTCGCCCACGCCGAACTGCTCCACCTCGCTCCAGCAGCCGCGCTCCAGCACGCGTGCCAGTGCGGGCTCCTGGCCGTTGACGACCAGCCGCCCCTCGCCCGGCACGGTACGCACCAGATGATGGAATTGGGTCTCGATCGCGGTCAGATCCGGGAAGATGTCGGCGTGATCGTACTCAAGGTTGTTGAGAATCGCCGTACGCGGACGGTAGTGGACGAACTTGCTGCGCTTGTCGAAGAACGCGGTGTCGTACTCGTCGGCCTCGATAACGAAGAAGTCCGATTCCGTCAGGCGCGCCGAAATGCCGAAGTTCTGCGGCACCCCGCCCACCAGAAAGCCGGGGTTGTAGCCGGCGTCTTCCAGAATCCACGCCAGCATCGACGTGGTCGTGGTCTTGCCATGCGTGCCAGCCACGGCCAGCGTCCACTTGCCATTGAGCACGTGCTCGCCGAGCCATTGCGGCCCCGAAACGTACGGCAGGTTGCGGTTCAGGATCGCTTCCATCAGCGGATTGCCGCGCGAGACCACATTGCCGATCACGAACAGGTCCGGCTTCAGCGAAAGCTGGTCGGGGTCGAACCCCTCGATCAGGTCGATGCCCTGGGCTTCGAGCTGGGTGCTCATGGGCGGATAGACATTGGCGTCGCAGCCAGTCACGCGGTGCCCCGCCTGGCGGGCCAGGACAGCCAGGCCGCCCATGAACGTACCGCAGATGCCAAGGATATGAATATGCATGGAAGCTCGGGAAAATGCGTGGGGCCGCGCCGGGCGCGATGCGTGGCGCGGCAACTGAACAAGGTCCCGATTGTACCGCGTGGGTCGAAGGCCCCGACTGCGTCCGCGCGGGTATCATCGCAGCATGTCCCGACGTATGCCTTCCGACCCCATCCGTCTGCGCGAGGAAATCGCCCAGGCCGCAGCCCGCATGATCGCCGAAGATGGCGCCGACTACGCCACGGCCAAACGCAAGGCCGCCCGCCAGATCCTGGGCGACGTGCGCGTGGCCGGCGAATGGCTGCCTGACAACGAGATGATCGAAGATGAGGTGCGCGCCTACCAGGCGCTGTTCCACGGCGACCACCAGCCGCGCATCCTGGCGCTGATGCGCCAGCTGGCGCTGCTGGCGATGGACGACCTGGCCGCATTTCGCCCCTATCTGGTGGGCGCGGTACTAAACGGCACGGCCACCGAGCACTCGGACGTCTATATACAGTGCTTCTGCGACAGCCCCAAGGATGTGGCGCTGCACCTGCTCAATGCCGGCGTGGATTTCGACACCAGCGAAAGCCGGCACTTTGCCGGCCGTGGGGATGTCGAAACGCTCAGCTTTCTGTGGCGCGGCCAGTGGCCGGCCACTCGCGAGGCCCGCACGCTCGCAGGAGAAGTTCGCGCCACATTGGGTGCCCCAGTCGGAATTCACCTTGCGCTGTATGATGCCGACGATGCACGCGGCGCGGTCAAGGCCGACGCTTCCGGGCGCGTGGCCCGCGCCGATGCCGACGCCGTACGCACGCTCATTGCCTCGACCGACGCCGGGGAATGAGCATCCGGCCCCGGTGTCAGCCCTGGCCTATCGCCTCAATCGCCCGTTATCTAATTAGAACTGTCCTCTTCGCCGCCCGAACATGACCGCATCTGCTCCCACCCGCCGTTCGCCCTTTGTCTTGTGGATCATCATCGCCATCGTCGCAGCGGCCGCCGGCGCGCTGGTGGCCCACTTCGCGCTGGCGCCGAAGGCCGTTTCGGATCAGGCAGTGGAAACGCTGTTCCATACCAAGATGCCGGACCCGGCTGGTGCGGAGGTCGATCTGTCGAAGTTCCGTGGCAAGACTCTGGTGGTCAATTTCTGGGCACCCTGGTGTGGCCCCTGCGTCGAGGAAATGCCCGAGCTGACCGCGCTGCACGGCGAATATGCCCCCCGCAACGTGGAATTCGTCGGCATCGGTATCGATTCGGCCAGCAATATCCAGGATTTCCTGAAGAAGGTGCCGGTGGCGTACCCGCTCACGGTGGCTGGCTTTGCCGGCACGGAACTGTCCCGGACCTTTGGCAACACCCAGGGCGGGTTGCCGTTCACGGTCGTCATCACGCCTGACGGCACTGTGAAGTACCGCAAGATGGGCCGCGTGCATGCCGACGAGCTCCGCGCGGTACTGCCTGGGGCTTGATCCCGCGCAAGGCCAAACCAACCGAATTTCATCGATCTGAAGCCGAACGTTCATCAATTGGCCTCGAACGTGCGGACAAACCCTCAGCCGACAGCGGTTTGCGACTCAAAAGGCACTCGACGGCTGTGATATGACCCCGGATCGACATTTCGCCTTGTATCCCACGCTAGACAAATCCCTCTAAGCTACGGTAATCTCCGCGCAATTTCGTTGATCTGGTCGAGCCGCCGTGTCTTCTACTCCTGCCGTCAGCCGCCCCGTCCGTTACCGCAAGGTGCTGGTTCTGCATGGTCCGAACCTCAATTTGCTCGGGACGCGCGAGCCGCAGACGTACGGACACACGACGCTGGACGATATCAACGAAGCGCTGGCCAAGCGCGCGGCCGAAGCGGGCATCGAGTTGGATACGTTCCAGTCGAATCACGAGGGAGCCCTCGTGGACCGCATTCAGGCAGCGCGTGGCGAGGGGGTGGACTTCATCATCATCAATCCGGCGGCCTATACCCATACGAGTGTGGCCATGCGCGATGCGCTCGCTGGCGTGGCCATTCCCTTCGTCGAGGTGCATCTGTCCAATGTGCATCGCCGCGAGCCGTTCCGTCATCACTCCTATTTCTCTGATCAGGCGATCGGGGTGATATGCGGCCTGGGCTGGCAGGGTTATCTGCTGGCGCTGGATTACGCGCTTGCACAGGAACAGACCGCATCATCTGGCTAACGCCGCAAAGATCAAGCCGCACCCGGGAGGCTGTTTCAGAATGAAGCGAAGCGGTTCTGGCCAGGCGCGGGGCCGCAGGCAGTAAGTACAGGTACCCGCAACGATGCCAGAATCATTCTGAAACCGCCTCAAGCAAGAACGAGATAACAAGGGGCTGCCGCCGTGCCTCTCGCGCATGGCAAGCCAATCAACGATTCACCGCCGCCGTCGCCTCCGAGCAGGAGCGTGACCGGACAACCCGATTCTGGAGGATAAGAAGATGGACCTGCGCAAGCTGAAGACGCTGATCGACCTGGTGGCCGAATCCGGCATTTCGGAACTCGAAGTGACCGAGGGCGAAGGCAAGGTACGTATCGTCAAGCAACCTCCGCAGGTCATGGCCGCTCCGATGGCCATGCCCCAGTACCAGCAACTGCCCGCCGCCCCGGCCGTGAACGTTGCCGGCGCGCCGGCCGCCGCCGCTGCGGAAGCACCGCAAGTCCCGGCTGGTCACGTGGTGACCTCGCCGATGGTCGGCACGTTCTACCGCGCGCCGTCGCCGGGCGCCGCGCCGTTCGTCAACGTGGGCGACACCGTCAAGGAAGGCCAGACCGTCTGCATCATCGAAGCCATGAAGCTGCTCAACGAGATCGAGTGCGACAAGGCCGGCGTGATCAAGGAAATCCTGGTCGAAAACGGTCAGGCCGTCGAATACGGCCAGCCGCTGTTCGTGATCGGCTGATTCCGGCCCGTCCGGCGCTGACGCGGCCTGGCCCGATGGCCCTGCCGCATGCGTCAGCCCGACGCGCCGAAAGCCGGTGCGCCGGGCCCGCCCCTGTTCTCGCAGAGAGAGACCATGTTTGATAAAATTCTGATCGCGAACCGCGGTGAAATCGCCCTTCGCATCCAGCGCGCCTGCCGCGAGCTGGGCATCAAGACCGTGGTGGTGTACTCGGAAGCCGACAAGGACGCCAAGTACGTCAAGCTGGCCGATGAAGCCGTCTGTATCGGCCCGGCCCCGTCGCCGCTGTCATACCTGAACATGCCGGCCATCATCTCGGCCGCCGAAGTGACCGACGCCCAGGCGATCCACCCGGGCTATGGCTTCCTGTCCGAGAACGCGGACTTCGCCGAGCGCGTGGAGAAATCCGGCTTCGTGTTCATCGGCCCGACCTCCGAAAACATCCGCCTGATGGGTGACAAGGTGTCGGCCAAGCAGGCCATGATCAAGTCCGGCGTGCCGTGCGTGCCCGGCTCCGATGGCGCACTGCCCGACGACCCGAAGGAAATCCTGGCAACGGCCCGTCGCGTGGGCTACCCCGTGATCATCAAGGCCGCTGGCGGCGGCGGTGGCCGCGGCATGCGCGTGGTGCACACCGAAGCCGCCCTGCTCAACGCCGTCAACATGACGCGCGAGGAAGCCGGCCGCGCCTTCGGCAATCCCGAGGTCTACATGGAGAAGTTCCTCGAGAACCCGCGCCATGTGGAAATCCAGATCCTGGCCGACCAGCATCGGCAGGCCATCTGGCTGGGCGAACGCGACTGCTCGATGCAGCGCCGCCACCAGAAGGTGATCGAGGAAGCGCCGGCACCGCACATTCCGCGCCGCCTGATCGAGCGCATCGGCGACCGTTGCGCCGAGGCCTGCAAGAAGATCGGCTACCGTGGCGCCGGCACGTTCGAGTTCCTGTACGAGAACAACGAGTTCTACTTCATCGAGATGAACACGCGTGTGCAGGTCGAGCACCCGGTCACCGAGATGATCACGGGCATCGACATCGTGCAGGAGCAGATCCGCATCGCCTTCGGCGAGAAGCTGCGCCTCCGCCAGAAGGACGTGGAACTGCGCGGCCACGCGATCGAGTGCCGGATCAACGCCGAGGACCCGTTCAAGTTCACGCCGTCGCCGGGCCGCATCACCGCCTGGCACATGCCCGGTGGCCCCGGCGTGCGCGTAGACTCCCATGCGTACGACGGCTACTTCGTGCCGCCCAACTACGATTCGATGATCGGCAAGATCATCACGTATGGCGCGACGCGTGACCAGGCCATCGCCCGCATGCGCATCGCGCTGTCGGAAATGGTGGTGGACGGCATCCTGACCAACGTGCCGCTGCACCGCGACCTGATGCTCGACGCCAACTTCGTGGAAGGCGGCACCAGCATTCACTATCTCGAACACCGTCTGGCCCAAAAGGCCAACGTCCAGGGCGAAAAGGCCTGAAACGTGGCCAATCGGCCGGCAAAGCAGTAACAGAGGAATCCCGTGGCTTTCCAGGAATGTGTGATCGAAATTGCGCAGGAGCAGGCGGAAGCCTGGTCCGACGCATTGTTCGACCTCGGCGCGCTGTCGGTATCGGTGGAAGATGCCGATGCCGATACGCCCGACGAACAGCCGCTCTTCGGAGAGCCCGGGCTGGAGCCGACGCGGCTCGCGTGGAACCGTTCGCGCGTGGTGGCGCTCTTCGATGAAGAGACCGATCCCGCGCTCGTGGTGACCGCGGCCGCTAACGCGCTCAAGGTCGACCCGGTGCCGCCGTACGCACTGCGCGGCGTGGAAGACCAGGACTGGGTGCGTCTGACCCAGTCGCAATTCGAACCGATCCGCATCGGTGAAAAGATCTGGGTGGTGCCTTCGTGGCACGACGCGCCGGACCCCGACGCCGTGATTCTGGAGCTCGACCCGGGCCTGGCATTCGGCACCGGCAGCCATCCGACCACGCGCCTGTGCATGCAGTGGCTGGAAGCCAACGTGCGTGCCGGCGAAACCGTGCTCGACTATGGCTGTGGCTCGGGCATCCTGGCCATTGTCGCGAAGAAGCTCGGCGCCGGTGACACCGTTGGGATCGACATCGACCCCAACGCAGTGGATGCGTCGCGCTACAACGCTGAACGCAACCGCGTGGAGGCCAGCTTCGCGCTGCCGGAGTCGGTCTCCGAGGCCACCTACGACCTCGTGGTGGCCAACATCTTGTCGAATCCGCTCAAGCTGATGGCGGCGATGCTCAGCGCGCGTGTGCGGCCGGGCGGCCGCCTGATCCTGTCTGGCGTGCTCGAACGGCAGGCCGAGGAAGTGGCCGCCGCCTACGCGCCCTGGATCCCCATGTCGGTCTGGCGCAGCGAGGAAGGCTGGGTGTGCCTGCACGGCACGCGCCCCGCCGCGCCCGCCGACCGTTCCTGATTTTCCATCATGGCCGCCGCCAAGCTCGTCACGCGCTGCCCGGCCTGCCGCACCGCGTTCCGGCTTGTGGCGGACCAGTTGCGGCTGCGCCAGGGGCTGGTCCGCTGCGGCCAGTGCGACACTGTCTTCGACGCCCGCGAGCACCTGATCGAGGTGCCAGCGGCGTCTGCGCCGGCTGGTGCGTCCACATCCTCCCCCGCTTCCACGCCCACGCCGGCACCTGCGGCTGCGGCACCGTCGGTCACGCTGGCTGCGGCGCTCGCTCACGCGGAGCAGACCCAGGCCGTCGCCCAGGCGCGCGAGGACGAAGCGCCGTTCGACCCGGGCTTCGACCCAGGCTACGACGTGCCCGCGCTCGACTCGCCCACGACGATGATGTCGGAGCCCGAGCGGGAAGAAGCAGTCGAGGTAAAAGCGGAGGCGGTGGCAGAACCGGAAACTAGCGCCGATCGACAAGTGGCTGATACGGCCACGGAAGAGGCCCCCGCGGAGGCCGTCGAGGCCAACGAACCGGAAGCGGCCGACGAAACGCGCGAAAGCGCCGCGCCCGCCGCTGCCGAAGCTGGCGACGAGGCGAAAGACACTGAAGCCGCCACACAAACGCCACCGGTCGAAGCGAGTCAGGAAACACTGCCTGACGCCGACTCCACCGACGTCGACACGCCACCGCAAGTAGCATCGGAGCCGTGGCCTGCCCTGGACCATGGCGTGTTCGATGACGATGCATTGCCGCGTCACTCATCGCTCGACCCGGCCGCAGCGTTCGCGCCGAAGACGCCGGGCGAAATGCCACCAGCCGGTGCCTACAGCGCCAAGGCGATGTGGCCAACGCCCCCCCAGCGCGAGGCACAGACGGCCGCGACCAGTAGCGAGCACAGCACAGACAGCGATAGCGCCGACGACGCCGCGCAGCCGGAAGCCCACCCGCACCCGCACACCGAACCGGTACGCAGTGCAAGCGAGTATCTGCGCGCGGCAGACCCGACTGACGCCGAAACGGAAGCCTGGACAAGGGACGCCGCCGACAGCAACGCTCATGGACCAACATCGCGGGACGGCACGATCGATGCCGTAGCCCGCGAGACGACCACGCGTCACTGGCAGCGCGACGATTCCGGACCGGTAACCGGCCCCGGCTTCGCCCCCGATTTCCTTCGCCACACCCGCGAACGCGAGCAGGCGAGTGCTACCACCACCAAACGCAAGCTGCCGGGTAGCCGACGTCTCTGGACCCGCGTGGCGGTCGTCGTGCTCGGCCTCGGCGTGCTCATCCAGGGCGCCTACCTTGGACGCAGCCAGCTCGCGGGAAACATTCCGGTACTGCGCCCGGTGCTGGAAGCCGCGTGTGAGCCATTCGGCTGCAGCGTCCCGCCGTGGCGCGATCTCGAGGCGCTGCGCATCGACACGTCGCAACTGCAAAAGCAGGACGAGTCCGACGACGTTTATCTGCTCGCGGTCACCATGCGCAACCAGGGCCGCGCCACCACGGCACTGCCCGCCATCGAACTCGTGATGACGGACCTGCAGGACCAGTTGCTGCTGCGGCGCGTGCTGCTGCCGGCTGACTACCTGCAGCCGGACCAGCGCGCTTTTGCCACCACGGGCCTGCGCGCAGGCAGCGAACTGCCGGTTCGGGTACGATTCCGGACGCAGCAGGCGGCAGCGAACTACCGCGTGCTGATCTTCTACCCCTGAGTTCCAACGCCCCCCTGCCATGCCGTCGATGCGCGCATCGGACCGGCTGGCCGTATTCCATTCCAGACAGGAGAGACCATGAGCAATGTGACCCTCGGCGGTAACGCCATTGAAGTTGGCGGCAAGTTTCCTCATAGCGGCGACAAGGCGCCCGCATTCTCGCTCGTCGGCAAGGATCTGAAGGATGTCTCGCTGGCCGACTTCGCAGGCAAGCGCAAGGTGCTGAACATCGTGCCGAGCCTCGATACGCCCGTGTGCCAGGCATCTGCCCGCAAGTTCAACGAGGCCGCCGGCAACCTGAACAACACCGTCGTGCTGACGATCTCGGCCGACCTGCCGTTCGCGATGGGCCGCTTCTGCACCACCGAAGGCCTGGCCAACGTGGTGACGCTGTCGACGATGCGTGGCGCCGAGTTCAAGAACGCCTACGGCGTGGACATCAAGACCGGCCCGCTGGCCGGCGTGTGCGCTCGCGCCGTGGTCGTGGTGGACGAGAACGACACGGTCAAGTACAGCGAACTGGTGTCCGAAATCAAGCAGGAACCGAACTACGACGCCGCACTCGCCGCATTGAAGTAATTTGTTTGATTCGGCACAGTAGTTCAACATTCCGCCCGTCATGCACGGGCGGAATTCATTAACGTATCTGTTACAGCCCTTGCCAGGGCCCTTGGAGAGAGAATGTCCAGCCTGATCTGCGGCTCCGTCGCATACGACACCATCATGACGTTCGACGGACGTTTCCGCGAACACATCCTGCCGGACCAGATCCACATGCTGAACGTCTCGTTCCTGGTGCCGGGTATGCGCCGCGAGTTTGGCGGCTGCGCGGGCAATATCGCCTACACGCTCAAAATGCTGGGCGGCGACCCGATCGTGATGGCCACGGTGGGCCAGGACGCCGAACCGTATCTGCAGTACCTGCGCAACCTCGAGATCCGCACCGACCATATCCGCGTGCTGCCCGAGACATTCACCGCGCAGGCGATGATCACGACCGATCTGGACAACAACCAGATCACGGCCTTCCACCCTGGCGCCATGGGTCAGTCGCAACTGAACCGGGTGCAGGACGCGCTGGCCACGGGCAACCGCCCGGCAGTCGGCATCGTCGCGCCGGACAGCCGTGAAGGCATGCTTCACCATGCCCAGCAGTTCGCCGCCGAGGGCATCCCCTTCATCTTCGACCTGGGTCAGGCCATGCCGCTGTTCAACGGCGAGGACCTGCGGCAGTTCATTGAACTTGCCAGCTACGTGACGGTCAATGACTACGAAGCGCAGGTCCTGCTGTCACGCACCGCATGGACCAGCGCAGAGGTAGCCGCCAAGGTCCGCGCGTTCATCGTGACGCACGGCGAGCGCGGCGCCAGCGTCTTTGCCGACGGCAAGCAGTACGCCATTCCCGCCGTGCCCGCCGAACGTGTGGTCGACCCCACCGGATGCGGCGATGCGTTCAGGGGTGGCCTGCTCCACGGCATCGAGAACGGGATGGATTGGGAAACCACCGGCCGCCTCGCTTCGCTGATGGGCTCTCTCAAGATCGCCCAGCAGGGTCCCCAGAACCACTGGATGTCCTGCGACGAAATCGGCAGCCGCTTCCAGTCCGTCTTTGGTTACCGTTACGCTTGATCTGGTGCCGGGTGCGTCACCCCCGGCACAGCAACGCAACGCGGAATCTTTCACGGGAAGAAGTCATGAACAAGATCCTACGTATCGGCGGCGTCGCCGTGTTGGCAGCGGCGACGCTGCTTGCCGGGTGTTCCACCCAGTCAAACTCCAATAGCGTCTACACGGGTGGCCAGGCCCAGCGCGAGCAGACCGTGCGCTTCGGCGTGGTGGAAGGCGTGCGTGACGTCATGATCCAGGGCGAGGCCACGGGCGCCGGCACGCTTGCCGGTGGCGCGCTCGGTGGTGTTGCCGCCGGCAGCACGATCGGCGGCGGCAATGGCGCCATCGCAGCAGGCCTGCTCGGCGCAATCCTGGGCGGCATGGCCGGTAGCGCCGCCGAGAACAAGATCGCGCAGCGTCGCGGCCTGGAGATCACCGTACGCCTGGAGAATGGCGAGATGCGCGCCATCACGCAGGATGCGGACGAGATCTTCCGCCCTGGCGACCGTGTGCGGCTGCTCTCCTCGGGCGGCGTGACGCGCGTTACGCACTAAGTCACGCGCTGGTCGACCCGACCCCAGCAATCGAACGCCGCGTGCCGTCAGGCCGCGGCGTTTTGCTTTTGCGCGAGCCCCTGACCTGGCTACTCCTGATCGTCATCCAGACCGACTGGCGCCGCTCTCGCACGTCCACCCAGAAATAAAAAACCCGCCGGGCACGGATGCCATCGGCGGGTTGGCAAGACTGCCGTCTTGCGGACCGGATACGCCGTATCCGGTCAGTGCGGCACGCGATGCGTGCCCTGGCGATTCCCGGTTGTGATCGCTCGCACGAGTGCGAGGCGATTACGGACGGTTGCCCGTCGGGAACGGCCAGGCTGCAGCCGGGTTCAGCGCGGTCTTGGCTGCGGCCGCGGGGGCAACAGCAGGAGCAGCGGCAGGCTTCGCAGCAGCCTTCTTGGCAGCAGGCTTCTTCGCAGCAGCCTTCTTGGCAGCAGGCTTCTTGGCAGCCGGCTTCTTTGCAGCAGCCTTCTTGGCGGCTACCTTCTTGGCTGCGGCCTTCTTGGCCGGTGCTGCCTTCTTGGCGACGACCTTCTTGGCGGCCGGCTTCTTGGCAGCAACCTTCTTCACTGCAGCCTTCTTGGCCGGTGCTGCCTTCTTGGCGGCTACCTTCTTGGTTGCGACCTTCTTGGCAGCAACCTTCTTCACTGCAGCCTTCTTGGCCGGTGCTGCCTTCTTGGCGGCTACCTTCTTGGTCGCTACCTTCTTGGTCGCTACCTTCTTGGCGGCTACCTTCTTGGTTGCGACCTTCTTGGCAGCAGCCTTCTTGGCGGCCGGAGCAGCCTTCTTGGCGGCGACCTTCTTCACAGCAGCCTTCTTGGCGGCCGGCTTGGCGGCCTTCTTAGCCGCCGGCTTTTTCTTTGCAGCAGTTGCCATGGATAACTCCTTCACTAACGTGAAATATCGAATGACCTAAATTGGCGACCCGACCGACCCGAGGCGTGTTTTGCACGTGCCCCAATCGAGCGAGCGATTCATCGGCGCACGACGCAACATCGACCGCACGCTAATGAATTCGGTGGCAGGGAGACAGCCGCGTCCGGCGCGAACTTGCGCGCTCATGGCGGTGTGCCCGCGGCGGCCAGGCATCCGCGAGCGAGCTGCAAACCCAGCGCTCAAGCGGATTCCCGGGCTAAGCCGCGCCCTGGAAAATTCGATCTGCCCGCACCGCCCGTCATGTCGGCGCGCAGCCTGGAAAGAGGAGATATCGGTCAGCAGGTCCACAGTGCGGGCATGGCCTCGCGCACTGCGGACGGCAATCATTCGGGGGTAACTCGCCCATACCGTCACTGGGCAACTGGAGACCGCACGCGTTTTAAAAAGCCATTTCGGCTCAGTCTGCGTCAAAGTTCTGGTGCTCCTCGGCTACCCGCCATCACTGCATCGAAGCTTCGCTTCATCGTTCCTTCTCGCTCGCGTTCTTGCTTGCCTTCGTGCGCGCTACTCGGTCGATGCAATGAAGTGAGACTCTTGTCAAGGCGAATCATAATTCGTTTGTTCGATGATGTTAAGAAAAAAGTGCAAAAAAACTTGCGCGCAATTACGAATCGATCTACTCGGCGCGCACGTCTCGATGACGACACCATCGACACACATGTTGATCTCGACTTTCACACACGCTCCAGAGTTCCTTCATCGGGTCTTCGCACGATGAGTCGATGCGCGGCGGATCGTGTCGATGACGCGTGATCGCACACCCGCGAAGGCATCGCACATACCTGCTCAGACACGCTTGCGATGCCGTGTGAAGTGCGGTGGCGCGTTCACGCCCGCAAGCCGGAAAGCCGCATGAGCATTGGCTTTCCGGTCCTCCATCGATGTCGTTCCATGCACTGCGGATACTTGTGCGACAGCGTTCCGCGCAGCGCTGCCGCGTCGCGTTCCCGCGAGTGGCAACGCATGCGAACACGCTCCGACTTGCGCCACCGTCGAACCATGCGCGCGCGATGCCCAGCATCGGCGTGCAAGCTTCAGAGAGTTGCGCGTGAGCGACGAAAGAGTGATGCGTCAAAGCAACGGTTTGTGTCGTCGTTGCGAAGTCGCACGCTCGATTTCGATGCTGTCGAAGTTCCTCGCCACGTCGAAACGCTCCGTGCGCGTCGCCACATCGCGACTGGCGATGTGGTTCGTGATGGTTGGAGGAGGCACGACGCAAACGCATCAGTCGTGCAACCGAGCACGATGTTCGCCACGTCGACCCGCTGCGTCGTCAGACAATGCAGCTGCATTCGAGCGATGCGCCGCATCCGGGTTCCTACTGAGACGAATGCGATGCAGGCGTGGCCAATTTCCGAAGCACTGTGGCGACATCGCTGCAGCTGGACGATGGCTAGAGGAAAATCTCGGAACCGCCGCTCATGCTGGCGTTGTTGCACGACAGAATCCGCGCCAGGCCGCGCCGGGCGGGCGATTGCAGCAAGCGCTACATTGCGCGCCGGTGCGTACGCAAACGGATGTTGGAGATTGCGGCGCGCGGCATCCGACAGTAGATTGGCGTCGCGCCCGCCGTTACCCGATCGAGCGAACCAACTTTGCAACACCGAACATTGAACTCTGAACTGGAGACCACCACCATGCGCATGACCGCCCCTCGTACCCTGCTGCGTGCCGCCGTGTTCGCCGCTGCTTTTGCTGCCAGCGCAGCGGCAATGGCGCAAGCCACGCCGACCGGCACCTGGCAGACGATTGACGACGCCACCGGCAAGCCGCGTGGCGTGATCGAGATCAGCGAGAAGGACGGCGTCTACAGCGGCAAGCTCACGAAGAGTCTCGTGCCGCATGAAGGCCCGCCCACGGTGTGCGACAAGTGCACCGACTCGCGCAAGGATCAGCCGATCATCGGCATGACGCTGCTGACCGGTCTGCGCAAGACGGCCGACAACGAGTGGACCGGCGGCGAGATTCTGGATCCCGAAAGCGGCAAGCTGTACAAGTGCAAGATGTCGCTGGCCGAAGACGGCAAGAAGCTCAACGTGCGCGGCTTCATCGGCATTAGTCTGATCGGCCGGACCCAGACCTGGGTGCGCGCGCAGTAAGCGGCGATTCGTCAGCAATTCACTGCCTCACTGACGCCTGCGCGAACGGTGAGGCGGCTCCCCTGAGCACGCTTCGCACACATCACCTGGTGTACAGGCATGTGACAGCTTCCTTCGGTAAGATCGTTTGCCTTCACAACGACATCCGGAGACTTTGAGCATGCGCTTCTCCCCACGCGGCCGCGTCATGGCCCTCGCACTCGCCACCACTTCCCTCATCGCCGCAACCGCGCACGCCGCGGATGCCTGGCCGAATCACGTCATCAAGTTCGTCGTGCCGTTCACGGCAGGCGGTGCCAACGACCTCGTGGCACGTGCCGGCGCCGAAGCCGTCAGCAAGCGCATCGGACAGCCGGTCGTCATCGAGAATCGCCCGGGTGCGGGCGGCATCGTTGGCGCCGACTACGTGGCAAAGAGCAAGCCCGATGGCTACACGTTCCTGGTCGGCGCGGTAGGCACCGTGACCAACGGCCTGATCCGCTCGAAGATGCCGTACGCACCGGACGATCTCGTTCCCGTCGGCCTGATCGCGGTGAGCCCGTCGGTGATCGTCGCTTCGCCGTCGGTGCCGGTGAACAACGTCAAGGAACTGATCGAGTATTCGAAGAAGCAGGGTGGCGTGCCGTTCGCTACCGCCGGCAGCGGCAGCACGCCGCACTTCGTCGAGGAAATGCTCAAGGAAAAAGGCGCGGTGCTGACCGTGGTGCCGTACAAGAGCGGTTCGGAGAGCATCACGGCTGTGATCGGCAATCAGGTCGTGGCAACGTCCGAAGCGTCGATCGTGGTGCTGCCGCAGATCAAGGCGGGCAAGCTGAAGGCGCTGGGCGCGACGTGGGACAAGCGTATGCCCGCTGCACCGAACATCGCGACCACTGCGGAACAGGGTCTGCCCGAAGTTCGCATCGGGCATTGGGCCGGCATCTTCGCACCGAAGGGCACAGACCCGGCCATCATCAAGAAGCTCAACGCGGAACTGAGCGCGGGCATGCAGAGCCCCGATATTCGCGAGCGCCTGATCCAGAACGGTATCGAGCCCGCAGGCGGCTCGGTGGAGAGCTTCGTCGCGTTTATCAAATCCGAGCGCGAACGCCTGGGTCGGATCGCGAAAAACGCGAATATGAGCGCCGATTAAAAAATCCGGACGCGGTCACCTGCCAGGGTGACCAAATGTATGCATACGGCCCGCCTTGAGCGGGCCGTTTGTTTTGCATCACCGCCGTTACAAAAGCGCATTAATCAGCATACGTAACGCCCAAAACGCCATCCACACGGCCCCTTTCGTAGTTGTTTGTATTTTTATTAAGTCATTCGAGAGCACATAACATTGTCTGTGAACAGGTAACAACGCAAATTGCAACGCGAATCGTTCGCATTTATATTGCGCCACGCCCGCACACATGGACTGGACAATGACTCGCCGCACGCCCCTGGCCACCGCCCTCGTAGCCCTTTTTGCCGTTCCTGCCGCCCCTGCCGCCCTGGCCCAGCAAGCGCCCGCCACGCCCGCTCCTGCGCCGGCCAGCGCGTCGGAAACCGCGCCTGCAACGCTGCGCGAGATCACGGTCCAGGGCTCGGCCATTCGCGACGATTTCAGCCCGGCAGGCAGCCAGCTCTCGAAGCTGCCTGCTGAATTGCGTGACGTCCCCCAGTCCGTGACGATCGTGAATCGCGCGGTAATGGATTCGCAAGGTGCCACCTCGCTGGCCGATGCACTGCGCAACGTGCCCGGCATCACGATCGGCGGCGCCGAGGGCGGCCAGATCGGTACCAACATCAACCTGAACGGGTTCTCGGCGCGTACCGACATGTACCTCGACGGCTTCCGCGACCGTGGCCAGTACTACCGCGACACATTCGCGCTGGATCAGGTCGAAGTCATCATGGGCCCGTCGTCGATGCTGTTCGGCCGTGGCTCCACCGGCGGCGTGGTGAACCAGGTCACCAAGAAGCCGCAGATGAAAGCCGCCACGGAGGTAACCGGCTCCGTCACCACGAACGGCCTGGTGCGCGCCACCGCCGACGTGAACACGCCAACCGGCGATACCTCCGCCTTCCGCATCTCCGCGATGGCGCAGGACGGCAAGCCGAGCACGCGCGACGAAATGACGGTGCAGGACTTCGGCATCGCGCCGTCCTGGCGCTTTGGCATCGGCACGTCCACCGAGATCACGCTGTCCGCCCTGCTCCAGCACAACGAGGACATGCCCGACTATGGTTTCCCGGCCATCAACGGTCACCCGGTCAACGTCAATCGCAACACGTACTACGGCTTCAACAACGACCGCACGCGCCAGGACATCGCCTCACTTTCGGCCGGCGTCACGCACAAGTTCTCGCCGAACCTGCGCTTGCGCAACCAGACCTCATTCAACTACGTATCCACCGATGCGCGAGAGACGGCGCCCAATGCCGTGGGCTCGATCGATGCCTCCGGCAAGTTCACGGCGCTGACCACGACCAATCTGCCACTGTCGCAGCTCTATGTGCGCCAACAGAGCCATGACCGCAACATCCGCGATTACTCGATCTTCAACCAGACCGAACTGACCGCTGACTTCAACACCGGTCCGGTCAAGCACACGCTGCTGACGGGCCTGGAGCTTGGTCATGATGGTTACAACAACCAGAACTACTACCGGAACGGCAGCTGCGGCAGCACGCCGCTAAATGCGAACGGGGCCACCACGGGCTACGTCGCCTGCACGCCAGTGGTCGATCCGGTCTACCAGGACTCACCGTCGAACGTCGCCTCGAGCGTCGGCAACCTGCAAGGCGGGTCAGCCAACACGGTCGCCGTCTACGCCAACGATTCGATCGAGTTCAGCAAGCAGTGGAAGGCTGTTGCCGGCCTGCGCTACGACCGATATATCGCCAGCATCAGCAACTCGATCAACTCCTCCAACACCAGCGGCAGCACCGTGCTGCCGTATGCCAACCAGACCGTCAACTTCACGAGCGTGCGTCTGGGCGGCATCTGGCAGCCGACGGAGCAGCAGTCGTACTACGTGTCGTATGGCACGTCGTTCAACCCGTCGCTCGAGCAACTGGTCGGCACGGTGGGCCAGCAATCGCTGGACCCGGAGAAGAACAAATCGTACGAACTGGGTGGCAAGTGGGATCTGCGCAATGGCGACCTTCAAGTCAACTCGGCGATTTTCCGCATCACCAAGGACAACGCGCGTAGCCAGATCGACGCCACCACTTACGCGCTGACGGGCAAGATCCAGGTAGACGGCTTCCGCCTGGGCATGACCGGCCGCATTACCCAGAAGTGGCAGGTGTTCGCCGGCTACACATACCTCGATGGCGTGATCGAGAACGGCGTCGCCGCCGGCACGCAAGGCAAGGTGCCGCTCAATACGCCCAAGCACACGGCCACAGCCTGGACCAGCTACGCGATCCTGCCGAACTGGGAAATCGGCGGCGGGGCGTTTTATATGTCGCAGCGCTATGCCAACAACACCAACACCGTACAGGTGGGCGGCTACGTGCGCTGGGACGGCATGATCGCCTACCATCAGCCGAAGTACGATGTGCGCCTGAATCTGTTCAACATCTTCGACAAGAAGTATTACGATGCACTGATTCAGTCCGACGGCGGGCGTTCGGTGCCGGGTACGGGCCGCACCGCGATGCTGTCGTTCACATACCGCATGTAAGTGCCGCCGGGGCCGCAGCGCCGGGCGGCTCCGATTTTCGCTCACTATCTATATAGATACGATGCTCGTCCGCATTCCGCAGGTTCTCAACGCCGAGCAACTGGCCATGCTGCGGGAGCAGCTCGATCACGCGGGCGACGCCTGGGTGGACGGCCGAGTCACCGCCGGATACTCGGGCGCGCCGGTGAAGTTCAACCAGCAGATCGACGAACGCTCCGAGGCGGCGGCGCAGTGCCAGCATCTTGTACTGAGCGCGCTCGAGCGCAATCCGCTGTTCATCAGCGCGGTGCTGCCGAATATCGTCTATCCGCCGATGTTCAATCGCTACAGTGAGGGCATGACGTTCGGCCTGCATGTCGATGGTGGCGTTCGCCTGCACCCGCACAACGGTCGCAAGCTGCGTACCGATGTTTCCGCCACGCTGTTCCTGTCCGACCCGGCCAGCTACGACGGCGGCGAACTGCAGATCGAAGACACCTACGGCGTGCACTCGGTCAAGCTCGCGGCCGGCGACATGGTGGTCTACCCGTCCACAAGCCTGCACCAGGTCAAGCCGATCACGCGCGGTGTGCGGGTTGGCTGCTTCTTCTGGATTCAGAGCCTGATTCGCGACGATGGCCAACGCGCGCTGTTGTTCGACATGGACAACGCCATCCAGACGCTGAATCAGACCAACGCTGACGAACGCGCGCGCCGCACGCTAGTGGGCTGCTATCACAACCTCCTGCGCCAGTGGAGCGATACCTGATCCCGGCCTGGTCTTCCTCGCCTAGCCGAACTGCTCGGCCAGCGCCTGACGCGCCTGGCCAATGAACTCGCTCTCCCCGCGCCGGGCCCCCAGCAGATAGAACTCGGCCGAAGGCAGCGGTGGCAATTTCCAGCCCGCCGTGGCGGCGGCATCCAGCGGCGCGACACCCGGCCCGATGGCCGAGGCGTTCAGACATGACACGCCAAGGCCCGCCGCCAGAGCCAGATGCAGCCCGGCCACCCCGGATGCCGAATGGCCAATATCGAACGCGCGCCGCCGCCGTTTGAGCAACTGCACCACGAACTGGTGCATCGAACAGGTATCCGGTAACAGCACGAGCGGCAGCGTGGCCTGCGGCGACTCGGCGATCTCCGGTGCCGCGACCCACGCCAGCGCCTCCCGCCGCAGTACGACACCGGACTTGCGCCTCTCGTGCGGTGCAGCATCGCCCCCCGAACGTATCAACCGCATACTCAAGCCGATATCGAACTCGTCCATCTCGGCGGCAGCCTCGATGGCCGCGCTCTTCATGACCGTCACGTGCAGCTTCAGGTACGGATAGCGGTCACGCAGCCGGCGCAACATGCCGGCAATCTCGCCGGGGCGAAAGTAGTCCGTCACCGCCAGACGTAGCTCGCCATCGAGCGACTGTCCGCGCAATTCCTGCATCGCCAGTTCGTTCAGCGACAGGATGCGCCGCGCGTACTCGAGCAGCCGCGCGCCGGCCGGCGTCACTGCGGCCCCCTTCTTCCCTCGAGTCAGGAGGGGGACGCCGGCACGCTCCTCAAGCTTGCGCAATTGCTCGCTGACGGACGACTGCGACAGGAACAGCCGGGGTGCCGCGGCGGACAAGCTACCGCTGTCCGCCACGGCCACGAAGGTTCTCAGTTGATCGGTCTCGAATCCACGCATGGCAGGCCCCAATGATTCGGTATATCCGATGGATACTATCGCATATTCCCGCTTTCCCGATATTACAGAAGCGCCTACGATGGCATCACCGCAGCGGATAAACATCCACCGCACCGTGAAAACCAACGCAATCAAGGAGCCTGTCATGCCCCACATCGCCCTGCAGATTTCCGGCCATCCCGATACGGAACTCACCCGCCGCGCGGTCGCCGCGGTCGGCGAACTGACCCAGCGGGTCCTGCGAAAGGAAGCCAGCGTGATCGCCACCACGGTTACGTACATTCCGCGCGAACAGTGGTTCATTGCTGGCAAACCGCTGTCGGAGTATGCCGAGGGCCGCAACGCGTTCCAGCTCGACATCAGCGTGACCGACGAGACGAACACCAAGGCCGAAAAGGCGCAGTATCTCGCAGCGATATTCGGGGCCTTGTCCGAGGTGATCGGCGACGTCAATCCCCTGTCCTACATCCATGTGATCGACGCGCGGGCGGCCGCCTACGGATACGGCGGCAAGTCGCAGGAGTTCCGCCACCAACACGGTTGATTCGCGCATTTCAGTCAGCAGTGTCGTGCGGGCCGCTGGCTTGTACTCCGTGCCAATGTTCACTAGTGTGAAGGGCTGCAAGCCGTCATCGGCCCCTCACACCGGAGTCATTGCATGAAACAAGTCACACTGCCCGGCGGCGAACGCGTGCCCGCGCTGGGCATGGGTACCTGGAACATTGGCGATCATCGCCAGACACGTGCCGACGAAATCGCCACGTTGCAGCTGGGTCTGGATCTTGGACTGCGGCTGATCGACACCGCCGAGATGTATGGCGAAGGCTTGTCGGAGTCACTGGTCGGCGAGGCGATCCGGGGGCGTCGCGACCAGACGTTCCTGGTCAGCAAGGTGTATCCGCACAATGCCAGTCGCAAGGGCGCGGCGGCCGCGTGCGAGCGCAGCCTGAAACGCCTGGGTACCGACCATATTGATCTCTACCTGCTCCACTGGCGCGGCGACGTGCCGTTCGAGGAAACGATCGAGGCGTTTCTGGCGTTGCGGCAAGCCGGCAAGGTCCGCCATTTCGGCGTCAGCAATCTCGACCTCTCCGACATGGAAGAACTATGGGATGTGCCGGGTGGCGATGAAGTGGCCGTGAATCAGTTGCTCTATAACCTGAGCCGCCGTGGCATCGAATTCGACCTGCTGCCCTGGCTGCGCGAGCGGGAGGTTCCCGTCATGGCCTATTCCCCGATCGAGCAGGCGCGATTGCTGCGCAGCCCGGGCCTGAAGCGTTTTGCGCAATCGATTGGAAAGTCTCCGGCGCAGGTTGCGCTGGCGTGGCTGCTCAGCCGCGACGACATTATCGCCATCCCAAAGACTGGCAACCGCGAGCGTCTGCGCGAGAACGTCGGCGCGCTGGACCTGACGCTGAGCGCGGAACAGCTTGCCGCGCTGGACGAACTGTTTCCGCCCCCGCGCCACGTGCAGCCGCTGGCGATGCTCTGAACGCGGGCCCAGGACGAGACGGAACTGGCGCCGGCTATTCACCGGCGCCCCGATTTAGCGCTGCCCTGCCTTGTAGCGCTCTACCTCGACGTAGCGCGTGAGATAGACACGTGCCTTCTCACGCGTATCCGTGGTCACCCGATCGGCAGCCTGTTTGGCGCTGCTACGGCCGTGGGCCGAACTCATGCCAGCCATCAGATATGACTGGAACGCGTCGTGCATGACCTTCAGTTGGTCCTGACAGGCACTAAGCGCACCGCCAGCCACGTCAGCCGGCACGGCCTTGCTCGAAACACCGTCGTCGACCTTGACCTGTACGCATTCCATATATTTCACGCGTTCGGCCTGCCATGCCGGCGCGACCTGTACAGACTCCTGCGCGGCGGCCTGGGTTGCCGACTCGGCCGGCGGCTGCGAGGACGAGCAGGCGGCCAGCAAAGCGACCATCGGCAGCGTCGTCACGGCGAGCCTCCGCAATGGCGTCCATTCGGAATATTGAGAGGCGGCAATGCCGGCGTCTGAAGAAAAGGGGGCGATTGTCTGGTGCATGCTCCAAAGACCAGGGCGGATGATTTGAGTTTCAGAAGCCATTCCACAGATTTGCAAGAAATTGCAATAAAACGGGACGGTCTTGCCTCATGTCAGATAGCAAGTCACGTATTGTCAGACAAAATCGCATTTGCGGAAGTGCATCGCACGCCTATGCTTTAGAGGCGGTTAAAACACTTCAACCCTTGGAGGAAAGCATGAAACGTCGAACCTTCCTGTCCGCCGGCAGTGCGGGGCTTGTCGGTCTTACCGGTCTGGGTGCGCTGGCAGGCTGCAGCGTCACTGGTCCCACCGACTCCGGTGACAGTGCATCCAAGCGTCGTGAAATCAACGTTGGCGCAACGGATACGCTCAATCGCCTCTACGCGACAACCAAGTCCGCACAGGAACTGGGTGCCAAGGCCAAGGGCATCCTGATCTTCCCCAAGCTACTGTCAGCTGGTTTCATCGTTGGGGGTGAATACGGCGACGGCGTCCTGCGGGCGGGCGGTGCCGACCGAGGATACTATCGGGCGATCTCTGGTTCGTTCGGCTTTCAGGCCGGCGCGCAATCGAAAGCGTTCGTCCTGATGTTCATGACCCAGGAGGCGTACGACAAGTTCGTGCATAGCAGTGGCTGGCAAGTGGGCGCGGATGCCACGGTGGCCCTGGCGACGATTGGCGCCAACGGTCAGATCGATACCAATACGGCACAGCAGCCGATCATCGGTTTCGCGATGACCAATGCGGGCCTGATGGCTGGCCTGAGCCTGGAAGGCACCAAGATCTCGAAGCTCTCGATCTGACGCAATTTGACACATTGCGAAGTATTGATTTGAAGTCTTGACCGGGGGGGCCCGTCCTTGCGGCCCCCCCCGGTCACATCGCGGCAGGCTCGTGTGGCTGCCCTCGGCGAGGGCTGCGGGTGTTGACTGCCCGCGTCGCTCTCGCTCCTCCCCCCGCGTTCCATTTCTCTTCGCCGAACCTGCATCGGTATGCGCATCCGACCCCGATTGACCCGTTAGAATGCGTCCCTCCCCTTTTTCGTACGCGAGGCCGAATTCTCATGTGGTTCAAGAATCTCCAGGTTCATCGTTTCTCCGCCCCGTGGACACTCACCGCTGACGACGTTGAAGCTTGCCTGGCCAAGCACGCGTTCTACCCCGGCACCAGCCTGGAGATGCAGACGCAAGGCTGGGCATCGCCCCGCGACAACGGTCAGCTCGTTCATTGCGTCAATCGCCAGATGCTGCTGGTGCTGCGCACCGAAAAGAAGCTGCTGCCGGCAACCGTGGTCAACCAGGTCACCAAGGCCCGCGCCGCCGAACTCGAGGAGCAACAGGGCTTCAAGCCGGGCCGCAAGCAACTCAAGGAACTGAAGGAGCAGATCACGGAAGAACTGCTCCCGCGCGCCTTCAGCATTCGCCGCGACACGCGCGTCTGGATCGACCCGGCCAATGGCTGGCTGGCGATCGACGCGGCCGGAACGGCCAAGGCCGACGAAGTGCGTGGGATGCTGTTCAAGGCAATTGATCCGCTGCCCGTGGCCAACCTGCACGTGAACCAGTCGCCCGTGACCGCCATGACCGAATGGCTGGCCACCGAAACCGCCCCGGCCGGCTTCACAGTCGACCAGGAAATCGAGCTCCAGTCGAGCGGCGAAAGCAAGGCCACGGTCCGCTACGTCCGCCACCCGCTGGACCCCGAGGACCTGCGCCGCCATATCGCCGCCGGCAAGCGTTGCACGCGCCTGGCCATGACGTGGAACGACCGCGTGTCATTCGTGCTGACCGAAGCGCTGGTCATCAAACGCGTGAATCCGCTCGATGTCATCAAGGAACAGGCCGACGGCACGCTGCATGACGAGGACGAGCGCTTCGATGCCGACTTCGCGCTGATGGCGGGCGAACTGGCGAGCCTGCTTACCGACCTGACCGACGCCCTGGGCGGCGAGCGCAAGGCCGAAGGCACCGAAGCCCCCATCGACGTCCGCAAGGCGGCCTGATCCCACGTTCGCCATCGCGCCGGCGAGTTCAATCGAGTGTCAGCACGACGCGCGTAGCCTGCTCGCCAGCGCGCCGCCAAACGTCCGCGACCGCGGACATCTGCGCCAGTTCGAATTCCGTGCCGAGGTCGCTATCACTGGCGCAGGCAAGGATGTCGTCGACCAGCGTCTTCATGTAGCCGAGCGGCGGATGGTTGGCCGGGCCGCAGCCCATGAGCTGCACGCGCGAGTCGCGCAGCGCCGCAGGCGGCAGCATCATGCTGCCGGCCCCTCGGTTCGCCGTCGTGACGATGCGCACGCCACGGTCGAACATCGACATCGGCATCCCGTCGCACTGCACCAACGCGGCCAGCAGCAGTTCTAGCGCCTCGCCCCAGACGAAATCGATCACCACGTCGATCCCCTGCTCCGCAAACGAGGCGAACGTGTACTGCAGGATGCTCGGCGGCAGTGCGAGGTCGATCAGCGCATCGGCACCGAGTGTGGACAACTGCTCGGGCAGATGACCGGCGGCGATGACGCGCCCCGCCCCTTGCAGACGCGCCGCCTGCACCGCCAGGCGGCCCGCGATGCCCGACGCGCCAAGCACCAGCACGGTTTCGCCAGGCTCGACATCGGCCCGCGTCGCCAGCGGCAACCATGCGGCCAGCGCAGGCCCGACCAGCGCCGCAGCCGCCGCCCAACCAACATCGTCCGGCAGCGGCGCCACCCACTCGGCCGGCGCGTATTCGGCCATCGCGCCATACGGCGCCCGACTGGCCCGGAAGTAGACACGCTGCCCGTCGGCGAGCCGCCCGACGCCATCGCGCCCACAGATGAACGGCAACTGCGTCGGCAAGCGGGGATGCAGCCCCTTGGCGATAGCGAGATCGGCCGGGCAGATCACTGCGGCCCTGACCTGGACCAGGGTTTCCCCATCGCTCGGATAGGGGTCGTCAAAGGTGGTGAAACACGGCGTTTCGCCGAATTGGTGCTGGACTACGGCTTTCATCGATGGCTCTCCTTGGTGGACCCATCACGGATCCTAGGGAGCCCGAAGTCCGAAGTCTCTGAGCCGATTCTGAAAGGAGATGCGCGTAAAATCCCCCGAAAACAACGAGGAGACTCCATTGAAGCCGTCGCGCCTGTCCCTGGCCGCGCTGCTGCTCGCAGCCGCCACCACCGCCCACGCCGCCTGGCCTGACCGCCCCATCAAGCTGATCGTGCCGTTCCCGCCCGGACAGGCCACCGATATCTTCGCCCGCGCGCTTGCCGAGAAACTGGGCAAGCAACTGGGCCAGTCCGTCATTGTCGAGAACCGGGCAGGCGCCGGTGGCAACATCGGCATGGAGGTCGCCGCGAAGGCACCGGCCGATGGCTATACGCTCGTGATGGCGGGCAGCGCGATGGCGATCAATCAGACGCTCTACAAGAAGGTCAACTACGACCCGCGCCAGGATTTCGCGCCGATATCGGGCGTGTTCTCGGTGCCACTGGTGTTCCTGGCCACGCCACAGTCGGGTTTCACCTCGCTGCGCGACCTGATCACAAAGGCCAAGGCGGCGCCGGGCAAGTACAGCTACGCGAGCGCGGGCATCGGCGGCACGCAGCACCTGTCGGCCGAAATGCTCAAGGCACAGACCGGCATCTTCGTCGTGCACATTCCGTACAAGGGCAGCGGCCCGGCGCAGGCGGATTTTCTCGGCAATCAGATTCCGCTGATGGTCGATTCGGTAACGGCCGCCATGCCGCTGATCCAGAGCCACAAGGCCCTGCCGCTGGCCGTGACCACGACGCAACGCGTGCCGCAGCTCCCATCGGTGCCAACCGTACGCGAACAGGGCGTGCCGGGCTTCGAGGCGCTGGGCTGGGCCGTGATGATGGCGCCGGCTGGCACGCCCCCGGCCGTCGTCTCGCAGCTGAATGCGGAGACCGTCAAGGCGCTGCAATCGCCCGAACTGCACAAGTTCATCACCGACCGGGGCTCGGAGCCAATGCCGATGACGCCGGCGGAGACCGGCAAGTTCGTGGATAGCGAGATCCGGAAATGGGCGACGGTGGTGAAACGGTCCGGAGCGACGGCGGAATAAGCCGCCAAGAAACAAAAACGGACATCAGGCTCCGCCCGATGTCCGCACACTACCCATTCTGGCTGCCGTCTTCTCAACGCGGCAGCCGACCCCTCAATCCCACGACAGCGCGCCGCCCGTCTGGTACTCGATGACGCGCGTCTCGAAGAAGTTACGCTCTTTCTTCAGGTCGATCATTTCGCTCATCCACGGGAACGGGTTTTCCTCGTTCGGGAAGAGCTGGTCCAGGCCGATCTGCTGGCAACGGCGGTTGCAGATGAAGCGCAGGTAGCCCTTGAACATCGGTGCGTTCAGGCCCAGCACGCCGCGCGGCATGGTGTCCTCGGCGTAGCGGTATTCCAGGTCCACGGCCTTCTTGAACAGCTCGGTGATCTCGGCCTTGAACTCGGCCGTCCACAGGTGCGGGTTCTCGAGCTTGATCTGGTTGATCAGGTCGATGCCGAAATTGCAGTGCAGGGATTCGTCGCGCAGGATGTACTGGTACTGCTCGGCAGCGCCGGTCATCTTGTTCTGGCGGCCCATCGCCAGGATCTGCGTGAAGCCCACGTAGAAGAACAGGCCTTCCATAATGCAGGCGAACACGATCAGCGACTTCAGCAGCTTCTGGTCGTTCTCCGGCGTGCCGGTCTTGAACGACGGGTCGGTCAGCGTGTCGATGAACGGGATCAGGAACTCGTCCTTGTCGCGGATCGACTGCACTTCATGGTACGCGTTGAAGATCTCGGCTTCGTTCAGACCGAGCGATTCCACGATGTACTGGTACGCGTGCGTGTGGATGGCCTCTTCGAAGGCCTGGCGTAACAGGTACTGGCGGCATTCCGGCGCCGTGATCTGGCGGTACGTGCCCAGCACGATATTGTTGGCGGCCAGCGAATCGGCCGTCACGAAGAAGCCCAGGTTGCGCTTGATGATGCGGCGCTCGTCCTCGGTCAGGCCGTTCGGGTCCTTCCACAGGGCGATGTCGCGCGACATGTTGATTTCCTGCGGCATCCAGTGGTTCGCGCAACCGGCCAGATACTTTTCCCATGCCCACTTGTACTTGAACGGCACGAGCTGGTTCACGTCCGTGGCGCCGTTGATCACGCGCTTGTCGGCGGCGTTCACGCGGCGCGTGCTTTGCGCGGCGGCGGCGTTGGGGTTGTTGCCGAGGATGCCCGGCTCGGTGGCTGCCGGCGGCAGCACGCCTTGCTGGTCGACCGACGTGGCGACGGCAGCGGGTTGCAGGGCAGGCTGCGGCGCGGCCTGCGGTGTGGCTTGAACGTCGTCGTCCCAGCTCAGCATGTTGTTTCTCCGATGATTCGATCAGGGGCGGCTGTGGTCAGCTTAGGCGCATCGGCTATCGATGTGCCTGGCCCTCTCCCCCGGCCCCTCCCCCGCACAGCGGGAGAGGGGAGCAGACCGAGGGTACTTTCAGGTGTTGCTTACTGGCAGGCTTCGCACTCTTCGAAGCCAGGATCGCCCGGACGCATCGTGCAGACCGCGCCCTCGGCCTCCGGCATCGCCGGTGCAGCCGACGCGGCAGCATCGATGCCCGACTGGCCGTCGGCGCCCGACGACACCGCGTTCAGCGAACCGCGCTGCACGGTGGACTTCTCCACGTGCGTGGCAGCCATCGTGCGCAGGTAGTACGTGGTCTTCAGACCACGCAGCCAGGCCAGCTTGTAGGTGTCGTCCAGCTTCTTGCCCGAAGCGCCGGCCATGTAGATGTTCAGCGATTGGGCCTGGTCGATCCACTTCTGACGGCGGCTGGCGGCTTCCACGAGCCAGGTCGGTTCCACTTCGAACGCCGTGGCGTAAATGTCCCGCAGGTCCTGCGGAATGCGGTCGATGCGGGCCAGCGAGCCGTCGAAGTACTTCAGGTCGGCGACCATCACTTCATCCCACAGGCCGCGTTCCTTCAGGTCGCGCACGAGGTAGTCGTTCACTACCGTGAACTCGCCCGAGAGGTTCGACTTCACGTACAGGTTCTGGAACGTCGGCTCGATGCAGGCGGACACGCCGATGATGTTCGAAATGGTCGCGGTCGGGGCGATCGCGATGCAGTTCGAGTTGCGCATGCCGTGCTGCTTGATGCGACCGCGCAGGCTGTCCCAGTCCATCGTCGACGACAGGTCGACGTCCAGGTAGCCGCCACGTTCTTCGGCCAGCAGCTTCAGCGAATCCTGCGGCAGGATGCCACGATCCCACAGCGAACCCTCGTAGGTGCTGTAACGGCCACGCTCTTCGGCCAGCTCGGTCGACGCCTGGTAGGCGTAGTAGCACACGGCTTCCATCGACGTATCGGCGAACTTCACCGCGGCGTCGCTGGCGTACGGCGTGCGCAGCACGTGCAGGCAGTCCTGGAAGCCCATGATGCCCATGCCCACCGGACGGTGGCGCAGGTTCGAGTTGCGCGCCTTCTCCACCGCGTAGTAGTTGATGTCGATCACGTTGTCGAGCATGCGCATCGCGGTGCGGATCGTCTTCTGCAGCTTGGCGTGATCCAGCACGTACGTGCCATCGGCCTGTTGCATCAGGTGGGCCACCAGGTTCACGGAACCCAGGTTGCACACGGCGATTTCGCTCTCGTTCGTGTTCAGCGTGATTTCCGTGCACAGGTTCGAGCTATGCACCACACCCACGTGCTGCTGCGGGCTGCGGATGTTGCACGGGTCCTTGAACGTGATCCACGGATGGCCGGTTTCGAACAGCATGCCCAGCATCTTGCGCCACAGCTGCATGGCCGGCACTTTCTTGAACAGCTTCAGTTCGCCGTTGGCGGCCTTGGCTTCGTAGCCCAGGTAGGCCTGCTCGAATGCCTTGCCGACCTTGTCATGCAGGTCCGGGCAGCTGGCCGGCGAGAACAGCGTCCATTCGCCATTTTCCATCACACGCTTCATGAACAGGTCCGGAATCCAGTTGGCCGTGTTCATGTCGTGCGTGCGGCGGCGGTCATCGCCGGTGTTCTTGCGCAGTTCGAGGAATTCCTCGATGTCCAGGTGCCACGTTTCCAGGTACGCGCAGACCGCGCCCTTGCGCTTGCCGCCCTGGTTCACGGCCACGGCCGTGTCGTTGACCACCTTCAGGAACGGCACCACGCCCTGCGACTTGCCGTTGGTGCCCTTGATGTGCGAGCCCAGCGCGCGCACGTTGGTCCAGTCGTTGCCCAGTCCGCCAGCGAACTTCGACAGCAGCGCGTTTTCCTTGAGCGCCTCGTAGATGCCCTCCAGGTCGTCCGAGACCGTGGTCAGGTAGCACGACGACAGCTGCGAGCGGCGCGTGCCCGAGTTGAACAGCGTCGGGGTCGACGACATGAAGTCGAACGACGACAGCAGCTGGTAGAACTCGATCGCGCGCGCTTCACGGTCCTTCTCTTCCAGCGCCAGGCCCATGGCCACGCGCATGAAGAACGCCTGCGGCATTTCGATGCGCACTTCGTCCACGTGCAGGAAGTAGCGGTCGTACAGCGTCTGCAGGCCCAGGTAGTTGAACTGGAAGTCGCGCGAGGCGTCCAGCGCGGCGCCCAGGCGGGCCAGGTCGTACGTGGCCAGCTTTTCGTCGAGCAGTTCGGCTTCGATACCGCGGGCGATGAACTTCGGGAAGTACTCGGCGTACTTCGTCGCCATCTCGGTCTGGGTCACTTCGGCGCCCAGGATTTCCTTGCGGATCGTGTGCAGCAGGATACGGGCGGTCACCTGGCTGTAGGCCGGGTCCTTCTCGATCAGCGTGCGCGCGGCCAGGATGGCGGAGTCGTAGACCTGCGTCATCGGCACGCCGTCGTACAGGTTCTTGAGCGTTTCCTTCAGGATCGGCTCTGCGCTGACGGCCTTGCCGAGGCCGCTGCAGGCGTTGTCGATCAGCGCGTGCAGCGCCACCAAGTCCAGCTGGTACGTCACACCGTTATCGGTCACGTTGAACGACACGCCGGCTTCCTGCACGCGGGCCACCGCCTGCGCGTTGGCCTGGGCACGTTCCTGCGTGCGCTTTTCGCGGTACAGCACGTAGGCGCGGGCCACCTCATGTTCGCCCGAGCGCATCAGCGCCAGTTCCACGTGATCCTGCACGTCTTCGATATGGAACGTGCCGCCGTTCGGACGGCTGCGCACCAGCGCGCGCACCACATTCTGGGTCAGTTGCTCGACGATCTCGCGCACGCGCGCGGATCCCGCGCCCTGGCCGCCGTTGACGGCCAGGAATGCCTTGGTCATGGCCACGGCAATCTTGTTCGGCTCGAACGACACCACGGCGCCGTTACGGCGGATCAGCTTGTAGTCCTGATAGGTAACGCCTGCAGCGACGGGGCTCTGCTGCGCAATGCCGGCTGCTGCGCCAGCAACGCCAGTCACGCCAGTGGTTTGTTGTTCGTTTTGGGCCGTTTGCATGAGGTAACTCCTGTTTTAACCCTTGTATTGAAGACTTCTGCTGAAGATGACAAAGTCCCTAGCAAAATGCGCTCCAGAAGACACTCGACACTGGCCATGCCAGGCGAGAACCAAACTGCACAGGCGTTCATTCTGCTAGGGACTCTTTTACAGCCCGACCCGGTTGAATTTTGTGACGCACACACCGCAAGCTGCTGCAGCGAGGCTTCACTCTTGGGTCGGCTCCCCGGAAAAACCACTAGATGTAGTGGTCACATCGAAAATCTGGGCTAAGTATAGTGAAACGAGACTGAATGACCAGTCTTGACAATCAGCTTTCACATTGCCGGGCCGGCGGTGCGGCAGCGCCACAATCCCGCAAAGCCCGCTGCCTCAAGGGTTCGCGGCGAGCCGTTCGGTGGCGCACAAGATTTTGAAAATATTTCTATGGGAACAGGTCGGCGATAGGTGTCCCAGAATGTGGCAGCCGTCGTGACGATTCGGGGCCCGGCGCACCCTATTTGACACCCCTGGAAAACCTACCTTGCCTGCCGGTACGGCATCATCGCCAGCGGCAGCGCGGCCTGTTTCGCAAAGCGGCTCCAGTCGAAGTAGGGGCCTGGGTCGGTCTTGCGTCCCGGAGCAATGTCGCTGTGGCCAGCGACGCCCTGGATCGGATAGGCGGCCCGCAGGGCACTCACCAGCGCGGCGACCGTCTCGTACTGAGCTGGCGTGAACGGCTGGTCGTCGGTGCCCTCGATCTCGATGCCGATCGAGAAGTCGTTGCAGCGTTGGCGTCCGCAATAGTCGGACTGGCCGGCGTGCCACGCACGTTGTGTGCAGGCGACAAACTGAACCGGCTCGCCATCGCGACGGATCAGGAAGTGGGCCGATACCCGGACATCGCGAATCGTCTCGAAAAACGGATGGCGCGTGGCATCGAGCCGATTCTGGAAGAACGCCTCGATATCGTCGGAGCCGAACTGCCCCGGCGGCAGGCTGATGTTGTGCAGTACCACCACATCGACCGCCATGCCTTCGGGGCGGGCGTCGAAGTTCGGGGACGGCACGTGGCGGGCTGCGGGGACCCAGCCGTCGGCGTTGGGCCGCCAGTCGCGGACCCGGCCTGCGGCGTCAGACATCGCGCCCCTCCCCTTCGGCCAGCGATTCGCTATCGTCCCGGCCGCTGCGCCCATCCTCCTCGCAGATACCGAGCTGTTCGATCCGATACCGCAACTGGCGGAAGTTCAAACCCAGCAGCGGCGCCGCGGCGGTCCGGTTGAAGCCGGTCTGCCGCAAGGCGCGCAGGATCAGCTCGCGCTCCATCGCCTCCAGGTGCGCGGGAAGATTAATTGGGAACGTGGTGGCAGCCGGCGCGCCAGCATCGGGGGCAGGCACGGCGACCGGCCCTGCCACGGGAATCGGGGCCGGCACGGGCGCCGGTTCTGGCATCACCGCCACGGGTGTCGCCGGAGCGGGCACGCCCCAGGCTCCGGCGTTACCCCACCGGTGATACATGGCTGCCGGCGGCACGGCAGTCAACGGCGGCGCCGCCATGGCCGTCTGCATCAGCGCGGCACGCTCGATGCCGGTGTCGAGCGGCCCCAGGTCGGCCACCTCGATCTCCTCGCTCTCAGCGAACGCGTAGGCACGCTCGAGCAGGTTCTCGAGCTCGCGCACGTTCCCCGGAAATTCGTACGCGCAGAGCCATTCCAGCGCCGCGCGCGACAGCCGCTTGGGATGCGCATCGCCGTAGCGCACGGCCAGATGCTCGAGAATCGCGCGGGCAAGCACCGGGATGTCCTCGGCGCGCTCGCGCATCGTGGGCATCCGGAGTTCAAGCACGTTGAGGCGGTAGTACAAGTCCTGCCGGAATGCTCCGGCGGCGACCATCGCCGCCAGATCCTTGTGGCTGGCGCACATGACGCGCACATCCACGCTGTCTTCCTTGCTAGCGCCGATCTTGCGCACGCGGCGTTCCTGCAACGCGCGCAGCAGCTTCACCTGCATCGCCAGCGGCAAGTCCGCGACCTCATCGAGCAGCAGCGTGCCGCCATTGGCGGCCTGGAAGAACCCGCCGCGCTCGGCGTCGGCCCCAGTAAAGGCGCCTTTGACGTGACCGAAGAACTCGGCCTCCATCAGCGTCTCAGGGATCGCGCCGCAGTTCACGGCCACAAATGGATGCGCCGAGCGCGCGCTGATCGCGTGAATCGCTCGCGCCGCCCGTTCCTTGCCGCTGCCGGATTCGCCGCTGATCACCACCGGTGCCATGCTGCGCGCCAGGCGCGGCAGCGAGCGCCGTACCTCGTGAATTGCCGGCGAGACCCCCGGTAGCAGCCCGGCCGCGCGATCGCCCAGACTGGCCCCATCGGTCGCGTCGGACGCGTCCCCCGCATCGGCCTGATCGGATGTGTCGTTACCGTTCGCACCGCGCTGGTGACGGCCCAGTGCGTTGAGAATCAGCGTGCGGAGTTGCTCGAGAGATACCGGCTTGGCGATGTAGTCGAACGCGCCGGCCTTGAGCGCATCCACCGCGTTGTCCGCGCTGCCATACGCCGTGATCACGGCCACCGGGGTGCGCTCGGGCGACGCCGACAACTGGCGCACGATCTCGATGCCGAGGCCATCGCCGAGCCGCATGTCGGTCAGCACCAGGCTGTAGCGCCGCTCGGCCAGACGCAGGCGGGCCTCGGCCAGCGAACCGGCCATCACCACGTCATGCCCCATGCGTCGCAGCGAGATATCCAGCAGCTCGCGCAGGTCGGCCTCGTCGTCGATGACGAGAATCGGATCGGGTGCGGACAATCTGGGAGGCATGGATATCAGAGCTTGGCCGATGGTTGAAATGGCTGGGCATTCGCGACGTCGGGCACTTCGTTGCGCAGCGTCAACACGAATGCCTTGCCGGGAAGTGTATCGCGAGCCCCGACGAGCATGCCGGTGCGGTCGAGCAGATCCTCTAGCACGATCGCGCCGTAGCGCACCTGGGCGTCGTTCGCGCCGCACAGCTCGCGCGCCATGAACAGCCCCAGCCCGGTACCTTGCGGATTACTGGTGAAGAACGGCTCGAACAGGCTGCGCTGCTGCTCGCGCGTGACTTCCGCGCCATCGTTCCAGACAATCAGTTCGGCATGGTGCTGGTCGAGCGTATGCGCCAGCAGGCGGATCGCGCCCGGCAGCCGGCTGCAATAGCGCCATGCGTTGTCGAGCAGGTTGCCGAGCACCTGCTGCAATTGCGACATGTCGAAGATCACCGGCCCCTTCAGATCGACGGTGATGCGGATCGCATTGGCGTTCACCTCGGCGCGGGCGCCGGCTCGCGAACGCATTTCCAGCCGCCACCGGTCCACGACTTCGGGCAGCGCCTTGGCCAAATCGACAGCGCTATGCCCGGTGCGCGGGCGGCGCGACAGTTGCAGCACATCGGAAATCACCTGATCGAGCCGTCGCACGTTATCGCTGATGATGCGCAGCAGGCGGGCATCGATGTTGCCCTCGCCACCGCCTGAGTCGGCCAGCAGTTCGTTGGCCTGGCTGATCGCCGCGAGCGGATTGCGGATCTGGTGCGCGACGCTGGCGACCAGTCGACCCATCGCGGCAAGTTTTTCCTGCTGGACCTGCTCGGCAATACGCTCCCAGCTTTCGATGTGCACCAGCACCGTGTCACGCATCTCGCTACGCAGCAGCGCCTCGTCCGCCGGGCTCCAGGCCATGGCCTCGTTCTGGGCGATGGCCAGCCGCAGGCGCGCGGCGCCCTCGGGCGACATATCGTTCCAGCTGGTTGTGTCGAGGCCCGATGGCGAGGTCAGTGCACCCGCCAGCGTCGAACGCAGCCCCGCCAGGCCGGGCAGCACGAAGCGAAGGCGCAGCCGTGTGTGCATCGAGTTGCGCGCCGAGGAGGACGGGCGCGATGGCAGCGGCAGCAATTGCAAGATGCGCGGGACGTCGTCCTTCATGCGGATCCAGTCGCGCAGCATCTCCAGCAGCGGTTGCAGACGCGGCATTCGACGCAGGTCGAACAACACGTTCTCGCGCTCGCCAACACGAACCTGCCCTTCGCGAATCCGCTCGTTTTGCTGCACGCCAAGCAGCACGAGCGCGGCGGGATTTGCCGCCACAACGACGCCATTGGCACGGACCAGCATCACGCCGTCCTGCATGTCATTGACCATCAGCCGGTTCACGAGTTGCTGCAGGCGCAGTTCCTGTTCGCGCGCCAGCGCCAGTTGCTCCTGGGCGATCTGGCGATTGGCAAGCATGTACATCACGAGCGCCGCGATCATGAACACAAGCCCGAACAGGCCGGAACCGAGCAGGTTCACATCGACCTGGCGCGTGATCAATGTTTGCAGGAGCGGCGGGCCCATCACGAGCAGCGCCGACACCGAAGCGGCAAACAGCGCAAACGTCAGGCTGGTCAGCGCGCCCGCCTCGATCACGGGCAGCAGGAAAATCATCGCCAGCCCTTCGCCCTGGCTGCCGAAGTGACCGAGCGCCGCGTAGATGGAGGCCAGCAAGACCAGATCGACCAGCACCTGCACGCGCACGCGCACGTGAAAGTGGTTGCGCCACAACGTACCGAACAGCGTGACGAGGGCGATGGCCAGATAAGGCAGCACGACCGGCATGGCCGAGGCCAAGCGCGCGTTCGTCGCCACGTTGAAGACGTCGGCGCCGGCGGCGGCGCGTTCGAGCGGCAGCCAGGCATAGCCGACCAGCAACACAGCGACGGCAAGCCGCGTCCAGCAGAAGTACCGCTGCAGCCGCCAGTGGAATTCAGGTGGCTCCGACTGACGCCAGAGCTTGACCAGCACGCGCCAGCCGTTCAGATGGGACCAGGCCGACGCCGGCGCCGTCATGAACGCGTGCCGTGATCGCCCTCGCCGGGCATGTCTGGCAAATGGCTACGGCGGCAGTAATGCAGGCCGTGCCATGCGATGGCATCGCCGCGCGGCAGATGCACGCCGCAGTGCGCGCACTGGACCATCGGTTCGATGTTTTCGTCGCCAGCGCCCGTGCGGCGCGGCGGCGGCTCCTGTTTCTCGGCGGTCTGCCGCGTGCCGGCGCGATCGCGCAGCCACCACAAGATGCCCAGCACGATGGCCAGCAGTAGGAAGATTCTTGCCATGTCGGGGCGAAGGGATCAGGTGATACGGTGCAGCACCACTTCCATGACGAAGCGGCTGCCCACATAGGCGAGAAGCAGGATCCCGAACGACGCGATCACCCAGCGTAGCGCGGTGCGGCCGCGCCAGCCCCGGAAATGGCGTCCAACCAGGATGCCGCCAAACATCAGCCAGGAGATGACCGCGAAGACGGTCTTGTGATCGATCCGGAACGCGCGCGCGAACAGTTGCTCGGAGAACAGGAAACCGGACGCGATCGTTAGCGTCAGCAGCACGAAGCCCGCGGCGATCAGCCTGAACAGCAGCTTTTCCAGCGTCAGGAGCGGCGGCAGCAGGTCCAGCCAGCGTCCGAGCCACTGGCTCGATGCCGACTCCGTCCCGGCCGGGCGATTGAAGCCGTGCAAGCGTCGCTCAGCCATCAGCATCAGGAACGCATGGAACGCCGCCAGCGTGAACAGGCCATACGCCACGTTGGCGATCACGAAATGGAGCTTGAACAGCGGACGCGCCGCGTACCCCAGGATCAGCGTGCCCGGGAACGCCAGCGGCATCAGGCTGGCCAGCATTGCCACCGGGAAAACGACCAGGCCCAGGCCGGCCAGCGAGAAGAAGAAGCTCTCGATCCAGTAGATGCCCACACCAAGCCAGAGCATCGACGACAGCGCGAAGGCGAACCCGAACACCATGCGATCCGCCGGAAAAATCGTTTCATGGAGCAGCACACCGTGACTGACCAGGGCCACCATCACCAGCCCGTGCCACCAGGCCGGCTGGCCCTCGGCGCGCCCGCCGGCAGCGGGCGGCATCAGCACTGCGGTGGCCGCCGCGCCGGGACGCCCCGGATGGCCAGGTGTGGCCCCGCCGGCAGCCGCCAGTCGCGGGTTGCGGGTCGCCCAGCCATGAAAGGCCAGGCCGCAGTAGAGAAGTGCCGTCAAGGCATACAGTACAATGGCCATTTGCGCAGTTTACCTTAGTGCCAATGCCGGTGGATTCGCTGGTGGATTCCCGCCACAATGCTGCCACGGCACCACCTGCGCCCCGCACTCAAGCCGACTTTCCTCCCTCTTCCTGCCATGCTGGATAACCTCACTCAACGCCTGGCGCGGGTCGTCAAGACCATGCGCGGCGAGGCCCGACTGACCGAGGCCAATACCGCCGAGATGCTGCGCGAAGTGCGCCTTGCCATGCTCGAAGCCGACGTGGCACTGCCGGTCGTGCGCGAATTCATTGCCCGCGTCAAGGAAAAGGCCCTTGGCGAGGACGTCGTCACCAGCCTGACACCGGGCCAGGCCCTGGTGGGCGTGGTGCAGCGCGAGCTGACGGCGGTCATCGGCGGCGATGAAGCCGTTGCCGACCAGAAGTCCAACGAACTGAACCTGAACGTCCAGCCGCCGGCGGTCATCCTGATGGCCGGCCTGCAAGGCGCCGGCAAGACCACCACTTCGGGCAAGCTGGCCAAGTGGCTGAAGGAAAACAAGAAAAAGAAGGTCCTGACGGTCTCTTGTGACGTGTACCGCCCCGCCGCTATCGCCCAGCTCAAGACTGTGTCCGAGCAGGTTGGCGTCGACTTTTTCCCGTCCCAGCCCGACCAGAAGCCGGTGGAGATCGCGCGTGCCGCGCTCGACTGGGCGCGCAAGCACTATCACGATGTGCTGATCGTCGATACGGCTGGCCGACTGGGTATCGACGAGGCGATGATGCAAGAGATCGCCGCGCTGCACGCCGAACTGAAGCCCGCCGAAACCCTGTTCGTGGTCGATGCGATGCTCGGCCAGGATGCGGTCAACACGGCCAAGGCGTTCAATGACGCGCTGCCGCTGACGGGCGTGGTTCTGACCAAGCTTGACGGTGACGCGCGCGGTGGCGCGGCGTTGTCCGTGCGTCACATCACCGGGCGTCCGATCAAGTTCGTCGGCGTGGGCGAAAAGCTCGATGGCCTGGAGCCGTTCTATGCCGACCGCATGGCTCAGCGGATTCTGGGCATGGGCGACATCCTCGCACTGGTAGAGGAAGCCCAGCGCGGCGTGGACATGGAAGCCGCCGAGAAGCTGGCCAAGAAGATCAAGAAGACCGGGGGCTTCGACCTCGAGGACTTCAAGGCGCAGATCGGCCAGATGAAGAAGATGGGCGGCCTGGGCAGCCTGGTCGACAAGCTGCCGGCCCAGTTCGCCGCGCAGGCGCAAGGCGCGAACATGGACCAGGCAGAAAAGCAGGTGCGCCGCATGGAGGGCATCATCAACAGCATGACGCCGGCCGAGCGCGCCAAACCCGATCTGATCAAGGCTAGCCGCAAGCGCCGCATCGCCGCTGGCGCCGGCGTGCCGGTGCAGGAAGTGAACCGCCTGCTCAATCAGTTCGACCAGATGCAGGGCATGATGAAGAAGCTCAAGGGCGGCGGCATGATGAAGATGATGCGCCAGATGGGCGCGATGAAGGGTGGCATGAAGGGCCTGTTCAACCGCTGACCTGCGGCAAGACACCATCCACCTGCCCCCCGCAAGACAGGCAAGACAAGCAAGACAAGAACAGGACAACGATCATGATGACCGCTGAACAGGCCCGCGAACTCTGGCTCGACTCCGAGGAAATCGTCAGCGCCGAGGAAGTCCAGAACTCGCTGGACCGCATGGCCCACGACATCACGGAAAAGATGGGCGACGCGTTTCCGCTGGTGCTGTCCGTGATGGGCGGCGCCGTCGTCTTCACCGGCATGTTGCTGCCCAAGCTGCAGTTCCCGCTGGAGTTCGACTACATCCACCTCTCGCGCTACAACAACAAGACGGTTGGCGGCGAGATGCAATGGCGCGTGGCGCCGCGCGAATCGGTCAAAGGCCGCGTGGTGCTGGTGCTCGACGACATCCTCGACGAAGGCGAGACGATGGCTGCCATCCGCCAGCGCATCATGGACATGGGCGCCAAGGAATGCCACGCTGCCGTACTGTGCGAAAAGACGCTGACCAAGATCAAGCCGATGCACCCGGACTTCTGTGGCTTCCAGGTACCCGACCGCTACGTCTTTGGTTGCGGCATGGACGTGAAGGGCTACTGGCGTAACCTGGGCGCGATCCGCGCGTTGGTTTGATTCTTAGGGCGTGCCTCGGCGATTGCTAGCCGCCGACAAAGTAAAGTGAAGCGGTTCTGTCTAGGGTGAAGCAGGGGTTTCGGCTCGTGTTCGAGCCGCCTGCGGAACGGCATGAGCCTGCGAGCATATGCGCGCCCTGCAAGGGCGCGGCCGCAGACGCAGACAGTACAAGTGGACTGACCAGGGCCGCGCTACGACGCCAGAATAGAATCGTTTTGTTGGTGACTACCCGTGTGGGTGGGCGCCGAGAATTGGCAGCAGCGAGGCCAGCAGCATCAGGGCCATCGTCACATTGAACACGCGCAACACGCGCGGCCGTGCCAGCAGGCTGCGCAGCGCGGCACCGAACACCGCCCACGTGGCCACGCTGGGCAGGTTGATCACCGCAAACAGGCAAGCCATTGCCATGGCATTGACCCAGATGTTGGCGTCGAGCACATAGGTGCTGCACGCCCCCACTGCCATCACCCACGCCTTCGGATTCACCCACTGGAATGCGGCCGCGCGCAGGAAGCTCATCGGCCGAGCCACCTCACGGTCCTGCACGCCGCCAGCCGTCGCCAGCTTCCACGCCAGCCACACCAGATAGGCCGTGGCCACCACGCGCAGCAGGTCCCACATCCACGGCCAGGCCGTGAAAATCGAACCCAGCCCCAGGCCGACCAGCGCCACCATGACCGAGAAGCCGATGCTGATGCCGAGCAGGTGCGGCACGGTGCGCGCAATGCCAAAGTTGACGCCGGACGCGAGCACCATCGTATTGTTGGGGCCGGGGGTGATGGACGAGACCAGCGCAAATGCGCAGAAGGCCAGCAGCACGCCGGAGCCGGCAGCCACATTGGGAAGAAAGGCTGGAAAAGTCATGGATGTACATCAGGAATTGCCGAGTACACCCAGTCTAGGCAGACTCATCAATACAGTACCGGCACACTTTGCCAAGAAAGGACCGGTACTGACCGACCTCGTCACCATGACAGTTGACGAACCGGCTATACGGGGCAGCCGTCAGCCTAATTATTATTGCTGGACCACCCGCATTGAACGCGGCTTTGAAAAGTCCAGTGTCTGTCCGTCGTAAGCTTGCACCCTCTTCATATTTTCATTCTCAACGACGTCACTGAAAACTGCCAATCGGTTATAGGACAGGTTATCCCAGTCAGACAGCATGACGCCGATGCCAGCGTCCGCCTGGACAACAACATCGTGCGCATAGATCCAGGCGGGCAGCGAATACGCGGAGCGCTCGCCTGCCGGAAGACAGTATTTGTCGACCGAGACCAGACTGACGATGCAGCCCAGAGGGCGGGTGCTGTGCTTGACTTCCATCGATCGTGGCTTTGAGAAATCCAGCGTCTCTCCGTTGTTGGCCTTGACGCCACGCAGTTTGTCGTTTTCCACCGTACCGACAAACTCCGCCAGCCGGTGATAGGAAAGGTTATCCCAGTCAGACAGCACGACCGACACTCCACTATCCGCCTGCACATAGACATCGTGCGCGTAAATCCAGGCGGGCAGACTGTAGTCCGATTTTTGCCCAGCCTCGAGGCAGTACTTTGCACCGTTCCTCAGGCTGATGATGCAGCCCTGCGGACGGCTCTCCGAGAGAAAGCGGGCGTCCGGGTAAATCGAGCGAATCCAGTTGGCATATTTTGAGATGCGGGCGCCTGTCGAGGCTCTCGCGTGACCGCCATTAGTGGTGGCAACGATCACGGGCTTCGTATCCTTGATCTGCCACCATGCCGAACCGCTATCACCAGCCGCGACACGGGCCCAGTTGGCTGAAGGACCAAGCGGTTTATAGCTTGCGCCGATGCCGTAGTCACTCTCGAAGATCGAAGTGATCTTGCTGCGGCCGTACAGTCTCCTGGTGCCGCTTTCCGGCCCATAGCCTTGGTTCAGCCCTACACCCCAGACTCCATAGCCGACAAACATGACAGCCTTGCCTTTCTCGTCCTCCCTGTCGTTTAGAATCGGCCTTTCTACCGGAATCCCCGCCTTGTCTTTCAGCGGATTGACCAGCGGCAGCCTTACGATGGCGACATCCGTCGAAGCCCCGCCCATGTTGGCAGGAACATTGACACGCTCCTTGGGCACATAGACGATCCCCAGTCCGGAGGCCATAACGCTGCCATCCCAGGCGCTGAACGTTAATCGTACTGGCGTTTCCGTTGCCGAATAGGGAACACAATGTGCGGCTGTCAGGATATGGGCCCAACCATTCTTGTTGCCGAGCCAGGTTGCCGTGCATCCATTGAGTTGCCCAACGGACAGCCAGGGCTTTGCAGTACTGTGCTTCTGTAGTTTTTCGTTAGCGGTTCGAATGGATGCGCCGACATTTCTCATATCGCCGCCATTTCGCTTGAAAGTATCTTCATCAATAACCACGGCATTAACCGCCGATGACAGCATCAATGCGACCAATGGTAATATCACCCTCATAAATCGACCTTTCGCAACAATATGATTGACAAACCCATACCATAGGCGATCACGCCATTAGGCGAACCATTTTTTGATTTATCGAAATAAATCCAAAATAGTTACCACATGGTTGTCACCCAAAGCGGGTCTTGCGATTTTATGAGAGTGATTTATTTAAAACATGAAGCCAGATCAATAATCATCGATCAGATATATCTGGCAATTCTACGAATTATAGGAAAATCATGAGCACGCAAAGGCGGGTAATTCAGCTACCGCACGAATGCAAGTTCAGCCCCTGCTGCGGTATGGATGCTCGCGCAGCCATTTAGTAGCGATCCATTTTTCGCCCGCCTCCACCGGCAATCCCGCGTGCAAGGTGCGCTCGTCGAGCGCGCCATCGGGCAGGCCGTAGCTGAACAGGACCGCATTGCCCTTCACCGGCGCCACCTCGAGGCCGATGCGCGGGAATGCCGTGGCACCACCAGAGGCCGGACTGTTCAGGTAGATCACCATCGTGGCAACGCGCTGCCCGCCCACGCGCAACTGGCGCGCTTCGCCGGGACGCTTGGGATTGAAGAAATCGAAATGCGGCTGATACTCGCCGCCGGGCTTGTAGTTGAGGACCTGAAAGCCTTCGCCGTGCTCGACGGGCCAGCCGGTCACGGCCGCGATACGCGCCTCGATGCGTTGCAGCAGCGCATGTTCGCCAACCTGGAACATCGCGCCCATGCTGGTACGCGCATCGATCAGGTTCTCGTCGCCAGTGTCCGGATTGACCACGGGAGAGCGCTGCAGGCGGTCGCGCGCCAGCGCCACGACGGCATCGCATTCGGCGTCATCGAGCAGGTTCTGCAGCAACAGGATGCGCGGCGAGTCCAGCCTGAACAGGATCGGCATCTCGCGATCCTTGTGGCGGAAGGCATTGCCACCGGTGACCGTTGGCGTTGCAGCGGCCTTCGCTACGGGCGCGGGCGCTGCCGCACTGGCAACGGCCGGAGGATGCCCTATTGCAGCGCTGACAGCATGGCGTGCGAACGCGGCGTCGTAGCCGGAGCGCAGCATCGACAGCACCAGCGACTCGGCATCGAAGCCTTGCGCGATATGGCGTGTCAGCCAGTGCTCCAACTCGGGCGAAGACGCACAGTACCCCGCGCGGGAATCGCGCTTCATGACTTCATGACGGATTGGCAAGACGTTGCGGCGAGAACGGATTGCGGGCGGGCGACTCCGGCGGCACCGCGCGTCGCACGGGTGCCGGGGTGACCGCGGCGGGATCCGGATCCCCCGCGATGGTCACGGTCGCCTCGGAATACTGCCAGCGCTTCCATGCCGCCAGCACCGCGTTTGGATACTCGGGGCGCCCGCGGCTGCCGTTGTAGCGACCCAGCGCCAGGAACAGGTCACCGTTCTCGCGATCGAGATAATGACGCAGGATCGTGCAGCCATAGCGCAGGTTGCTCTGCAGATGGAACAGCTTGCGCGTGTCGCCATCACCGATGCTGCGCACCCAGAACGGCATCACCTGCATCAGTCCGCGCGCATCGGCCGAACTGATCGCATATTTGCGGAAGTTGCTTTCCACCTGCACGAGCCCAAGCACTAGCGACGGCTCCAGGCCGGCGCGCTTGGATTCGTAGTAGACGGTTTCGATCAGCTCGACGCGTACCTGCGGCTCGGGAATCCGGGCTTCCAGCCGGCGCGACATCTCGCCGAGCCATTTCAGGTAGCCAAGGCGCTCCGACCCGGACGCGAAGGCCGGACGCACCGGCCTGTTGTCGGCGATCGCGGCCGCCAATGCCCCGCGCACGGAGTCGGCAAGCGCCTCCTCCTTCTGCGCGCCGGCATGGGCGTTCGCAATCAGCGTCGCGCACAGCAAACCGCCAGCCCAGGCGGACCAGCGGTTGCGCGTCGGCAGGTCGGGGATGCGCATGATCGAGGATGCGGATCAGGCAGCCAGCTGGCCGCGCACGTGCGCAACCACATCCGCCACCGCCACCGGGGTGGCCTGGGCGTCACGGCGGCCCTGGTACTCGACTTTGCCTTCCTTGAGGCCACGGTCACCCACCACCACACGGTGCGGCACGCCAATCAGTTCCCAGTCGGCAAACATCACGCCCGGGCGCTCGCCACGGTCGTCCAGAATCACGTCGACGCCCGCAGCCAGCAGCTCGGCGTGGATGCGATCGGCCTCGGCCTTGACGGCCTCGTTGCGATCGTAGCCAACCGGGCACACCACCACCGCGAACGGGGCGATCGCCGCCGGCCAGATGATGCCTCGCTCGTCATAGTTCTGCTCGATGGCGGCGCCCAGAATCCGCGTCACGCCGATGCCGTAGCAACCCATCTGCATCGGCTGCGTCTTGCCGTTCTCGTCCAGGAACGTGGCGTTCATCGACTCCGAATAGCGCGTGCCGAGCATGAACACGTGGCCCACTTCGATGCCACGGCAGATGTCAAGCGTGCCCTTGCCGTCCGGCGAGGCGTCGCCGGCCACCACGTTGCGAAGGTCCGCCACAGCCGGTTCCGGCAGGTCGCGGCCCCAGTTCACACCGGTGTAGTGGTAGTCGCGATCGTTGGCACCACAGCAGAAGTCGCTCATGTTGGCGACGGTACGATCCGCCACCACCTTGACCGGCTTCTTCGGACCGATCGGACCGAGGTAGCCCGGGGGCGAGCCGAAGGTATCGACGATTTCGGTCTCAGTCGCAAAGCGGAAGTCAGCCAGGCCCGGCACCTTCGACGCCTTCACCTCGTTCAGTTCGTGATCGCCACGGATCAGCAGCAGCCAGATCTGGGCCCCGGCGTCGCTGTCGGTGGCCAGCACGATCGACTTGACCGTGCGTTCCAGCGGGATGCCCAGGAATTCGGCGACGTGCTCGCACTTGGCCTTCTCGGGCGTCGAAGTTTTCTTCAATTCCTCGGCCGGCGCGGCACGCGTTGCCAGCAGCGGCAGCGCCTCGGCCGCTTCCATATTGGCGGCGTAGTCGGACGTCGGACAGTAAACGATGGCGTCCTCGCCGGTATCGGCGATCACGTGGAACTCGTGCGAGCCCGAACCGCCGATGGCGCCGTTGTCGGCCGCCACGGCGCGGAATTCCAGGCCAAAGCGCTGGAAGATGCGCACATACGCGTCGTACATGTTCTGGTACGACGCCTTCAGGCCGTCGATGTCACGGTCGAACGAATAGGCGTCCTTCATCGTGAACTCGCGGCCACGCATGATGCCGAAGCGCGGACGGCGCTCGTCGCGGAACTTGGTCTGGATCTGGTAGAAGTTGACCGGTAGTTGCTTGTAGCTGCGGATTTCGGTCCGGGCGATGTCCGTGACCACTTCCTCGGAAGTGGGCTGCACCGCGAAATCGCGCTCGTGCCGATCCTTCAGACGCAACAGCTCGGGCCCCATCTTGTCCCAGCGGCCAGTCTCCTGCCAGAGTTCGGCAGGCTGGATCACCGGCATCGACAGCTCCACGGCGCCAGCACGGTTCATTTCCTCGCGAACAATGTTCTCGACCTTGCGGATCACACGCAGGCCCACCGGCATGTAGTTATAGATGCCGGCGCCGAGCTTCTTGATCATGCCGGCCCGCATCATCAGTTTATGCGACACGATTTCCGCGTCGGCGGGGGCTTCCTTGAGGGTGGAAATGAAGAATTGCGAGGCTTTCATCCGTTGCTTTCTCGTAAGGCCGGGCGCCATCAGGCATCCCGACCGCGCCGCGATGCGGCATCCATTGGGCCGGACGCGCCGGAAACTGCCCTTCCGGTCGGGGAAAACCAGCACTCCCGCCATCAGGCCGACCCGCGCGCATCCTTTATAATCGTCGTAATTCTAAAGGATTCGAGGTGCAGTCATGCTCGATCGTGAAGGCTTTCGCCCGAACGTCGGCATCATCCTCATCAACGCACGCAACGAGGTATTCTGGGGCAAGCGAATCGGCGAACACTCCTGGCAGTTTCCGCAAGGTGGCATCAAGTACGGCGAAACGCCGGAACAGGCCATGTTCCGCGAACTGCACGAAGAGGTCGGCCTGCTTCCGGAGCATGTCAGGATCGTCGGTCGCACGCGTGACTGGTTGCGTTATGAGGTGCCGGACAAGTTCATCCGCCGCGAGATCCGCGGCCACTACAGGGGCCAGAAACAGATCTGGTTCCTGCTGCGCATGGTCTGCCGCGATTGCGACATCCACCTGCGCGCGACCGATCATCCTGAGTTCGACGCCTGGCGTTGGAGCCATTATTGGGTGCCGCTGGATGCCGTCATCGAGTTCAAGCGCGACGTCTACCAGATGGCGCTGACCGAGCTATCGCGCTTCCTGAACCGTGGACGCGTGCCGCTGAGCCCCTACGGCAACCATGGTAACCATGGCCACCACGGAGGCCCTGGCCGGCATGGCGACCAGGGACGGCCACCGAGGCCCGTGCCGCTTGAGGAGACCACCGTAACCGAGGTGAGCGTCTCGGTCACGGCATCGGTTACCATTCAGGCGACCGTGCAGGAAGCGGCACATAGCGATCTCGCGACCGCGCCCGTTTCGCCGGCCAGTCCGGCATCCACTCAACGGAGTTCCGATGATTAGTTTCAGCGGCCGGCACATTCGCGCCGGCCTGTTGCTGACAGCAGTCTGCCTGGCGCTGTCGGCCTGCAAGACCACCGACAAGGGCCTGCCCAAGGACGAGGAACAGGCGGCCGACACCCCGACTGGCGACGGCCAACCGGCCAGTTCCTGGCTCAACCCGTTCGCGGACAAGCCATTCAAGGAAGGGGCGACCACGCTGCCCGCTCTGCCGCGTGACGAAGATCTGATCCCGTTCTCGGTGAACGGCGGCAGTTCATTCCGCTTCGCGGTAGACCCCAAGTCGATCTCCGTGGGCGACGACAACGTGGTCCGATTCACGGTTGTTATCACGAGCAGTGGTGGCGGGCGCAACGTGACCTACGAAGGCATCCGTTGCGATGCGTTCGAGCGCAGGCTCTACGCCACCTTGCCCAAGGGCGCCACCGAGTGGGTGCCCAACCGGGGAGAGGACCGCGACATGTGGCGCCGCATGGAAACGGGTGTGCGCAATGCCTACTCTGCCACGCTGGCGACGGACTACTTCTGCGAAGGTCGCACCGTGGCGGGCAAGGCGGACAAGCTGATCCGCGACCTGAAGGCGTACGCGCCCAGCCGCTGAACGGTAGTCCGAGCATAAAAAAACGGCGGGGCCTTTGCGGGCCCCGCCGTTTTTCATGGGTTCGTGGGTAACTGTTTCACGCTCAGACCAGCACAAGGTTGTCGCGATGGATCAACTCGGGCTCGTTCAGATGGCCCAGCACCGACTCGATCTCCGATGACGGCTTGCGTGCGATCAGACGGGCTTCGGCGCTCGAATAGTTGGTGATGCCGCGCGCCACTTCCTTCCCCTCCGGGCTGGCGCACGCAATGACCTCGCCACGGGCGAACTCGCCCTGCACTTCCACTACGCCAATCGGCAGCAGCGACTTGCCACCGCTGGTGAGCTTCTCTACAGCGCCCGCGTCGATGATCACGCGGCCGCGCAACTGCAGGTGATCCGCCATCCACTGCTTGCGCGCCGTCAGACGACCGGTCGGCGCCAGCAGTTGCGTGCCGATGGCCTCGCCGGCAGCCAGCCTGCCCAGCACATCGGCCTCGCGACCCGAGGCGATCGTCGTATGAGCACCAGACTTCGCCGCCCGCTTGGCCGCCAGGATCTTGGTCAGCATGCCGCCTCGGCCAATAGACGAGCCCGCGCCACCGGCCATGGCCTCGAGTTCGGGCGTGCCAGCCAGCGCTTCATGGACGAACTCGGCATTCGGGTCCTTGCGCGGATCAGCGGTGTAGAGCCCACGCTGGTCGGTCAAGATCACCAATGCGTCGCCTTCGATCAAATTCGTCACCAGCGCGCCGAGCGTATCGTTGTCGCCGAACTTGATTTCGTCGGTGACGACCGTGTCGTTCTCGTTGATGATCGGCACCACGCCGAGGGACAGCAGCGTCAGCAGCGTGGAACGGGCATTCAGATAGCGCTCGCGATCGGCCAGGTCAGCGTGCGTCAGCAGCACCTGCGCGGTGCGGATGCCATATCGGCCGAACTGGCTTTCGTAGACCTGCGCCAAGCCCATCTGGCCCACCGCGGCAGCGGCCTGCAGTTCGTGGATTTCCTTCGGCCGGCGCGCCCAGCCCAGTCGCTGCATCCCTTCGGCAATCGCGCCTGAGCTAACCAGCACGACTTCCTTGCCCGTGCCACGCAGCTTGGCGATCTGAGCTGCCCAGCGCGCGATGGCATCGTGGTCGAGCCCCTTGCCGTCGTTGGTAACCAGACTCGAACCTACTTTGACGACAATGCGTTTTGCCTGGGCGATGACCGATTGCATGGCGGGTCCTGTCTCCGTGGTGCCTTGTTGTAGTGCGTTACGCTTTGCTGTCGTCTCGATCGACGTTATGCAGGCGGTCGTCGAGGCGGATATCGGGCTCGGCCAGCGCGGCAGCTTCCTCTGCCTTGAGCGCGGCGAAATGGTCCTTGATCGCGTAGACCAGCTCGCGGCAGCCCTCGCCGGTCAGGGCCGAGATATGGAACACCGGCCCCTTCCACTTGTAGCGCTTGACGAAATCCTTCACGCGCGCGGCACGTTCCTCTTCCGGAACCACGTCGAGCTTGTTCAGCACCAGCCAGCGCGGCTTGTCGTACAGCGTCTCGTCGTATTTCTTCAGTTCGTTGACGATGGCCTTGGCCTCGGCAACGGGATCGACATTCTCGTCGAACGGTGCGATGTCGACGATATGCAGCAGCAGCCCGGTACGTTGCAGGTGGCGCAGGAACTGATGTCCGAGACCGGCGCCTTCGGCGGCGCCTTCGATCAGGCCCGGAATGTCCGCCACGACGAACGACTGCTCATGGTCCACACGGACCACGCCGAGGTTCGGATGGAGCGTCGTGAACGGATAGTCGGCCACCTTCGGACGTGCATTCGACACGTGCGAGATAAACGTCGACTTGCCCGCGTTGGGCATGCCGAGCAGACCGACGTCCGCCAGCACCTTCAGTTCGAGCTTGAGCATGCGGCGCTCGCCCGGCTTGCCGTCGACCTGCTGGCGCGGCGCGCGGTTGGTACTCGACTTGAAGTGGAGGTTGCCCCAGCCGCCCATGCCGCCTTCGGCCAGACAGACCAGCTGGCCGTGCTCGGTCAGGTCGGCAATGACTTCGCCGGTGTCCATGTCGGAGATCAGCGTGCCCACCGGCATCCGCAACGTGACATCTTCACCCGCCGCGCCGTAGCAATCCGAGCCCCGGCCGTTTTCGCCGTTCCGCGCCACGTGCTTCTTGGCGTAGCGAAAGTCGATCAGCGTATTGATGTTGCGGTCGGCCTGTGCGAACACGCTGCCGCCACGGCCGCCGTCACCGCCATCGGGGCCACCGAAGGGCACAAATTTCTCGCGCCGAAACGAAGCGCTTCCGTTGCCGCCATTGCCGGCGATCGCTTCGATACGGGCTTCGTCAATGAACTTCATGTTGGTTTTCCGTGGTGGTTCGGGCTTGTCGCCGCCGGCCCTCGACGGGTCAGCGCCATTTTATCTTGGCAGAAAACAAAAAAGCCCCGCAGTCACTGCGGGGCCTTCGTGCTGCAAAGGCTGTATCAGGCCGCCGGAACGACGCTGACTTGCTGCTTCTTGGCAGCGCCCTTGACGGCGAACTGCACGTGGCCGTCCACCAGCGCGAACAGGGTGTGGTCCTTGCCGATACCCACGTTCTCGCCAGCGTGCACGCGCGTGCCGCGTTGACGAACGATGATGCCGCCGGCGTTGATGGCCTGGCCACCGAACACCTTCACGCCCAGACGCTTCGATTCCGAATCACGGCCGTTCCGCGTAGAACCGCCGCCTTTTTTCTGTGCCATGTCTTTACTCCTGTTGACCTATTGCGATTAAGCCTGTGTCCGAGCTGATGCTCAGGCAACGATGGCTTCGATGCGCAGTTCGGTGTAATTCTGACGATGGCCCTGACGCTTCTGGTAGTGCTTGCGACGGCGCATCTTGAAGATCTTCACCTTGTCGTGACGACCCTGGGCGATAACGGTAGCCTTGACGGAAGCCCCGCTCACCAGCGGCGTACCAAATTTGATTTGGTCGCCAGCGCCCACTGCGAGCACCTGGTCCAGCGTGATTTCTGCGCCAATGTCAGCCGGTATCTGTTCTACTTTCAGTTTTTCGCCAGCAGCAACCTTGTATTGCTTGCCGCCGGTTTTTACGACCGCGTACATTGTCGAACCTCTCGATGTTGAGTTGAAACGTTGAATGCTGCTCCGGGAGCCCCGGAACCGGCGCCGTTTCGTGCGCCGCAGACGGTGCGCGTGACAAACGCGACCGAAAGAACCGGTGATTATAAATCAGCCGCGAGAAAACTGCAAAGAAAACAATGAGATAGCCTGCCAGCGCGTCACCTGAGACGATCGCGGCACTTCCAGCGTCCGGACGATCAGGTCAGGTCGGCCAGCAGGTACCCGGCCAATGCCGCAAAAGCCACCCACCAGGCGGTGCGACGGACGGGACGACGGGATTCGCGTGACTTGTTCATGGCCGGATTATAGAAGCGTGACCACGCAGAAAATTGCGCCACGGCAACATCCCGTCCTGACAATCCCTTCCAGCTTGCTACCCACAACAGCCAAACGCACACCCGCATCGCATATAATCCTCGGGTTTTGCGCAACGGTGATTCATCTTGTCCCAGTCTTCCGCTACTGCCCTGCTTGCCCCGGTCGCTGCCGACATGCGCGCCGTTGACGCAGTCATCCGCCGGCGCCTGTCGTCGGAGGTGCCGCTGATCGAACAGATCGGCGAGTACATCATCGGGGCGGGCGGCAAACGTCTGCGCCCCGTCATCCTGCTGCTTTCCGCACGCGCGTTCGACTACGAAGGCCATCGCCACCACGAACTGGCCGCGGTGGTCGAGTTCATCCACACCGCCACGCTCCTGCATGACGACGTGGTCGACGAGTCGGAACTGCGCCGGGGCCGCGATACCGCCAATGCGGTGTTCGGCAACGCCGCCAGCGTCCTGGTGGGCGACTTCCTCTATTCGCGCGCCTTCCAGATGATGGTGGAAGCCGGCAGCATGCGCATCATGGAGATCCTCTCCAACGCCACCAACGTGATCGCCGAAGGCGAAGTGCTGCAACTGCTGAACATGCACGACCCCGAAGTCACGGTGGAGCGCTACCTGCAGGTCATCCGCTACAAGACCGCCAAGCTGTTCGAGGCATCGGCCCAACTGGGCGCGGTGCTCGCCGGCGCTGACGCGGAGATGGAAGAAGCGGCAGCGGAGTACGGCCGCCGGATTGGCACCGCGTTCCAGCTGATCGACGACATGCTCGACTACACGGCCAGCGCCGAGCAGATGGGCAAGAACGCGGGCGACGACCTGCGCGAAGGCAAGCCGACGCTGCCGCTGCTGCACCTGCTCGAACATGGCACAGCCCAGCAGCGCGAACTGGCGCGCGACGCCATCGTGCAAGGCGGCACCGAGCATTTCGATGCCGTGTTCTCGGCAATCCACGCCAGCGGCGCGCTCGATGTGACGTTCGCAGCCGCCCAGCGTGAAGCAGAGGCCGCGGAAAAGGCCGCCATGCAGTTCCCGGACTCGCCGCTCAAGCAGACGCTGATCGACCTGTGCGCGTTCTCGCTGCAACGGCAAAGCTGAGGGCGGCGCAAATCTTCTCGCCCCCTCTTCCCATCCGAAAGAAACGCTGCTAAACTTTTGTTCTTTGCTGCTGACAACGCAAGTTGCTGCGGCAAACCAGAAATCGGGGTGTAGCTTAGCCTGGTAGAGCGCTACGTTCGGGACGTAGAGGCCGGAGGTTCGAATCCTCTCACCCCGACCAGATTTCAAAAAAGCCGGATCCTCGCATGTGGATCCGGCTTTTTGCTTTGTGGTCTACCCCGGCCACAGCACCCTCCACTGCACCCTTTTTCGCGTCGATTCCCCCGCCCTGCGCAAGTAGGGTTGCGCCGCTGTCGTACAAACGCCAACGCGCGCGCAACCGAGCTTTACAAAAAGTGACCCCAGCGGCAAACTGCCCCGGTCCGGGACACATGCCCCCGCCGATCCCGCCGCAGTCAACCGCGCCGCCGTTCACCAGCCCGAACGCGCGCACCTTGCACAGTATTTCGCCATGACACTAGGCCTCGCGCTTGCCCAGAGCCGGCGGATCGCGCCGGCTCTGCTTGCCCAGTTGGAGCAATCGGCCCGGGAAAAGAAGACGCAGCTGATCGACGAGATCATTGGCAGCGGCACGATGTCCGCCCATGACGTCGCCGTGTTCGCCGCCGACAAGTACCAGCTCCCGCTGCTCGACCTCTCCGAATACAACCTCAGCCGCGTGCCGTCGGCACTCTCGGGCAACCGCGAGTTCCATGCGCACCGGCTCCTGCCGCTGGGCCGTCGGGAAAACCGCCTGATCGTGGCGATGTCCGATCCGGCCAACCAGGCCGGCGTCGACGTGATCCGCCAGAAGTTCAGCCTGCCAGTGGAAACAGTCGTCGTCGAACACGACAAGCTGATGAAGCATGTCCGATCTGCCGGCGAGGCACTTGGCACGCTCAAGAACGCCCTGCCGACGCCCACGGCGCAGAAGATGATCGAGTATGACCCGGTGGCCGCCGCGAGCGCGCGCAAGGTCCCCGGCGCCAACGACATCGACGACGCGCCGGTAGTGCGCTTCCTGCAGAAGCTGCTGACGGAAGCCTTCCATCGCGGCGCGTCGGACCTTCACTTCGAACCATTCGAGTTCTTCTACCGCATTCGCTTCCGCGTGGACGGCGTGCTGCAGGAAGTCGCGCGGCCACCGCTCGATATCCGCGACAAGATCGCCACGCGTATCAAGGTGCTATCGCGCCTGGACATCTCGGAAAAGCGTGTGCCGCAGGACGGCCGGATGAAGCTACTGATCTCCATGCCGAAAGACAAGGACGGCAAGGAGACCGTCGACAAGGCGATCGACTTCCGCGTCTCCACGCTGCCCACGTTGTTCGGCGAAAAGATCGTGATGCGGATTCTCGATTCGTCGAGCGACAAGCTCGACATCGACCAACTCGGCTATGAGCCGCAGCAGAAGGCACTGCTGCAGGAAGTGATCAAGCGGCCGTACGGGATGGTGCTGGTGACTGGCCCGACCGGCAGCGGCAAGACTGTGTCGCTCTATACGTTCCTGAACATGCTGAACCAGGGCGACATCAATATCTCGACCGCCGAGGATCCGGCCGAAATCCAGTTGCCCGGCATCAACCAGGTCAACGTGAACGACAAGGCCGGCCTGACCTTCGCCGCCGCGCTGAAATCGTTCCTGCGCCAGGATCCCGACGTGATCATGGTCGGCGAAATTCGTGACCTCGAGACGGCCGACATCTCCATCAAGGCCGCGCAGACCGGTCACCTGGTGCTGTCCACGCTGCACACGAACGACGCGCCGACCACGCTGACACGCCTGATGAATATGGGCGTGGCACCGTTCAACATCGCCTCGTCGGTCCTGCTGATCACCGCGCAGCGCCTGGCGCGCCGGCTTTGCACCTGCAAGCGCGAGGGCGACCTGGCACCGCAGGTGCTGATCGATGCAGGCTTCCAGGAGTCAGACCTCGACGGCACATGGAAGCCCTATCACCCGGTGGGCTGCGACCGATGCAGCGGTAGTGGCTACAAGGGGCGATGCGGTATCTACCAGGTCATGCCGATTACCGAAACCATTCAACAGATCATCCTGTCGCACGGCACGGCATTGCAGATTGCTGAACAGGCGCGCAAGGAAGGCGTGCTATCGTTGCGGGAAGCTGGCCTGCTCAAGGTCAAACAGGGCGTCACGTCACTCGAAGAAGTGCTGGCGACCACGAACACGTAAAACAAAGAACAAGTCTCAGGGGTCAAATCATGGCGACGCGCGCACCAGCGGCGGGCGCTCGGACGGCAGCGCCGTCTCGGGCAAAATCAGGGCGGAAGGCACCCACGCAGTACATCTTCGAGTGGGAAGCCAAGGACCGAAAAGGCAAGTCGTTCAAGGGCGAACAACGCGCCGAGAGCCAGTCCGAGGTCACCGCCTCGCTGCGCAAGCAGGGGCTGACCGTCGTCAAGATGAAGAAGCGCAAGGGCGCGCGCGGCAAGAAGATTACCGAGAAGGACATCGCCTACTTCACGCGCCAGCTCTCGACCATGCTCAAGGCGGGTGTGCCGCTGCTGCAGTCGATCGACATCATCGCGCGCGGCCACGCCAACCCGAACTTCACCCAGCTGCTCACTGTCATCCGCTCGGACATTGAATCGGGTAGCAGCATGGCCACGGCGTTCCGCCGGCATCCGCAGTACTTCGATACGCTCTACTGCAACCTGATTGACGCTGGCGAACAAGGCGGTATTCTCGATGCGCTGCTCGAGCGGCTGTCTCTCTATATGGAGAAAAGCATCGCGCTGAAGGGCCAGATCAAGTCCGCGATGATCTACCCGATCGCCGTGCTGACCGTGGCCTTTGCCGTGACGGTGATCCTGATGCTGTTCGTGATCCCGGCCTTCAAGGGCGTGTTCTCGAGCTTTGGCGCCTCGCTGCCAGCGCCCACGATGGTCGTGATCAACATCTCCGACTTTTTCGTGCAGTACTGGTATCTCGTCATCGGCGCGCCAGTCTTCTCGATCATCGGCTATTTCCGCGCCCGCAAGAAATCGGAGAAGGTGCAGCGCTGGCACGACAAGGTTCTGCTCAAGCTGCCGATTTTCGGCAGCCTGTTCCGCAAGGCGGTGGTCGCGCGCTGGACGCGCACGCTGGCCACGATGTTTGCGGCAGGCACGCCGCTGGTGGAATCGATGGAATCGGTGGCAGGCGCCGCCGGCAACTGGATCTACTACGACGCCACGCGCGAAATCGAGCAGTCTGTGCGTATCGGTACCAGCCTGACCAACGCCATGCAGGCCACCCACGTGTTCGACAACATGGTGCTGCAGATGACCCAGATCGGTGAGGAATCGGGCGCGCTGGACAGCATGTTGCTCAAGGTTGCCGAATTCTACGAGCGCGAGGTCGACGACGCCGTGGCCGCCATCTCGAGCCTGATCGAGCCGCTGATCATCGTGGTGCTTGGCGTGCTGATCGGCGGCATGGTCGTCGCCATGTATCTGCCGATCTTCAAGCTGGGCCAAGTGGTGTAACGCCGGGTGATGTAACGCATGCAAGCTGTCCTGTCATCGCTGGCGGCGTTGCCGCCAGCTTTCCTTATTGTCGCGGCAGGGGTGGTTGGCCTGATGGTCGGCAGTTTCCTCAACGTGGTGATCCATCGTCTGCCGAAGATGATGGAGTACGACGAGGCCAACTACATCGCGGAAATCCGTGGCGAACCGTTGCCGCACCCCGAGCGCTATAACCTGATGGTGCCGCGATCCGCGTGCCCGAAGTGCGGCCACCAGATCGCCCCCTGGGAGAACATCCCCGTCATCAGCTACCTGTTCCTGCGTGGCCGCTGCAAGGCCTGCAAGACGCCGATCGGCATCCGCTATCCGCTCGTCGAGCTGATCACGGCGGCGCTCAGCGCCCTGGCGATGTGGCACTTCGGTCCGACGGCGCAGGCGCTGGCCGCGATCGTGATGACCTGGTCGCTGGTCGCGTTGTTCATGATCGATGCCGACACCCAGCTTCTGCCAGACCAGATCACGCTGCCGCTGCTATGGCTGGGCCTGCTGCTGAACCTGCAGGGCTTGTTCGCGCCGCTGGCGGATGCCGTCATCGGCGCTGCGGCGGGCTACCTGCTGCTGTGGAGCGTCTACTGGCTCTACAAGCTCGTGCGGGGCCGCGAGGGCATGGGCCACGGCGATTTCAAGTTGATGGCGGCGCTTGGCGCATGGTTCGGCTGGCAGGCACTGCCCGCGCTGATCCTGATGTCGTCGGTGGTCGGTGCCGTGCTTGGCGGCGCGATGCTGGTCTTCCGCCGCAAGAGTAGTGACACGACCTTCCCGTTTGGCCCGTACATCGTCGGTGCCGGGCTGATCGTGCTGTTCTTTGGCGCAGACGTATTACCGCTGACGCTGGTGGCCGGACACTAGCCGACAACCGGCGGCTGCACGCAAAGCTGGTATCGTTGGCGACATTCACGACTGACTGACACCCTGCTCCATGCTGGAAATCGGACTGACCGGCGGCATCGGCTCCGGCAAGACCCGCGTTGCGGACATGTTCGCCGCGCGCGGCGCCGCGTTGATCGATACCGACCTCATCGCCCACGAGATCACCGCGCCGGGCGGCCCAGCCATCGCACCGCTCGTCGCGGCATTCGGCCCCGGATGCCTGCGCCAGGATGGTGCGATGGATCGCGACGCGATGCGGGCACTTGTCTTCTCCGACCCATCGGCCAAGACCCGCCTCGAGGGCATCACCCATCCGCTGATTCGCCAGGTCACCGAAGCGCGGGCCACCGCCATCCGCGAAGCGGGCCACAACCCGTATCTGATCTACGTGGTACCGCTGCTCGTCGAATCGAGTACCTGGCGCGCGCGAGTCGGCCGCGTGCTTGTGGTCGACTGCCAGGAGGAAACCCAGATCGCCCGTGTGATGGCCCGCAATGGATTCACGCGCGATCAGGTACTGGCGATCATGCGACGACAGGCCACACGCGCCGAACGCATGGCCGTGGCCGACGACCTGATCGACAACGACGGGCCACCCGAAGCGCTGAACGCGCAAGTCGCGAAGCTCGATGCGCTATATCGCTCGCTTTCGGATACATCTGGAAACACATCCGAAAACGCGGCGCATCCGTGACATCCCCCATGCCCGATAGGGGCAGATTCGATTTGTCCTCGGGCCCTGACTCGCATAGAATGCGCTGAAACATGCCGGCAAATATGCGCGGTGTGACGAGTTCCGGCCAGGAACTCCACCCAGGCGCGAGTTGTCTTTGCATGGGCGAAAGCGGCACGGACAGCGCCAGAGCGCCTTCCCGACTGAAACAACCGCCAACCGGCGCGCAGCACGGACACCGACTTGATCCTGTACGAATATCCTTTCAACGAACGCATCAGGACACTCCTGCGCCTGGAGGACCTGTTCGATCGGCTGGATTATTTCCTCGGGCAGGAACATCCGCTTCAGCATCACGTCGCCATCACCACGATTTTCGAGATCATCGACGTGGCGGGACGTGCCGACCTCAAGACCGACCTGATCAAGGAACTCGAGCGCCAGCGCCAGGCCCTGGCGCCGCTGCGCTCCAATCCGCAGATTGATCAGGATGCGCTGGTCGCGGTGATCACCGAAATCGAGCAAGGCATTGCAGCGCTCAGCCAGACCGTCGGCAAGGCCGGCCAGTTGCTGGCCGACAATGAATGGCTGACCAGCATCCGCAGCCGCGCGATCATCCCCGGTGGCACTTGCGAGTTCGATCTGCCGGCGTACTACGCCTGGCAGCATCGCGACGCCGATGATCGCCGCGCCGACATCCTCAAATGGGCACGCCCACTAGCCTCGCTGCGCATGGGCGCTGGCATCGTGCTGCGCCTGCTGCGCGAGTCCGGCCAGAGCGGCAAAGTCATTGCGACCGGTGGCAGCTATCAGCAGATGCTGTCTGGCCGCAGCTACCAGCTCATGCAGGTGTACCTGGACGAATCGCTGCTGGCCTTCATCCCCGAGATGAGCGCCAACAAGTACATGCTCTGGGTACGGTTCACGCAGCAGGATGGCGACATGCGGCCCCGATCGGTGGATGCCGATATCCCCTTCCTGCTGAAGCTCTGTAATTTCTGAAGTCTCCGATGCCAGCCGTCGTCAAATGCCCCACCTGCGGCAAGGAAGTTGCCTGGGTGCCGGATAACAAGTTCCGTCCGTTCTGCTCGGAACGCTGCAAGCAGATCGACCTGGGCGCCTGGGCGTCCGAGAAGTATGTGTTCGGTGGCAAGCCGGGCGAGACACCGTCGCCGGACCTGCCGGAAGACGCCGAAGACTGATCGGATCGCTGCTCCCCTCTCACGCCAGGCGAAAGAGGGGAACCTGCGATAGCCGCGATATTGCCGAGCGCTACGGCCGGCCGGGCTAACGTGCAGCCAGCACCCGACGGCAGAATCCCACGCAGACCAGCACGAACACGGCCAGTCCCAGCCACTGCGCCGTAGTGCCAAACCCCTCGCCCACCAGTGCCAGCGGCGCCTCCTTGCCCGAGAGGCCGATCACCGCGGCCAGCGCAACGCCGACCAGGCTTTCACCCACGATCAGGCCCGAAGCAAGCAGCGTCCCGCGCCGCTCAGCATGGGCCAGCACCGTGGGCACATCGTCGCCACGCGCCTCGGCGCGCTTGCGCTCCGTGCGCAGCAACCACCACGACAACACCGCGCCCACCACCAGCGCTGAACTGATCGTCGGCGGCAGGTAGATGCCGATGCCCACTGCCAGTACGGGCAGCCGCGCCACGCCACCGCGATGGCGCAGCACTTCGTCAATCGCGATCAGCACAACACCCAGCGCCACGCCAATCAGGATCATTGTCCAGTTGAGCTTGTGCGTGAAGATGCCCGTAGCGATCGCGGTCATCAACGTGGCCTGCGGCGCAGCCAGCGCCGAATTCGGGTCCATGTCGGCCCGAGGCAAGGCGCCGGCAAAGCCGTACGCGTGATAGAGCAGTTCGAGCACCGGCGGAATCACGGCAGCACCCACCGCGCAGCCGATCAGCAGCGCCACCTGTTGGCGCCACGGCGTGGCGCCAACCAGCCAGCCAGTCTTGAGATCCTGCAGGTTGTCATTCGAGATCGAGGCCACCGCCACGACGGCCGAGGTCGTGAAGATCGCCAGCGCAATCGCGTATTTGCCGCCCTCGGACGTGTCGAGCAGGCCGTCCAGCGTGCCGATGCCAAGAATCAGCAGCGACACCAGGATCACAGCGATGATGCCGATGCCCGAGATCGGGCTGGCTGACGACCCCACCAGACCAGCCATATAGCCACATGCGGCAGCCACCAGGAAGCCGAACACGAAGGCGAACAGCACGGCACAGCCAACCAGACGCCAGGTGGCACCGGTATCGAGCGGTGCCGGGGCCAGGAAGTATCCAAACGTCACTGCCAGCACCACCAGCAGGACCAGCGTGAGGACGCCGATCCAGGCCATCGGCAAGTCGCGTTGCGTGCGCGGCACCGCGCCACCCTCTCCCGGCGCGCCGGCACGGAGGGCACCCATCGATGCACGTACGCCTTCCACCATCGGCTTGAACAGCGTGCCGAGCGTCCAGATCGCCGCGATACCGATCGTGCCCGCGCCGATGAAGCGCGCTTGCGTGCTCCACACTGCGGTACCGAAGCTGGACAGCGTGGCCCCCGCCGGCATCGGTGTGATAGCAGTCAGCCACGGCACCGCGATGCCCCAGGTCAGGAACAGGCCCAGCAACATAGCCAACCCGCCGACGATGCCGACCAGATAGCCGGCGCCCACCAGCGCGAGTGAGAAACCCATCGAGAGGCGCACCACGGATGCGCCAACGGCCAGCCAGGCATTGGCCCCTTCTGCCAGAACCCGGAAGCCACCTGCGGCAATGCTGAACAGGCCCGCAGCAACGCCACCTGCAACGAGGTCACCAAGCCCGGTCTCCTGTTTTCCGTTGCCCTTATCCTGGCTCGCGCTCCCCACTCGCAGGATCTCGGCGGCGGCCACCCCTTCCGGATACGGCAGATCGCTGTGCACCACCATCGCGTGGCGCAGCGGGATGCTAAAGATCACCCCGAGCATGCCACCCGCTGCGCAGATCGCCAGCGTCTGCCAGAACGGGAACCCCTGCCAGTGTCCCAGCATGACCAGACCCGGCAGGATGAAGATGATCGACGACAGCGTGCCAGCAGCGGACGCCTGCGTCTGCACCATGTTGTTCTCGAGGATGTTCGCGCCCGGAAACAGTCGCAGCACGGCCATCGAGATCACGGCAGCAGGGATCGCCGAGGAAAACGTCAGGCCGACCTTGAGGCCGAGGTAGATATTGGAGGCGGTGAACACCACCGTGATCAGGGCGCCGAGGATGATGCCCCGCAGCGTCAGTTCGGGCAGAGAAACAGCGTCATCGATACGATCGACACGTTGCATTGAGCCTCCTGTGAGTGGTCGAAAAAAATTGCCCGGCAAGAGCCGGGCATCGATTTCAGCTTGCGCGGGATTCTTCCGCCAGCCAGTCGACGACTGGGATCGTCGCCGGCAGGAGCGGCCCCACCGACACGGGCGCTGTCTGCCAGGAGAATGCCTGGCCCTCCCGCCCGACCGGATCGCCACGCCATTCCGTGATCTTGCGGAAATACAGGCGCACATAGGCATGAGGGTAATCATGCTCCAGCGTGTGCCAGTGTTCGCTTCTCACGATGTCGAGGCCGAGTTCTTCGTGCAGTTCGCGCGCCAGTGCCGCCTCAACCGATTCGCCGGGCTCGAGCTTGCCGCCCGGAAATTCCCAGTAGCCCTCGTACGGCTTGCCCGCCGGACGCTGCGCCAGCAGAAACTTGCCGTCCGCCTGGATCATCACGCCAACCGCCACTTCCGTGACCTTGCGCGTCTGCCCGTCGGCGGTCTTCACCGTGTCCGCCTGACCGCTCATGCCTTGCTGCCTGAATCAGTCGCGGGGTCGGCCACGAACGGCTTGCCATGCTTGCCGCCCCAGTCGCGCGCGAACTGCCACGCCACGCGCCCGGAGCGCGAACCGCGCTCGAGGGCCCAGACCAGCGCATCGCCGCGCGCGGCCTCGATATCGGCGGGCGTGCAGCCAAAGTGTCCGAGCCAGTGACCAACGATGGCCAGGTACTCGTCCTGCTTCGGCGGGTAGAACGACAGCCACAAGCCAAAGCGCTCGGACAGCGAGATCTTCTCCTCCACCACCTCACCCGGATGGATTTCGCCATCGGAAGTGTGCTGGTAGGTCTCGTTGTCCTTCATGTACTCGGGTAGCAGATGCCGACGGTTCGACGTCGCGTAGATCAGCACGTTGTCTGACTGCGCGGCCACCGAGCCGTCCAACGCCGACTTGAGCGACTTGTAGCCGGATTCGCCGTCCTCGAACGACAAGTCGTCGCAGAAAATCGCGAAGCGCTCGGGGCGCTGCGCAAGCTGCTCGACGATGTCTCCGAGATCGCCCAGATCATCCTTGTCTACTTCCACCAGGCGCAGCCCGTCGTTCACGAACGCATTCAGGCAAGCCTTGATCAGCGACGACTTGCCGGTGCCACGCGCGCCGGTCAGCAGCACGTTGTTGGCCGGCAGCCGGTTCACGAACTGGCGGGTGTTGGCGACGATCGCGTCTTTCTGGCGATCGATGTTCTTCAGATCGCCCAGATGGATCGGCGGCAATTGCCGGATCGCCTGCAGATAGCCGATGTTGCCGAACAGGCTCTGGCGCTTGCGCCAGCGGAACGCTACCGCCTCCTTCCAGTCCGCGTCGGTCAGTTCCGGCGGCAGCCATTGTTCAAGTCGGGCAAGGAAGCCATCGAGGCGGGCAGCGAGGTCAGACATGGGGCGAGTCTTCCAGAATTACGAACTTACGAACGATAGTCGGCGTTGATCGACACGTAGTCATGCGACAGGTCGCAGGTCCACACGGTCGCTTCGGCGTCGCCGCGGCCCAGCGCGATGCGCACCGTGATCTCCGCCTGCTTCATCACGCGCTGGCCGTCTTCCTCGCGATACTCGGGGTTGCGGCCGCCGTCACGCGCGACCCACACGTCATCGAGCCACAGGTTCACGCGATCGACGTCGAGGTCGTTGACGCCGGCGTAGCCGATAGCGGCGAGGATACGGCCGAGGTTGGGGTCCGAGGCATAGAACGCCGTTTTCACCAGCGGCGAATGGGCCACGGCGTAGGCGATCTGGCGGCACTCGGCCACATTCTTGCCCCCTTCCACACGGATCGTCATCAGCTTGGTGGCGCCTTCGCCATCGCGCACGATCGCCTGCGCGAGTTCCTGAGCCAGCGCCGTCACGGCATCACGCAGCGCCTCGAACGCGGCACCCTCGGCACGATCGATCGTCACGCCGGCCTTGCCTGAGGCGATCAGCACGAACGAGTCGTTGGTCGACGTATCGCCGTCGATCGTGATGCTGTTGAACGAGTGATCGGCGGCGTGCGACACCAGCTTCTGCAGCACCGGCTGCGCCACGGCGGCATCGGTGGCGATAAAGCCGAGCATCGTCGCCATGTTCGGGCGGATCATGCCGGCGCCCTTGCTGATGCCGGAGAGCGTCACGGTCTTGCCGTCGATCTGCACCGTGCGCGAGGCTGCCTTCGGCTGCGTGTCGGTGGTCATGATCGATTCCGCGGCAGCCAGCCAGTTATCGGCACGTGCGTTGGCGATAGCGGTCGGCAGTGCCGCGGTCAGGCGGTCGACCGGAAGCTGTTCCAGAATCACGCCGGTTGAGAACGGCAGCACCTGTTTCGACTGGATGGCCAGCGCCTTGGCCAGCGCATCGCACGTGGCGCGCGCGGCGGCCAGACCCGGTTCCCCGGTGCCGGCGTTGGCATTGCCAGTGTTCACCACGATGGCACGAATGCCAGCGCCCGCGGCGAGATGCTCACGGCAAACCTGCACGGGCGCCGCGCAGAACCGGTTTTGCGTGAACACGCCTGCCACCGTGCTGCCTTCGGCCACGCGGACCACGAGCACGTCCTTGCGATTGGCCTTGCGGATACCGGCTTCGGCCCAGCCGAGCTCGACGCCGGCGACGGATTTCAAGTTTTCTGCCTGGGGCAGGGGCAGGTTCACTGGCATGGTGATTTCCTCAAATTCTCTGATGCACCTGACGAACATGCCCGCTTGACGCAGGGTTCAAGCGGGCATGTGCTGGATGGTTTGGTGATGCGCGCCGCGCGCGCCGATCACCGACCGCGACGGACTGGCTTTAGCTCAGCTTGCCGTGGCACTGCTTGAACTTCTTGCCCGAACCGCACGGGCACGGGTCGTTGCGGCCAACCTTGGGCATGCCGGCCAGCGCCGCTTCGCCGCCCATCGCGGCCAGCGCCGCGGCGGCCGTGTTGCTGCGTGCCGGCTCTGCCTGCTCCACAGGCTCGGCACCCTCGGCGAACTCGTCATGCTTGTATTGCACGTTCTCGAGGTGCGCCAAGCCTTCCTCGATCTGCTCCGAAGCCTGTTCGAGTTCCTCGGGCGACTGGATATGCACGTTGAATACCACGCGCGTGACTTCGCTCTTGATCACGTCCAGCAGGCGCGCGAACAGTTCGAACGATTCGCGCTTGTACTCCTGCTTCGGATCCTTTTGCGCATAGCCGCGCAGGTGGATGCCCTGACGCAGGTGATCCAGCGCGGCCAGGTGCTCGCGCCAGTGCGTGTCGATACTTTGCAGCATGACCGAGCGCTCGAAGCCGGCGAACGACTCGCGGCCCACTTGCGCCACCTTGGCGTCGTAGTGCTCGCGCGCTGCCTTCAGGATCATGTCCAGCAGCTCTTCATCCTCGATGCTCTGCGCGCCTTCGATGGTCTTCGCCAGCGGCAGCTCCAGACCCCAGTCGTCACGCAGGCGCTGTTCCAGGCCAGCAATGTCCCACTGCTCTTCCATGCTCTCGGCGGGCACGTATTCGCGGAACACCTCCACCAGCACGCTCTCGCGCAGGTTCGCCACCATGTCGCCGACGTCCTGCGATTCGAGTACGTCGTTACGGAGCTTGTAGATTTCCTTGCGCTGGTCGTTCGCAACGTCGTCGTACTGCAGCAGTTGCTTGCGGATGTCGAAGTTGCGGCCCTCGACCTTGCGCTGCGCGGATTCGATCGAGCGCGTGACGATACCGGCTTCGATCGGCTCGCCTTCAGGCATCTTCAGACGTTCCATGATCGCGCGCACGCGGTCGCCGGCGAAGATACGCAGGAGCTGGTCGTCAAGCGACAGATAGAAGCGCGACGAGCCCGGGTCGCCCTGACGGCCGGCGCGGCCGCGAAGCTGGTTGTCGATCCGGCGCGACTCGTGTCGCTCGGTGCCGACGATATGCAGGCCGCCAGCCGCCTTGACCTGGTCGTGCAGCGATTGCCACTCATCCTTGAGCTTGGCGATGCGCTCGGCCTTCTCGGCATCGGACAGGTTGGCATCGGCTTCGATAAAACCGGCCTGCTTCTCGACGTTGCCGCCCAGCACGATGTCGGTACCGCGACCGGCCATGTTGGTGGCGATCGTGACCATCTTGGGTCGGCCGGCCTGCGCCACGATCTCGGCTTCGCGCGCGTGCTGCTTGGCGTTCAGCACCTGGTGCGGCAGCTTTTCCTTGTTCAGCAGGTCCGACAGATACTCGGACGTTTCGATCGACGTCGTGCCCACCAGCACCGGCTGGCCTCGGTCGTAGCAGTCGCGGATATCGCGCACCACGGCGTCGTAGCGTTCCTTCGACGTCTTGTAGATCTGGTCCTGCAGGTCCTTGCGCTGGGCCTGACGGTTGGTCGGGATCACCACGACTTCGAGGCCGTAGATCTCCTGGAACTCGTAGGCTTCCGTGTCGGCCGTGCCGGTCATGCCGGCCAGCTTCTCGTACATGCGGAAGTAGTTCTGGAACGTGATGGTGGCCAGCGTCTGGTTTTCCTGCTGGACGGTCACGCCTTCCTTGGCTTCCACGGCCTGGTGCAGGCCATCGGACCAGCGGCGGCCCGTCATCAGGCGGCCCGTGAATTCGTCGACGATGATGACCTCGTCGTTCTGCACCACATAGTGCTGGTCGCGATGGAACAGGCTGTGCGCGCGCAGGGCGGCGTACAGGTGGTGCATCAGCGTAATGTTCTGGGGCGCGTAGAGCGATTCGCCCTCGCTGATCAGCCCGAGCTGGGACAGGATCTGCTCGGCCTTCTCGTGGCCGGCCTCGGTCAGATAGACCTGATGGCCCTTCTCGTCCACGTAGTAGTCGCCAGGCTTCTCGACGCCGGTACCGTCGGCCTTCTCCTCGCCGATCTGGCGCTCGAGCAGCTTCGGAATGCCGTTCATGCGCTGGTAGAGATCGGTCTGGTTCTCGGCCTGGCCCGAGATGATCAGCGGCGTGCGCGCCTCGTCGATCAGGATCGAGTCCACTTCGTCGACGATCGCGTAATGCAACGGACGCTGCACGCGCTGCGACGGGTCATAGACCATGTTGTCGCGCAGATAGTCGAAGCCAAACTCGTTGTTGGTGCCGTACGTGATGTCCGCGTTGTACGCGATCTGCTTCTGATCGTGTGGCATCTGCGACAGGTTCACGCCCACCGACAGGCCCAGGAAGTTGTACAGCCGCCCCATCCACTCGGCGTCACGCTGCGCCAGGTAGTCGTTGACCGTCACCACGTGCACGCCCTTGCCGGTCAGCGCATTGAGATACACGGCCAGCGTGGCGGTCAGCGTCTTGCCTTCACCGGTGCGCATTTCGGCAATCTTGTTGTCGTTCAGCACCATGCCGCCGATCATCTGCACGTCGAAGTGACGCATCTTCATGATCCGCTTGCTGGCTTCGCGGCAGACGGCGAAAGCCTCAGGCAGCAGTGCCTCGAGCGACTCGCCGCCGGCATGGCGCTGGCGGAATGTCTCGGTCATGCCACGCAACTCGTCGTCCGAGAGCTTCTCGAACTTCGGCTCGAGCGCATTGATCTGCTCGACCGTGCGGCGATATTGTTTAATCAGCCGTTCGTTGCGGCTGCCGAAGACTTTCTTGAGAAGGCCCGTGATCATCGAGTGCTTTCACCTGCGAGCGACCAGCGGCGAACCGGGCAGCCACGCGCGAGGAATGGGTGGATTGGCGCAAAACGCCGAGTTTATCATGTGCCGATGTCCTGACCGGACCGCTGCCAGGCCAGAATCTGCATGGGCGCAACAGGCCCGGGCGATAACCGGGGCCGCCCGTCCGGGACAGGCTGCTGGTGAGGTTGGGACAACCTCACCGACTTCAATGTTCCGCTGCGTGCCCAGGGTTCGACGATCAGCGGATGGCGGTCCGGTTGGTTGGGGAGAGCGCCTCGGCCAAGGGCGCCGGTACGGCCGCGTTCAAAAAGCCATTCGGATTACGTGGCAAACCGTTCACATGGACCTCGAAGTGCAGGTGTGCGCCGGTCGAGCGCCCCGTGCTGCCGACCCGGGCAATCATCTGGCCAGGGCGGACGATATCGCCAGCCCGAACCAGCGACTTCGACGCGTGAGCATACCGGGTCTTGAGTCCGTTATCGTGATCGATATCAATCATGTTGCCGTACTCGTTGTGCCATTCCGCTGCCACCACCACGCCACCTGCGGCCGCCAGGATCGGCGTGCCGGTGGGTGCCACGAAGTCCACGCCTTCATGCTGGGAGCGGCGACCGGTGAAAGGATCGATCCGCGTACCGAAGCTGGATCCGTCGTACCCGGTTGCCACGGGAAGCACCCGGGGGATGCGTCGTTCTCTCATCTGACGGTCCATCAACGCGGTCTCGATCACATCGAAGTAGTCGACGCGGTGCTCGGCCTGCTCGCCCAGGCGGGCCAGCTCGGCGCGCAGCTCGGGCAGGGTCAGTTCGGGCGACTGCGCCGGCGCGGCCGGGCCCCCACGGGCTGGGCGATGGCGAAAGTCGAAATCCTGGGGGGCAATGCCGGCCAGACCCGAAACCCGCTCACCAAGGGCATCGAGACGGACCATCTGCGCCTGCAGATCGCCCACGCTTGCGGCAAGCACCGCCAGGTTCTGCCGTAGAAAGGCATTCTCGCGCGCTTGTCGCGAGACCTCGGGCGACGCTTGGGAGCGCGCGAGGAGCCAGATAACGCCTGAGGCGGCGGCGGCAACGAGCGAGCAGAGCGCCAGCATGAGCAGCGCGACGCGCAGGCGCGTGAGATGGAAACGAAGCATCCGCTGCTCGCGCGGATGTAGCACGATGATTTGCATGACCTAACCCCACCCCAAAAGACGGGGCCGCTCTTGCGGCCCCGTGCGCACGCGGGCAAAGGCATCCCGGCTCTCGGACGGGCAAGGATTGCGCGCTAGAATGCGCGCATGCGCATGTTCACCCACCACGCTCACCAGACCCCTGCGGCCAAGCCACTCAATGACTGGCTGGCCAAGGCCGGGCCGGTTTCGGCGCTGATGCAGACCGCGCGGCAACTGGCGTCTCTGGAAGCGGAAGTCCTGTCACTCCTGCCGCAAGGCATGCGGGCCGGCATCGCCGTGGCCGGCGTCAAGACTGACGACCGGGGACCGCAAATGGAGCGCACACTGTTGTTGCTTGCCGCGCATGGCGCGGCGGCCGCGCGGGTCCGGCAAGTGGTGCCGACCCTGCTTTCCCGGCTGCAGCAACGGGGATCGCAGGTTACCGCAATCCGTGTACGGGTACAACCGGAGGTCGGGCGTGGCGATTGGGACACTGGTCCGGTCGAACGCAAGCCGCGAACGGCCAATCTGTCGCCGGCCGGATTGCATAGCATGGACGTGCTGGCGCACAACCTGGAGGCGTCACCGCTGAAGGATGCGGTGGAGGCCTTGCTGGCCCGGCATCGCTGATTCGATCCTCGCTACGCCCGCTCAGCCCCCTTATTAGTAGTTGGGAGCGGCCAGATGCGCGGCCCGGCACCATCCCGCAGACAACAAAAAACCCCGTGCCCTTACGAGGCGCGGGGTTTCCGATCGAAGCTTGATGCCAGTCAGTCGTCAGGCGAATGCCGGCTGAGCCTGTGGCAGGAACGCGACGGGCGCTTCCTCGACCTTGTCGAAGGTCACAAATTCGTAGGCTTCCTGGTCCGCCAGCAGCGCGCGCAGCAACTGATTGTTCATGCCATGGCCAGATTTGTGCGCAACATATGAAGCAATCAGCGGATGGCCGATCACGTACAGGTCGCCGATCGCGTCGAGGATCTTGTGGCGGACGAACTCGTCGCCATAGCGCAGTTCCTCGTTGTTCAACATGCGGTGCTCGTCGAGCACGATCGCGTTGTCGAGGCTGCCACCACGGGCCAGGCCCATCTCGCGCAGTGCCTCAACTTCATGGGCAAAACCGAAAGTGCGGGCACGGGCGATTTCACGGACGTAGCTGGTGTCGGCAAAGTCGATCGTGAACGTCTGACCCGTCTTGTCGACAGCGGGATGACGGAAGTCGATCGTGAAGGCAAGCTTGAAGCCGAAGAACGGCTCCAGGCGAGCCAGCTTGTCACCATCGCGGACTTCCACGGCTTTCTTCACGCGGATGAAACGCTTGGCCGCAGGCTGCTCTTCCATGCCCGCCGATTGCAGCAGGAACACGAACGATGCCGCGCTGCCGTCCATGATCGGAATTTCCTCGGCGTCGACGTCGACATAAAGATTGTCGACACCCAGGCCGGCGCAGGCCGACATCAGGTGTTCAACGGTCGAAACGCGCGCGCCGTCCTTCTGGAGCACCGATGCCAGGCGGGTATCACCAATGGCAGAAGCCGCCGCGTGGATTTCCACGGCCTCGGGCAGGTCGACGCGGGTAAAGACGATGCCGGTATCGGCCGGAGCCGGGCGCAGGGTCAGCGTCACTTTGCGGCCCGAGTGCAAACCGATACCAACCGTCTTCACCAGGGATTTGATAGTGCGCTGTTTGAGCATGACGGCCTCAACTATTATTAAAAGCTATTGGGCGTAAAACTTGATAACGCGATACTACCATTACTCGGTCTATTGCGCTGCACCACTTTGTTTCGGGGTGTTAGACAACGTCCGAAATGATACGTATAAAGCATTCACGCCCGAACTACCGTGTCAAGCGCGCAACGCCTGCAGCACCCATTCGGCACTGCTGACCTTGAACTCGCCCGGCTCCTCGATGAACAGGTGGGTCACCACACCGTCATCGACGACCATCGCATAGCGTTTGGCGCGCACACCCAAGCCGCGCTGGCTCAGGTCCTGATCCAGCCCCAGGGCCCTGGCCCATTGCGCGGCGCCGTCACCCATCATCCGGACCTTGCCTGTGGCCTTCTGCTCGCGTCCCCAGGCACCCATCACAAAGGCGTCGTTGACCGAGTGGCACCAGATTTCGTCGACACCGGCGGCACGCAACGCATCGTACTCCTTGAGATAGCTGGGCACATGCTTCGCGGAGCAAGTCGGAGTAAAGGCGCCGGGCAGGCCGAAGACCACGATCTTGCGGCCCTTGACCAGTTCGGCCACCGAAAACGCATTCGGCCCGAGCACGCAGCCTTCGGATTCGGTTTCGAAAAATTCGTACAGCGTGGCGTCAGGGACGCGTTGCCCAATGGCGATCATCGGAGATTCCTCCTCTCGGTAGAAACCCTGCCTGCATCATAGGGGCGGATGCCGTTGCAACCAAGCGTCGCATTGGCGAATCCTGGCTTCAGCTATGTCAAGTGCAGGGCAGTCGGCTTGCTGCTCAAACGCCGCGCGGCGCGTCTTGTGGACGCGCCGCGCGGACGGGGGCACATCCCGCCGCTGGGAGGCGGGAAACCAGTCCGGGGAGGCGGCCGATGGCCTGCCTGCCCGGCAACGGGATGCGGACGGACTGCTTTCGGCGCGGGCGCGACGCGTGCCGGCGCACTGACGGATGGCGTCAGTCCAGGCAATCACCGAGCGGAAAGGGAGCGCTCGGGCGATGCGGAACGGACCAGCGACAACCCGCCAGGCACGCGGCCGACGCCACGGCCCTGCCGGAGCCCAACTCAGTCAGCCTGCTTGCGCAGGAAGGCCGGGATGTCGTACGTATCCACGCCCTTCTCTTGCAGCGCCGCCACATGGGCGGACGCCGACTCGCGCGAGCTGCGCCACACGGCCGGCGTATCCAGGCCGCTGTAGTCCGGCGATGCATGCGCCGGGGCAGCGGTCAGGCCTGCCATCATCTGCACCGGGATGTTGTCCGTGCCGGTCTTCAGCAGCGTCATCGGCTGCTGCTTCTTGGCAGAACGGCCCAGGCCAGTGGCCACCACGGTCACGCGCAGCGCGTCGCTCATCGAATCGTCGTACACCGTACCGAAGATCACGGTCGCGTCCTCCGCGGCGTAGCTGCGGATCGTGTTCATGACTTCCTTGGTTTCCGACAGCTTCAACGAGCGGCTGGCCGTGATGTTGACCAGCACGCCACGCGCGCCGGACAGGTCCACGCCTTCGAGCAGCGGACTGGCCACAGCCTGCTCGGCGGCCAGGCGGGCGCGATCCACGCCGGAGACGGTAGCCGTACCCATCATGGCCTTGCCCTGCTCGCCCATCACCGTCTTCACGTCTTCAAAGTCGACGTTCACGAGACCGTCGACATTGATGATTTCGGCGATGCCAGCGACAGCGTTATGCAGCACGTCATCGGCGCACTGGAAGCACTTGTCCATCTCGGCGTCGTCGCCCATCACTTCGAACAGCTTCTCGTTGAGCACCACGATCAGCGAGTCCACCGACGACTCGAGTTCGCCCGAACCGTGTTCGGCCACCTTGGCACGGCGCGCGCCTTCGAAGTCGAACGGCTTGCTGACCACGCCCACGGTCAGGATGCCCATTTCTTTGGCCACCTGCGCCACGATCGGCGCGGCACCGGTACCGGTGCCGCCGCCCATGCCGGCAGTGATGAAGACCATGTGCGCGCCGCGCAGGGCGTCGGCGATCTGGTCACGCGCCTGCTCCGCGCAGTTACGGCCAACTTCCGGCTTGGCACCGGCACCAAGGCCGGTGTTGCCCAGTTGCAGCACGCGCGATGCGGTGGAGCGCTTCAGCGCCTGGGCATCGGTATTCATGCAAATGAATTCCACACCCTGCACGCCACGGCTGATCATGTGCTGCACGGCATTGCCGCCCGCGCCGCCCACGCCCACCACCTTGATGATGGTGCCGTCCTGAATCTCCGTTTCGATCATGTCAAAGTCCATCACTGCCTCCGAGAAAAATCAGTCCCCAAACGCTGCAGCCTCCCCGCCGCAACCCTTGGTTCCTGAACAAGAAACTATCAAGAACAACTAACCAGTAAAACTGCGAAAAACTGCTCAACGTGCATTTCCGCCATCGCGCTGACGCCAGGCGCGTATCACGTCAAAGAAAACCTGACCGGCAAATTCATCAGAAGTTGCCGACAAACCATTCCTTCATGCGTCCCCAGACCTGTTTCACGGAGCCGCTCTGCACCGCCACCTTGCGGCCGCGCATACGCTGAACGCATCCTTCCTGCAGCAGGCCCATCACCGTGGAGTAACGCGGGCTCTTTACGACTTCATGCAGGTTGCCGCGATACTCGGGCACGCCCACGCGCACGGGCTTCAGGAAGATGTCTTCGCCCAGTTCCACCATGCCCGGCATCATGGCCGTGCCACCGGTGATCACCACGCCCGACGACAGCAGTTCCTCGTAGCCCGACTCGCGCACCACCTGGTGCACCAGCGAATAGAGTTCCTCGATACGCGGCTCGATCACAGCGGCCAGCGCCTGGCGGCTCAGCGTGCGCGTGCCGCGGTCGCCCACGCCAGGCACCTCGATCATGTCTTCCGGGTCGGCAATCGCCTGCTTGGCGATGCCGTACTGCATCTTGATGTCCTCGGCATCGGGCGTCGGCGTGCGCAGCGCCATGGCGATGTCGTTGGTGATCTGGTCCCCGGCGATCGGGATCACGGCCGTGTGCCGGATCGCGCCTTCGCTGAAGATGGCGATGTCCGTCGTGCCGCCGCCGATATCCACCAGCACCACGCCGAGTTCCTTCTCGTCCTCGGTCAGCACCGCAAGGCTCGAGGCCAGCGGCTGCAGGATCAGGTCGTGCACTTCCAGGCCGCAGCGGCGCACGCACTTGACGATGTTCTGGGCCGCGCTAACCGCGCCCGTCACGATATGCACCTTCACTTCGAGCCGGATACCGCTCATGCCGATGGGCTCGCGTACATCCTCCTGACCGTCGATGATGAATTCCTGGGTCAGGATGTGCAGGATCTGCTGGTCGGTCGGGATGTTGACCGCCTTGGCGGTCTCGATCACGCGGGCCACATCCGTCTGCGTGACTTCCTTGTCCTTGATCGCCACCATGCCGCTCGAGTTGAAGCTGCGGATATGGCTGCCGGCGATGCCGGTGAACACCTCGGCGATCTTGCAGTCAGCCATCAGCTCGGCTTCTTCCAGCGCGCGCTGGATCGACTGCACGGTAGCCTCGATGTTGACCACGACCCCCTTCTTCAAACCCTTGGACTCGGACTGGCCCATCCCGATCACCTCATAGCTGCCATCGGGGCGCAGTTCCGCCACCACGGCCGCCACCTTCGAGGTGCCGATGTCGAGACCGACCAGTAGGTCCTTGTATTCCTTGCTCATCGAGTTTTCTCCGCGTTCTTACTCTTGAGTCGCGTCGGATTGTTGTTGGTGTTGCCGGCCGAAGCCGCCTGGGGGGTTGCCGCGCCGCTGGCTGCCTTGGTCGCCGCCTTGGCCGCCGCCGCTGCCTGCGCATCGGTCAGGAAGCGCACGCTGGCCGCCCGGATCGCGAACCCGTTGGGATAGCGCAGATCGGCATACTCGATCTGCTTGCCCATCTGCTCCGTGACCTGCGGCCACGACGCCACGAAGCGCTTGACCCGCGCCTCCATGGCCGTGCGATCCTCGTCGTTCTGCTCGCGGCCGAATTCGACGACCATGCCGTTAGACAATTTGGCACGCCATGCATAACGCCCCGACAGCGCCACGGCCAGCGGTTCGAGCTTCATCGGCTTGAACCACTCGCGCATGATCTCCAGCTTCTCGACCACGTCTTCCTCGCTGTCCGGCGGTCCGTCAAGCGCCAGCAGCTGGGCATCCTCTTCGGCCTCGGCGGTGTTGGCCACGAATACCTCGCCATAGGTATTGATCAGCCTGCCACTATCCGGACCACCCCAGGTACCGAGGGGTTCGTGCTCTTCCACCTGGATCGCCAAGCCATTCGGCCACTCGCGCCGCACGCTCGCGTGGCGCACCCAGGGCACCGACTCGAACGCCTGTCGCGCCGTGTTCAGGTCGAGTGTGAAGAAGTTGCCGGCCAGCTTGCCCAGCGCGTTCGCGCGCACGCTCGGCGCGTTCACGTGGCGCAACGGCGCGCCATCCATCGACGTCAGCTCGACATGCGTAATGGCGAACACCGGCCGCTGGGCCAGCCACAGCAGCCCAGCCCCGAGCGCCATGAGCGCCACCAGCGCGTATAGCGCTGAGGCGAACAGGTTGAGCAGGCGCGCGTTATGCCACATGTGTCGTCGTTCAGGCGGTCGGTACTGCGGTTATTCGGGTTTCCAGTGTTCATTCGGATGCAGGTCCAGCGTGGCTGCCGCCAGTACCTGCATGACGAAGTCCTCATAGCTGATGCCATTCGCACGCGCCGCCATCGGCACGAGCGAATGGCCGGTCATGCCGGGGGACGTATTCATTTCAAGCAGATAAGGCTTGCCGTCGCGCGTCAGCATCACGTCCGCGCGGGCCCAGCCGCGACACCCCAGCACCCGGAAGGCCTCCACGGCCAGCGCGCGCACTTCGCGCTCCAGCGCGTCGGGCAATGTCGAGGGGCACAGGTATTGGGTATCGTCAGTAAAATACTTATTTTGATAGTCGTAGTTCGACTCCGGCGCGACAATCTTGATAACTGGGAGCGCTTCGGCCGTCGGACCCTCGCCCACGATCGGGCAAGTCAGCTCCGCGCCATCGATGAAAGTCTCGGCGATCACGTCGGCATCGAGCCCTGCGGCCTTCTCGAATGCAGCGCGCATCTGGTCCGCGGCGATCACCTTGGTCAGGCCGATCGACGACCCTTCACGGGCCGGCTTGACGATCAGCGGCAGGCCAAGATCGGCAACCACGGCATCGAAATCGGTATTCGCGTAGAGCATCGCGAAGCGCGGCGTAGCCAGGCCGTGCGTCATCCACAGGCGTTTGGTAGCCTGCTTGTCCATGGCCAGCGCCGACGCCAGCACGCCGCTGCCGGTATAGGGGATGCCAAGCTGCTCGAGCAGGCCCTGCATCGTGCCGTCTTCGCCGTAGCGACCGTGCAGCGCGATAAAAACGCGGTCGAAACCTGCGGCAGCCAGTTCGCTGATCGGCTGCAGGCCCGGATCGAACGGATGCGCATCGACGCCGCGCGACTTCAGCGCGGCCAGCACACCGTTACCGGACAGCAGCGAGATCTCGCGCTCGGCGGACTTGCCACCCAGCAGCACGCCAACCTTGCCCAGCGACTTCGGATCGATATTGGGATGGGCGACGAAGCTCATTGCTGCCCCCCTTGTTGATGCGACACCAACTGGCCCGGCACTGCGCCGATCGAGCCAGCGCCCATGGTTACGACCACATCGCCGGGCCGTACGGCATTCAGGATGGCCTGGGGCATGTCCTCGATCTGCTCGACAAAAACGGGTTCTACCTTGTTTGCAACGCGCAGCGCGCGCGTCAGCGCGCGGCCATCGGCCGCGACGATCGGCGATTCGCCGGCGGCGTACACCTCCGCCAGCAGCAGCGCGTCGACGGTGCCCAGCACCTTGACGAAGTCCTCGAAACAGTCGCGCGTGCGTGTGAAGCGATGGGGCTGGAATGCCAGCACCAGGCGGCGGTCCGGGAACGCGCCGCGCGCGGCAGCCAGCGTCGCGGCCATCTCCACCGGGTGATGGCCGTAATCGTCGACCAGCGTGAACGTGCCCGAACCGTCGGGCGTCGCCACCTCGCCGTAGCGCTGGAAGCGGCGGCCCACGCCGTGAAACTCGCGCAGCGCCTTGACGATCGACGCGTCCGGCACTTCGAGTTCGGTGGCAATCGCGATGGCGGCCAGCGCGTTCTGGACGTTGTGAATCCCCGGCAGGTTCAGCACGATGTCGAGCGGCGGCTCGGCGTGGCCATTGAGCTGGCGCAGCACGGTGAAGTGCATCTGTCCATCAACGGCGCGCGCATTGACCGCACGAATCTGCGCGTCCTCGGCAAAACCGTAGCGCACCACCGGCTTGGACACGAACGGCAGGATCTCGCGCACGTTCGGGTCATCGACACACAGCACGGCAATGCCGTAGAACGGCAGGCGCTGGGTAAACTCCACGAACGCCTGCTTGAGCCGGGCAAAATCATGCCCGTAGGTGTCCATGTGGTCGGCGTCGATATTGGTGATGACTTCCATCACCGGAAACAGGTTCAGGAACGACGCGTCGGACTCGTCGGCTTCCGCGACGATGAAATCGCCCGTGCCGAGCCGCGCGTTAGCGCCGGCTGAATTCAGGCGGCCACCGATCACGAACGTCGGATCTAGCCCGCCTTCGGCCAGCACCGATGCCACCAGGCTGGTCGTGGTGGTCTTGCCATGGGTGCCGGCGATAGCCACGCCCTGCTTCAGGCGCATCAGCTCGGCCAGCATCACCGCGCGCGGCACCACCGGGATACGCCTGGCGCGGGCTGCCAGCACTTCGGGGTTGTCGTTGGTCACCGCGGTGGATACCACCACGGCATTGGCGCCCGTCACGTTTTCCGCGTCGTGGCCATGAGCCACGCGCGCGCCGAGCGAAGCCAGGCGCCGCGTGGCGGCATTGCTGCCCACGTCGGAACCCGAGACCTTGTAGCCCAGATTCAGCAGGACCTCGGCGATGCCGCTCATGCCGGCCCCGCCAATGCCTACGAAGTGGATGTTCTTGACAATATGCTTCATTGAATTCGTTTCACGATTTACCCGCCAACTGGCTGCAGATCTCGGCGACGCGCCGGGTTGCCTCCGGTTTGGCCAGGCCACGCGCAGCGCGCGCCATGTCTTTCAATTGCGTCCGCGACAGGCCGGCGAGCGTCTTCGCCAGACCTTCCGCGGTCAGTTCGTTCTGTTGCACCAGCAACGCAGCGCCCTGCTTCGACAGGAACGTCGCATTGGTGGTCTGGTGATCGTCCACCGCATGCGGAAACGGCACGAACAGCGCTGCCACACCGGCGGCCGCCACTTCGGAAACCGTCATCGCGCCTGCGCGGCAGATGACCAGATCGGCGTCGGCGTAGGCCGCCGCCATGTCGTCGATGAATGGCACGGTATCGCCGGCCACTCCTGCTGCTGCGTAGTTCGCGCGCAGCGTATCGATCTGTTTCGCGCCGGCCTGATGCTTGACGACCGGGCGCTGCCCCTCGGGCAGCAGCGCGATTGCCTTCGGCACCACGTCGTTGAGCGCGGCCGCGCCAAGGCTGCCACCCACCACAAGCACGTGCAGCGGGCCGGCGCGATGGTCGTAGCGTGACTCCGGCGCCGGAATCTGCGCCAGTTCGGCACGCACCGGATTGCCGGTCCATTCGCTATTCGGCAACGCGTCCGGGAACGCGCAGAGCACGCGGTCCGCGACCTTCGCCAACACCTTGTTCGCCAGGCCAGCGATCGAATTCTGTTCGTGCAGCACCAGCGGGCGCCCGAGCAGCGACGCCATCATCCCTGCCGGGAAGGTGATATAGCCGCCCATGCCGAGCACCACGTCCGGCTTCACCCGACGCAGCGCGCCGATGCTCTGCCAGAACGCGCGCAGCAGGTTCAGCGGCAGCAGGAGCTTGGTCAGCAGGCCCTTGCCACGCAGTCCACCGAACTGGATGTACTCCATCGGAATGTCGTGCTTCGGCACCAGCGTCGCTTCCATGCCCGTACGATTGCCGAGCCAGACCACGCGCCAGCCCTCGTCACGCAACGCACGCGCGACCGCCAGCCCCGGGAACACGTGGCCCCCGGTGCCGCCAGCCATCACGAGCAGCGTGCGTGCGGTCATACCTTCCCTCCGCGCATCAACACCCTGTTCTCGTAGTCAATGCGCAGGACAATCGCCAACGCCACACAGTTCATCAGGATGCCCGAGCCGCCATAGCTGACCAGTGGCAGCGTCAGGCCCTTGGTCGGCAGCAGGCCCAGGTTCACGCCCATGTTGATGAACGTTTGCCAGCCGATCCAGATGCCCATGCCCTTGGCCACCAGACCGGCGAAGGTACGGTCGAGCTGCAGCGCCGTACGGCCGATGTCGAAGCAGCGGCGGACCATCCAGTAGAACAGCACGATCATCACCAGCACACCGATGAAGCCGAATTCCTCGCCGATCACCGCCAGGATGAAGTCAGTGTGGGCTTCCGGCAGGTAGTGCAACTTCTCGATGCTGCCGCCCAGGCCCACGCCGGTCCATTCGCCACGGCCGAAGGCGATCAGCGAGTGTGTGAGCTGATAAGCCTTGCCGAGCGCGTTACTTTCTTCCCACGGGTTCAGGTACGCAAAGATCCGCTCGCGACGCCATGGCGATGCCGTAATCAGCAGCGCGAACGCACCCACGGCCACGCCGACCAGGCCGGCGAACAGCTTGCCGTTGATGCCACCCAGAAACAGGATGCCCATCGCCACGGCCGCGATCACCAGGAACGCGCCCATATCGGGTTCGAGCAGTAGCAGCATCCCCACCACGACCACGGCCACCCCCATCGGGAGGAAGCCCTTCGAGACGGTCTGCATCCACTCCTGCTTGCGCACCGTGTAGTTGGCCGCGTACAGCACCACGGCCAGCTTCATCAGTTCGGACGGCTGGAAATTCATCAGGCCAAGCGGAATCCAGCGCCGCGCGCCGTTCACGCCCTTGCCGACGAACGGCACCAGCACGATCACCAGCAGGATCAGCGCGACGATGAACAGCTTCGGCGCGTAGCGGTCCCAGACCTTCACCGGAATCTGGAACGCCACCAGCGCCGTGGAGAGTCCGATCACCAGGCTGAACGCATGGCGCACCAGGAAATGGGCCTCGCGGTAGTTGGCGTAGCGCGGCGAGTCCGGCAGCGCGATCGATGCCGAGTAGACCATCACCAGGCCGAACGTCAGCAGTACGATCGCTACCCACAGCAGGGGCTGGTCGTACTCCATCATGCGGGAGCGTGTCGGCTTGACGCCGGACACCGCATCACGCAGGCCACCCCAGGCATTGCCGATGGTGGCGCCGATGAATCCGCTGCGCTTGACCTGCGAGTCGCTCATGGCATGATCCCCCGGGACAAAGCCAGTTCTTCCACCGCGCCGCGGAACACCTGGGCGCGATGCACGTAGTTACGGAACATGTCGAGGCTGGCGCAAGCCGGCGACAGCAGCACCACGTCGCCCGCTTCCGCGAGGCTGGCGGATTTCTCTACCGCTTCTTCCAGCGAGCCGGCGTCGATCAGCGGTTTGCCGGTAGCCCCCAGCGCCTCGCGCAGCGCGCCCGCATCCTTGCCGATCAGCACCACGGCGCGCGCGTATTGCGCCACCGGCGCGACCAGCGGCGAGAAATCCTGGCCCTTGCCCTCGCCACCGGCGATCAGCACCACGTGCTTATCCAGCCCGCTCAGTGCAGCCACGGTGGCGCCGACGTTCGTCCCCTTGCTGTCGTCGAAGTATTCGACTTCATCGATCGTTGCCACCCATTCCACGCGGTGCGGCTCGCCACGATACTCGCGCAGGCCGTGCAGCAGCGCGTTGAGCGGCAGGTCGATCGCGCGGCACAGCGCCAGCGCGGCCATCGCGTTGGTGGCGTTGTGCATGCCGCGGATGTGCAGCGCGTCGGCCGGCATCAGGCGCTTGTGGCGTACCGGCACGACGGCGTCGGCGGCGACATCGTCCTTCTTGCGGCGGCGCGGCTTCTGCTCGGCATCGGCTTCGGTGTCGGGCTCGGCCAGCACGAGCCATGGCATCCCGCCTTCGCGCAGCACGCCGTAGCTGCCCGGCGTCTCGGGCAGGTCAGTGCCGAACGTGACCAGCGTGGTGCCGCGGCGGGCCATGTTCATCGTCAGCGGGTCCTGCCGGTTGAGCACCTGCAGGCAGCCCTTCTCGGCCGGGCCGAAGATGCGCGCCTTGGCGGCGGCATACGCTTCCATGCTGCCGTGCCAGTCGAGGTGGTCCTGCGTGACATTGAGCACCGTGGCCGCGTGCGGCGCCAGCGAGAACGTGTATTCGAGCTGGAAGCTGGACAGTTCGAGCACCCAGACATCGGGCAACGTGGCGCTGGCGATGCAGGCCGACAGCTTGTCCAGCGCAGACGGGCTGATATTGCCTGCCACGCCCACGGTCTTGCCTGCGCGCTCGATCAGCCGGCCAGTCAGCGCGGTGGTCGTGGTCTTGCCGTTGGTACCGGTGATGGCCAGCACGCGCGGGGCGTAGCCCGACGTGGCCTCCAGGTAGCCAATCGCCTGGGCGAACAGTTCGATCTCGCCCCAGACAGGAATACTGCGTGCCTGCGCCGCCTCGAGCAGCGCCCTGGTATTGGGTTCGAGCGGGGACAGCCCGGGGCTGATCGCCACCAGACCGATATCGTCGAGCAGGTTCTCGGTGAACTGCCCGCCCATGAACTGGGCCGTGGTCAGTTCCGCCTGCAGGAAGACAAGGTTGGCGGGCGCCTCGCGTGTGTCGGCCACGCGCACGCGGCAGCCATTCAGGCCGCACCAGCGTGCCATGGCCAGCCCCGATTCACCGAGGCCAAGTACCAGCACATGAGGTTTCTGCAACACGCCAAACACTTCGTTTTCCTGCCTTGTAGAGTCCGTAGATTAAAAATTTCAGCCCGGGTTCAGCGCAGCTTCAGCGACGACAACCCGATCAGCACCAGCAGCATCGTGATGATCCAGAAGCGCACCGTCACTTGTGTTTCCTTCCAGCCGCCCAGTTCGAAGTGGTGATGCAGCGGCGCCATGCGGAACAGCCGGCGGCCTTCGCCGTAGCGACGCTTCGTGAACTTGAACCACGACACCTGGAGCATCACTGACAGCGTTTCCACCACGAAGATCCCGCCCATCACGAACAGCACGATCTCCTGGCGCACGATCACCGCTACCGTGCCCAGCGCCCCGCCCAGCGCCAGCGCGCCAACGTCGCCCATGAACACGCGTGCCGGGTGGGCGTTGAACCAGAGGAACGCCAGTCCCGCGCCGGCCATCGCCGAGCAGAAGATCAGCAGCTCGCCCGCGCCGGGAATGTGCGGGAACAGCAGGTACTTGCTGTAGACCGCATTGCCCATCACATAGGCAAACACGCCAAGGCCGCCGCCCACCAGCACCACGGGCATGATCACGAGGCCGTCCAGACCGTCGGTCAGGTTCACCGCGTTGCTCGAGCCAACGATCACCAGATAGGTCAGCACGATGAAACCGGTCACGCCGAGCGGGTAGCTCACTTCCTTGAAGAAGGGCACGATCAGGTTCATCTTGTACGGCACGTCGGCGAACATGCCGCCCTCGATCCAGCTCAGGAACAGACTCCAGATGCGCACGTTGCTGGCCTCGGACACCGAGAACGCCAGATACACGGCGGCAACCAGACCGATCAGCGTCTGCCAGAAGAATTTCTCGCGGCTCGACATGCCGCGCGGATCGCGATAGACCACCTTGCGGTAGTCATCGACCCAGCCAATCGCGCCATAGCCCAGCGTCACGAGCAGCACAACCCAGATGAAGCGGTTGCCCCAGTCACACCAGAGCAACGTCGAGATCGCGATCGAGATCAGCACCAGCACGCCACCCATGGTCGGCGTGCCGGCCTTCACCAGGTGCGTCTGGGGGCCGATCGTGCGCACGGCCTGACCGATCTTCAGTTCGGTAAGGCGGCGAATCACCCACGGCCCGAAACCCAGGCCGATCACCAGCGCGGTGACGTTGGCCATCACCGCGCGGAAAGTCAGATAGTTGACGACCCGCAGGAAGCTGTAGTCGTTCTGCAGCCACTGGGCCAGTGTCAATAACATCGTTGGTCTGTTTCGTTAATGAGCGGAAGGTGATGCGACAAGCGCATCGACCATCCGTTCCATGCGCATGAAGCGCGATCCCTTCACCAGCACGGCCGCTGCATTGGCCACCGTGCCCTCCTTGTCTGCCTCCAGCGCCTGCGCCAGGTCTTCCGCGCGAGCGAAATACCGTGCGCCACCGCCATATGCCTGCACCGCGTGCGGTGCGAGTTCGCCTGTTGCCCAGAGCGCGTCGATGCCGCGCTCGCGCGCGTACGCACCGATCTCGGTGTGGAACATCGGACCCTGATCCCCTACCTCGCCCATATCGCCCAGCACCAGCAGGCGCGGGGTCGCGAATCCGGCCAGCACGTCGATTGCAGCACGCATCGAATCCGGGTTGGCGTTGTACGTGTCGTCGATAACGACGGTGCCCGCCGGGGTGTGCTTCACCTGCAGGCGGCCCTTCACGGCGGTGAAGCCGGCGATGCCCGCCTGGATTGCCGCCACATCGACGCCTGCGGCCAGCGCGCACGCCGTAGCCGCCAGCGCGTTGCGCACGTTGTGCACACCCAGCACATGCAGGCGCAGCGTGAAGCGCCGGTCCGGCGCGGTCACATCCAGCACCTGCACGCCATTCTCCAGCGACACCGTAGCCCGTACGTCGGCCGAAGCATCGGTCCCAAACGACAGCACCTTCCGTGTGCCAGCGGCCTGGCGCCAGATGGCCGCATAGGCGCCACCGCTTTCGGCATCGACCGGAAACACGGCCACGCCATCGGCGGGCAGCGCGGCGATGGCGCTGGCGTGTTCATGCGCCACGGCCTCCACGCTGACCATGAACTCCTGGTGCTCGCGCTGGGCGTTGGTGACCACCGCCACGGTCGGCTGGGCGATGCCGGCCAGGTAGATCGTCTCACCCGGGTGATTCATGCCCAGCTCGAGCACGGCCAGCTTGTGATGCGCGCGCAGGCGCAGCACGGTCAGTGGCAGGCCGATGTCGTTGTTCAGGTTGCCACCCGTTGCCAGACGATCGCCTTCACCCACGGCCGCGGCAAAGATCGCCGCGATCATTTCCTTGACCGTGGTCTTGCCATTGCTGCCGGTCACGGCCACCGTCGGCGGCGTGAACGTGCGGCGCCAACCCGTGGCCAACTGGCCGAGGCCGGTGCGCGTGTCGGGCACGATCAGCGCCGGCACGTCGACGTCGACCTTGCGGCTCACCATCACCGCGGCGGCGCCGCGCGCGACCACATCGGCCAGAAAATCGTGGGCGTCGAAACGCTCACCCTTGAGCGCGACGAACAGGTCGCCGGGCTCGACGGTACGGCTGTCGGTATGCACGCGCGAAAACGAGCACGTAGCATCTCCGGAAATACTTGCGCCGGCAATCCAGCCAGCGGCTTGCTGCAAAGTCGTCATCGGTTGGCGGTTCATGCCGACACCCCCCGCGCGCCCAGGGTCAGACGCACGTGCTCGCGGTCAGAGAACGGGCGCTTGCGACCCTGGATCTCCTGCGTGGCTTCGTGGCCCTTGCCGGCCACGAGCACCACGTCGGCCGGGGCGGCATGTTTGATGGCGTAGAGAATGGCGGCGGCGCGGTCCTCGATCAGCGCGGCGCGGGCACGGTCGCTCATGCCGTCGGCGATCGCTTCAAGGATCTCGCGCGGATCTTCGCTGCGCGGGTTGTCACTGGTCAGCACCACTTCATCGGCCAGGCGCTCGGCCACACCGCCCATCAGCGGGCGCTTGGTGGCGTCGCGATCCCCGCCGCAGCCGAACACGCACCATAGCTTGCCCTGACGCGCCTGGGCCACGGGCCGCAGCGCGGTCAGCGTCTGGACCAGCGCATCGGGCGTATGGGCGTAGTCGACCACGGCCAGCGGGGCATCGTGGCCGCCGAACAATTCCATGCGGCCATCGACCGGCGTCAGGCGGCGCAGCGCATCGATGGCGGCATCCCAGGTCACGCCCTGCGCTAGCGCGGCGCCGAGCACGGCCAGCAGATTGCTGACGTTGAATGCTCCGATCATCGGCGTGGTCACGTCCGCGGTGCCGAAACTGCCGTCGACGTGGAACGCCGTGCCGGCGCCAGTGGCCCGCACGCCAGTCGCGCGCAGCCACTGGCCGCGTGCCACCGAAGCGCCGGCCTTGCCGTCGATGCCGTATTCAATGACTTGCGGGGCACTCACGGCCACCGCGTTGCTGGCTAGCAGGCGCTGGCCCATGCCATCGTCGCGATTGATCACCGCCGCCTTGAGGCCGTCCCACGCAAACAGGCGCGCCTTGGCTGCCTCGTACTCGGCCATCGTGCCGTGGTAGTCGAGGTGGTCCTGGGTCAGGTTGGTCAGCACGGCAACGGCAAACCCGGTGCCGGCCACGCGGCCCTGCTCCAGCCCATGCGAGGAAACTTCCATCGCCACGGCGCGCGCGCCGGCGTCGTGCAGTTCGGCCAGGCTGGCCTGCAACTGCACGGCGTCCGGCGTGGTGAAGCCGGTGAGCTTGAGCGCATCGGGGAAGCCCGAGCCGAGGGTGCCGATCGTCGCGCATCGCGTGCCTGCCATCTGCAGCAGGCGTGCCAGCCATTGCGAGCACGAGGTCTTGCCGTTGGTGCCCGTGACGCCGGCGATCGTCAGATTGCACGCAGCGATGCCGTACCAGCCAGCCGCGATGGGGCCTGCCAGTTCGTGCAGGTGAGACACTGCCAGATGCGGCACGCGATCGTCATGGGGCCATGCGAAGTTGTCAGCCTCGTAGACAATGGCCGACGCGCCGGCAGCGATCGCCTTGTCGATATGCGGACGACCATCGGTAGCCAGACGCTCGTTGCCCAGCACATAGGCGAAGAACACGTCGCCCGGTTGCAGGCGGCGCGTATCGCCGGTCAACTGCGCGTTTTCCGGGGCGTGCGTACGCAGCCAGGCCAGCGCGTTGCTGGCCTGGGCGGAGACTTCGAGCGGAAGCAGCGGCTGGCGCGTCATTGGGTCGCGCTCCATGGTTCGCTCTCAGGCACCTTGTCGGTGACCATCAACTGCCGGATCGGCGAGTCGGGCTGGACATTCAGCGCGCGCAGAGCGCCGCCGGTGATGGCCGAGAAGACCGGGCCGGCGACCGCGCCACCGTAGTGGCTGCCGGAGGTCGGCTCGTCCACGCTGACGGCCACGATCACGCGCGGGTTCGACATCGGGGCCAGGCCGATGAACGAGGCGCGGTACTTGCTGCGGTCGTAGCCGCGGCCTACGTGCTTGTATGCAGTGCCGGTCTTGCCGCCGACGCGGTAGCCCATCACCTGGGCCTCGGGCGCGGTACCGCCGGGCGCTGTCACGGTTTCGAGCATGCCGCGCACCTGGCGGGCAACCTGGGGCGACAGGATGCGTTCGCCGTCTGTCGGGCCGTTGGTCTTGAAGATCGACACGGGAATCAGCTCGCCATCGTGCGCGAAGATCGTATAGGCGTGCGCGATCTGGAACAGCGACACCGAGAGGCCATAGCCATAGGACATCGTCGCCTGCTCGATCGGCCGCCAGCTCTTCCACGGCCGCACGCGACCCGCCACGGCACCCGGGAAGCCGATCTTCGGCGCCTGGCCCAGGCCGACGCTGGTAAACATGTCCCACATCTCCTGCGGCTTCATCATCATCGCGATCTTCGTCGTGCCGATGTTGCTCGACTTCTGGATCACACCGCCCACCGTGAGCGTGCCGTAGTTGTGGGTATCGGAGATCGTCGCGCCTTCGAAGTTGAACTTGCCGGTCGTCACGATGGTCGTCGACGGCGTCACGCGGCCAAGCTGCAGCGCCAGCCCGATCGAAATCGGCTTCATCATCGAGCCGGGCTCGAAGGTATCGGTCAGCACGCGGTTGCGAAGCTGCTCGCCCGACAGGCGGCTGCGGTCGTTCGGGTTGTAGGTCGGCCAGTTGGCCAGCGCCAGCACCTCGCCGGTCTGCGCATCGAGCACCACGGCGCTGGCGGCCTTTGCCTTGCTACGCTCGACCACGGCCTTGACCTCGTTGTAGGCCAGGTACTGGATCTTGGCGTCGATCGACAGCTGCATGTCCTCGCCGTCGCGCGGGGTCTTCAGGATGCCGACGTCTTCCACCACGCGGCCCAGGCGATCCTTGATCACCTGACGCGCGCCGGGACGGCCTGCCAGCACGCTTTCACGCGCCAGTTCCACACCTTCCTGCCCCTTGTCCTCGACGTTGGTGAAGCCGACGATATGCGCCATCGCCTCGCCTTCGGGATAGAAGCGCTTGTATTCGCGAGTCTGGTGAACGCCATCGATCTTGAGCGCGGCGATCTTGTCGGCCGCATCGGGCAGCACCTGGCGCTTCAGGTAGACGAAGCTCTTGTCCTCGTTGAACTTGGCGCGCAGTTCCTTTTCGGACATGTCCAGCAGCTTGGCCAATTGGCGCATGCGCTGCGGATCGAGATCGTTCGGCACGTCCTCGGGCACGGCCCAGATCGCCTTGACCGGCAGGCTGGTGGCCAGCACCAGGCCGTTGCGATCCAGAATCTTGCCGCGCGTGGCGGGCAGCTCCAGCGTGCGCTGGAAGCGCTTCTTGCCCTCCATCTCGTAGAACTGGTTGCCCGGGCCCTGAATCCACATCGCGCGCGCGGCCAGCGCCAGGAACGCGGCGAACATCAGGAACACCACGAACTTCGAGCGCCACATCGGCAGGCGCAGACCCAGCACCGGGCTGGCGGAGAACTGGCCGGTGCGCGGACGGGCTGCCTCGCCGCGCGACTTGTTGCCGGCGCGGGCGCGGTTCATGGTTGGCCGGGCCATGCTCATTTGGCTGCCCCCTCTGCGGGTTGTTCGGCATCCGGCGGCGTCGATGGCAGCACCACGCCTTGCAGATACTGGGTACGACCGGCCACCGCCGGCGACATCTTGAGCTGCGTGCGCGCGGCCTCGGCAATGCGCGCGCTCTTGCTGAGCGAGCTTTGCTGGTACTGCAGACGCGACCAGTCGATATCGAGCTGCTTCTCCTCCGACTGCGCGCGTTCGAGTGCCACGAACAGCGTGCGTGCCTGATGCTGCGCGCTGACCAGCGACAGCGCGCAGAACAACAGGGCGGCAAGGAGGAAGAAGGTCAGGCGGTTCATGCCGACTGCTCTCCGAGTTTTTCGGCCACGCGCATCACCGCGGAACGGGCGCGCGGGTTGCCGGCCACCTCTTCGGCGCCCGGCTTGAATCGGCCCAGCAGTTTCATCGTCGGCTGCGGCAGGTCAGCCGCGCGCAACGGTGCGCGGCGCAGGGCCGGATCGGCATCCCGCTCGGGGCGGGCGTGCGCCTGCATGAACCGTTTGACGATACGGTCCTCGAGCGAGTGAAAGCTGATCACCACGAGGCGACCCCCGACCTGAAGCAGTTCGTACGCCGCCTTCAGACCTCTTTCGAGGTCCTCAAGCTCTTGATTGATGTAAATCCGTAAAGCTTGAAAGGTGCGGGTCGCAGGGTCCTGGCCCTTCTCGCGTGTTTTGACGGCTTTCGCCACGAGCGCGGCAAGGTCTGAAGTAGTGGCGAGTGCTCCGCCATCGCCGGATTCGCGCCGGCGAGCAACAATCGCCTTTGCAATCTGTAGAGCAAACCGTTCTTCCCCATAGTCTCGTATCACCCTTGCAATGTCCTGCTCGTCCGCTTGTGCAAGCCACTCGGCGGCGGTAATGCCGCGCGTGGTGTCCATGCGCATGTCCAGCGGGCCCTCGAAACGAAAGGAAAACCCCCTCGCTGCCTCGTCGATCTGGGGCGAGCTGATTCCCAGGTCGAGCAGCACGCCAGCCACCGGGCCACGGCCGGCCAGCCGATCGCCCATTTCCGCAAAGCTCGCGTGCTCAATGGAGAAGCGGGCATCCTTGATGGTGCCCGCTTCTGCGATTGCTGCCGGATCCTTGTCGAAGGCGACCAGGGTGCCGGCCGGCCCCAGCCGGGCCAGTACTGCCCGGCTGTGCCCTCCTCTGCCGAAGGTGCCGTCCACATAGGCGCCGTCGGGCCGCCAGACGAGCGCATCGACGGCCTCGTCCAGCAACACGGTGCGATGGCGCAGGGTGGTGGTCCCCGGCGATTCGGTAGGGCTCATGACCTCTTCAGAAGGAGAAATTCTTCAATGCTTCCGGCATGCCTTGCGCCATCGCTGCCTGTTCCTTGGCGGCGTAGGTCGCGGCATCCCAAACTTCGAAGTGGCTGCCCATGCCGAGCAGCATCACTTCCTTGTCGAGCATGGCGGCACTGCGCAATTCCGGTGCTATCAGCACGCGGCCTGCGCCGTCCATATCCACGTCGGCGGCGTTACCGAGGAAAATCCGCTTCCACCAATGGGCATCCATCGGCAGCGCCGCGATGCGGCCTCGGAAAACCTCCCACTCAGGGCGGGGAAAGAGCAACAGGCATCCGTCCGGGTGCTTGGTCAGCGTAACCCGGCCCTCGGCCTGTGTTTGCAGCGCTTCGCGGTGCCTGGCCGGAATGGACATCCGGCCCTTGGCATCAAGCGAAAGCGCCGATGCTCCCTGAAACAAGCTCGCCCCCCTGGTAGCCGTCGGCATCTGAGCCGTCCGGCAGGTCGATTCATCCCTTCCGCTACCAGTTCGGTCTGAGATAAATCATCGCAGAGCCAACCCGGTTTTTCACACAAAAATACACTTCCTCACACTATTTCCCACTTTAGAGGAAGCGTTTTGGCGGGTCAAGGCTCGCTATGGGGCAAGAAACAAGCTTTTTTTAATCAGAACAAAGACTTAGCGCGTCAACCTCACGCACCGCAAAGGTGATTCCTTAATGAAATGAAGAACTTGGGGAGGAAAGCAGAGAAACCACCTGAGAACTACCGGAGGGAATACTGCCGACAGCGCGAAACGCCATCGGTTTCACGCCGTCGGGAAGGATACAACGTTTTGCTGTCAGCCCCTGTCAGGCAAGGGCTCAGGGGACTTTTCCACAACCACCACAGGCAGGTCCACGATCCATCGCGAAATGGATCGCGAGGAAGCGCTTCGAGACGCGCCGATCCTTATCGATCAGATGCGATAGGCGGTGGTGGTCATGACGCGCGATGCGACTTGCATCAATGCGCGAACTGGTCCCGGCAGTGGGATACCCCCTGCGTTCCTCGCGGCATCGCCGTGGCGGACCTCGTCGTCGCGCATCTGTTCAAGGATTGCGCGCGAGCGGCTGTCCGTGGTGGGCAAGCGGTCGAGGTGGCTGGTCAGATGATGCTCGACCTGACGCTCGGTCTCGGCCACGAAGCCAAGGCTGACCTTGTCGCCGGCGCGTCCCGCCAAAACGCCGATCGCGAACGCGCCGGCATACCAGACGGGATTCAGCAGGCTCGGACGCGAGCCCAGTTCACGCAGGCGGTCCGCGCACCAGGCCAGATGATCCTCTTCCTCTTTAGCGGCAGCATCCATCTGCGCGCGCACGGCCGGCGTTCGCGCGGTCAGCTTCTGCGCCTGGTAGAGGGCCTGGGCGCAAACCTCTCCAACATGGTTGATGCGCATGAGGCCGGATACGTGGCGACGCTCCTCGGGGTTCATCTGCTCCGTTTCCGGAGCCAGCCTGTCTGCAGGGTTGGCGCGCTCCGCGCGGGTCGCACCGGCAATCGCGCGCAACGCGACATCGAATTCTCGGATCAACGTATCCATGTCTGTCTAGGGATGGTCTGCGCGCATATCGAACCTTCGCCCCACTGAAGAGGTAGGTCGCACCAAACGCGCCTTCGGGAATTCCCCCATTGTACCCGCGCGACCCTCGCGAGGCCCGCAACATCGCCCGCAACGCCGCGTCTGTGCTGGCATCTGTCGCTTACAGGTACTTAAAAACCCTGAGTTGTGAAAACCAGACAAGACGTTTACCACAGGGTCAAAAGAAGTGCTCTTTTGTTAGAGTGATCGGCAGCTTCCAAGGAAGTCAAGTGCGGAAGGGTATAGAGGGCTGACTTATGGAGGTCCCTTCCGAGCTTTATCTAATAATTCTTAAGTGGAGATCACCCAGCATGAAAAAGTCGCTTCTCGCGCTTGCCGCGATGAGCGCGTTTGCCACAGCTGCAAATGCGCAATCGAGCGTGACCCTTTATGGTGTCGTGGACTTGCCGATTGAATACACGAACCACCTGGCACCGGGCCTGGGCGCCCCCAACGCCAGCGGCGTTCCTCAATCGGCACCGGGCGGCGGCAGCCGTGTTGGTCTGTCTGGCGGCGGCGGCCTGTCCGGCTCGCGTTGGGGTCTGCGTGGCACCGAAGATCTGGGCGGCGGCCTGAAGGCACTGTTCGTGCTGGAAAGCGGCTTTGGCCTTGACGATGGCAAGTCGCAACAAGGCGGCCGCCTCTTCGGTCGTCAGGCATTCCTGGGTCTGCAAAGCGATACGCTGGGTCGTGTGACCTTCGGTCGCCAGTACACCACGATGTTCGACATGTTCGCGAACTTCTCGCCGACCGGCTACGCGACGCTGTATGAACCGGTGGTGGCCCAGCTGGGTACGAACTTCCGCTCGGACAACACGGCCAAGTACACCGCCGTGATCGGCCCGGTCACCGCCGAGGCGCACTGGAGCTTCGGCACGGGCGTCGGCGCGATCGGCACGACCCCGCTGGCCGGCGGCGGCGCTGGCGAAGTGCCGGGCAACTTCAACAACAACGCAGGCGGTGGCGCTGGCGTGCTGTACATGAGCGGCCCCCTTGGCCTGACGGTTGCCTATGACGAATGGCGTCCGGCGGTCAACATTGGCTCGCCTGGCCGGTCGCGCAAGATCGGCGCAGCCGGTAGCTACACGTATGGCCCGGCCAAGCTGATGGCTGGTTACCGCTATGGCCGTACCACGGACAGCAGCGGCAACGAACTGATCCGCGACAACTACTACTGGATCGGCTTGAACTATCAGGTAAGCGCTCCGCTGGGTCTGACGCTTGCCTACTTCTACGACGACGTGACGCAGCTGCGCGCCCCTGCCGGGGTTGGCCAAGCCGCCCTGCCGTCGAACAATCCCGCCAACCCGTGGCAGATCAGCTTCGTGGCCGACTACAACTTCTCGAAGCGCACCGACGTCTACCTGACGATGGCCTACGCGAAGAACTCGGGCCTGAACTTCGACACGTCGGCGGTCAGCTTCGCCAACGGCTACTTCCTGCAGCAAGGCGCCAACAGCCAGGTCGGCGTGGCCCTGGGTATTCGCCACAAGTTCTGATCGAACCGATTCATCGTTCCTTTCAAGGCGCCCACGGGCGCCTTTTTTCTTGCCACAAGCGAGACACGCATAAGGGCTTCACCCCATCCGCCAGGTGGCGAACACCAGACTAGAATGGCTCCGATACTGGGACAACCGGCCCTTGGCCGGCCCTTATACGGAGACTTTGCCATGTCACACCCACGCCGGCGCGCTGTCGCGCTGCTGCTTTCGATTGCCCTGAGCCCGCTGGCGGCCGCATCGGCCCACGCCGCCGACGCTTATCCCACCAAGCCAATCCGCCTGGTCGTGCCATTCCCGGCCGGTGGCACCACTGACATCTTGGCGCGCGCGGTCTCTGCCGAATTGTCGAAGCTGCCCGGCTGGAACGTGGTGGTCGACAACAAACCCGGCGCTGGCGGCAATATCGGCTCGGATATCGTCGCGAAGTCGGCGCCAGATGGCTACACGCTGCTGATGGGCACCGTAGGGACGCACGGCATCAACCAGTCGCTGTACGGCAAGCTGCCGTACGACCCGATCAAGGACTTCGCGCCGATCACCGAGGTGGCTTCGGTCCCCAATGTGCTGGAGGTGAATCCCGCCTTCGCGCAGCAGAACAAGATCAATACCGTCAACGATCTCATTGCCTACGCACGGGCCAATCCGGGCAAGCTGAACATGGCGTCGAGCGGCAACGGCACGTCGATCCACCTGGCCGGCGAACTGTTCAAGACCCAGACCAAGACCTACATGGTCCACTTCCCGTACCGTGGCAGCGGCCCCGCGCTGACCGACATGACGGGCGGGACGATGCAGGTGATGTTCGACAACCTGCCTTCCTCCATGGCGCTGATCAAGGCCGGCAAGCTCAAGGCGCTGGCCGTGACCAGCGCCAAGCCGTCGCCGGCGCTGCCCGGCGTGCCCACCGTGGCGGCCGCGGCGAACCTGCCGAACTATGAGGCCAGTTCGTGGTTCGGGCTGCTGGCACCGGCTGGCACGTCGCCGGAGATCATCCATCGCATCCAGCAGGAAGTCGCCAAGAGCCTGAGCACCCCCGCCGTGCGCGAACGGATGATGGCCCAGGGCGCCGATCCGATCGGCAACACACCCGACCAGTTCGCCGCGCTCATCCGCGCAGAACACATCAAATGGGCCAAGGTGGTCAAGGATTCCGGCGCAAAGGTCGACTGACGACAACCGATCGTGGCCGGGCAAGGCATATACTTGAAATATCAAGTTTTTGCCTGCCCTAACCACGATGCCCAATCCTTCCTCCGCCAGCAATACCGACGAGCCGGCGCCGGTCGATCTGGAGACCAGCGCCGGCGACTCGGAGCATGAGGCGCTGCGACTCTGGCTGCGCCTGTTGACCTGCACGAACCTGATCGAGGGCGACATCCGTTCGCGGCTGCGTCAGGATTTCGCGGTCACTCTGCCCCGCTTCGATCTGATGTCGCAGCTCGATCGGCATCCTGAAGGCCTCAAGATGGGCGAGTTGTCGCGCCGCATGATGGTGACCGGCGGCAACGTCACCGGCATCACCGACCAGTTGCAGCAGGAAGGCCTGGTCACGCGCGAGGCGCTGCCCACCGATCGCCGCGCCTATCTGATCCGCCTGACACCCGCCGGCCGGGCAGCCTTCTCCAGCATGGCGCGCGCGCACGAGGGGTGGATCGAGCAATTGTTCTCCGGCCTGGCCGAAACCGATCGCCGCGCGCTGTTCCGGCTGCTCGGACGCCTCAAAACCAGCCTGCCCACGTCATGACCCAGTTACTGTCTCGTCCGCTGCAACTCATAGGAATCTTGTCCACGGCATGCGTCATGGCGGCGTGTGCCTCCTCGGCGCCTTCGGGCCCGCAGATCACCCCGGTGAACGCGACGGTCAAGCTCGGACGCGTCACCGAAAAGACGTTCCTGACGCGAATCGACGTCGCGAACCCGAACGACAGCGGCTATGGCGTCGGTGTGGGAGCCGCCGGTGTTGGCGGCGGTGGTGGCGGTGGCGGCGTAGGCGTGGGATTCTCGATGGATCTGACGCGCCTGTTCAACCGGCCGCCACCTCAGCAGATGGACCTCTACCAGTACAAGATAAGGGCGGCCGATGGCACCGTGGCGCAGGTGAACGCGCCGGCGGCGCCGGGACTGGAGCCCGGCGCGTGTGTGCGGCTGATCTATCCGGATGGGTCGACACAACCGCAGATGGCGCCGTCAAACGAGTGTTGAGGCGCCAGATCCTGCGTCAGGCTGCCTTGCGGCTGTCGCGCAGTTCGCGGCGCAGGATCTTGCCGACGTTGGTCTTCGGCAGTTCGGTACGGAACTCGACGTACTTGGGGCGCTTGTAGCCGGTCAGGCGATCCTTGCAGAACGCGATCACGTCGGCCTCGGACAACGCCGGGTCCTTCTTGACCACGAACAGCTTCACCACCTCGCCCGAATGCTGGTCCGGCACGCCCACGGCGGCGACCTCCAGCACGCCCGGGCATTCCGCGACCACGCCTTCCACTTCGTTCGGATACACATTGAAGCCCGACACCAGGATCATGTCCTTCTTGCGATCGACGATCTTGGTATAGCCGCGCTCGTCCATCACGCCGATGTCGCCCGTCTTGAAGAAGCCGTCCGCGGTCATGACCTTGGCGGTCTCGTCGGGGCGATTCCAGTAGCCGGCCATCACCTGCGGCCCGCGCAGGCAGATTTCGCCCGGCTGGCCGAGAGGCAGTTCGTTGCCGTCGTCGTCGCGGATCGACACGTCGGTCGACGGCAACGGCAGACCAATCGTGCCGGAGAACGCATCGGTATCGGTCGGATTGCAGGTGGCCGACGGCGAGGTTTCGGACAGGCCGTAACCTTCGATGATCGGGCAGCCCGTCTTCGCCAGCCAGTTCTTGGCCACGGCTTCCTGCACGGCCATGCCGCCGCCATTGGCCACGCGCAGGCCCGAGAAATCGATCTTGGCGAAGTCTGGATGATTCAGCAGCGCGTTGTAGAGCGTGTTCACGGCCGGGAACATGTGGAACTTGTACTTCTGCAGTTCCTTGATGAAGCCCGGGATATCGCGCGGATTCGGGATCAGGATGCTCAGGCCACCGCTGCGCATACCCAGCAGGCAGCAGACGGTCAGCGCGAAGATGTGGTACAGCGGCAGCGCGGTGATGGTGACCACCTGGTCGATAGGCGCACCCTTGGCCAGCGCCGGCTGCATCCACGCTTCGGACTGCAGCACGTTGGCCACGATGTTCCGATGCAGCAGCGTGGCGCCCTTCGACACGCCGGTGGTCCCGCCCGTGTACTGCAGGAACGCCACGTCATCCGGACCGGTATTGACCGGCTTCAGCGTCATCTTCCGGCCTTCGGCCAGCACGTCCTTGAAGCGCACGCAGTGGGGCAGTTCCCAGGCCGGCACCATCTTCTTGACGTTACGGACCACGAAATTGACGATTGCGCCCTTCACCGTACCGAGCAGATCGCCCATGCTGGCCACCACGACGTGCTTGACCGGTGTGGCTGACAGCACGGCCTGCAGTGTCGATGCAAAGTTCTCGAGGATAACGATCGCCTCGGCGCCGCTGTCCTTGAGCTGGTGCTCGAGTTCACGCGGCGTGTAGAGCGGATTGACGTTGACCACCACGTAGCCGGCACGCAACACAGCCGCCAGCACCACCGGATACTGCAGCACGTTCGGCATCATGATCGCAACGCGCGCGCCGGGGCGCAGGCCCCGCGACTGCAGCCACGCGGCAAAGGCGTGGGAAAGCTGATCGAGTTCGCCGTAGGTTATCGCATGGTCCATGCAGATGAATGCCCGGCGATCGGCATAGGTACGGAACGATTCCTCGAGCAACTGGGCCAGTGAACGGAACTGGCTGGCGTCGATCTCTGCTGGCACGCCTGCCGGATAGTTTTTCAGCCACAGCTTTTCCATACCGTCTCCTGAATTTCTGAATGGTCGTTCGATTTTTTCGCAATGCTAAACGCGCGATGCTATCGAGACAACACGTTAGACGAAGTCCTCCACGAATACGACCGTGAAATCATGGATTATGCGTCACCCATTAAGGTGACCAAGGGAATACCCTGACGGCCTCAGCTGGCTTTGACTGCGATCAATTCGGCAGGACCAGTTTCATCATGTTCCTGGCCAACTCCTGCGCCAGCGTCTCCGGGTCCATGCGTCCCGGCTCGTGCCACGTGTACATGAATCCAATCACGCCGCCCATGGAATGCGCGGTCACGCGCGCATCGCCGAACTCGAACACGCCCGCCTCACGTCCTTCTTCCAGAAGCGCGTACAGGTCGCGATAGAAATCACGCGCCATGGTGTTGAGCCATTCCACCGTGTCCGGCCTCAGGTACTGGTTGTCGCGAAAGCTCAGGGCGGCGGCCACATGGCAGCGGACGCAGCGTCGCGCCATTTCCAGCAGGCAGGCGCTCAGCCGCTCGCGAACCGGCAGTGCCGGGTCGGCGGTCTCGCGGATCACCGTCAGACAGGTCTGTGCCGACTCGCGACACAGGATGTCGAAGATCTCGTACTTGTCAGCGAAGTAGTAATAGACGGCGGGCTTGGTCACGCCGAGCGCCCGGCACAGATCGTTCATCGTCATGCCTGGGTAGCCCTTCGTGTAGAAGAGCTGGCCCGCCGCGTCGAGAATCTGGCGACGACGCGCTTCCTGTCGTTCGGCAACGTGCGCGCGTGCAGGGCCGCTTTCTGCCAGCGTGGTGGCTTCGGCGGCACGAGGCGTATGGCCGGTTCTTTTGAGGGCGCGAGGCATGACGGCCATTCTCGCACGGCCCGCGCGCACCACCATTGGGAAACTCCCGCGATTGACCTCGGTGGCTACTGCCCCTGACTGGTAGCGGATGTCTGACTGCCGGCGTCCGTCGCACGCAAGGCGGTCAGTGGCTTCACCTCGGTGGCGGGCGGCGCCAGCTTGCGCAAGGCCGCGTCGCGCTCTGCCGGCGGGAGATCGCCGATCTTGCGCGCGGCTGCGTAGAAGCGGTCCCAGTCACCATCGCATTGCGCCAGCAACGCGGTAAAAGCCGGCACCCATTGCTGATACGTGGCGACAGCGGCCAGATGGGCATTGGTCAGCGGCTGCTCGAACCATCGGTCGTAGCCGCTGTAGCCGCCCCACTCGTCCTTCTTGAGGTTCGCATACGTCTGGCGCAGTTCGTCAAAGATACGCGCTTTGCCTTGCCGCTTGGCGTCGTCGTCGAGCGGCGAATGGTAAAGCTCGACCAGTTGGTCGCGCGCGCCCAACAGCATGGTGCGGAACTGGCGCCGCCGCTTGTCGTAGATCTGATAGCTGGCGCGCACCTCGGGCGATCCTTCCTGCGCGAGCCAGCGCTCGACGCCGGCCGTCTCCACCGCCGTGGCAAACGACTCGTTGAACGCCGTGTCGTTGCGCACGTAAACCACCTGATGCGCCAGTTCGTGGAAGATCAGCCGCGCCAGTTCGCCTTCGGGCAGGTAGACGAAGGTGTTGAGCAGCGGGTCGTCGAAGTAGCCAAGCGTGGAATACGCGGGGATGCCGGTCACATAGGCCTCCAGCCCGTCACGGCGCAACCCCAGCGCGTAGTGGTCGGCAGCTTTCTGGTCGTAGTAGCCCCGATAGGTGATGCAACCGACGATCGGAAAGCACCACTTGCGCAGATCCATCGACAGCTCGGGCGTGGCGAACACGCTCCACACCACATAGGGACGATGCAGGTTGGCGTAGCGGCGATAGCTGCCGTTGTCAGGCAGCTTCAACTCGCGCGAGGCGTAGTCACGGATCTCGCGGGCCAGCGTCAGACGCTGGGCCAGGCGCGCATCGTGGGCGCCATTGGCCGTGGCAATGGCATCGTCGATCGGTTGTGCCTGCGCCATCACGCCAAGATGGCCGCCGATCGACTGATAGTAATAGCCGAGTGTGTCGCAGCCGGCCACCAGCAACGCCGCGCCGAGCACCGCCAGGGCACTCGCCAGGCGCCGGCGGGCCGGCCAGCGGATCATGATGCCAGCGCCTCCGCGGGCACCGGCTCCACTTCGACCAGGCAATCGTAGAACACCGGCGCGCGCCCCAGGTCCGTCAATCGCTGGCTGGTCAGTTCGTTGGCGTTCTTGCCATCCGGCGCGAGCTTCTTCCACCAGATCGACAGGCCGACGACCAGGCCCTGCCGGGCGCGGTCGGTCACGCGGGCGCGCGCCAGCATGCTGCCGCGATCGTTGAAGGCGCGGACCTGCACACCATTGGCAATGCCACGCGCCGCGGCGTCGAGCGGATGGATGTCGAGATGCGGCTCGCCTTCGGTGGCGCGCAGGCTGTCGACATTGACGAACGTGCTGTTGAGGAAGTTACGTGCCGGCGGCGAGATCATCGCCAGCGGGTAACGCGCGAACAGTTCGGGGGCCGAGGAAGGCGCTTCGTAAGGCGGCACGTAGGCGGGAACGGGATCAAGCCCCTCTCGCGCCATTGTCTCCGAATAGAACTCGCACTTGCCCGATGCCGACGGGAAGCCGCCTTCGGCGAACGGCGCTTTGGCGATATTCAGTTTCTGCCAGCCCCGGGCCTTGAGGGAATCCCAGCTAATACCCGCCGCGCGCTTGTCTTCACGCAGGACGGCCTGCGATGCGATCGCCTCGTCGCTGTCGGCAAAGCAGGACTCCGTGAATCCCATGCGCGCGGCCAGCCGGCGGAAGATCTCGGTGTTCGGCAGCGCCTGCCCGAGCGGCTCCACCGCCTGGTTGTTCGCCAGGAAGTAAGTGTGGCCGTAGGCCTTGTGCACATCAATGTGCTCGAGCTGCGTCGTGGCCGGCAGCACGATATCGGCGTAATCGGCCGTATCGGTCCGGAAGTGTTCCAGTACAACCGTGAACAGGTCGTCGCGTCCAAACCCGGCTGCCACCTTCCCCGATTCCGGCGCCACTGCCACGGGGTTGCTGTTGTAGACCACCACGGCTTCGATCTTCGGGCCGTTGCCGGTGGTGCCGTCGTCCAGCAGCGCGTCGCCGATCGTGCTCATGTTGATCGTGCGCGGCAAGTTCGGCCAGCCAGGCAGCAGGTCGGGTCGTTGCAGCGCCGCGTTGTCGACCGGGAAGAAGCCCGACGTCGACAACAGCAGGCCGCCTGCGGCCTCGCGCCATGCACCGACCAGCGAAGGCAGGCACGCCACGGCACGCACTGCCTGGCCGCCACCGTGCACGCGCTGCATCCCGTAATTCAGGCGGATCGCCACCGGCTGGCGCTCGCGCACGGCGAGTTTGCCGTACAGCCCGGCGAGCCACTCGATGTCATCGACCGGAATCCCGCAGATCCGCGCCGCCGTTTCCGGCGAAAACTGCATCGCCCGTTCGCGCAGCGCGTCGAAGCCAACGGTATTGCGGGCGACGTAGTCGTGGTCGATCAGGTCGTCGCGAATCAGCACGTGCATCATCGCCAGCGCCAGCGCGGCGTCGGTGCCCGGCATCGGCGCGATATGACGATGGCATTTCTCCGCCGTCAGCGAGCGGTACGGGTCGATCGCCACCAGCGTCGCGCCACGGCGCTTGGCTTCCTGGGCGCGCGTCCAGAAATGCAGGTTCGACGTAATCGGATTGCTGCCCCAGATAATGATCAGCTTCGCGTCGACCACCTGCTCCATGTCCATGCCGACGCTAGCGCCGTAGGTATGGCGCAGGGCCGTGGCGCCCGCACTGGCGCAGATCGTGCGATCGAGCAGCGAGGCGCCGAGCTTGTGGAAGAAGCGCGCGGCCATGCTCTCGCCCTGTACCAGGCCCATCGTGCCGGCGTAGCTGTAGGGAACGATCGCCTCGGGATTCCGGGCGGCGATCGATGACAGCCGCTCGGCAATTTCGTCGAGCGCCTCGTCCCACGAAATTGGCTCGAACCTGCCCTCGCCCTTCTTGCCCACTCGCCGCAGCGGGGTCAACAGCCGGTCCGGGTGATAGGTGCGTTCGGTATAGCGCGAAACCTTGGTGCAGAGCACACCCTGGGTGCCCGGATGCTCGGGGTCTCCGGCGACCTTGATCGCCCGGCCGTCTTCGACGGTGACGAGCAGTGCACAGGTATCGGGGCAATCGTGGGGGCAGGCGGCGCGGACGATGCGGGTGGCCATGGCGGTATCGGCAGGCAGATAACTTCAGTGGGGCGCCCGGTGTGGGCAATGAAGTACGGCGAACGGGCCAGCGTCAGGGCGAATCGAACTTCGCCTCTTCCATGTTTCGCCATGTGACTGTGGCGCAACGGCCTCGTCCGAACATTCCCAACCGGGAGAAATTGTTTGGCTCCGATTGTATTCGATTATGATGTGCCGGCGCGTTCCGCCCCCTGGGTCGGAAAGAACCCGCAGCGACGCCAGATCGCGAGGGGACGCGGATCCGAGAAGCAACACAGCAGTAACAAGAATGGTTGACGGATTTTTTGACGGGGATTCACATGGTTTTGCAATCTAGGGTCAATCGCCGGACATTTGCCGGCCTGCTGATGGCATGCGCCATCGGTAGCTGCGGCGTGACTGGCGCCGCCTTTGCCGCCAACACCACGGCTGGCGAAACGGGGGTCACAGCCGACAGCATCCTGCTGGGCCAGTCGGCCGCGCTATCCGGCCCCACGGCCGTGCTCGGCAAGCAGATGAACGCCGGCGCCCGCCTCTACTTCGACTACATCAACAAGCAGGGCGGCGTGTTCGGCCGCAAGATCGAGCTCAAGGCGCTCGACGACATGTACGAGCCGGAAGAGGCCGTCAAGAATACGAAGAAGCTGATCGAGGAAGACCGGGTCTTCGCCCTGTTCGGCTACGTGGGCACGCCGACCAGCCAGGCCGTGATGCCGCTGGTCAACCAGGCACGCATCCCGTTCTTCGCGCCGTTCACGGGGGCGCAGTCGCTGCGCGACCCGCAGAGCCGCTACGTATTCCATGTGCGCGCAGGCTATGAGGAAGAAACCGCCGCGATCGTGCGCCAGATCCGTACCACCGGCCTCAAGCGCATCGTCGTGGTGTTTAATGACGACGCTTACGGCCGTGCCGGCCTCTCCGGCGTCGAGCACGCCATCAAGGCCCTGCCGGCCGACAGCGGCGTGCAACTGGTGGCCCAGGAAAGCGTGATCCGGAACACGGTGGAAATCGGCGATGCCATGCAGACGGCGATGAAGGCCAAGCCGGACGCGGTGGTGCTGATCAGCGCCTACCGCACGGTCGGCGCCTTCGTGAAGGAAGCGCTGCGACGCGGCTACAGTGGGCAGTTCTACAACGTGTCGTTCGTCGGCACCCAGGCGCTGGCCAAGGAAGTGGGGCCGCAGGGCAGCGGCGTGATCATCTCGCAGGTAATGCCGCACCCCGGCAATGCCACGCTGCCGGTGGTGCGCGAGTACCTGCGGCTGCTGCAGGCGGCTGGCAAGCAGAACGATTTCGACTACGCCAGCATCGAGGGCTTCATCGCCGCCAAGTCGTTCGTCGAGGGCCTGCGGCGCGCGGGCAAGGACCTGACGCGCGAGCGCCTGGTGACGGCGCTGGAAACCATGCGTAACGTCGACCTCGGCGGCTATATCGTCCAGTTCTCACCCGAGAGCCATGTGGGCTCGAAGTTCGTCGAGATGACGATCATCAACTCGCGGGGCGTGGTGATTCGCTGACGGCGTTTCTTGCTCCCCTCTCCCGCACTGCGTGAGAGGGGAGAAAACACTCACCCAGTCAGGTCTGATCGTTCAGATGGCAAGCTGAAAACCTCAGCGGCGCGATCTCCTTCAGTACCGGCTGCTCGGTCTTGCAACGTGGCATCGCATGCGGGCAGCGCGGATGAAAGTGGCAGCCGGTGGGCGGATTCAGCGGCGACGGAATCTCGCCCCGGATCGCCACGTAAGTCTTCTTGCCGACCTCAAGCTTCGGCGCCTCGGCCAGCAACGCCTGCGTATAGGGATGATTCGGCGCGGCGAACACCTCCTCGGTCGGCGCGGACTCCACCACACGTCCCAGATACATGATCACCACGCGGTCGCTAATGTGCTTGACCACGCCCAGATCATGGCTGATAAACAGGTACGTGAGGTTCAGTTCTTCGCGCAGGCGCATGAACAGGTTCAGCACCTGGGCCTGGATCGATACGTCGAGCGCCGCCACCGATTCATCGCAGACCAGGAATTCCGGCTTGACCGCCAACGCGCGCGCAATGCCGATCCGCGCGCGCTGACCGCCCGAGAACTGATGCGGGAAGCGGCGCAGCACGGTCGGATCCATCCCCACGCGCACGAGCATGTCTTCCACATACGCCTTCTGCGCGCCCTTCTCCACCATGCCGTGAACGACAGGCGCCTCGCCGACGATGTCGAGCACGCGCATCCGAGGATTCAGCGACGCGTACGGGTCCTGGAAGATCATCTGGATCGCAAGCTGCTTCTCGCGTTTCCGGTCTGGCGGCAGCCGGTCGAGATCCGTACCGCGCCAGAATCGCTCCCCTTCAGTCAGCGTGTGCAGGCCCACGGCCATGCGGCCCAGCGTGGACTTGCCGCAGCCCGATTCCCCCACGAGACCAACAACCTCGCCAGCGCGGATAGAGAGGTCGACACGATCCACCGCATGAACGATCTCCACGCGCTGCTTCGCGCCGAATACATTGGCGACTTTCGCCGCGATGTCGAGCGACTTGACGAAGCGCTTGGAGACGCCTCGCAGTTCCAGCAGCGGTGCCGGCGGCATGGCCGTCTCCGCCGCCACGCCGGAGGCCAATGCGCCCGGGGTATCCATCACATTCGCGCTCATGCGGCCTCCTGCTGGGCGTGTACCGGATGGAAGCAGCGCAACTGCCTCCCATCTGGCGACAGTTCAAGCGGCGGCTCGGTGGCACAGATCTCCGTGGCATAGGGGCAGCGCTCGCGAAACGCGCAGCCGCTCGGAAGATTCAGCAGCGATGGCGTCATGCCCGGAATCTGCCGCAGCGGCACACCACGCGGATTGCGCGACGGCGCCGAGTCGATCAGCCCATGGGTATAAGGATGCCGGGGAGCTTCTAGCACCTGCCGCACGTCGCCCGATTCAACGATCTTGCCCGCGTACATCACGCAGACCTTGTCGGCCAGCCCCGCCACAACGGAAAGGTCATGAGTGATCCAGATTAGCGCGGTGCCGGATTCGCGGCACAGCGTCTGCATTTCATACAGGATCTGCCCCTGGATCGTGACGTCGAGCGCGGTCGTCGGCTCATCGGCGATGATCAGGTCGGGCTTGTTGAGCAGGGCGATCGCAATCGCCACGCGCTGGCGCATGCCGCCGGAAAACTGATGCGGATAGGCCTGCAGCCGCTCGTCTGGCGACGGGATGCCGACGCGTGCCAGCGCATTGCGCGCGCGCTCACGCGCGGCGGCCTTGCTGACATCGTCGTGCGCGCGCACGGCTTCGATCATCTGGGTGTCGATGCGCAGGACCGGGTTCAGCGTCATCATCGGGTCCTGAAAGATCATCGCGATCCGGTTGCCGCGCACGTCGCGTTGCTGCGCGGGCGTCAGCGCGCGCAGGTCGCGAGTCACGCCGTCCCGGCTGGTCAGCGCGATGCGGCCTTCCACCACTTTGCCCGGCGGATCGATCAGCCCCATGATCGAATAGCCGGTCATCGACTTGCCCGAGCCCGATTCACCGACCAGGCCCATGATCTCGCCACGGCCAACCGTGAACGACACGTCGTCCACGGCGCGCGCCACGCCGGCTCGGGTAAAGAACTGCGTTTTCAGATGTTCGACGACCAGGGTTGGTTGCGTCATGTCGGCTCCTGGTCCGTTATTGCGTTTGCAGGCGCGGATTGAGCACATCGCGCAACTGGTCGGCCACGAGGTTCATCGCCACGATCGTGATCACGAGGGCGATGCCCGGGAAGAAGCTGATCCAGTACTTGCCGGACAGCATGTACTGCTGGCCATTGGCAATCAGCATCCCAAGCGACGGCTCGGTAACCGGCACACCGAGCCCCAGGAACGACAGCGTGGCTTCCAGCGTGATGGCCGACGCCACTTGCAGCGCGGCGATGACGATCAGCGGCGGCAGGCAGTTCGGCAGCAGGTGGCGGAACATGATGCGCCCCGGCGGCAGGCCCAGGCAGGTGGCCGCCTCGATATATTCCTTGCGCCGCTCGACCAGCGCCGCGCTACGCGTGGTGCGCGCGTAGTAGGCCCACTGCACGGCCACCAGCGCGATGACGATGTTGCCGATGCCGGGACGCAGGAACGCCAGCAGGATCAGCGCCAGCAGGATCGGCGGAAACGAAAGCTGCAGGTCGGCCACGCGCATGATGAAAGCCTCGGTGCGGCCGCCGATGAAGCCCGCCAGCAGGCCGAGCGTGGCGCCCAGCAGCAACGCGATCACGGTGCTGACCACCCCGACGCCCACGCTGATGCGCAGGCCGTACATCACCGCGGAAAGCATGTCGCGGCCCTGTTCGTCGGAGCCCAGCAGGAACGTCATGCCACTGCCCGCCTGCTCGCCGGGGGCCAGGCGGGCGTCGAGCACGTCCAGGGTCGCGAGGTCATAGGGATTCTGTGGCGCGAGCCACGGCGCGAATATCGCGATCAGGATGATCAGCCCAAGGATGACCAGCCCCATCATCGCGAGCTTGCTTTCCATGAACTGCCTGGCGAAGCGGCGGAACGGCGTCTGCTCTTTGGCGGTACCGGCCGCCTTGGCCGCGTTTTGCGGTACGGTCGAAGTACTCATGGCTCAGCCCTTGTTGTCGGCAATCCGCACGCGCGGATCGAGCATGCTGTAGATGATGTCGACCAGCAGGTTGATCAGGATGAACAACGTCACGATCACCATCAGGTAGGCAACGATCACCGGGCGGTCCAGCAACTGGATCGAGTCGATGATGAGCTTGCCCATGCCGGGCCAGGCAAAAATGGACTCCGTGACGATCGCGAAGGCGATGATCGACCCGAACTGCAGCGCGATCACGGTCACGATCGGAATCATGATGTTCTTCAGCACGTGCACCCCGACGATGCGGGTGTTCGACAGGCCCTTGGCGCGCGCGAACTTCACGTAGTCCTGCAGCATCGCCTCCTGCGTGCCGGCGCGTGTCAGGCGGATCACCATCGCGATATTCAGCAGCGACAGCGTGACGGCCGGCAGGATCAGGTGGCGGATACCGTCCACGGTCAGAAAGCTCAGCGGCACACCCAGCACGCGCACCGTTTCTCCCCGGCCGTTGGATGGCAGCCAACCAAGCTGTACCGCGAAGACCATGATCAGCATCAGGCCCACCCAGAACGTGGGCAGGGAAAAGCCGAGGATCGACACGGTCATGATCGACTTGCCGGCGATGCCATTCGGCCGGAGCCCGGCCCACAAGCCCAGCGGAATGCCGAGCACGATCGCCAGCAGGATCGCGCACACGGCCAGCTCCAGCGTGGCGGGCATCCGCTCGAAGATCAGCTTGAGCGCAGGCGTGCCGTGCGCGAACGAGGTGCCGAGGTTACCGTGCAGCGCGTTCTGCAGGAAGATCCAGTATTGCTCCCAAAGCGGCTTGTCGAGACCGAGCGCGGCGATCGTACGTTTGATGTCTTCCTGGTCCGCCTGCGGACTGATCAGGATATCGACCGGATTCCCGATCGCGAAGACGCCAAGAAACACGAGCAGCGACATGACGAGGAGCACAACCACGCTCTGCATCAGCCGCCGGATGATGAAGACCAGCATGTTCTTACCACTATCCTTTCGCTGGCGACCGCATGCGGCGCGTCAGCGTGTTCGCGGCCCACGGGGGAAGGCGTGGGCGGATTGCCCCGGCTGCATGGACGCAGTCGGGGCCGCGATCATACCGGAGCCATCAAAGGCCCGCGTGCAGGCAGAATCATTGCGCGCCGGCCGGCTTGAAGTTGTGCGCGTATGTCCGTTCGTCGGTACGGGGGATGTACACGATGCCCTTCTGCGTGGCCCACGTGGTCACCTGGTGATGGATCGGAATGATGCCACCATCAAGGATGGCGATAGCCGTGGCTTCCTGCAGAAGCTTCGAGCGCTCATTGTCATCCACGGTGGCCAGTGCCTTCTCCAGCACCACATCCATCTTCGGATTGCAGTACTCGCCCCAGTTGGTGGTACCGAAGCCCTTCTTGGAGTCCTCGCAGGCTAGCAGCGCGCGCAGCGGCGAGCTGACCTCACCGGTCTGGGCGCCCCAGCCCAGCAGGCCGAACGACCATTCGTGCTTGATCCCCTTCGCCGAGTAGGTGGCCATCGGCATCCCTTCCACCTTGGTGTTGATGCCAATGCGCGTCAGGTTCTGCGCGATGGTCTGCGCGATCTTCTCGTCGTTGACATACCGGTTGTTCGGCGTATGCAACGTCAACCCGAAGCCATTGGGGTAGCCCGCCTCGGCTAGCATCTTCTTCGCCGCCTCGGGGTCGTACTTGATCGTCTTCAGCGCCGGGTTGTAGCCGAACATCGTCGGCGGCACGAGGTTATTGGTTGGCTCCGCCAGCCCCTCCATCAGACGATCCTTGATGCCCTGGCGATTGATGGCCGTGCTGATGGCAAGACGCACGCGCGGGTCCTTGAGCGGATTCTTGTCCATCGCCTGGCCGTCCTTCGTGGTCACGAACGGTGACTTGTCCCGTTTGGCGTCGAAGTACAGATAGATCACGCGATGCGAGATCTTCGAGAAGAACGAAAGCTTGGGATCGTTGCGGACTTTGGGCAGGTCCGGCGTCGGCACGTTCTCGATCGCCTGCACATCGCCCGACAGCAGCGCCGCCAGACGCGTGGCCGGGTTCGGGATGAAGCGCAGCGTCACCTTATCCCAGGCCGGCTTCGGCCCCCAGTAGTCGGGGTTCCTGACCAGCTCGACGCGATCGTCGCGCGCGTAGCTGACGAACTTGAACGGCCCGGTGCCGATCATGCCCTTGCCCTGCGCGAAGTCGTCGGAAGACAGGCCCTGCGTGGCCTTCTTCTGCACCATGAACACCGCCGTCAGGTCGTTGAGCATCAACGGATACGGCTGGTTGGTGGTCAGCTGGATCGTGTACTTGTCGATGATCTTCTTGTTGATGATCGCCTTGGTGTACACATCGAACTTGCCCGGGCTGTTGAGGATCGTGGCAGGCCGGTCCAGTGACCAGGCGATGTCCTCGGTGGTCAGCTCCGTGCCGTCATGCCACTTGACGCCCTTGCGGATCTTGAATTCCCAGGTCAGGTTGTTGACGAGCTTCCACGACTCGGCAAGTCCAGGAATGACGCGGCTGTCCGGATCAAGCTTGATCAGGGTCTCGAACACGTGCTCCGACACGTTGATGTTCGAGAAAAGGTTGTAGAAATGTGGATCCATCGAGGTCGGTGGCGAACTCATGGCGATCTTCAGATCCACGGCGTGAACTGGCGCGGCCAAACCGAGGCCGAGGGCGCTGGTCAGCAGGACGGTGTTGATCGTCTTGCCGATGGCCTTCCTGATGTGACGAAGGGACATCGCGCGATTCTCCCAGGGGGAAGTCTTGAAATGACGGTTAGGATCAGCCACGTCGGTCGATTGCCCGTGAGGAAGGCCGCATTTTGGTGCGACGATTCTGCAAGGCAAGATGCCACGCGGCCGGCCAGGCACTTCAAGCATGAACTGTTCCAGCACTGCAATGGGTCCGCCATGCGGGGAAACCCACCCGGTTGGACGCGCTGCCCCGCAATGCTGCGCCGCGCCACGATCGGGGCATAACAGATGCGTCGGCAATGGCTGGTGGCCGGCACCATGTGAGATCAGACAGGGATCACGCTGGAATCAGGCGACCCATGACAAGCCGCGGCGCCGCCGCGTTTTGGCGCTTTGTGTACAGGCATCGTATGATCGGGGGTATCCAATCGCCCCATCCGCCTGGACTGGCATCATGAAGCTCATCCCCGAAATCCTGCAGGCGCAAGCCGAAATCCGAACCCTCCGACGCGACATCCACGCCCATCCCGAACTCTGCTTCCAGGAGCAGCGCACGTCCGATCTGGTGGCAAAGAGCCTCGAGTCCTGGGGGATCGAAGTCCATCGCGGACTGGGCACGACGGGCCTGGTCGGCGTGATTCGCAACGGCAATAGCGGCCGCACCATCGGCCTGCGCGCGGACATGGATGCGCTGCCGCTGCAGGAGGCCAACACGTTCGGCCATCGCTCCCAACACGAAGGCAAGATGCACGCGTGCGGCCACGACGGCCATACCGCGATGCTGCTGGGCGCGGCCCGCCACCTGGCTGAACATCGCAACTTCGACGGCACGGTTCACGTGATTTTCCAGCCCGCCGAGGAAGGCGGCGGCGGCGCGCGCGAGATGATCAAGGACGGACTGTTCGACCGCTTCCCGTGTGATGCCGTATTCGGCATGCACAACTGGCCCGGCATGCCAGTAGGCACGTTCGGCACCACAGCGGGCCCGCTGATGGCATCGAGCAACGAATTCAAGATCACGGTGCGTGGTAAGGGCGCGCACGCGGCCATGCCGAACAACGGCTGCGACCCGGTGTTCACGGGCGCGCAGATCGTGTCCGCGCTGCAGGGCATCATCACGCGCAACAAGCGCCCGATCGACGCTGCGGTGATCTCCGTCACGCAGTTCCACGCAGGCGACGCCACCAATATCGTGCCGGACTCGGCATGGATCGGCGGCACCGTGAGAACGTTCACGATCCCGGTGCTTGACCTGATCGAGCGCCGCATGGAGGAAGTCGCGCGGGCCGTGGCACAGGCGTTCGATTGCACGATAGAGTTCGAATTCAGCCGCAACTATCCGCCGACCATCAACAGTGCAGCCGAAGCCGAGTTCGCCGTGGGGGTGGCCACCGAGCTGGTGGGCGCATCGAATGTCGATGGCAGCGTCGAGCCGACCATGGGCGCCGAGGATTTCTCGTTCATGCTGCAGGCAAAGCCCGGCTGCTACCTGTTTATCGGCAATGGCGAAGGATCGCACCGCGAAGCTGGCCACGGCATGGGCCCGTGCATGTTGCACAACCCGAGCTATGACTTCAACGATGAACTGCTGCCAATCGGCTCGTCGTTCTTCGTGAAGCTGGTGGAGAAGTGGCTGGCGCCGGCCTGATTCCCGGCTTTTCCTTCCGTATAGACACAACGGACGCACGATGACGCACACGCACCTGGATGACGCCACGGCGGAGCAGTTTGCCCACGTGGCGCTTGAGAACATCGCGCGTCAATATCCCTATAAGGTCGACCATCTGATGGTGGGCGCCGACGATCTGTCGGCGCCAGTCGTCATGCACCCTGTGTTTTACGGGAGCTACGATTGGCACTCATCGGTGCACATGCACTGGCTGCTCGTGCGCGTGCTGTCGCTGCGGCCTGCGCTGCCAGTCGCCGATCGGATCCGTGCGGCCCTGGACAGGCAGTTGCTCCCTGAAGCAATTGCGGCTGAGCTGGCGTATTTCGAACGGCCGGCATCGCGAACGTTTGAACGGCCTTACGGTTGGGGCTGGTTCCTGAGACTGCAGGCCGAATTGCGCACGCTTGGTGCGCGCGATGCTCAGGCAGCCCGTTGGGCCACCGCCTGCGCGCCACTGGCCGATCATCTCGCGCAGCGGCTCATCGACTACATCGACATCGCCGACTTTCCCGTTCGCACCGGCACGCATCTCAATAGCGCATTTGCACTCATCATGGCGCTGTTCTATGCCAAGTCCGATCAACATCTTGCATTACGCAAGGCGATCGTGCGACAGGCGCATCGCTGGTTTGGACATGACCAGCGTTATCCGGCACGCTATGAACCCGGTGGCGACGAGTTTCTATCGGGGGGGTTGGTCGAGGCCGTGCTGATGCGCCACGTTCTGGACGACTGCTCGTTCGGAGACTGGTGGGAGATGTTCTCGCCTGGAGAGGCCGAACTCGCGATGTGGCTCACGCCAGTGACCGTCGCGGATCGGACCGATCCGAAGATGTCCCACCTCGATGGCCTGAATCTGTCCCGTGCCTGGTGTTGGCGGGTGCTGGGCCCCGGCCTGCCGCCGGTGCTCCAGCCCCTTGCGATTCGCGCATGGTCGGATCATCTCGAGGCATCGCTGCCCCAAGCCGTCGAAGGGCATTACGTAGCCACCCATTGGCTGGCTACGTTCGCCCTTCTGGCCCTTACGGATTCGGCTGTCGGCTGACTTTGGTTATTCGATGGTGATATCGCCATACCAAGACTCCGCGCTGGTCTTGGTATTGTCGGTGTCGGTCATGAGACCGACGGCGATCACCTTCCCCGGATCGGCGCCGAAGGCCTTGCGATAATCTGCGCGCAGATCCCGTTCATGGCAGCGCCACTCGCCGGTATGGCGCGTACCTGAGTCGACGATGATCATGCGTACGCGATCGGTGTGGGGATTATTCACGACCGCACCTGGCGGCAGCCGCCCGCCCCAGATATACATCAGCGTGGCGTACGGCATTTCCCGACCGGTGGTGATACGAGCCATTTCGTACATCAACTGATCACGAAGCGGCAGCGTGGAGCGATCGCCATCGAAGGCGACGAAGATGCGCAGCGGCGAATCTTCCCGATGGCTGACGCCATTATCGGCGGTGCGGATGACGTCGCGCGTTTTCCACATCCAGCGCAAGGCGCCGGCCTCACGCTCGACCAGCGGCACGTAGAGCCCCGATGCGGAACTGTCAGCCTCTGCATGAAGCACCAGACGGTGATCGACTTCCGTCAGCGCATAGCGTGTTGGTGTCTTGTTGCGGTTGATCTTCCAGGGACGCCACCCGACGGGCATCGGGCTGGCCATATTGGAGGCCGAGAACGGTGGAAGTTGGGAGAGCGCCGGCGGCGGCGTAGGCTCGGAATCGACGTCAGCCCCGCCTTCGGCATCTGCAGCACTCTCGCTGGCAAGATTTGCCAATTCGAGCGAATCCGGAACTACGCCTGAATTTGCATCCATCGGACGGCTTTTTGCGGCGAACGCCTTGCAATTGCCGTCAGAGACGGCAGCCAGTTTCGATGGATCGATTGTCTGTCTTGATGTTGATGCGCAGCCTGTCAGCATCAATGCACCCACGATCATCGTGAGCGCTGGCCCAAACTTCTTGGCCATGTAACCCCCTGTACCCGTATTGCTTGCCGGCGCTTCAGGAGCCCAATTTGTGAAACATGGGCACTGTCGATCGCGGCTTTACTGTTGCGGACTACTTCGCGTCAGCAGATTGCTAACGCATGGGGAGAAACATATCAGATGCGTTTTGCCGGAGGAATCCTCCGGTACCCTGAATACGACGGGTAAAGACATGCGCGTAACAAAACCGCGCCGGCC